>JANOAU010000193.1:0-73436 GCA_031411275.1 Saprospiraceae bacterium | reverse complement strand
TTGAAACCACCGATTTTCAATCGGTGGTTTCAAGATGTTAGATGTGGTAGAACTTATTGAATTAGGTTTACTTAGCAAAAATATCAAAGGTAAAATTGAGCCAATATGGGGCAAAGCCATTCAAATTGATAACCACTTGTTAGAGCTTCCTTTCAAATTGGATGGGAAGGGTTTATCTCAAAACATTTCAAAAGTGTATCAAGATAGTAAAGTTTCACTAATTTTGCGCGCTAATACTAATGGCAGCTATAAAGGCTTTGTCATAGCCATATCTCCAAAGAATGATTTTGTAGGTTCTGTTGATAACATTAATATCCATAATTTTAAAACAGAAAAATTTGATGGACTCATTTCAATTTACGATTTACGTGGTAATAATTTGGATGGCTATTTTGTAAAAGGCGGCAAAGTATTAGCAAAAATCGGGAGTAATTCAGTTCAAAGGAAAAGCACAGATAATAGTTCGTTGAAAACCTGTTGTACTGAATATTGTGAAATTATCGAAGTTAACTGGTGTACTTGTGGTTGTTGGGCTATGCCTTATACTTGTGGTGGTTAAACATGTACTCCCCCAGACTATACAATGATTTGAGGTGGGGAAATTTGTTTTAATGAATGTAGTGATTGTGGCGATGATTGCTTATATCCTATTTATCCAAATTGTGGTGATTGTCCAGATTCGAGTAATCCAAATTGCAATGATTGTCCTGGCATGCCTTGGTGTGATGATTGTTACAATTGCGCTTATGATGATGATAACTCAACGTTGGTGCCTGTTACACGGCTTTGCCCCGGTACAATAGCAAATTCAGTAGCAAACGCATATATAATGGAACCTCCTTCTGCTGATGAAGCATCGGATTTTTACCCTTTTAGTTTAACACATGGTATTAGTATGGATTTTAGGGATTTACAAGTAACTGGAGTGCCTAACCTTAATATTCCACTTTTCCACATTGATATTACTACACGAAGAAATATTCCACTTAATCCAATAACATTAGGTAATCTAATATCGGCAGCATATACATCAGCACTTAATTTTTATCAAGGACAAGCTGGTGTAACAGCAAACCAATTTCTAACAACTTGGTCAGATTTTTTTAATACCGCTAATTATAGACAATTTAATACTACAAGCACTTCAAATTTTCATATGGGTTCAGTTGGTATTCCAGTAAGCCAAACAGATCCTAATAATAACAATGCGACAGTAGTAGCCAATTGCCCATAAAAATAAAATTACAAATAAAATTCGCCGTAAATTATATAAAGTGAGGTCTTTTTAGCATAGTCAGGTTTAACCAATTTTGTTAAAAGACCTTTCTTTTTAATAATTTTCATTATATAAAAAGTTTAGTATACTTTAGTATATGTAAAATTCAAAATCACGTAAATAAAATGGGAATATGTAAATTTCTTATTATGCTTTTGTTCGTTTCAAATTCGATTTCTTCTCTGTCCCAAAAGCTTTATCCATCATCACAAATGATGATGTTAATGGAGAAAGAAAAAATTGATATGTTAACTAAAAATGGTCAAATAACCACTCGACGAAATTACAACTCACGTAGTCATACTTATTTGAATTTGAGAATTGAAGAAGTTACTGATACTGCCGAAGATTATTTCCGTCCATTTAGTGACGATTTAGGAGGGGTATTTGGATATTGTGGCGATATTGTTGGTGGTATTGTCAACCTGCTACAAACGGATATCCACACAACACCCCATCTCCATTTTTTGAATAAACCACAAGAAAAGCGTTATGTTTTATTTTATGCACAAGGTTGGGATTTAAAAGGCGGTAAAACCCAAGATAGCTCGAAGTGTTACAGTAAAGATTTATATTTTGATGGTAGAGATATGATATTGAAATTAATGGAAAAACATTTCGATTTTGAGGTTCAAGAATCAAAGGATTCTTTAGAATACTTGGAGTTAAATATAAAAGATACTACAAAATTATTCGGCAGAAAAACTGTACCCGAAGGGTGTCTGCTAAGTGGTGGTACAAGTATAGATTCTATTGAAAATTCTTTTAATGGCTCTTGTGCCTCCTTACTTTGGATTTCAGTATATTTAGAACAGAAATTAAACATTTATAATGATGATGCTACAAATACTTTAGGAACATACTTTGATTACAAAATACCTCTTGAATTATTGACTTCTTATGACAAAATACCAGAGTTGAATAGTTATTTAGAAACATATATAGGGCTAACTATTACAAAAACTAAAAAATTAGAAACAGTGTATAAAGTAAAGTTCTTAAAATGAAATGCAAAAACATCTTGCTTCCAAGTGTAAGACTATTCACTAAAATAACGACGAATAAGTTATTCGTTTTTTTTATTCTTTTTCTATATCTTGGAGATATTGAGATAAAAGCACAAAATGATAGTTATGCTTCTCCATTTCTTAATACCCAATATCAATTTTCAACAGGCTATTATGATTCTGTTGTTATCACAAAATGCGATGGCTGTGTTTTACCGTGTAGAGAATTCAAAGGATTACTAGCACCAAGCATTGCCTATCTTTGGAAGAAGGATTCAGTATTTGTGCGTGTTAAAGGAGAAGTGCCGTTTAGCAGAATTTATTATTATATTCGTTCAGTGTCTTGTACGGATATGGATGATATAGTTGAAATGTTAAAAAGAAAATTGCAAAATGACTTTCATTTCTCTACTGAAATAATTTTAGATACAGCAGAAGTTCTTTCTTTAGAGATAGTTGACCCGATAAAATTGGCAAGATATGAATGTAGTTACTATGGTGCTGGAGGGCATTCCACATATAACAAAGAAATGGATTTCTTAGATGTACATAATATGGGATTATCGGTTTTAACTAACATATTTAAAGAAAAGTTGTCAAGGAAAATATATCTTCAAGCAAATGAAGAAATAGGGTATTGCTTCAGGGTGTCAGGTCAAATAATTAATTCCACGTCAATCAATGTGATAAACAAGTATTTGACAGAAAATTTAGGTTTAGAACTAAAAAAAGAAAAAAGATTAGAGGAGTTTTTAATCATAGATTTTACAAAGTAAAATCGTTTTGCAATTAATTTTTCAATAACCTTCTTGTCATTTCATATATATAGATATGCGTATTTTTAGCACCCCTCAGTATTTGTAAAACCAAAGGGCAAAACCTGTAAAATCAAGTTTTGCCCTTTCCCTTTGCCCTTCGCAAATTATAAATCCTCCTCTTCTTCAATCCTAATCCCAAAAAGCTTTTACAGAAGCCATTGGTTCTACCGATTTTTTATTGACATCCTCAACCTCCGCAATTTTTATTGTCGTCGAGAAACTATTGATTATGTATTGAAACCAAACAATAATTTTGCTATATCTTAAAATCTAAAAGACGTTGTTTTATTTCTTCATCAAAAGCCGCTTGTTCATCAAACAAAAACTTTACTTCGATAGGAATTGCATAGATATTCAATTGATTTTCAAGAATATAGTCTTTGTGCAATTCCAAACGCGTGGCATCTTTTTCAGTTGTTAAAATCACTTTTTTACGTCCTGTCATTTGGTCAAAAAGGGTTTTGACGTGTGCCACATCATAGTTTGAAAAAATGCGGTGGTCTTCAAATGCTAAGGTCGTAACAGCTTTGACCCGTTGGCTCAAATGCGCCACCAGATAGTCCACACGAGCAATGCCTGTAACCAAAAGCACTTCTGTTTCAGCGTCTAAGGCATTGTCATTCAGTTTGTCATTCAGTAGGAATGAGGGGTCTAAAATATGGTAAGGTGTGGCATAATCGTAATAACTGAAAAAGACTTGTTGCTGACTGTGCGGGTTTATGTCTTTTATAAAACGCTTTTTTTCAGCTACTTGCATATCAGTAGGGCATTTTGAGACGACAATAACATCGGCACGTGCTGCGCCGCTTCGCCCTTCGCGTAGGTTGCCCATTGGCAAAATATAATCTTTGGTATAGGGACGACTGTACTCCGTCACCAACACATTCATATAAGGTCGAACAGCCAAATGTTGAAAGGCATCATCGAGCAAAATGGTTTGAATATCGTTGTGTTGATACATCATTTGTGGAATCGCATACGCCCGACGCTCGCCCACAGCCACGGGTACTGAGGGGTACTTGCGCTTGAATTGTAAAGGCTCGTCACCGACTTCAAGAGCCGTATTGTCGGGTTGAACCAAGCGAAAGCCCTCCGTTTTGCGCTTGTAACCGCGACTCAAAACAGCGACATTAATATAAGGTTGGAGTAACCGAATGAGGTACTCAATATGCGGCGATTTACCGACACCGCCCGTGGAAAGGTTGCCTACAACAATCGTTGGCACGTCAAAACGCGATGAACGAAGCAGCTGCAACTGATAGCTTAATTGGCGCATTTTGACGATAGCCCCATATAGGAGCGCAAAAGGCGACATAAAGATGCGGAAGAATATATTGTTTAGCATAGGGACACAAAAGTAAGTGAAGTTTTTTACTTTAATTTTTGAAACGATAAAAACAATTTAACTCGATAAATGTTACTTTTGCAGTTAGAAAAAGAAAGACTAAATCCAAATAGTCTATTTAAACGAATCATTGAAATTAATAAAAAGCTGATTATCAATCAATTAATAATGGAAAAGAAACGTAGAATATATCTCGACAACAATGCAACTACCCCCGTTGACCCGCGTGTTGCAGAAGCGATGATGCCTTATTTCACGACTCATTTTGGCAATGCTGCCAGCCGCAATCACCCTTTCGGTTGGGAAGCTGAAGAAGGCGTTGACTATGCTCGTGAGCAAGTCGCCAAACTCATTGGTGCTGAAGATAAGGAAATTATTTTTACTTCGGGCGCAACGGAAGCCATCAATTTGGCTCTCAAAGGGGCTTATGAGATGTACGCTAAAAAAGGCAACCATATTATTACAGTCAAGACAGAACATAAAGCCGTATTGGATACGTGTAAACACATCGAAAAATTAGGTGGCGAAGTCACGTATCTCGATGTCAATTACGATGCGACCATCAACCTCGACGAATTGGAAGCGGCTATCAAGCCAGGAACGATATTGGTGTGTGTCATGTTTGCGAATAACGAAACGGGTGTGATTCAAGACATGAAGCGCATCGGCGAGATTTGTGCGAAACATGGCGTTTTGTTTATGTCTGATATTACACAAGCAGCGGGTAAAATACCTGTTAATGTCAAGGAATTGGGCATTCACTTAGCGACTTTCACAGCGCATAAAATGTATGGTCCAAAAGGCGTAGGTGCCTTATTCGTCAACCGTATTAAGCCTCGTGTAAAGGTAACAGCTCAAATTGACGGTGGTGGTCACGAGCGCGGTATGCGTTCGGGTACGCTCAACGTGCCAGGCATCGTTGGTTTTGGCAAAGCGGCTGAAATTTGTATGCAAGACATGGAAAAAGACACCGCACGTATTTCAAAATTGCGTGACCGTTTGGAAACGGAATTGATGAAAATTGAAGAAGTGACGATAAACGGTACAACCGCGAGCCGTATGCCGCACGTCACGAATATGTCATTCAAACACGTCGAAGGCGAAGGTTTGATGATGACTTTTAATCAAGAAATTGGTTTGTCGTCGGGTTCTGCTTGTACTTCGGCTTCATTAGAGCCTTCTTATGTATTAGTAGCCATGGGTTTGGGCGATGATTTGGCGCACTCTTCTTTGCGTTTTTCATTGGGTCGTTTCACGACTGATGAAGATATTGACTACACCATCACAGCGATTACAAACGGGGTGAACCACATGCGTGATTTGTCGCCGATTTGGGAAATGTACTTAGAAGGTGTGGATTTGACGCAGGTTGAGTGGTCGGAACATTAAGAATTGAATATTGATTATTGTTGATTGATTATTTCCAACAATAACTAATATTCAAACGTAAACAATTAATAATCAATATTCAATTAACAATATTCAATAAGAAATACAATGGCATATTCAGAAAAAGTAATCGAACATTTTCACCATCCACGCAATGTCGGTACACTCGACAAATCAAAAAAATCAGTTGGCACAGGCTTAGTGGGTGCGCCTGAATGTGGTGACGTGATGCGTCTGCAAATTGAAGTAGACGAAACTACGAACACCATCATTGATGCTAAATTCAAGACTTTTGGCTGTGGTTCAGCGATTGCTTCTTCATCACTCGCTACTGAGTGGTTGAAAGGTAAAACAGTTGACCAAGCGTTAACGATTGACAATATGGACATCGTTGAGGAGCTGGCATTGCCGCCCGTCAAAATTCACTGCTCTGTCCTTGCAGAAGATGCGATTAAAGCCGCTATCAAGGACTATCAAGTAAAAAATGGCTTACTCGTAGTAGCTTAATTAATGATGAGTTATGAATTATAAGTTATGAGTTATGAGTTATGAGTTATGGAAACTCATAACTCATAACTCATAACTCAAAACTTAGAAAAATGGTTTTTGTAGCAGATTCAGCCAAAGAAAAAATTTCAGAAATACTAAAAGCGGAACATTTGGATAACGACCATTTTGTTCGCGTATCTGTCGTGAGTGGTGGCTGTTCAGGATTGTCATATAAGATGGATTTTGACAACCAAAGCAAGCCCAACGACCAAGTTTTTGAACACAACGGTGTGAAAGTCGTCACCGATTTAAAGAGCTTTCTTTATTTGTTCAACACAACGCTTGAATTTTCAGGTGGTTTAGAAGGTAAAGGCTTTGTGTTCAATAATCCAAATGCAGCCCGTACCTGCGGTTGCGGTGAGTCATTTGCCGTATAAATAATGGTGAATATTTTAATGGTGAATTAATTATTCACCATTAAAATATTCACCATTCACCATTCACCATTACGATATGTCTTCCATTTACAAAATCAATCGCTCTGTCATGGGAAATTTAGCAACTGCATATATGGATTCACCCGTAGGCTTATTGGAGGTGCAATGTACTGAGGGGGGACTTAGGAGTGTGAATTTTGTAGATGAAAAGAAATTTGAGGAAAACCCAAACCCATTTAATCAATTGACTATCAATCAATTGTCAGAATATTTTGAAGGCAAACGAACCAGTTTCGATTTGCCTTTTGATTTAGAAGGTACGGATTTCCAAAAGCGTGTTTGGGAGGAATTACGCAAAATACCTTTTGGCAAAACGCGTTCATACATGGAGCAATCCAAAGCATTAGGTGATGTAAAAGCGATTCGTGCCGTGGCATCAGCAAATGGCCAAAACAAAATTGCGATTATTATTCCTTGTCATCGCGTTATTGGTTCTGATGGTTCTTTGACGGGTTTTGCAGGCGGTTTGCAGCGTAAGAAGTGGTTGTTGGATTTTGAAACGCCGCCGATTCAGCAATCTTTATTTTAGCTTTCATTTTTTATTGAAAGTTTTAAACAAAACACCTCTCCAAAAAGTTATGAAGACGAGTTTACAAAAAAGTGGCTCACCATTTTTATGAAATTTAATCTTCAACGTTTCCGTCGCCTCGTCTTTCCTCTTTTTGCGGTCTTGATTGTTGCAGCCATTTTCTTTACAACGAAATTGCGGTTTTCGTTCGATTTTGAACAGTTTTTCCCACAAGGAGACCCTGATTTAGTGTTTTTCCAAGAGTTTATTAAAAACTTTGAGACCGATGACAACTTCCTCCTCGTTGGTGTGGAAGCTAAAAATAGGGTCGCAGAACAAAATGCCGATTCTTTTGGCAACGGTGCTGTTTTCAATCAAGCGTTTCTCCAACGTTTTGACAGCCTCACGGAACAATCTGCCAACTTACCTTATGTCACTGACAATCAATCGCTTACAAAGGTAAAACTGCCTGTAAAATCGCTATTTGGCATCATTCCAGCGCCAGCGATTCACATAGACGACACATCTTATTATGCAGCCGATAAAATCAAAGTTTTGACTGACCCGCGCTTCGTGCGCAATCTGATTTCTGAAGATGGCAATGCGCTTGTCTTATTTTTGAAAACAAAAGACAGACTCAATCTCAAAGAATCTGATGAACTCATTCATGCCCTCGATTCGCTCATCAAGCCCTTCAATTTCGCCGCGTATCATTATCTCGGGCGTGCCAATTTTCAAAAAGAATTGGTGTGGATGGAGAAGCGTGAAGTCCTTGTGTCTTCCATTATTTCAGCTATTTTAGTCGCTATCATCATTGTCATTTTGTTTCGACGTTGGAAAACAGTCCTTTTAGCTTTGGCTTCTATTGGGCTTTCCATGCTGTTGTTTTTTGGTGTATTGGGCGCGTGGGGACGTGAATTATCGGCTATGGCAGCTTTGTATCCTGTTTTAATGGTTATTATCGGCACCTCGGATTTTATACACATGTTGTCAAAATATATTGATGAATTGCGGCGTGGACATGACCGTGAACACGCTATTTGGTTGACAATGAAGGAGATAGGTCTTGCGACTTTGATGACCGCCGTCACAACTGCCATTGGTTTTGCGACATTAGTCACGAGCCGCATCATACCGATTCAAGAGTTTGGTGTCAATGCCGCTGTGGGTGTGATGGTTGCTTACGTGACCGTTTTGTTGTTTACGACTTCTCTTTTTTCCTATTTTAATGTCAATGACCTCATTTTACTGAGGGGGTCTTCCACGCGCATTGAAAAATTTATGGCGTGGGTTTATCGCTTTACAAAAATGCGGTCGAGAGCCATTGCGTTGGTGGCGATGGGCATTTTACTCGTGTGCACTTATGGCATTTCAAAAATAAAGACCAATTACAGCATTGAAGACAATATGCCGATTGGTCAAAAAGTGACGCAGGATTTTTTCTTTTTTGAACACGTTTTTGCGGGTTTTCGTCCTTTGGAATACGCTGTTTTTGCTCAAAATGGAAGGTTGGCAGATGATTATGAAGTGATGAAATCTATGAACAATTTAGAGAACTATTTGGTAACTATTCCCGCTATTCGCTCTGTCACGTCCCCTACGATGATTTATAAATCTATTGGACAAATGACGAATGGCAATAGAAATGAGGCGTATATGTTTCCGAAGGATTCGACACAATTCTATGACTATCAAGTCTTTGCAGATAAAATACCGAAAGCCGCATCACAAGTATTGATGTCAAAAGATGGGACAAAAGCCCGAATTGCGACTAAGGTTTCGGATTTAGGTGCAGACTCCGTCATGGCGATTGGTGACCGCATTGATGCTTGGATTGCGAGCCATACAGACTCTACGGTCGCCACATTTCGGCGGACAGGTACAGGGTATATTATGGACAAAAATGCCCGATATGTGCGCGCTGATATGCTCGAAGGCATTGCTTGGGAGGTCGGTTTGATAGCGCTTTTGATGGGTTTGATGCTGCGCAATGTCCGTATGATTGCCATCTTTTTGATACCTAATCTGTTTCCGCTTGTTTTTGCGGGTGCGCTCATTGGCTTTCTCGGTGTGGACTTAGATGCGGGTATTTCGATGATATTTACCGTCATATTTGGTATCGCCATTGACGACACGATTCATTTTTTATCCAGCTTCAATATCAATCGGTCAAAAGGCGAAAGCGTGGATGCCGCCTTAAAAACCACGCTGTTAGAGACGGGCAAACCTGTGTGCATCACCACCATCATTTTATTCTTCGGTTTTTTGGTCATGATATTTTCCATTCACCCCCCGTCAGTCATTGTCGGCAAATTAATCGCTGTGACGCTGATTACGGCTTTGATGAGCGATTTATTCATCAATCCGATTCTCATTCGTTGGTGGATAAAGGATTAATTATGAATTATGAATGATAAATGATGAATGTTTGGACGGGATGCCTTTTCAGACAAAAACCGCTTGTTCATGGTCGTGAGCAAGCGGTTTTTGTCTGTTTATCAACTTGTCAATCTATTTTTGAACTGTGAAATCTATTTTTTCAACTTATACATCTATTTTAAAACTGTGAAATCTATTTTTTCAACTTGTCAATCTATTTTGAAACAGTAAAATCTATTTTTTCAACTTGTCAATCTATTTTGAAACAGTGAAATCTATTTTTTCAACTTGTTAATCTATTTTGAAACAGTGAAATCTATTTTTTCAACTTGTACGCAAATCATCAAACGTGTAAGGTTACTTTTTGCACTTGTGCGCTTTCTGTTGAAAACAGTACACTTTTTTTTAAGCTTTTTAAGCCTGACAGAACCGAAAATGGGTGGATAATCTTACATCCTATCTTTGAAAAAGGAATAAATACTGAGGGGGTGCTTTTTTATATGTTAACAAGATGTCAATTGCTTTTTTTAAATGAAAACATAAATCTATATTTGTCGTATAATTCCTAACATACATTTTGAACGCAAAAATGCTTTTTCCTTTCAGATTTCCTTCTTTTGAAAATACTTCTAAAAAAAATTCTACCGATGATTTATATGCATGTTTACTGAGTAAATAAAAGGTGTAAGGCGTGATTCAAAAAATAAAGTACCCGATTTTCAAGCATTGTTTTCAAGAAAAACGGATATTTTATTTTTTGTATGTTCTCTAATATGTGTAGAAGGAGTTCTGTTCAATCAAAAACAAAAAATATCATCTTTAAATAAATTAATTAATGGACAATAATATCTCAGACAATGCTGCACACAACCTACTTGGAAAAGTCTTAAAAACAGGTTGGACTGTAATTGAAAAAATTACTAAACGAGACAATTCAACGGGCTCATTTTTTTCGATTTGCTACAAAGTTGAGAAAGAAAATGAAATATGTTTTCTTAAAGCCTTTGATTTTTCTAAATTTTTCTCCATTAGCGAAAGCGAGAATGTAGTGGATGTAATGTCAGAAATGATTGAAGCATATAAGTATGAAAGAGATTTATCAAACTATTGTAAAAACAAACATGTTACAAAAGTATCTTTTGTAAAAGATGCAGGTGAAGAGGTATTGAAAGGTTTCACTCTTGGAATTGTACCCTACCTTATTTTTGATTTAGCTGATGGAGACGTGAGAAATAAACTTGATTTTTCAAATAAACTTGAAATTGCTTGGCGTTTAAGATCAATACATAATGTTGCAGTAGGACTTAAACAACTTCATTACATTGATGTATCTCATCAAGATTTAAAACCGTCGAATATCCTTGTTTTTCCTACAACTTCAAAAATTGGGGATTTAGGTCGTTCCGTAGCAAGAAAATTAGATTCTCCGTATAAAGATAGCATTTTTAGCGGAGATTGGACTTATGCACCGCCTGAAATGTTTTATGGTGTTTATGATACAGATTGGCAAAGAAGAGTTTTCGCTACGGATTGTTATCTATTAGGAAGTCTAATTGTTTTCTATTTTTCGGGTATTAGTATGTCTGCATTACTAACTAAGCATTTGCCAGAAAATTTTACATGGGGACAGTGGAAAGGAACTTTTGATGAAGTTAAAGGTTATCTATTAGAAGCCTTTTCCAATGCAACAACAGAATTTTCTACTTCTCTACCAGAACAATTTAAAGAGGAATTATGTAAATTAGTTGAAAGGCTTTGTTACCCAATACCAGAGAACAGAGGACATCTCAAGAATTTAACAAATGGTTCAAATCAATATAATTTAGAACGGTTTGTATCTTCGCTTGATTTATTAGCACGTAAAGCCGAATTACATGTAATTTCGCAAAAAAAATAAAAAATGGCAATTTTTTTCAGTCGAAATGATAGACATGTTATTCCTAATTTTAGAAATTTTAAAAAAACAACTGAATTAGGAGAATTAGATAGCTTCAAGAAATTGAGTACAAGACAAATATTTATTCCCAATATTATTGATTACAAAAATGAATGGGAAGACAATAAAACTGTTGCTCATGCAGCAGATTTACTTAGTGCTGTCATTACTAATAATGTCAAAAGTGATAAAGTTATAAATGAAGCTGCAAATTTTATTTTAGAAAGTTCAAAATTTTCAACTTCTTCCCAAATTGATTTAGCTAAACGGATATTAAACATTGAAGATGCAAAAATCAATGCAATAAATCTATCAAAAATTACGCAATTCATTGAAACAAATAATCATTCATTGATATTTGATAAAATTAGAGAACTGAAGAAAAGTATTTTGAAATTTAATAAAAATCCAATTGCGTATGTCGAATTAGCAAGATATTATTCGATAATTGGGCAAATTGAGAAAGCTAATTATAATTTGCAAATTGCATTAAATCTATCACCAAATAATAGATATGTAATACGTTCTTTGGTAAGGTTTCTGTTTAATTATAATGATATCGAGCAAGCTCATGATATCGTCAGAAGAAATGAACGAACCAATTTTGATCCTTGGCTTATGTCGGCAGAATTAGCCTTATCAACAGCACGTAACAGAGGTTCTAAATTTGTTAAACGAGGAATCGAAATAGTAACATCGGATAAATACCATCCACATAGTTATACTGAATTAGCCAGTTCTATTGGTACAATTGAATTATTACATGGCAATTTCAAGAAAAGTAAACAGTTTTTTAATGCTTCATTAAAATCACCAAATGATAATTCATTAGCACAAGCAGAATGGGCATCTGAAAGAGATGTTAATATTGTTGTAAATCCAGCAGATTTTCAAGTAAGTTATGATTACGAAGCACAGTCAATGGATTTTTATCATAAAGCAGAATGGGAACAGGCTGCACGATTAGCAGAGGATTGGTTCATTGATATGCCATTTGCAAAAGCACCTGCATTATTTGGAAGTCACATTGCAATAGCTTTTTTAGATAATAATAAAGAGTCGGCAAATTTTTGCAGGGCGGGTTTAATTTCTAATCCTAATGACCCTCAACTACTAAATAATTTAGCATACTCATTAGCGAATACTGGTAAACCCAATGAAGCAGAAGAATATATCAACAAAGTGTTCAATAATCCAACTATCGGAGAAGTAACAAAACTATGTGCTTACGCAACTTTGGGGTTAATAAATTATAAGAAAGGAAATATTGATGCAGGTAGATATAATTACCAAAAAGCCATAGAAGAAGCTCGATTATTGAAAAATGCTGAGTATCTTAATTTGGCTACTATTAATTATGTCAAAGAAGAAATATTGGTAGGAAATCCTCAAAGTGGAGATTTCATTAAAATGCTCAAAGAAAATAAAGAAATTGATGTTAGAAAAGATTTATCAATTCAAAGGAAACGAGTTGAGGATTTATTTTTGAGCCGTACATCCCAGAAGGGTATCCCCTCAGTATAAAGCCGTTTTGAAATGAATCTTAGCAAAAAAACTGTTTCATGTGAGAAACAACGAAAAAATATAAAACGGCAAGGGACAGAAAAAGCTGTAGACTCCACGAGTAGTTGACTATATCCCGCATGATCCGTTTTTTGTCCGAATCGTTCTATTGTGTGGGTGTCTGCGCCACGTAAACCATCCATAAAAGATTTTCTTTTTTACCATTACGCCCGTTGGCGGCGGCTTTTTTGGGCAAAATACTGAGGGGGTATCATTCAAATCTTTGGCGGATGTTCACCAAAAGGAATGATACAATTTCTATATTCTATTAACTTTTCACGGTTCAATTTTAGCTCTTTCACCGTACAACGTCCAATGGCTGTCATGCCAATAATTTTTGTTGTATCGTCATTCCAAGAAAAATGTTCTGCCCAAATATCTATACGTGGATTAAACAGCGATACCCATTTTTTAAGGCGTGTATCAAATACTTTTAATTTATTGGATTTCAAACGATTACACAGGAAGCAAGCATAGGCAAGGTTCTTAAAATCTGATGTACCGTCCAAACTTTCGGGTAAGATATGGTCTATCGTGAAAGCCGTTGGAGAGAATTTATCTTGGCTTTTGCAGTATTCACAACATTTCGAAGCACGAAGTATGACTGCCTCACGCAATTCTTTGTTAATCGTTGGATTAGCCATGTGCGTGCGTATTTATGTCGAGTTGCGACATCAAATCATCAATCGAAACATGGCGCAGCAATGCCAATTGAGATAGACATTTTAAGCGTTCAACGCTAAATTTTTCATAAGCTTCAGCCAATTTCAAGGACTCCAATTCTTCTTTTGGACTCAATGCACTGAACTCCAATTTCCAATCAAGGTAAGCTAATCGTTCCCATTTTTTTTCATCAAATTCTGTGTTTATTTTGGTCAATAATTGCGATTCTACCGCATTGAGCCACGGCAAATTGTTCTTCTTTGCGCGAAGGGTAAACAGTTCTTGATACAATTGCTCGAATTTGTTTCTTTCTAAACCTTCGACACTGCCTAATATTTCTGAAACAGACATTTGTGCACTCATTTTTCTTTATTTTGAGCAAATATAGGTTTTTTTACAAAAAAAAGAAACAAAAAAAATTGGGCAATACGCCTCTTTTTGCCCGTATCTGCGCAAACTTCCTACAAATATTTAACGCCACCGCTTGATTCATTTATTAACCGAATCGTCCTATTGCGTGGGTATCTGCACCACGTAAACCATCCATAAAAGATTTTCTTTTTTACCATTGCGCCCGTCGGAAGCGGCTTTTTTAGGCAAAATACTGAGGGGGTATCCGAATCATTTATAAACGATCAATTTGATTACAAACCGAATTGATATGGTCAAGTCCATAGAGCAACGCCGCTTCGTCAATACTCATCCATTGGAAAAGTTGTAAAATATGGGTGTAATGCTGTCGTGCATAAGTCGTATTTTTTACAGATTGTCCCGCTACAAAGCAGATAGGCTCATGATGAGCAATACGATTGCGTATATCATTTATCAAACCCAATTGATTGAAGATAAAAGTTTGGTTGTACTGAATAGATGGTGTACTTCGAGGTTTTGCAGGAAAGATTTGCAGTAGTTTTTGACCGCCCGCAAAATATTGTGGTTGAGCAAAAAGATAACGCCAAAAACCAAAATCCATTTCAGCAATCAATTTAGCATGTGTATAGTTATGTGTCAATTTTTGCAAATGACTATCAATAAGTCGGTTTGTTCGTCTGCAATTAGGTGTATCAAACATGCCTCCTTGTGATACAGCATTACGCAACCAATCATCGCTGTGATGTCTTGTATAACAATTATCTATGGAATTTCGTATGGCAACTTCAAAGCAACTAATCACCGTGAAAAGCTCTTGCGATAGCCTTAAATTTAGCCTATAAAGCGTCATTGCTTGTTTGGAATTGCTATTACAAGCCGTGGTATAGCGGCTCATGCGTGTAGAAGACATTATTTTCTCAAAGTCTTGAAATTTCATTTTCGGTTTGATGTTGTAGAATTGAAATAAATGCTTTATCTTTGCACTATATTATTCCCGGTAGTCCCTGAGGTCACTCAAACTATCGGGTTTCGTTTTTTATAGCCCTATCTTTGTGCTTTCTGCAAAAATAACAAGACTTTTTGCTATAAACAAACATTTATCGGCATACTTTTAAATAAATAGTAGGCATAAAAAAAGCAGTTTCTGATTGAAACTGCTTTTTTTAAGGCAACGGCAATATAGATTCTACGCATAATTAAGGATGTTTAAACCTAAATTAGCCATCAATTCTGTTAGCGAAATAGCCCGCAATTGAGACAATTCTAAAAGATATGGAAACCGTTTATTGCGCATTTTTTCTTCTTTATCTACCAGACTGAGCAATTCTTGATATTCGGTATCTGATAAGTTTTCCACTTCCATTTTTTCCTGCAAGTATAGATACCGTTCCATGATGGGTTCAGGCAATACAGTTTCATTAATTTTACGCAATAAAACTTTATCGCGTTTGCCTTTATCCGCAGCCCGTTTTCTAATAGCGAGTGCGTTTAGTTCCTTTATAAAAAACTCCACCTCTTTCAGAGACATCTCTGAAAAACCACTTAATAAACTCGGAATTGTGCTATCTGAGGGCATTTGGGCTTTTTCCATGCTATTCAATTTTATATTTAGAATGCTTTTATTTTTACAAAGTTACCTACTCGCCTCCGTAATGACAAACGTTTATCTTTTTTTTTAGGCAATATACTGAGGGGGTGCACTTAATACCTTTTTTAAGAAATGAACCCGTTCCCATTGATTGCTCGTGTTTTTTTGAACAAACGAGATAATTTAGATAGCCCCAATCATCATCGAAAGAAAGCCATTCAAACCCGTGTTTGAATGGCTTTCTTTTATTCAAAAAAAATATTTTAAAAAATAAAATACCTTTTTAAAAATAAGATATAACTTTTTGAAAAGACTGTCGTATATCATATTTAACTCACACAAACATACGACGCAACAATAAAAATGAAATATTTATAACAAATTAAAATGGCTTAAAAATGAGAGCAACAGAAAAGAAACAACATGATATTTATACGGATTTGATTGCCTTATCCAAAAAATATCTTGACAAAACAGTACAAATTCCTGCTTTTGGGAGGGTTATCCAAAAATTAGAAATGGATATTGCGCCTGTACTCGATGTGGATGATCAAGCCCAACAATCCACAAAAGGTGTGACGCGCGACAAAAACAATCTGCAATCAACATTGAAAACGGCTGTGGGTCGCTTGTGTCAAGTCATGATTGGTCACGCTTCCGAAGCACAGAATGTCGTTTTGGAAACCCGCCTCACCGAACTCAAAAGCAAATTCACAAAAGCACGGGCATCTGATTTCTCAAAAGTCTGCACCGAAGTGGTCGAAGAAACGCGTAAACTGGCAGCACATTGGGCTGATTGTGGCATCACCGAAGGGAATTTGGCAGCTATCGAAACACAAATTGCTGAATTCAAAACGAAACAACCGATAGGCAAGGAGATAAAAACAGAAACGAAAAAAGCGGTTCAAAAAAGAGCATCTTTTTTTGAAAACGCTGTCAGCCGAAAAAAACAAATTCTGAATGTGGCTGCGGCGTATATGGGTGTGGACGATGAGTTTTACGCCGAAATTTTGGTCGCTTTGAGAGTCGGAAAAAGAGGACCGGGTATATCACAAATAAAAGTGATTATCAAATCCGCTGAAACACAAAAACCCGTTATGAATCAACTCGTTCGCGTTATAGGAAGCGACCTCGCAGAAACGAGCGATAAAAAAGGTGTGGCGCGTATTAAATTTCCAAAAGGCGGGCTTTTTTCGCTTGAAATACCGCTACCAAATGGAGAAATAAAAATCCAAAAGGATGTGGAAGTGAAACGCAGTAAAACAACCTCTGTTGTCGTTTTGCTTTAGATTGAAAATTAAACATGCAGCCTGTTTTTGTTTTTTTACAACTTCATCTCATCAAATGAGTAAAAAAGTGTAGTTTTGCACCGCTTTTGAGGAATTTTTTCAAATAGCGGACGTTAAGATGCTCATTTGAATACCCCTCAGTATAAATCGCCTTTTTTATTAAAAATTAAACAAAAATCGCTGTACGATAATGAAAAAAGTGTTGCTCTCATTCGCCGCTACCTGTTTTCTTTTTGCGGCTACATCCTTTGGACAATCTGACCCCGTACTTTTTACTGTTGATGGTAAACCTGTCAATGTTTCAGAGTTCAATTATATTTATACAAAAACCAATGGTGCTAAGGCAGATTTCAGCAAACCATCTGTTATGGAGTACCTCGACCTTTATACCCGCTTCAAAATGAAGGTGGCGCGAGCTAAGGAGATGAAATTAGATACAATTCCGAGTTTGATAGAGGAATTAGCGGGTTATCGTCGTCAGTTAGCAGACAGCTATTTGACGGATCGCGAAGTGAGCGATAAATTGGTGAAAGAAGTCTATGACCGTATGTTGAAAGACATCAGTACAAGCCATATTTTGGTAAAGATTGATAAAAATGACACAATAAAGGCTTACAACAGCATCAAAGAAGTACAAGCCCGCTTGACAAAAGGCGATAAATTTGAGGAAGTCGCGAAAGCCTTGTCACAAGATGAAACATCAAAAGAGAATGGCGGTCTTATCGGTTATCTGACGGCGATGTTGCCTGAGGGTTTTTATAGTTTTGAAACGGCTCTTTATAATACGCCTGTCGGCAAAACGAGTGGGATAGTGCGCTCACCTATGGGCTATCATATTATTAAGGTAAATGCCGTACGTCCCGCTCGTGGCGAGATGGAAATTTCGCATATCCTTATCAGAAATAAAAGAGACGGTCTGGAACAACCCAATGCGAAAGTACGGATTGATGAACTTTATAATGAATTGAAAAGCGGTAAAGCTTTTGAAGATTTGGCGACACGTTATACAGAAGACCAAAATTCTCAATCGAAGTCTGGTTATCTCGGTTTTTTTGGCATTGGTCGCTATGAAGTTGGGTTTGAAGATGCAGCGTTTGCGCTCCCCAAAGATGGTGATTTTACCGCGCCGTACCAATCCAGTATTGGTTGGCACATCATTCGACGGATTTCAAAAAAAGATATTGAACCTTATGAGGCAATCAAAAGCCGTTTAAAAGCCCGTATTCAACGCGATACTCGTTATGAATTGGCTCGTGAAGCTATGGTTGGACGGATTAAGAACGAAGCGCATTTTACTGAGGGGGTCGCTGTGCGCGATAAATTTATCGGTACTTTAGATACTTCATTTTTAACTTATGCGTATCGTGCGCCTGAAAATGCCTCTTCTGAAAAGTTATTGAGCTTTGATGGCATGACAACAACGGTCAATGATTGGGCAAATTGGCTTGCTGAAAGTGCGAATAAACGCATCAACTACTCTACACAGTATAATAATAAGGTGTCCGAAGTCGCTAAAAAGTTGTACGAAGAGTTTGTTGTTGAAAAAGCCTTAGGTTATGAAGAGACACAACTCGATAAAAAATATCCTGATTTCAAGAATTTGATGCGTGAATACGAAGAAGGTATTTTGTTATTTGAAGCCATCAAGCAAAATGTATGGGACAAGGCTTCCTTAGATACCGTTGGGCTGGAGAAGTTTTTTGAGCAAAACAAAAGCCGCTATAATTGGGATGAACGGGCTTCGTTGATTTATTATACGGTGAGCGACTCTGCGAAAGGAGATTCCTTGAAAATTCGGAAATATGTGGCGAAACATACGCCTCAACAGGTTTTGAAAAAATTCAACAAAAAAGGTAATGCCGTTTCTTATCGTGAAGAGACTTTGGAGCGTGGAAAAGGAAAGGTTTTAGACCCCTCAGTATGGAAGGAAGGTAAAGTTATTGTAAACGGTACAGATGCTTTGAATTTTATAAAAGTTGAAAAAATCATTCCTAAAACGCCCAAAGCCTTGAAAGATGCACGCGGCTATGTTGTTGCAGACTATCAAGAGTTCTTAGAAAAAGAATGGATGGAGGAGTTGGCAGCAAAATATAAAGTGGTCGTGAATAAAGATGTTTTGAATTCAATCATTAAATAGAGGATAATGGATAGAGGATAGTGGAGAATGGATAGTTGATAATAATTATCCATTATCAACTATCCTTTATCCATTATCCTCTATCCATTATCCTCTATAATGAAAAATACCCTTTTTTCTCTGTTCCTTCTCTTGGTGGTCATTGCTTGTCAAAAAAACACAAATACCACAGGCAGCAATCGGATACTGGCAACAGTTTATAATAGGTCTTTGTATTTGAGTGATATGGAGGGTATGTTTTCAGAAAATGCCACACGGGAGGATAGTCAGCAAGTCATCAATGCTTTTTGTGATCGTTGGATTCGTGAACAACTCGTAATGACCGAAGCAGAGCGCAATATTCCAAAGGATTTGAACCTTGATGAGTTGGTAAAAAAATATCGTGAATCGCTTATTTTAAGCAATTATGAAGAGCAACTCACCCAAATCGGCTTGGATACGACTATTTCAGACAATGAACTCCACACTTTCTACGAAAAAAATAAAGAACAATATCAACTCGAAACGCCCATCGCACGGTGCTATTTTTTAAAAATTCCGAAACCCGCGCCTCAATCCGATAGTTTATCAAAATGGTGGAATTCACCTAAATCAGGTGATAATCTCATAAAGCTGAAAAATTACGCCAAAGCAAATGCGAAGGCATATATTTTAGAAGATTCCGTTTGGACACGCGTAGATAAAATCGCCGAAATGCTGCCCAAAGGGACGCTTTCAACGGATAATATGTCTGGGGACAAAGAATTGACGATGAAAGACGATAATTTTCAATACTATTTTCGAGCTTTGGGTGTCATGAACAAACAAGAAATTGCACCTTTGTCGTTTATTAGAGAGCAAGCATCAAAATATATCCTGCATCAACGGAAAATTCAGCTATTAGAAAAGAAGAAACAAGAGATGTACGATACGGAATTGCGAAAAAATAATGTCAAAATTTATAGTTATTAAGATAATGATGAAAAAAATAGTTTTGTTTTTGAGCCTCATTTTGAGTTTAACCAAAATGACCGCACAGAGAGAATTGGTTGACAAAGTAGTCGCTAAGATTGGTGATGAATACGTTTTGTTGTCCGAAGTTGAAGAACAGTTTTCTTACGCCAAAGATCAACGCAAGGATTTGCCCGACAACTACCGTTGTCTCGTCCTTGACCAGATTTTAGTGACTAAACTCCTTGTCGCACAAGCGAAAATTGACTCTTTATACCCCAAAGACGATGAATTGGAGCAACAACTGACGGCTCGTTTTGATAAGATTCTCGATTATATGGGCAACAACGAGCAGCAATTCATTGACTATTACGGTCAAACACCAGGAGTGATGAAGGAATCTATGCGCGACGATATGCGTGACCAAATCATGGGCGACAAAATGAAGGCTAAGGTATTGGCTGATGTCGTTGTAACACCTTCTGAAGTACGTGAGTTTTTCGATAAAATTCCGAAAGATAGTTTGCCTTATTTCAACCAAGAGGTTGAAATATCAGAAATTACATATAAGGCAAAACCGAATGATGTTCAGAAAAAATTAGCAAAAGATAAATTGACGGATATTCGTGAGCAAATAACAAGCGGCAAAGTCCCTTTTGAAGATTTGGCTAAAAAATTCTCTCAAGACCCAGGTTCTGGCCGTGAAGGTGGTGACTTAGGTTGGGCTAAACGCGGTAAATTTGTACCCGCATTTGAAGCGGCTGCTTATAAATTAGAACCTGGGCAAATGTCCGAAGTCATAGAAACAGAGTTTGGTTTCCATATTATTCAACTCCTCGAAAGACGCGGTAATACGATTCATACTCGCCATATTTTGATAAAACCAGAAGTGACAGATGAGGATTACCAATTGGCACGTCATACGTTAGACTCTGTTAGACAACTTTTGGTGAAAGATTCGATGGTGTTTTCATATGCTGTCAAAACGTATGGCGATAAAAATGCTCAAAGCTACCACAACGATGGGCGCATGACGAACCCTTCGTCGGGTAATAATATCTTTGAAACACGCGACCTCGACCCCGACACGTATTTTGCAGTGGATACTATGAAAGTCAACAGCATCAGCAAACCAATTGAAGTAGCTTTGCCGACAGGTGAAAAAGAATATCGTCTTGTCAAATTGAACTCTAAAACAGTCCCACACAAAGCGAATTTGTTGCAAGACTACAACAAAATACAGATGGCAACGGTGGAACAAAAGAAAAACCAATCCCTTATAAAATGGATTGAACGTCGCGCCCAAACAACATTTGTTCAGGTTGACCCCATGTTCACAAAGTGTCCTAATTTGGATAAATGGTTGAAGAAAGCCAATCCATAGATTTGCAAAGGGCAAGAGGCAAAGTGCAAAGTACAAAAGGCAAAGTGCTAAAAGCAAAGGGCAAAACGTTTAACATGCGTTTTGCCCTTGTTTTTTGCTTTTTGCTTTTTGTCCTTTGCCTTTTGTACTTTGCCTTTTGCTTCTTGCACTTTGCCCTTTCTTATTGCTGTTGCGCTGCGGCGTCATGCTTTATCAAAGGCACTAAAGGCTGTTCTATAGTCAATTGTACCGCATGATTATCTTCGAAAACATGACCATTTTCATAGCCCACAGATACAAAAACGCTCAATGATTGATTCGCAGGTCCTTTAAAAGTGCCTTTGACGGGGCTACAATCGTTGAAATGTCGTCCAACCGCTAAGACCACGTGTTGGTCACTCACCCAAGTATTATTAGTGGGGTCAATACCGACCCAACCTGTTGACGGCAGATACACTTCGACCCAAGCGTGTGTCGCGCCTGCACCCCGTACACCGTCTTGATTTGGACAAATATAGCCACTCACATACCGCGAAGGAATAGAAGTTAAGCGCAATAACTCCAGCAAGACATGAGCAAAATCCTGACAAACACCTGACTTATGCTCAAGAATTTCGTCCACGGTCGTCTCAATGGTTGTGATGCCTTTTTTGTATTCAAATTTGTTAAAGATATATTCAGAACAGCGTTGTATGAACATAGCGGGTGTGTCGCTGTTGTAGCGTAGCTCATTAATCAAGGTAGTAAGTTCCTCTTTTGAATTGATAGATTCAGGTTTGGCATAGTCAAGCAACTTCATATCGGTTAAAACAAACCCTCTCAGTAATGCCCAATCTGAAAACTTGGAAGTCGCAATAGAGTTAATATGGGTTAAAGGTTTTACATTCACAATCAATTGACTGTCAATAACTAACTCTTTGTGTGCTTCAGCGACCACAAACCAACCGACGGTATTTCCCCAATAATCAGGGAACAAATTTACTGAGGGGTCACCTGTAATGACTAATGTCTGATTCTGTAATTCCTGTTGGGGATGTGCGTATGGAAAAATTTTAATCTGATTCGCACTTTCACGAACGGGTCTATCGTAAGTGTATTTTGTAATATGCTGTATTTTAAATAAAGGCATGATGTCAAGTTACCGAAGTATTTTAGTGTGCGTTCTTCGTTTTGTACACAAGTATTTGAAAAAAAATATTTTAAGATACTTTAAAATTTTATGTGGGAATACCGACCCTTTACGACATTTAAAATTTTCGTAAAGGTTATAAATCAATAAGTTATAGATATTTTATTGGATTATAAACTTCAATTTTGCTATTAGTAGACCATTGCATTAATTGTAAGCAAAATAGCTACGGCTCAAAGCATTACCAAACCCATAAAGGTCGGTTTTTACATCTGATAAGAATTCATGTAACCCTTTTTCAGAAATACTTTCGAGATCAGAATATTCGACCATTGAACGTAAGCGACCGATGAGTTTTTGCAATTTAGGTGTTGCTTCTATGTTCTCACTCGACATGCCGCGAATAGTGCGGTCAAGGCGAATCAAGCAATAGAGGACGGAGCGGGGAAATTGCGTATTCAACAGCGTCATGTTTACGACGTTTTGACCATCTAAACCAACCCTATAAGATTTCATATAGAGTTCATAGCCACTCAATGACAATAACAAGTTGCGATAATAGGGTATCTCTTCTGAATCGTCCAAATCATAATGTTTATCATTGAATTTAACATCCAAAATATCCACCGTTTGGATAGCCCTTTCTATAAATTTACCAAGGTTCATAAAATTCCAACCTTGCCCCCGCGGCATTGTCACTTCTATAACCCCATAAAAAAGCAAACAATGATCAAGCAAAGAGCACAAAACAGCCACTTGTTCATCATTTTCAATCGCTTTATCTATTTCACCACTATTAACATAATGATAAAATTCATTCATACACTCCCATGCTTCTTTCGTAATATGATCCTGCATACCCCTTGCATTCTCACGCGCACGCGCAATGATGTTCCGAATGGAATTATGATTGTCTCGACTTGTTATCATATACATCAGTACTTCATCCGAGTTGTTGCTGAATGCCGCAATTTGTTCTTCTGGCATAAGCGTAAATACCTTCAAAACGGGTTTCCAACTAAATGCCTCTTCCGCTGTTTGGTCAAGTGATGTAATAAAATTGATTTTCAGCATCCGCAAGATGCCATCTGTACGCTCAACATAGCGCGTCATCCAAAATAATGAATCTGCAATCCGACTTAACATATAATAGTTTTGTTTTTTTTGGTTCGGTGACAATTTTTGGGTGTGCTGCTTAAAGTTCATGAAACTTTTAAGGTTTACAGAACTTGGGCGTTCATTTCGTCTTGTTTACTTCGACTACAAAAATTGTCAGAGAACGCTTTTTTTTATTGGAAAAATGACCCCCTCAGTATAAATATGAAATATAAAATATGAAATATGAAATATGAAATATGAAATATGAAATATGAAAACTATTTTTTCATATTTCATATTTCATACTTCATACTTCATCATTATTTTTTACTCTTCTAACACCCACGTATCTTTTGAACCACCGCCTTGCGACGAATTGACAATCAAAGACCCTTCGCGCATAGCGACGCGGGTCAAACCACCTGGCACGACCTCAATGCCATTGGGACCGCACAAAGCATAAGGTCGCAAGTCAACATGTCGTGGCTGTAACTTTTCGCCAAATAAACAAGGCACAGTCGAAAGCTTTATGATAGGTTGTGCGATAAAAGAGCGTGGGTCTTCCAGAATGGCTTTTTTAGTGTCCTCCAATTCTTGTTCCGTCACTTTGTCGCCCATCACCATGCCGTAGCCGCCCGATTCATTGGTCCTTTTGACAACCATCTTGTGCATGTTTTTGAACACATACTCGAGGTCGTCCGCAACTTGCATCCTATAGGTCGGTACGTTTTTCAAAATAGGTTCTTCCCCCAAATAATATTTTATCATATCTGGTACATAAACATAAATCGCTTTATCATCTGCTACACCATTCCCTACGGCATTAACAATAGAAACTGTACCTTTCCGATATGCCGACATCAAGCCAGGAACACCCAACAAACTATTGTTTTTGAATACAAGAGGGTCGAGATACTCATCGTCCACACGCCGATATATAACATCCACTTGTCGCAAACCGCGTGTTGTTTTCATAAATACTTTATGGTCATTAACTACCAAATCACGTCCTTCGACCAGTTCAATACCCATCGAACGGGCTAAAAAAGTATGCTCATAATAGGCAGAATTATAAATCCCTGGCGTCAAAAGCACAATATTAGGATTACTAATAGTGTGCGGAGCCAACGATTTCAGGTTTTTATACAACAAAATAGGGTAATCAGCCACGCGCCTCACATGGCTATCAACAAACAAATCAGGGAAAAGCCGCTTGGTGACTTCTCGGTTTTCCAGCATATAACTGACACCAGACGGGGTTCGCAAATTGTCCTCTAAAACATAATAGGTGCCGTCGGAGTCTCTAATTAAGTCAATACCTGCGATATGCACATATATATTATGTGGCACATCAATTTTCTCCACCTCGCGTGTGTAATGTGGACAACTGATGACCAAATCAGCAGGTACAATGCCCTCTTTAATGATATCTTGGTCATGATAAATATCATGCAAAAACATATTCAGCGCTTTGAGGCGTTGCTTAACGCCCGTCTCTATATGTGTCCATTCGCTTGCTTGAATAATACGCGGAATGATATCGAAAGGAAAAATACGCTCAATACCTTCGTTTTCAAAATAAACAGTAAACGTAATACCTTGATTCATAAACAGTTCCCTCGCCAATTCTTCTTTGCGATTCAATGCCGTCAATGGTAGTTGGCTCAATATTTTTACCGTAGCATCATAATGCTGTCTGAATACCCCCTCAGTATCCGTTGCCATTTCGTCCCAAAAAGTAGGTCGTGGCTGGTAGGAGTCAAAAAGTTGATTTTTCTTATTCGCCATATCTCTTACTTAGTTTGAAAGCAAAAATAAGTTGCTTTTCTGTATTCCGTGAATGTCAGCATCTATATTGAGGAATCAAAATAAATGCAACAATAATTATTTATTTATGAAATAAAAAAAGGCATTTTTATTCTTTTTCAGAATAATAAAAATAAATATTTCCAATTTTAAAAAAGAAAAATTCAAGTTTTTATTTACAGCAACACCTCTCCCAAAGTTTCAAACACTTCTTTCGCTTAAAATTTTCGGAAAAGTTATCTATTCTATAGCAACGAATTAGGGGCGACCTTTTAAAATCCCATAGACTGAAGCATTGCCAACATCTTTTGTTGAATCAAATGAACGGCTTTGAGGGGACGTAACATCACCTTGAAATCAACAACCTGTCCTTCACTATTACACGTTATCATGTCCACTCCATTGACAATGATACCGTCAATAACGACTTGAAACTCCAATACGGCATCCTGTCCACTGACTACTTCACGCACGTATTTAAACGTCTCATTATAGAAGACCGTTAATGCTGCCGACAAATACAGAGTTGTAATCTTTTTGCCTATTTGCGGCGCATGAAGAATGGGCGAATGAAAAACGACATTGTCTGCCAATAACGCATCGAGTCCAGCCGTATCGCGATTCGTTACAAGTTGATGCCATTGGTCAACAGTTTGAGTTATCATTTTAGTTGATTTAAAGATAATATTTAGCGTGATGATTATGAGCTATTTGGACAGGCTAAAGTAGTATTATTCTATATGAAAGGCGTATTTTGGGGAAAATAAATGAAATAAAGATTTTACTGAGGGGGTAAGTTTATTTCAAATCGGCACTGCCAAACAGAACTGAGAAAGCTTTGCACCAAATCAGCACTTTACGTTTTTTTTCGGTATCCACACTGCTATCCACAGTCAGTTGATACGTGCCGTTAATGACTTTATTCGTAATTTCTGTATAATTGTTCGCACTTAAATCCTCTGACAAATACACCCTCAAATCAGGACCTGAATCTGTTTTAAAATTATCAAAAACAAGATACTTTTTGCCACTTGCATCTTTTGACAATTTCACGGTTCCGGTTGTTGTATGAGCAGAACCCGAAAATGTACCTTGATAAATAGACGTTAAATTGTCTGTGATGACCGTAGAAGGGGGGTTGGCTGTTTCCTTTTTACAAGAAAATGCAAGGACACTAAACAAAATCACTACGAAGCACATTGATAATTTTTTCATTTTACCGATTTTGAAATGTTAAGAATACGTTTAAGGAAAATTCCAAGTAATAGATTCCGAACAAAATTCGGCTATTTTTATCACGTAATTGTAACAAATATTCATAAATATTGCAAATACTAATGGTCGTAACTTGCTACACGACTAATTTTCCAAACACCGTCTTTTTTCTGCCAAATCATTAGAAACTTAAATGTGCCACAATCGTTTTTACCGTTTTCCCAATGACAAAATGTGTGTTTGCCTACATGTATGGCACCATAATCTTTGATCGGATGGACTTCAAGGCTGCCTTCGACAAGGTCTCTCCGAATAGGCGTGTTTAAGTTTTTAAATCTTTCAAACATGGATTCAAAATTGGTCATAACTGTTTTATAAGACAATAAACCACCATTGTCTTGATACCATTCAAGGTCTTCTGTAAACAACGTTTTCATTGTTGTTATGTCTTGAGTATTAAAAGCATTAAATAAAACACTGTCTAAATGCGCTATTTCTTTATACAATTCTTGATGCTCTAAAGAATTGTTTCTGCTTTGTGCATTTATAGTATAATTTATCGCTAATAAACATAAAATGAGAATTAATTTAGTAGAAAATAAGTTATTTAACATGATTTTTAATTGTTTTAAATTAAAAAAAATACTGAGGGGATAGCAAAATGACCCCTCAGTATTCAAACTAAATTAGTATAAAAAATGATTACATTGACATCAAAAGTCTAATAATTTAACAACAAAAAATATGTATAAAGCACAAGTCAGCAATTCGCCTAAAATAAGGGCTGATATAAATTTAATAAAGTTCATTTTAACAGCACCGGCGGCATAACAAACAACATCAGTTGGTACAGCAGGAAAAAACGACCATAAAAATATAGCAAAAACGCCTATGGGCTTATTCAATGTTTGTTTGATTTTATAGACAGGATATACTTTTTCAATTCTATGCCCTAAATTGAGATACTCCGAAAAATAATAAATCATTGTTGCCGAAAGACTGATGCTTAATAAAGAAATAAACAAAGCCAAAAAAGGTTGTTCAGGTAATATTATCGCTCCAGCCAACACAAAAGGCGTACTGGGTATTAAAGTAAAACCGCGCAAAACGGATACAATAAAATACACAATGATAATTTGTGAATTAAATTGCTTGAGAAATAGACCGATTTCGTCGGCTGTAAATTTTTGTGGGTGTAATAAATAATAACTCAAACAAGAAACAATTAACCCCAACCATACGAATAAAATTATTTTTTTTAAAAAGCTATTCTTAGTATCCATGATGACTTCACTCAATTAAATGATTGGAAAAGAATAATGTATACGTTGAAATCATAGAAAGGTCATAAAATTTAAGTGTTTTCAGGCATTAAATAGGGGAATTGGTTTTTTAAATGTTCGGGGAAGCTTAGAAACACTTCCCCGAACAGGGTATCAACCATTTTTCTGAATCCGATTTTGCTCATCATCTGCACCGCCATTGCGTCTTCTAGCTTGTTGCACTTTTTGATTCCCAAAACGATAACTTGCTGTGAAACGGACTTGGCGGCTGTCGCCCCAACCTTTAACCATCACATCCACATTTTGAAAATTCAACTGACCTGAAAACCGTTGTGTCCAGAAAATATCTTGGGCATTGAGGCGCAAAGAGAGCCTTTTGTTCATTAATTGCTTGGAAACACCCAAATTCATTGCCCATAACGCATTACCAACGAATAAACCTTGTGTTGCTCTTGAGACATAAAAACCACTCACTTCTGCTGACCAGTCCTTTGGTAACGTTATTCTGTTCTGAATATTGAGATTCAAAACGGGAATTTTTAAGTCCAAATCATCGCCTAAATATTTGCCTTGGTAGCGATTAACAAAGTAGTTGACATTGGTCGAAATCATCCATTTTTTTGTAACGGGAATCGGCACATTCAATGACACACCATAATTTGTTTTGGTCGCTAAATTTTCATTCGTTACAAACGATTGTTTCTTTTCATCATCTTGTTTTAAGACAAATGTAATGGCATCATTTGTTTTGCTATAATTTGCACCCAACGACATAGACCCCATAAATGTATAATTGACATCAAAATTGTTGGAATACTGAGGGGTCAAATTCGGATTGCCTTGTTGGAATGTATATTTATCCAAAAAGAAACGAAATGGATTTAAGTCTTGGTAGTTCGGGCGGTCAATACGGCGGCTATACGAGACGCGAACAGCGTGCTTGTCCTTTTTACCCCATTTTTTCATCACAAAAGCTGTTGGAAATACATCTGTATAATGGCGTGTAAAACTCGTATCCGTTGTCACTTGGTTCCCTTTGATATTGGTGTTTTCAGCCCTTAAACCGACTTGATAGCTCAAACCATGTTTCAACTCTTGCGACAAATTGCCATAAACGGCATTGATGTTTTCATTGTATATAAAGTCGTTTGTAATATTCATATCCAAAGTCCGCTTACCGTCAATGGTATTGTAAAAATGAATATCGTTATCGCTTTTGACATAACTTGTCTTCGCACCAAACTCCATTTTAGCCGTTTTACTGAGGGGGTTCGTGTAGTCAAATTTCAGGCTTTTTATATCAAAATTGCCACGTGCGATGTTTTCTTGAAACAGCATGGATTCGCCAATACTCGTAATCGTCATGTCTTGGTTTTGACCATTTTTGTAGGAATAATAGTCCGCATCAACGGTGATTTCCTTGCCCAATGAGTCCAAAGTGTGCTTTAAGTTGACATTTCCTGCAAATTCTGTCCAGTTTTCGCTGGGTTTAGTGATGGTCAAAGCCTCTGAACGAAGCGTACCATCAGGGGCGAATATCCTTGTTAGGTTATTTCCACCATAATTTGTTGCATTCGTATTGCGGTGTCCAAAACTGCCGTTTGCCAATACACCAATCGTTGTTTTTTTAGAAACATTATAGTCAATACCTGCTCGCCACGAATTAGAAATAAAGGGATTGAACTGACGTGCCTTAGCCACAAAAGAATCGGTCAAAACACCTTTACCATTGTCGGCATGAAACAAACGAGTGATATTGTTTTCATTAAAATTGACGCGGTTGTTGTAATTATAAGACCCAAACAAGTTCCATTTACCATAACGATAGTTCAAATTCACACTGTTGAATGATTTATAATAAATGCCTTGACCATAAGTCGAACTAACTTGACCATTTAGACCATACAATTGGTTCTTTTTCATCACGATATTAATAATCCCTGCATTGCCTGCCGCGTCGTATTTGGCAGATGGATTGGTAATGATTTCTAATTTTTGAATCAAGTTAGCGTTGGTATTGCGCAACAAATTAGCCAATTGGTCTTGCGACAACTGCGAAGGCTTGCCATCCACCATAATCCGCACGTTGTCCTTGCCGCGCAACGTGATTTTACCGTCGTTGTCAACGATAACGCCTGGCGCTTTTTCCAAAACTTCCAAAGCCGTTGAGCCTGCGGCGACGCTGCTGTTTTCAACATTCACAACCGTCTTATCTATCTGATGTTCGATAAAAGGTTTTTGAGCCGTAATGGTCACAGCGTTTAAATTGACATTGCTTTCGACCAATTTCAAGTCGTTGACAGTCAATGAATTGTCTGAAATACTGAGGGGGGTACTGAAGGCTTTTTTCAAGCCCACTTGTTGTGCGGCAACGATGAATTGACCGTTTTTCAAAGTACCAAATTCGTATCTGCCTGTGGCATCAGTGATTTCACCTTTTACAAGCGACGAGTCTTTGGCGTTGTGCAAAGTGACGGTGACAAATTCCATCGCTTTACCGTCGGCAGCGACAACGCGACCGTTGATTTTTCCTGTTTGTGCAAAACTTAAAGTGGCAAAAGTGAGGGCAATAGAGAGTGCAAATAGCTTTTTCATGACAAAAGTTGTTGATTTCGTGGTGAAGTAAATTTTTTTAATGATGAAGTATGAATGATAAATGATAAATTTCACTCTTTACTTTACCGTTTTTTTAAAATAATGATTAAACAATTAGGTGATTTTAATAAAAATGTAAGGACATAAAGTCAGATTTAAGACCTCAGAAAAGACAAACGTGTTACACTTAATCCTATGCGTCATAGACTAATAGCATTATAAAAGTGATAAACAGCCTTATTTGTCAGATAAAATAGGCGTTTTTATGCGCCGAAAAGGTATTTTACAATTTGGAGAATGATGATGATTGGGTTGTTCAATTCGTCGCTTTTCATGATGCGTAGATTTTAGATTTATAATAGAAATTGTTTTCTTCCTATGAATATGATGCAAAGATATGTCCATGGGACGGTACTTTGCAATATATAGTACCTGTTATTCGATGAAACCCTTTTTTAACGGTATGAAAAGCGTCATATTTCGGATAAAAGGATGCTCATGAATAAGACAATTGGTCACAACATTTCCCCTATCGGTCGCAACATTCTTTTTTTGGAGTACAAAAACGCAACGCAGCCGTTTAGTTGAACGTGTTAGAGGTCAACAAAATCAAAAAAAATCTATTTTTATGGAATCCCTTTTACCAACGACAAATATTACAAATGGCTTTGGTATATTTACATGGTTTGCGGCGGCTAAGTATCAGGGTAATAGTCCTAAATAATTTTGTCTACATACTTACTTTGAAATTATATGTGCATAAATAACGACAGTACAGAGGTGATTGCGAATCACCGCATCAGTTGGCTTCGATAAATCAACCGCAAGTTTTTTTTCAGAAAAGTGTCAAACTTTAAATTAGTCATAATTTTCTAACATCCAATATTATCTAAAGATGAAAAACCTTTTATTTATCAAAAAAATCCTTTTAGGCGCATTTTTACTACCCCTCAGTATGTCGTCCCTTTTTGGACAGGACTTCTATGACATTACTAAAATTCAAGAGATAAAAATCTATTTCACACAGTCTAACTGGAACAGCCTGCTTGTTACGGCGGCCGCATCTACGGCAGAACCTTATACCGTTTGCCAAAAAGTAGTTATCAATGGTACAACCTTCGATTCGGTGGGTGTAAAATACAAAGGCAATTCGAGTTTCAGCGCAACGCGGATCAAAAACCCGTGGCATATTGAATTAGATAATGTAAAAGACCAAGATTATCAAGGCTATAAAGATATTAAATTGTCTAATATTTTTTCTGACCCTTCCTGTGTGCGCGAGGCTTTGAGTTATGAATTGATGCAGCCTTATACAAATTTACCCCGCGCCAACTATGCCAAAGTATGGGTGAATGATGTTCTTATTGGACTTTATACCAATACGGAAGCCATTACAAAGTCATTTTGTAAAAAGAAATTTCCATCATCTGACGGCAACATATTTGTAAAAGGTACGCCTCCTACGCTTATGGGTGGCAGCGGTGGGGCATCAACTTTGGCTTATCTGGGTGTGGATTCGAGTTTGTACTATAAATCGTATGAGGTTTATTCTAATTATGGTTGGAAACAGCTCATCCATTTAGCTGATACTTTGAACAATAAAACAACCGAAGTAGAGAAAATATTAGACGTTGACCACACCCTGTGGATGTTGGCTTTCAATATTCTTTTCGTCAATTTAGACAGTTACACAGGCAGTTTTACCCAAAATTATTACCTCTGGCGCGATGATAATTTGCGTTTTAGCCCTATTATTTGGGATTTAAATATGTCTTTTGGCGGTTTCCCAGGTGGAACAGGAGTAGGTGGCAGTTCTGACAGTTTAAGTATGGCTAAACTATCCCCTTTTACACATGAAACAAATGCAGCTAAACCATTGATTTCTAAATTATTAGCCAATGACCGTTTTCGCAAAATGTACATCGCACATATGAGAACGATGAATAATGAAGCCTTCAAATCAGGCAAATACCGCACCCGTGGCGAAGCGATGCGGACTATTATTGACGCAGCCGTTCAAGGCGATCCTAATAATTTGAGCACTTATGCGCTGTTTAAAACCAATTTTTATTATGCAAGTGTAGGTGGCGGCGGTCCCGGTGGCGGCGGCACACCAGGCATTGTTAGTCTTGTTGAAAATAAAATCAAATACCTCGATACGTTGGCAGTGATGAAAGCTACGCCGCCCGTCATTTCTAATATCACCTCAACGCCTAATGTGCGACTCAACGATTCGGTTTGGGTGACTGCAAAGGTGACGGGGCATACAACGAATGGCGTTTTGATAGGTTATCGCTTGAAAAATACCGACTATTTCAAACGGGTGGTGATGTTCGACGATGGTTTGCACAAAGACGGTGCAGCCAATGATGGTGTTTTTGGCATCGGTTTCAAACTTGTCAATGCGTCCATCGAATACTACATCTGGGCTGAAAATGCCAATGCAGGTATTTTTTCACCTGAACGTGCCGAGCATGAATACTACCGCATCAATGCAAATATTATTGTCGGAGATATTGTTATCAACGAATTAATGGCATCAAATACAGTGACTGTCAAAGACGAATTTAACCAATACGATGATTGGGTTGAACTCTATAATAAAGGAACACAAGCCGTCAATATCGGTGGCTATTATATCACAGATGACGCTGCAAACTTGACAAAATGGACTTTTCCTGCCAATACGACGATTCCCGCAGGTGGTTATTTGATTGTTTGGGCGGATGAAGACAGCAGCCAGAACTCGGCAGGTAAGTACCACGCCAATTTCAAGCTCTCAAAAAGCGGTGAATATGTCGCTTTGCTCAATACAACAGGTCACTTATTGGATAACGTGACTTTTGGACAACAAGTTGATGACAGAGGTTATGCCCGTATTCCAAACGGTACAGGCAATTTTGTTATCAGAGGTTCAACTTATGGCAAAAACAATGAATCCGCCAACGCCACAAACGATGTCGAAAATATCGGAAAAATCACCCTCGCGCCCAATCCAACAACAGGTGATTTGACCATTTCGACTGATGGCGACCCCCTCAGTAATTTATCCGTTTTGAACAGTATGGGACAGTTGATAACCGCCGTAAAAGGTATTGACACACAACATTATACATTAGATTTGTCCAATTTGCCGAATGGTTTTTATTTCGTGAAAATTGGGAAAAATACCGTGAAAAAAATCGTTCTTCAACGATAATAGGCGATTTTATAGATTAGTAATGATGAATGATAAATGATGAACCAGGAATAGCGTAAAACGTTGATTATCAATTTCTACACGAAATCGATTTCCCGTTTATTTCTGTTCCTTCTACTTATAGGATTTTAAGACCTTTTGAAGTCTTAAAATCCTATTTTTTTGCCTAAACTGATACTTTCAATATTTTACCATAAACTACCTTAATTTTATATTAATTTTACACGCAACCTAATAATAGGGAATACCGTTTCCAGCAAGTACACCATAACATAGTCTTATCGTCTTTGCACTTAACATCTAAAAGAATCAAATATTTAAAAATGTATGTTCGACTTGTCTAACCTTTCTAATTCAGCACAAACGACTTCGTTAGCACTCATCGGTTTTGCATCGCTTATGTCGTTGGGTTTATCGCTTTTATTGGTCTTCACCTATGAAAAAACGTCTCGAGAAGTGGCTCGACCGGACCATTACATTCAGTCACTTTTGTTGTTTGCCATTGTTACAACAACGATTATGCAGTCTATCGGCGACAGTTTGGCGCGCAGTTTCGGCATTTTTGGCGCATTAGCCATTATTCGTTTTCGCTCGCGTATCAGCAACCCGCGCGATGTGGCTTTTGTGTTTGCAACGATGGCGGTCGGTATATCGTGTGGTGTGCATAGTTTTGTGAATGGCATGATTGGAACTTTACTTTTTTGTATCGTTGTTTTTTTGTTGCGTTTGACACCTTTTAGCCAAAAGCAGAGTTTAATAGGCACGTTGCGCTTCGATATTACTGAGGGGTCAAACGATTTGGCGGCGATTCAAGCCTTAGTGAAACAGTATTCACGTACCTTTTCGCTCAAAGGATACCGCATTTTTTTTGATAATGAAAAACGACAAGGCATTGAATATGAATACCTTCTGAGATTGAAAGATGAAATGCAAGGCATCGCTTTGGCAGAGGCTTTAAGAAAATTACAAGACATCAAAGAGGTACGCCTTTCTTTTACTGACACCTACGAAAGTCCAATAAACTCATGATAAAAAGATTCAATATCCTGTATTGGTTTATACTCCCAGCCCTTGTTTATGGCATTTATAAACTCAGTTTGAATTTCAATCATCAAGCTGAAACATTTTTTGGTTTTGCCGAAAACAAAGAAATGCAAATCAATTTGGAGCATCCGCTAATGGTCAATCGCATTGCCGTAACACCTGGTCAAGCGGTCAAAAAAGGGGATTTACTCTTAGAAGTGACCCGCGTAGAATTAGATTTAAGACTCAGCGATGTGGCGCACAATATCTCTGAATTAGAAGCCAAAACGCATATCAGCCGCGCCGAATTGCAATCCAATATCAACAGACTGAAAGCACAACGGACTGAAAAAGTTGCCGATATTCAAAGCCGAATCCAAGCCGTTGAAGCCGAAATATCGCTTAATCAAATGCTGGTAAAAGATATAAAAAGTGTTAAAGTCTCGGAATCGGCTTCTATGCTTAACAATCCTAATCAATTAAAAATCAATGCTTTAAAAGAGGGATTGCGTCTTGTTGTTCAACCTTTGGATATTGAAATCACTCACCTTGAAAGTGAATTACGTGGACAAAACCCGATGCAAGTTGAAATCAATCGCCTTAAAACGCAACGTGATTTTATTGTCAAGGAACAAAAACGTTTGGCGATTTATGCACCTTCTGATGGCCTTGTAGGCACGATACATTGCAAGGAAGGTGAGAACATTTCGTCCTTTACAACCCTGATTTCTTTTTATGAAAAATCGCCAAATATGGTTGTCGGTTATGTGCATGAAAGTTTAGTGCTACAAGTAAATGTTGGCGATTCATTAGACATTTTTTCGAGTTTGCATATTGAAGAAAAATGCCGTGGCAAAGTCATTGGTTTAGGTCATCGCATCGTAGAAATACCCGAAAGGCTGCGTAAAATTCCTGAAATGAAAACCTATGGACGTGAAGTATTGATTCAAATTCCTTCCAACAACCATTTTTTACAAAGCGAAACGGTTGTTTTGAATTTATTGAACAACCCAAAAGGTTTCATACAAATGTTGACTTCTTTGATGACAAAATCGAAAGAAGGGCAACCTAATTAGGGCATTTATAGTCGTGGAACTTTTAAAAAATTGACGACTATATCATCCGAAACTATTGAATATCATACGCTTATGTTTCTTAATTTTCAAAAATATAGTTTTATCATTTTGATTACTACCGTTTTCATTCGAACCGTAGTAGCTCAAAACACTCTCTCAAGCAGCAGTATTTTAGCGACAGCCAAAACGCACACATCTATTGCTTTGCAAGAGCGCAAAATGAGTGTGTTGAATGCACAAGCCTATCAATTACCTTTTTTAGAAAAGATTGATTTTCAAACAGAAACGGACCGTTTTGATTGGCGACGGCAAGAGTACCGTGTTCGTACTTCGTTCAATGGTTGGGAAGAGATGCGCAGTTTGAAACAACAAAAAGAAGCCAATTTGCTAAAAGAACAAGCCGAGCGCACCGTGTTACTAAAAGATATTTTGTATGACCGCTATGCCCTACTCGTCGAGTATCGCTATCAACAAACGGCACTCAAAATGTATCGCCAAATGTTCGACGTTTTTGCAGATAAGCGCGATGTTTTGCAAAAAATGGCTAAATTTTCTACAAATTTTGACATAGAAGACCTCATTAAAGCCGAAGAAGCGGCATTTGAGTTCCAACAAAAAAGGCTACAATCAGAAGGAGCGATTCGCAATATCAACCAGTTTTTGAAGCGTACTTTTAATACTTCTGATAGTTTACAAATTGATACAACCGATTGGATACCCCTCAGTAAAATCCGCCTTTTGGTCTCCGAATTACCTACAACGGCTGAAAAAAATCCCGTTTTGTCCTATCAACAAGCCGCTATTGGCGTTGTGCAATCTGAATATAACCTTGAAAAATCGCAGTCTAAAAAGATTATTGATTACGCCCAAATTCGAAACAGCGCACGTAATAAAGACGCTTTAATCAGAGAATGGTCGGTGGGTGTGGGTTTTGCAATACCTTATAGGAGCTCTTCAAAAATAGAGTTGAATAACATCGCTTTCAAACGGTTGGAAGAAGAAAGTAAGTTAAAAAACCTACAAACCAGCCTCGATTTGCAGATTTTTAATCTCCAACAAGACTTAGACTTGATATTTAAAGAATATGATTTCATTGAAAACCAAGTCAACGAAAGCCAAACCCTTTACGCCCTCGACCACTATGCGGCAATACAAGGTAGTCCGCCTATCGTCTTATTGCGCATGAAAGAACTCGTTTTGAAACGGCAAGCTCAGCTTATTTCTCTTGAACATGCGGCTTATCAGAAGTATATAAAATGGTTGGATTTGACGGGTAAATTGTCGGACATCCCTTTGAAAAATTATCTTTCTATCGGTTTAGCAGAGTTTTGACCCCCTCAGTATTTTCTCCTAAAACATGAGATATCCCGAATTTTGTTGTTATAAAATTCGGGATTATTTTTTGCCCAAAACTCATAAATCCGTTAGGATTAGCACGTTTGTAGATGTCAATAAAATCCTACATGTTTCAGGAATCCGTTAGGATTCACACGTTTGTAAGGCTAAATAGTGCGAATCCTAACGGATTCGTAAAAATTGTTCGCTCATTTTAATCTACTACAAACGTGTAAATCCTAACGGATTTATGAGGCTTCAGTAACCAATTTAGACTGTGGTAAAATTCGGGATGTCTCATATTTTAGGAGAAAAACAGAATCCTTTCTATGCAAAAGCACAAACCAAACCGCCCATCAAAGCCAAGGTCAGAACCCAATAACCTGTATGTATGAGGATATAGTTACGTCCTTTGCCTTCAAACAAAGCTAAAATGCCAATAACGGGCATGGCAAAAAACAAAGCCGCCAATGAACCATGAAGAGTACCGTGTTTAAATGTACGGAAATTAGAGCCATTCACGTCCATAAAAGCTTGTGTGGACTTACTTATCTCGGAATTAGCATCCATCATGCCTGGGTCATTCATGAATATAGAATAATAATGTGTTTGGTGAATGACTATTGAAGGCATGATAGATGCCAACAGCACACCAAACACCAGCGTCAAACCGAAAATGACAGGCATATTCGCGCTTTGTGCTTTTTCTTCAGTCATACCGCTTGCTTTCATCCAAGCTGTACCGAATACTTTTGGATTATACCACACAAAGCCCGTAATAAGAGGAATAATGCCTGTGCCGATGATAACGAGCCAATTTAAATATTGCATAAATGTGAATTTTAAAAAGGTGTAAATAATTATCAAAAAAAACACATAATTCATTGATAATAAATGAATTATGTGCTTTTAGATATTTTAGAGATGTGCTTTTAATTCATCAAACCTACAAATTCATCAAACAAATACTCTGCATCATGTGGACCGGGAGAAGCCTCAGGATGATATTGAACCGAAAAAACAGGCTTTCCTTTTACCTTAATGCCTTCAATCGTATCATCGTTCAAATTGATGTGTGTGATGTCAATTGTATCTGATTTTGAACGAATTACTGAGGGGTCAACGCCAAAACCATGATTCTGGCTTGTGACTTCGCAACGTCCTGTAACCACGTTCAAAACAGGGTGATTGATGCCGCGATGTCCATTGTGCATTTTGTAAGTTGGCACATCGAGAGCAAGGGCAAGGAGCTGATGACCTAAGCAGATACCAAAAGTGGGCTTATCCGTTTTCAAAATTTCCTTGACTGTTTTGATGGCATAGTCCATTGCACCAGGGTCGCCAGGACCATTTGACAAAAAATAGCCATCGGGATTCCAAGCAGCGATGTCATCAAAAAAGGTTTTGGCAGGAAATACTTTAACATAACATCCGCGCTTTACAAAATTGTTCAAAATGGCTTTTTTGATACCAAAATCGAGGGCAGCGACACGGAATTTAGCTGTTTTTTCGTCACCGATGAAATAGGGTTCAGAAGTCGTCACAGCTGATGAGAGTTCTAAGCCATCCATACTTGGCACAGCGTCAAGGCGTGTTTTCAATTCCTCTAAATCCGTAATTTCGCTTGAAATAATGGCATTCATGGCGCCTTTATCGCGTATATGACGGACAATTTGGCGTGTATCCACGTCTGAAATACCCACCATGCCTTCATTATTGAAGTAGGATTGGATATCTGTATCGGCTTGTGAACGAGAGTATTTGACATTAAACGTTTTGCAAATCAAACCTGCGATTTTCATATCATCAGATTCAACATCCGATTTTTTAGTCCCATAATTACCGATGTGAACGTTGGTGGTGACGAGGATTTGACCGTAATAAGAAGGGTCAGTAAAGATTTCTTGGTAGCCTGTCATGCCTGTATTGAAGCAGATTTCGCCTGTGGTGGTACCAATTTTTCCAGCGGCTTTGCCGTGCCAAACAGTACCATCTGCAAGCATCAAAACGGCTGCGGTACGAGAAGGAGATTCAATCATATTGTCCTAATTAACTGGTGATGTCTAATTAGGGCGCAAAGTTAGCAGATAGGACGTGTTTTTTTTAATTTTAATTTTTAATTTTTAAAAAAAACGTATCCTGTTATTATCACGCATAAAATTTTCTACTTTTGTCATAATCAATTATTATCAACAAGAATGTAAACTTAATAACGGCAACCAACGCTTATGAAATCATTCAGTCTTTTTACAGATTTTGACATTAGCCTCTTCAAATCGGGTAAATTTTTCCGCGCTTATGAGAAACTCGGCTCACATATCGTCAAAGATGACGAAGGTACTGAGGGGGTCGTTTTTGCCGTTTGGGCACCTAATGCCAAGCAAGTCAGTGTCGTTGGCAACTTCAATTATTGGAGTAAAACGTCAAACATTGCGAATCCTCGTTGGGATGGTTCGGGTATTTGGGAAGTTTTTATCCCTCAAGCTAAAAAAGGCGACACCTATAAGTATTGTATATGGGCATCAGATGGACGTTTGTTAGAAAAAACAGACCCTTATGCTTTTCTATGGGAAACCCCACCCCGTACAGCCAGCATTGTTTGGGATTTAGATTACGAATGGGACGATGCCGAATGGCGTGCTAAACAATTAGAAAAAATCGGCAAACCGCAACCCATGACAGTCTATGAAATCCATGCAGGTTCTTGGAAACGCAAGGGGTTTGAAGGCAATCGTTCATTGACTTATCGTGAAATGGCTGAAGAACTGGTGCCTTATATTGCCGAAATGGGCTTTACGCACATCGAGTTTATGCCGATTATGGAGCATCCGTATGAGCCTTCTTGGGGTTATCAAACGCTGGGTTATTTCGCACCGTCGAGCCGTTTTGGTACACCACAAGATTTTATGTTTTTGGTTGAAGCTTTCCACAAAGCGGGTGTTGGGGTTATTTTGGACTGGGTGCCCAGTCACTTCCCAATGGATGCACATGGCATTTATGACTTCGACGGTACGCACCTATATGAACACGCAGACCCACGTTTGGGTTATCATCCCGATTGGAAATCAGCGATTTATAATTATAATAGAAATGAAGTGCGTTGCTTTTTGATTTCAAGTGCTTTGTTTTGGATGGAAAAATTTCATGCCGACGGCTTGCGTGTGGATGCCGTTGCTTCGATGTTGTACCTCGATTACAGTCGTAATGAAGGAGAATGGATTCCGAACCATTTTGGTGGACGTGAAAACTTAGAAGCGATTGATTTTTTGAAAGAATTCAACGAAACCGTTTTTGCGAATTATCCAGCCGCTGTAACGATTGCAGAGGAGTCAACCGCTTTCTCGGGCGTCAGTCGTCCGACATTTATGGGTGGCTTAGGTTTTAGCCAAAAATGGATGATGGGTTGGATGCACGATACTTTGAATTACTTCAAACGTGAACCGATTTATCGCAAATGGCATCAAAACGAAATCACTTTTAGCATCGTCTATGGTTTTACGGAGAACTTTATGCTCCCCCTCAGTCATGACGAAGTTGTTTATGGCAAAGGCTCATTGTTGACCCGTATGCCAGGCGATGAGTGGCAGAAATTTGCGAATTTGCGTTTGATGTACGGCTATATGTTCACACACCCAGGCACACGTTTGTTATTTATGGGTGCTGAATTTGGGCAAGGCGGCGAATGGGCTTTTGAAGGTCAATTGGATTGGTGGGTACTTGATTCGCCGATGCACAAAGGCATTCAAACATTGGTAAAAGACTTAAATGCCTTGAATAAAAACGAACCCGCTATTTATGAAAGAGGTTTTGAATGGGATGGTTTTCAGTGGGTTTCTTACGATGATACCAATAACTCTGTCATTTCTTACCTCCGCAAAGGTCATAATGATGCTTACGACTTACTCGTTGTGTGCAATATGACGCCAGGTGTATTGAATAGCTATGAACTCGGCGTTCCGAAAGCAGGTAAATGGCAGGAAATCTTGAATACCGATGCAACGGTTTATGGTGGTACAAATGTCTTAAACGAAGGCGATTTGCAGACTATAACAGAGGAAAAACATGGGCAAGAACAATATTTAAGTATCACCCTTGCGCCTTTGGCTGTGCAGGTTTTCAAGTGCGTAAAAGCGGAAGCGGTAAAGCCTAAAAAAGCGTCAAAGAAAAAGTAAATTAATGGTGAATGATGAATATGTTAATGGTGAATGATTCACTATTAAAATATTTACCATTCACCATTAATTTATAAGTCCCAAAACGAGCGTGGGTGTTTGTTGAAATGTTTTTTCATTTTTTCACGCCAAGTGAGAAAATTGAAAACGATGTTTTGTATTAAATCAAAAAGCCAAAACTTGATTGCTGTGCGCATAACTGTTTGATATTTAATTGTTTAAATAATATTCAAGCGTCTAAAATCTCTTCGTCCTTATAACCTACTTCTTCATGTTGTTTTTTCAAAGCCTTATAGTCAGAGCGAGTGAGACGATAATACCACACCCCTAAAGTGGGCGGAATAATACATAAAATGGCATTGAAAACCTCTATAAATTCTGAATAGCTGTCATAACTCATTGCATAAGAACAATACCATAGTAAAAAGAATACAACAATGCTCAAAAGATAGAATAATCTTTTTTTATCCCGATAGAGCATAGTGAATATCATACCACTTAAAACTTGAACTGCACCGAATGGGATTAAACCCAAAACACCAAAATAAATGCCATAAACGGTGACACAACAAGCCAAAATAGCGACTCCAAGAATGGTTTGAATCCAATAGTCAAATAACAAAAAGCGGTATTTCGTATCCATGATTCAGATGTTTAACGGTGAATTGATAATACAAATTTATACTTGTTTTTTTAATTTTCAAAATTAATTGAAAGTATTTTCAATAATTTTTGAAAATAAGATTAAGATATAAACCTTCGCCCAAGAGACAGGGAGTGTGGAAAGGAAAAGAGAGGATTGGATTTAAAACGCTTCTAAAAGGCTTGGATACTGAGAGGGGCATTTTTTAAATAATGACAACCCCTCAGTAATCAACCAAGAAATAATAATTTTCAACACTGAGTATTATTTATGATAAAAGAGTAGCTTTCTTACGACACGTTAATCAATGGCAATCGGTTTACTCGCGTCAATTTTTAACCACAACAAACCACCAACGATAACGAGGCAACCAATGATGCGCACAGGAATTTCATAACTGCCCGTACTGTGCAAAATATAGCCAAATGCAGAAGCCATGATTGCAGAGCCTAATTGCCCCGCCAAACCCATTGTTCCAGACACTGTTCCTGCATTTTTACCACCAATATCCGTTGCCACTGCCCATGAAACAGGGAGCGTAAAATCTTTGAAAGCTAATCCTAAAGAGAGGAAAATGATAGCAATATTAATATTCTCAATAAAAGAACCCATAATCATACATAAACCTGCCATGATTAAGCCAAACATGCCTACATAACGTCTGCCCAATTTTAAACCGATTTTTAGCGTTAAAAAATCGGACACAAATCCGCCTAAAAAACAGCCTGCAATCCCCATAATAAACGGTAAAGAAACCATGAAACCAAGTTGTGCTTTCGGAATATTTCTACCAATTTCAAGATATTTTGGCATCCAAGACATATAAAAATATGCGCCATAAAGTAAAAAATGGTACATCCCCATCAATGCCCACATATTGCTGTTGCCAAAAATAGTTTTCCATGGCAATAATGTATGCGTCAGTAATTTTATCGTCCGTCCGCCTTCGATTTTTTCTACTTCGGCAGCCGTTATGCCTTTCATGTTGCGAGGTTCGTCCTTGAACCAATACCACCAAAAGGCTGCCCAAACAACACCAAGACTACCAAAAATATAGAAAACTGTACGCCAACCATACATTTCCGCTAGAACAATGGATAAAATAGGGGCTAATGCACCACCCAAACGTGTACCCATCCAAACAATGGATTGCGCCCGCCCTCGTTCTTCGGCTGGAAACCAACGGGCTATGGCAACAGAAACGGTTGGGAATGCACCTGCTTCCCCTGCACCAAATAGAAATCGGGTAATTAAAAGAAAATAAAATCCAGACGCAAAACCCGTCAGTATAGTGAAAAATGACCACCAAATAACAATGCGTATGAGCGTGATTTTAGGTCCATATTTGTCCACCATCATCCCAGTGGGTATTTCAAATAAGCCATAAGCTAAAGAAAAAGAGGCTAAAATCAAGCCCCATTGTCTGTCATTTAAGCCCAATTCACCTGTTATAGAGCTGCCAATAGCGGAAATCGAATTTCTATCTAAATAGGTGATAATGGCAAATATGACAAATATGCCAACTACGAGAAAACGTTTTTTCATCTTGTGTAAAGTTGATAATAATGGATAAGGAATAGTTGATAATGGATAAGGAATGGTTTACAGTATGCACGTGGATAATTATTATCCATTAATTATTCATCTATTGACTACTGTTTCAATGCCTTTTATTCTTTGTTTGGTTTTTAATCTTATATTTAAAATGAGGCTAACGAATATTAAAATAATGCCCAAAAAACTTAGATAGGTATAGCTTTCGCCAAACCATAAAAAGCCTGTGATGATGGCAAAAGCGGCTTCTAAATACTTGAATTGCGCCAAATAATTGGCATCGTCTTGTTGTTGAAAGGCTTTGGTCATATAGATTTGAGCGACAAAACCGAAAAAGCCAACGCCTAAGAAAACCAAACTATCTTCAAAATTAGGCGTAACCCAATATGGTATCATGCCAACTGCTGAAAGTAAACTGGCAATAATCATAAAGTAAAAAACGACCACAAAAGGGTGGTCATCGTCACCAATTTGCCGCAAAATAATGTACAATAAGCCACCTGTAACAGCTGAAATAAGTCCAATGAATAAATCGATAGTCGCCACACGGCTATCGAAACCTTTGAGCAATAAGACGCCAACAAATGCCAGAACGATATAAAACCATTGCTTTGTTTTTATTTTTTCATTCAACATCGCACCTGCAAACAAGGCAGTGAAAACAGGAGATAAATACTTGATAGTCACCGATGTACCTAAGGGCATACGTGGTAATATGTAGAAAAAAGAAAACATCGAAATCGTGCCAACAACACTTCTGACCAATATCAATTTCAGGTTTTTAATCTTGAAAGTGATATGGTTTTTGAACATAAAAGCTAAACAAAAAACAGCCGTTACGATGGAGCGAAAAAATGTCTGCTCGATGGTCGGAATGCGCCCAACAGGTAAATATTTTATTAAGGATTGCATCGCTGTGAAACACAACGTGCTGATTATCATGCACTTGACCCCCTCAGTAAGGAATTGTTTTTTCATGCGTTTTGCTTATCATTTTAGCATTAGGTTTTTCAAAAACAAAAAACCATATCTCCTAAACACTTTTTTTAACGGAATACCTGCCCTTCCATAATTTTGCGAACTGTCCGCACAGTACCTACTTTTTTAACATTAATCGCATCGCCTTTTTTCTCTATTTCAATGCTGACTTCAATAACACCCGACGGGTGTTCGATGACGACTATTTCTCTATCTTTTTCATTTGTTATGCCTACTTCATTAGCGACAGAACCTTTGATTTTCAAGGCAGTGCCGATGCAAATAGCGCCTGTGACGGCATGAGAAGGGTGCAAAGTATGTGGTGTCAAGTAACGAGAGGTAATATTTGTACCTTCTTTACGCGGCTTCGACAAGATAGCAACTTTGGGCAAAACGCTTTCTCTGACATCGCCCAAACCCATACGTTCGCCTGCTTCAAGGCGGATTTTTTCAACTTTTTCCATTAGAGTGATATTTTTTTTGAAAAAATCCTCCCCCTCAGTACCGTCCATGCCTAAGTCACTCGCTTTCATCAAAACCATTGTTGAACCTGCGTCTAACAACGTGACATCTATGCCTTGTATTTGCTCTTTGATTTTGCCCGTTGGCATCAGCTTACCCGTTTTGCCGCCTACTTGGTCAAATAAGTACATCGCCACAGGGGCAGCAGTGCCAGGTACGCCGTCAATGTGCATATTGCCGTTGTATTCGACCTTTCCGTTGGGCGTTTGTACGATTTCTTCGATAATAGAATTTGTGTTGATATTGTATATCATCACTTTTGTTTCAGGTTTCGTAATTTTCACCCACCCTTTCTCGATGGCGAAAGGACCGACTCCTGCCATCATATTGCCACAAGGTGGCGTGGTGTCAACAACAGGATTTTCAATATCAATTTGTGCAAAAAGATAGTCCACGTCAATGCCTTTGCGCTTTGAAGGTTGTGCCATAACGACTTTACTTGTCACCGTCACCGTACCGCCCAGACCATCAATTTGTTTGGCATCGGGTGAACCCATGACTTTTAAGAGGAATTTGTTGCGCTCGTCAATGTTAGAAGGCAAGTCGCGCATATCAAAAAAAGGTCCTTTTGAGGTACCACCACGCATATAAGTACACGCAATGCCATCGTCAAAGAGGCTTTTTTTGATCCCCTCAGTATAAACGCCGTTTTGTTGACTTGTTTTACAAGCTATACTTATTGATAAAGTAGCGACGATGAAAACCAGCCATACTGCTTTTAACGAATGTCTTTTTTGATACATTGTTGTTGGTTTTATAGATTATCTAATCCTCCATCTGAAGATGTAGGCAATGGAAACCTGTATGAACATTTTCACTTGTATTATTTGCCTACATCTTCAGATGGAGTATTTTGATATAAACTTTGCCGCCGCTTCTCCCGCATACCGACCAAAAACAGTTCCCGAAGTCAAGCCCGAACCGCCTGGATAGCCATGAAAGAACACGCCGCCCACCATTTCACCACAGGCAAAGAGTCCTGCAATCGGCGACCCCTCAGTATTCAACACTTCTCCTTTTTTATTGACTTTCACACCGCCGTAAGTGAATGTGATGCCACCTGTAACGGGATAGGCGCGGAACGGTGGCGTATCAATCACATTTGCCCAATTGGATTTTGGTAAAACCAACCCCTCAGTATTTCGACCATCTTTTATGGTTGGGTCAAAAGGTTTGTGTTGATTGACGGCGGCGTTATATTCCGTTATCGTTTTCAAAGCCTGCTCTTTGTCAACGCCTTCTAATTTTAATACCAATTCTTCTATGGTATCGGCTTCAACATAGCTGGCATCGTGCGTTTTGTATTCGCCATACAGCAAGTGCCAAACTTTTGAATCAAAAATCTGCCATGCAAACTGATGGGGTTGCATCAAAACGGCTTTGCCAAACTGTGCGTAGGTGTAATTCCTAAAATCAGCCCCTTCGTCCACAAAACGTTCACCGTTGGCATTGAGCATGATACCAAATAGGTAACTGATTTTACGGTAATGCTTGCGCTCGATATGGGGAATATCCAAATTGCCGTATTCGGGCATGTTTTTATCCATCGGAACGGCGTGACAACCTTCAAAAAGACCATTCAAAGCTGCCCCTAATTTTGTTGCCATTTCTAAGCCATGACCTAAGTTGTGGCGTGTGCCGCGTACTTTGGCATTCGCCCATTTTTCACCTAAGTATTTGATACGCAAGTCTTTACTCGCTTCAAAGCCACCACAACCCAAAATTACTGAGGGGGTGCTGAACACGACCTTTTGCCCTTCTTTGATGCACGTCAGACCAACGATTTTACCGTCTTGCTGAATGATTTCTTCGGCAGGACAATCGTAATAGATTTTGCCGCCCAAAGCTAAATATTCTTTCAATTCATCTTGAATTAAGCCGTTTCCTTCGCCTTCTGCTTCGAGAGTTAAACCACCCCAAAAGATGTATTTGCCGTCTTTCATAAACGATTGACGGCTGTAAATGGGGTCAAATTTGATACTGTGTGTTGCCAACCATTGCAATGCGGGTAGGCTTTCGTCCACCAAAAACTGTTGCAATTCTGTAATCGGTTGCCCTTCGTTGAAGTGCAAAAGGTCGGCTAAGAATTTTTCTTTTGGATAACTGCCGAAGTCTGTTATCGCTGTGCGCTCATCGTTTGGGTTTTTCAAAAGCGGTAATAAATCCGCATTGGAGTTGTAGGCAAAACGCATCGCTCCGGCTGTGTAACGACTGTTGCCACCCATTTCTGCTGTTGTTGCTTTTTCAACGATTAAAACGGTTGCGCCATTTTCGAGTGCTGAGATACCTGCACATAAAGCGGCATTGCCACTGCCTACGACGATTACATCGAATTTTTCCATATTTTTTGAATTAGGATTTGTAGGATTTAAAAGATGTTAAGGATTTATGCTTGCTCAATAACCGTCTTTATATATGACTCCTCACTCCTTTGGAAGGACTGCTATGAAACGCTGTTAAATACCCCCCTCAGTATTTTCCCGCATCATTACGAGGAACACCTTTGTCATTGCAAATGTGCCGTTCACAATGACAAAGGTGGATAAGTTGTTCTTAAAAATTATAATTCACAGCCAAATTCCAAAACCGTCCTTGTGTACCAAACTGATTCGTCCGACGAGAGAAAATAACCTCATTTGACGTTTGGGGAGAAACAAGTAAGTCAGGATAAACATCTGCTAAGTTATTGACTCCCAATGTGATACCTAATGTTTTAGTTGGGCGATAAGTCAACGATACATCCAGCAACGTTTTAGCACCGAATGTTTGATAAAGCAACCCCGTAGTAGGGTCAGTCGCTGCCAAAGTTGCCAATGGGTCTTTAACTTCGCCAAAACGAGTGGCACGGAACAAGATGCCAAACTGTTTGTAATCGTAAATTGCGGACGCAATAAACTTGTTTTTCGGTTGACCGTCTGTGATGTAAAGTGCTGCCGTTGCGTCAACAACTTCAACGCCTGTACTTGTTTTGCGATTAGCTAATAAGCTCGTGACCATTGAAGAATATGCTGCATTCAAGTTAATTTTGCTGTCTGTACCGATTGCTGAATTGTAGTTAGCCACAAATTCAAAGCCATTTGTACGTGTATCAATGGCATTGACAAAGACATTTGCCGTTTGAGGGAAACCAGCGGAAACAAATGCAGGATAAGTTGAGGTTTTGATACCACCCGATAACATAATGCGGTCTTTCACATCAATACGATACAAATCGGCTGTCAAAGTGAAATGTTCACCCAATTTTGAGGTCACACCGCCCGAAAAATCCAAAGACGTTTCTTTTTTCAAGCCTTCAACACCCAATATTTTCGCCAAATCAGATTCAGCAGGTATAATAGGGTTTGTGATAGAATTGCCCGCATTGTCAAAAGAAATATTGATGTAGTTACTATAATGACTTTGCGTAATCGAAGGCGCACGAAAGCCACGACTGACTGAACCGCGTACTGCGAGTTGGTCAATGATTTTAATACGTGTATTGAATTTCGCAGAAATATCTGAACCGAAGTCACTGTAATTTTCAGCCCGAACAGCCGCACCAACGAGAATACTTTTGTTAAGGTCGCTTTCGCCTTCAACATAGACACCGATATTGGTTCTGTTCCAAGTTCCCGCTGTTTTGTTACTAAAACCTTCACGTCCGCTTGAACCAATGTCTCTTGTTGCTTTGAGTGGCCCTGCTTCATAAGAAGCTGGGTCGCCTGCCGTTTGTTTGAATTTTTCGGCACGGAACTCTGCACCTGTTGCCACACTGAAATTAGGATAGCTGTCTTTATTGAACGATTTAGAAAGGTCGGCATTGACCAAAGTTTGAGAAACAAAAGTTTGACCCACATAAAAAGAAGTAGGTGAAGCATCCCCTAAACTTGGGTTGACGGTGTTTTCTGCATGCCAATCTACTTTGTTAGAGCCTTGTCCTGCACTCAAATCGAGGTTCCAGTCTTTGCCCAATTTACCTTTTACACCAGCCGTGAGCGAAAAGTCATGCAAATCGGCAGGGGCAATCGGGTTGTAGCCATTCGGGAATTTTGACAAAACAGAACGTCTCACATTAGACGGTGGGCGTGTAAATACACCTGTAACAACGTGTTTTTTGGTATAACCACCAAAAGTATAGAAGTCCCATTTTGTATTAATCGGCGCACCTGCATTGATGAAAATGCCATAAGTTGTGTTTTCGGCTGCGCCGAGAATCGCTCTATTCAAGTTGATACCATTTGCTTTGACCAAACTATCATCTTTCACAGCGTCTTTGACATAATAACCTGCACTTGATTTATAAGTACCCGAACGGTCGTAGCCGTCCGTATGCGAGTAAGTACCCGTTGCGTTCACAAAACCTGCTTTGCCGAGTTTCAAACCGACATTGGCAGAGAGGTTATAAGTTGTACCGTCTTTGATGGTGACTGGTGCAATGACATTTTTAACATCTAAATTGGGTTTTGAGTTACCTTGACCATAAAAAGCGGTCACTGCGCCGCCTTTTGACGCATTATTGAGTTGCATATTGATAACACCTGCAATGGCATCAGAACCGTATTGAGCCGCCGCACCATCGCGCAAAACCTCTACACGTTTCAAAGAAAGGGCTGGCACTACGTTAATATCTGTACCCGCTTGCCCTTTGCCCACACCGTCATTGATGCTCAAAAACGATACTTTGTGGCGGCGTTTGTTATTGACCAACATCAACACTTGGTCCGGACCGAGACCCCTCAGTGTTGCAGGATCAACGAAAGGCGCGCCATCGTTGATACCAAACTTAACGGCATTGAATGACGGTGCCGTGTATTGAAGCGACTGACCTAAATCCACTTGACCTGTGGCTTGAATGTCTTTAATCGTAATGACATCAATCGGCACAGGGCGGTCAACGTCTGTACGTGGTTTCGCAAAACGTGAACCGACAACCGTGACTTCACCTAATGTTGATAGGTCTTCTTTCAAAACAATAGTTAAGTTCATTTGGTCTTTACCTGTAACCACAATGTCTTGACGCATATAACCAACAGAACTAATAACCAACACATTACCCACTTCAGCATCAATTTGAAATCGACCGTCTAAACCCGTTTGAACACCTTTTATAGTGCCTTTGATAGAGACATTAACGCTGGGAATTGCCTCTCCTTTTTCATCTTTGATGATACCTGTGATGGTTTGTGGAGGTGTCGCTTTGATGTTTATGCTGCCCGTACTGAGGGGGGTCGTTTCGGACACACCTATATTTGTTAAAATGATTTGGTCATTGACAACGCGGTACGAAATGTGCATGGGCTTCAAAACATCGTTCAAAATATCTGCTAAACGTTGGTTTGTTGCTGTGATAGACACACGGCGTTGCACTTTAATGGCTTTTGACGAATAACCAAATTGGATATTGGCTTGGTTTTCAAGCTGAGTTAAAGCGTTGCGTAACGCCACATTTTCTAAGTGAAGTGTCACTTTTCTATCCAAAATATCCTGTGCCTTAGGACTTGCCAAGCAAAAAGTGGTGAAAATGACGGATAAAAGGACTTGCGATAGAGAGAGTTTCATAAGCCAAGTTAAAGAATACTTAGCATTGCGTTGTTGTTTTTTCATCTTATTCTTGTTTTAGTTACGTAAAATTTTAAATTTATAATTTGTACAATAAGGACATAAAAAGGGCTGGATTCAGAAAACCAACTGTTTTCAAAACCGATTCTTTCTTCATATAAAAAAGTGGAATTACAACATATTACTCACAGCCGCGACCTGTTATTAATATGCGTGTACCTTGAACTTCATAACTGGCTTTTAAGATGGCACAAACCAAATCTAATTTGCCAAAAAGGGGTTGTTTCGTCAAATTTGCCGTCATCGGGCAATCATTCATCTTGTCATTTGATAATACTATTTGAATACCATAAGCTTTTTCTAATTTTGAAATAACTTCTGAAAGCGGTGTTTCTTCAAACTTAAATTGTATCATTTCAGGCTTCTTTTCAACCTCTTTCATAATCACAGGTTTGTCAACAATACCAACTACAAAGTGTTCATTTTCATTAAGATACGTTACTTTTTGGTTGGGTGTTAAGACAACACCATTGTCCAAAGGCTCACCTTTTTTAGCATTTATATCTTTTTTGTAAACAGATACTTTACCCGTTACCACCTCAACTTCTACCGATTTACCCCCCTCAGTATTTTGACTCAAAAGCGGTGATTTTACCGTAAAACTCGTCCCTAAAACTTTTGTAATCACATTGCCTGTCAATACTAAAAAAGGTTTATCGGCATTGTGAGCAACTTCAAAAAAGGCTTCTCCATTCAGTGTTACTGTCCTTGTCGTCTCGTTAAAGTCGGTGGCGACTTGTAGTTGGCTTTTACCTTTCAAAGTTACTGTTGTCCCGTCTTTAAGATGATATATTGTTGATTTGTTTGGATCAGTATTTTCAAAGACATAATCGTTCTTTGCTTTTTTGTCAAGGTAAACGCTAATACCTAAGACCGCCATTATCAAAATTGAAGCGGCTACTGCCCATTTGCGTCTATAAGAAACCCGCAGCGGCTGCGTTGGCAACGCCACAATTTCCGTTTCTGATTCATCGGTCAAGCTTTGTTTGAGCTCGACAAACCGTTTTTTAATTTCCGCTTCATCCCATTTCAAGGAAAGACGGTCGAGCAAAGTGAAAGCGTTTTTAGCTAATTGCTCATGCGTAGAGTCTTCTTCGACCCATTCTTCCCAATCCAACATATCGTCCTCATTTTTTTTGAAATAAAAATTGAGAAACGACTCGTTTGTGAGTAAATCAGAGATGGTGTATTGATTTTTAAAGTCCATAAGTATTTAAGTAAAAAGACAAAAGGTTTTGCAATAAAAGACTTCTGCGTATAAGCTATTGAGCGTGACTTCCGTTGTTTATAGGTATAGAGGACAGTAAGGCGAAATATCTTCCTGCTTTTTTGCAAAAAAATAAAAAAAAGTTTTGTATATAGGTTATTGGGGAATTAGTTATTGGTTATTAGGCAATTATTTCCCTAATAACCAATAACTAATTCCCAATAACCAACAACCAATTACCAATCCCCAACCCTATGAGGTCAATATCACTTTCAATTTTTTAATTGCTTCGTGTAGTATTTTATAAATAGAGTCAATTTGCAGCGAAGTGCGTTCTGCAATTTCAGGATAGGTCAATTCTTCGAAATATTTGAGCATCACCACTTCTTTTTGGCGAGGCGTTAACTGTTCTAAAACAGCGATAAGTTGCTGTTTAGCAATGTATTGTGATTGTTGTTCTATTAAAACGTCTTCATAAGAAGGAACGGAAAGGACTTGTTCTGCTAAAGCAGATTCGTCTTCAAATTTTGTTTTTTGTTGTTTACCTAATTCCTTGAAAATGCGGCGTTTTAAAGCGGTTTTCAAATAGGCTTCAAAAGATTGGATGTCGCTGAGGCTGTGGCGATATTGCCATAAATCCCTAAAAATGGCTTGAATACTTTCTTTAACTAACTCCCTATCCACGCCCAATTTCAAGCCACTGCGAAAAAGCCGATTGTACTGACTTTCAAACAAATGGCTGAACGCCTTTTCGTCGTCTTCACGCAAGGCTTTCAGTATGAGGTGGTCGAGATAATTTTCGTTAGTCATCGTTTTTCAATAAAAGAACTGCCATTATTGAGCATAGCCACGAAATTACGACAAAAAAGGTTATTCTTAATCATTCTGTCGCTATCCACTACAAAAAAAGGCTACTCGCAGTGACTAGTAGCCTTCGGTAGATTAATCATATTTTTAAATCAAAAAGTAATAACTATTTAAAAACAAAATTCATTCGCTGCAATCATAGTGTCAGCAATAGTACGACGTGCTGCTTTAACATTTACTGGCGGATATTTTGTAAAGCGTTTCAAGCCCATTAAAAACGTTTTAAGCATATCACCTTCGGCATAAGCGCAAAGTGCATCGGTTGCCCATTTTGACATACGTGCTGTGGCATCCGCAAATTGAACTTTCAAAATCGCCTCATAAACGGCCATACTGAGGGGTCTATTACTCATGTTTGCCAATTTATGAACACGTAACAAAGTGGATTCACTGTTGAAAGTTTCAGCCAACATATCCGCTACATTCATCAAAATCTCCTGCTCGTTTTCAAGGTTGATTTTACCATCCATTTGCATTTTGGCAGCACCACCTGCGACCATCAGAATGATTTTTTTGAAATCTTTCAACGCTGCATATTCATCCGCATATTCACCTTCTGAACGACCAAAAGAAGGCATCGAAGCCAATTCTTTTTGGACTGCCCAAGCTGGACTAACGATGTCGAGTTTACCTTTCATGGCTTTTTTCAACAACATATCAACTGAAAGAAGGCGATTTATCTCATTTGTGCCTTCATAAATGCGGTTGATACGGCTGTCGCGGTAAGCACGGGCTGCATGACCTTCTTCCGAAAAGCCCATGCCCCCATGCACTTGTACGTTTTCGTCCACCACATAGTCAAGGGCTTCTGAACCGATGAATTTTATCAAAGCACATTCGATGGAGTATTCTTCTGCGGCTTCAAGCGTCGCTTCTGCATAACTTTTACCTTCTTCAAGTGAGTTATGAATATGCTCTTGCATCAAATGGGAAATGCGGTATTGCGATGAATCGCCCACAAAGATTTTGATACCCATTTCAGCCAATTTATACTTGATAGCACCGAAATTGGCAATAGATTGCTTGAATTGTTGCCGCTCATTGGCATATTGAACGGCCATGGTTGTCACCGCTTTTGCACCCCCTAAACACAAAGCACCCAACTTGAAACGCCCTACGTTCAAGACATTGAAGGCAATCAAGTGACCTTTTCCAACTTCTCCTAAGACATTGCCCACAGGTACTTTGACGTTTTCAAAATAAATTTGACGTGTTGAGGAGCCTTTGATGCCTAATTTGTCTTCTTCTGCGCCTAAAGTGACCCCCTCAGTATGGCGGTCAACCATAATAGTGGTAAACTTAGTGCCTTCAATTTTAGCAAAAACGATGAACATATCCGCCCAACCACCGTTGGAAATCCACATTTTTTGACCGTTGATGATGTAATGTTTGCCATCTTCTGAAAGGTCAGCACGGGTTTTAGCAGCTAAAGCATCTGAACCACTGCCAGGCTCGGTCAAGCAATAAGCCACTTTCAGTTCACCACTAATAGTACGTGGCAAATATTCTGCTTTTTGGGCTTCGGTACCGAAGTAGAAAATCGGCAACATGCCAATACCTGTTTGAACGGCATAGGACACCGTGAAGCCGCCCGCTGGTCCGAGCGCATCACAAATCATGGTGTTAGTATTGGTATCCATCGCTGTGCCGCCATAGATTTCAGGCATGTGTGTACCCAACAAACCAAGCGACCCCATTTTTTCAAGAAGGCTGGTCGCTAATCCTTCTTTTTGTTTTTCAAGAGCTTCGCGATTGGGTTGAATGTCGTTTTTAATGAAGTCTTGAACCATTGTTCTGACCATCAATTGCTCTTCGTTGAGTTCTTCTGGAATAAAAGTAGCATCGGGCGTAGAATCTTGAATTATAAATGCGCCACCGTTGAGCATGTCATTTTTGACAAGTGTATCAGTCATTTTTTTTATTTTTGTAATTAAAAGAAATTTATTATTTATTGTAAAAGTTTGATTTTCAATGTTTTGAAAAATTGATAAAACGTAAATTATTGCAATTTAGCGAATATTCGCTAAATTATAACTTTATAACGAAACCAACAAGAAAAGAGTTTTAGTTCTGCGATTTTTTTTAAAAAAAATACGACCCCTTAGTATTCCTCTCCTAAATATGACCGCTCGGAGCATAAAAAATGCCCGAATCGTCAACAGATTCGAGCATTTTTTATTATTTTTAAGGAAGGTCAGGTGTTTTATTCTATCAATAATTCCTTTTCAACTTTAACGCCGTCTTTCTCTATTTCGACGGTGTATTTGCCTTTTTGAAGGTAATATTTGTCATCATCCCCTTTTTTCAATTCGATGTCTTTGGCTTCTTTATCCTTTTTGTCGGTGTTCAACCACGTTGTATAGGCAGTGGTTTGTTTGGCATCAAAACTCATATCAATTTCAGCATAATTCAATCCTTTTTTAAGTGCAATAGTAGATTTTGATAAAATTAAATCCTTTCCCGCGCGAATTGTTACGGTGGCATTACCACTTGTCTTTACATAAACAGGAATTGTCATAGTGACGGCTTTCATGTCTTCCCATTTGTTGCGTTGTATGCCCCACCCCCGATTGGTTTGTTTTTTCAAATCAAATACAACAAAGTCCTTTGCCAAAGTTTTGTCGTCCAATTGTTCAACATGTTGCACGTCGGCAATAAACAATGAGCGACCATGCGTACCCACAATCAACTCTTTATCACGAGGATGAACGACGACATCGTGAACAGCGACATTTGGCAAGCCATTGTTCATACTCTGAAAAGTTTTGCCTTTGTCCAAAGATACATACAGGCTATGGTCGGTGCCAACATAAAGGATATTCGGATTTTTAGGATCTTCTTTGATAACATTGACAGGTTCGGCAGGTAAATCTGTACCGATACGTGTCCAAGTATCACCATAATTTGTTGACACATATATATAGGCGTTGAAATCGTCCCACCGATAACCATTGAGTGCGGCGTAAACGGTTGCTTTGTCGTGGCTACTCGATTGCACGCGGCTCACCCAAAGGTCAGAGGGCAACCCCTCAGTAATGCGCTTCCAAGTATTGCCACCATCTTTTGTCACGTGAATTAAGCCATCGTCGCTACCGACATATAGTAACCCGAACTTAAATGACGACTCATGTATAGTGGTTAAAGTACCGTAAGGGACATTGCCTTTTTTACCACCTTTGGTGAGATCATCACTTATTTTTTCCCAATTGTCGCCTTTGTCCAAAGAACGATAGAGTTTATTGGCACCAAAATATAAGACATCTTGATTGTGTAGAGACAACAAAATAGGTGTTTGCCAATTAAAACGTAAGGGTTTTTCACCTAAATCATGTCGTGGTGTGATGGATTTACCGCGTGTTCCTTGCCTTGTAGAGGTGCGTGCATACGCCCCAAACTGATAGCCTGTGTAAACGGTCGTGTTGTCGCGGCTATCAATCATCGTTTGCATACCGTCGCCGCCCATGATGCTGCGATATCCATTGTGTCCAGTTGCTTGCCAATCTATATTCGACTCTGTTTTAGAACTGCCAAACCATACGCCGTTGTCTTGAAGTCCACCATACACATTATAAGGTTCTGCCATATCTACATTAATGTGATAAAATTGTCCAACAGGCGGATTATTGCATTTGAACCATGTTTTGCCGTCGTCGTAAGTGATGTTGATGCCACCGTCATTGCCATTAATAAGGTGTCCTTTGCGATTTGGATTGACCCACAAAGCATGGTGGTCAGCATGAACATTGTCTTTATCGAGGTTACGCCATGTTTTACCGCCATCATCAGAACCGACCGCGTGAAAACCTAAGACATAGACCTTATCGGGATTAGTAGGATTGACCCGAATTTGTGCAAAGTAATAGCCATACGTGAAAAACAGGTCAGGAATAGGCTTATCATGGGTCTTTTTCCAAGTTTTGCCGCCATCTTCTGAACGATAAACCTCTGAACCAATGAGTCCGTTGCGATTAGCAAAACCATCGTCACCCGTGTCTACGTAATCGTATAGCGTTTGCACTGTTATTTTATTGGCTTTGATTTGCTCGATGATATCCTCCGCTTTGTATTTTTCAGGATAGCCATTAGCTTTCAAAAAAGCAGCGATTTTCTTTTTGTTTAATGCCAAAAATGCGTCTTTTGACATTGTTTTCAGGTCTTCTTTTTTGAGGTCATCGTCTTTTGGTTCATCTGCTTTTGCAGGTTTCGAGCCTTGATTGTCAATGACGGCATAGACAAGTGTGTTGTTGCCTTTTTTGGCTAATGCCAACCCAATGCGTCCCGCCTCTGCACCTGTTGGAAAACCTGCCCCAGCCGTTGTAACAAGTTTCCAAGTCATGCCACCGTCTATTGATTTATAAATGCCCGAACCTTTGCCAGATTCTTCAAAATTCCAAGCACGGCGTTCTTTCATCCACGTTGCAGCGTACAATACTGAGGGGTTCGTTTCGTCCACCACAATATCTATTGCACCCGAATTGTCGTCCACAAAAAGGGTTTGTTTCCACGTTTTGCCACCGTCTTTGGTCATATAAACGCCCCGTTCTTTGTTCGATGAATACAAATGACCCAAAGCAGCCACCCAAACAATGTCAGGATTTGTTGGATGCAACACAATGCGTCCGATATGCTGAGTTTCCTCCAAACCGATGTGTTGCCACGTCTTGCCATCGTCACTTGATTTGTACATACCCGCCCCTGCGTAACTGGAACGGCTGGCATTGTTTTCACCTGTGCCGAGCCAAATGATTTTTTTGTCCCAATTGACTGCCACATCGCCAACCGTCATAACGGCTTGATTATCAAAGATTGGGGTCATATCCGCCCCATTAGATTCTGTCTTCCACAAGCCGCCCGAGGCATAAGCGACATAAAATACTGAGGGGTCTTTTGGGTTGACATCTACATCAACGACACGTCCACTTTGAACTGTTGGACCAATGTTGCGATACGTCACGCCGTTGAGTAAAGAGTTGTCTGTCAATTTTTTACGCACATCCATTGCTTTCAAACGGTCTGTTGACGATGAAGCGGAAACGGGATTAGGTGACGTTTGATATTGGGCAAAAAGAGAGGTGGTTAGAAAAGTGAAAATAGAGACTTTTAAAAATTTCATAAGCTGGTTGTGTGATTGGTTTAAAATTGAGACACTAATTTCACTAATTCCACGAATTGACTTTTCGAGATTAGTCAATTCGTGGAATTAGTGAAATTAGTGTCTCGTTTGTTCGACGTAAATTTAGAATTAAAGATTTCTATTTTTTAGGTATTTTTCTTCTTTTCGATTAAATTTGTGGTTACTTCGTCATAAAAAACTAAAAAAATAACATGACAAAAATATTAGAGCAAATAGCCCAATTGTCACTTGAAGAGAAAATTGTACCTGTTGAACGTGTTTGGGATGACATCGCAGAAGACCCCCGTTATGAAAAATTAGACATATCTCCTGAACTTGAAAAAGAATTGGCTCGCCGATTGGCTTTAATTAAAAATAAAGAAACACAGCTTTTAAGTTGGGATGAAGTCAAAAAAAACATTTTCAGCCACTTTCAAACAGCCTAATTTTTAATTTCTAAGATAAAAACCGACTATAAGCTACCACTTAATTTTCACAACCGAAACGCAAGAAGATTTACGCGAAGGCTTTTTACGGTATGAAGAAAAACGCATTGGATTAGGCGTTGACTTTATGATGACTGTTGAAGCCACTTTGAAATCTATCGAACGCAATCCCTTAGCATTCTCACTTGCGCCAACCCATATTACTAATATCCGTCGCGCCATTGTTTTTAAATTCAGTTACTTGATTGTCTACACCATTGTTGGTCAATCTGTTATCATTTTATCCGTTATAAGTTCTAAACGTGATCCTGCCGTTTGGAAAACATGGATAGGTGAGGTATAAATCATGAATTTAAAAACAAAAGCCCAGACGTTCAGACGTTGTGGACTTTTGTTTTGTCGATAAGAGTAAAATCACACATATCCTTTCGCTTGCAAATTAAACAACTCCGCATATTTTCCCCCCTTTAACATGAGTTCTTCATGCGTTCCCATTTCAAGCCGTTGTCCGTTTTCCAAAAACAAAATACGGTCAGCCATACGCACCGTTGAGAAACGATGTGAAATCAAAACGGCAGATTTACCTTTTGTCAATTCCGCAAAGCGGATAAAGACTTCATGTTCTGCGCGGGCATCGAGGGCAGCCGTCGGTTCATCGAGTATCAAAAGCTGTGCGTCACGCATATAGGCACGAGCGAGGGCGATTTTCTGCCATTGTCCACCCGACAAATCAACACCACCTGCAAAACGTTTGCCCAGCATTTGTTGATATTTTTGAGGTAAAGGTTCTATAACTGTATCCGCTAAACTTTTGTTGGCGGAGTCCACAATTTGGTTTTGTTTGTCAATATCTTCAATTTTACCAATTGCAATGTTTTCTGAAGCGGTCATGGCAAAACGGATATAGTCTTGAAAAATAACGCCTACGGCTTCGCGTAGTTGCTGTGGATTATAGTCTTTTAAGTCATGTCTGTCAAGTTTGATAGACCCCTCAGTAGGTTCGTACAAACGAGCCAATAATTTGACAATCGTTGTCTTTCCTGCCCCATTTTCGCCTACCAAAGCCAGTTTTTCACCTGCTTTTAGTTCAAAACTAAGGTTTTTAACAGCGTATTTTTCAGAATTTAAATACTTAAAACTCACGTTGTCGAAGACGAATCCTTCACGAATCGGATTAGGCACAGGCAAGCCGCCACCTGTTTTCATCATAGGCGTAATGTTCAAAAAATCAAAATAGTCTTGCAAATATAAAGCGGATTCAGCGATACGACTGAAGCGTAACATGATGCTTTGCAACATATTACGCATACGCTCGAATGACCCTGCGAGAAAAGTCATCGTGCCTAATGATATGATGCCACCTACGGTTTGCAAAATGATAAAAATATATGCCCCATAATAACTCAAAGTGCCGACGAGTGACAAAGCCGTTCCAGTCATCGCTCGACGAACCGCTATGATTTTATTAGCTTCAAAATAACGGTCAGAAATGGTTTTGAAACGTGTCGCAAGGAACTCTGCCAAGCCAAACATCTTTATTTCTTTTGCCGTCTCGTCAGATGCACCAATGTAGCGGAGGTAGTCCAATTCACGGCGTTCAGGAGTCCAACTAAGGGTTAAAGAATAGACTTTTTGATTGAAATAAATCTCTCCAAATAAGGTTGGAATCACGGCTAAAACCAATATAAGTATCAACCATGGATTGAAAAACAATAAACCTGCACCTAAAAACAGAATTGTAATAATGTCTTGTGCTTGTTCAAAAACCTGCGTCATCAACACTGTTCTGCCTGTCGTTTGGCGGCGTGCGCGTTCGAGTTTGTCATAAAATTGAGGGTCTTCAAATTGATACAAGTCGAGCGTTGCGGCATGTCTGATGATTTCCATAGATGATTGATTGGAGAACAAATCACCCAACAAAATTTCAGTCAACGAAATGCCGCGACCGATGATTTCAGAAAAGGCAACGACACCAAATTCTAAGGCAATCAAAGTCATTAACCAGGACCCCTCAGTAATAAATGCTTGAAATGAAATATCTGTAATGGCATGACTTTGAGACAGTTTGACGACTTCATCAACAATATTTTTTGCAATGAAAAGTGTTATCAAAGGCAATGATGAACGGACAAGCCGTAACAATAAATTGGTCAGCATCAACCACCGATTGGTGCGCCAAATCAAGCGAAAAAGGGCTGGAATGTGTCTTAAAGCAGCGAATTGATCTTTAAAACTACTGGGTTTATTTTGAGCCATAGGAGCGTTAGGTCTTAATTCAGGAATTTTTTTCACGTAAATATGAGGGTTTGACAGCTATTTAAACACATTATTTTGTACAAGAAAGAAAACCCATGCTTCTTTTGTTCAACGATTGGATTTTTTTTTGAAAACAAAGCCTCATGAGTCAATTATCATTAGAGCTGTTGAAACTCGAATTTTTTATTTAAAAAATCATCAGATGCCTTGCTTATAAAATTTAATTTTATTTTTGCTTTATTTTACAAAACAATCATAGCATTTATCCCTTTTTTAAATACTAATAAGACTCTACATTTTTCACTTTAAATCAAAAATAAATTAAGATGACAAAATTTAAACTGACCAGACGGGAATTTGTAAAAAACACCACTTTACTGACGGGGGGCTTGATGGCGGCACCTTTACTCGGCAATCAACGCTTTTTTGGCGCAGGAAGTGATGAAATAAAAATAGCACTCATTGGCTGCGGCGGGCGTGGCAGGGGTGCGATTGTGCAAGCATTGAGCGTCAAAGAAAATACAAAATTGGTCGCTATTGCCGATGCTTTCCGTGACCAAGCCGATGCTTGCCTTAAAGTCATTATGAAAAAAGAGCAAGGTGTGAGTAGCCGCATCAATGTGCCGGAAAGCAACATTTTTGTCGGTTTTGAAGGCTACAAACAAGCGATGGCATTGGCAGATGTGGTCATTTTGACAACGCCTCCGGGCTTCCGTCCTATTCATTTTGAGGAAGCTGTCAAGCAAGGCAAACAGATTTTTATGGAAAAACCTGTGGCGACCGACCCCGCTGGCATCAAACGTGTGCTTGATGCGGCAGAAATAGCCAAATCTAAGAAGTTAAACGTTGTGGTTGGTTTGCAACGTCATTATCAGTCCCTCTATCGTGAAATGATGAGTCGGGTACACAGTGGCAAAATTGGCGACATTGTATCGGCACAAGCCTATTGGAACAACGACGGCGTTTGGGTGCATCCACGCAAGGAAGGGCAAACAGAAATGGAATATCAAATGCGTAATTGGTACTATTTCAATTGGTTATGTGGCGACCATATCACTGAACAACACATCCACAATATTGATGTCGTGAATTGGGCAAAAAAAGGTTATCCTGTCTCAGCACAAGGTATGGGCGGGCGCGAAGTAAGAAAAGGTAAAGACTATGGAGAAATTTTTGACCACCATTTTGTCGAGTTCACTTACGCAGATGGAACTATTTTGAACAGTCAATGTCGCCACCAAAAAGGCACTTCGTCAAGGGTTGATGAAGTGTTAGTAGGCACAAAAGGCTCGGTTGTGTTTGGAAAACAAGAAATGAAAAAATCTAATGGCTCTATCATTTACAAACACAATAATAAAAACGATAAAGACCCTTATCAAGTCGAACACGATGAATTGTTTGCAGCGATTGCCAAAGGTGAATACAAGTTTGCGGACGCTGATAATGGTGCAAAAAGTACCATGACGAGCATTTTAGGACGTATGGCAACCTATTCAGGGCAGATAATTGAGTGGGATAAAGCGATAAATTCAGGCATCAGTATCATGCCAACTCAGTTTGACTGGAATGCTAAAATGCCGCTTATGCCTGATGCAGATGGTATGTACGCCGCTGCTATACCTGGCAAAACGAAATATTTTGTATAAAAAAACAAAAATCAACAATGGAACGCAGACATTTTTTGAAAAATAGCCTTTTTGCCGCAGGTGCAACAAGTCTTGTAAACAGCCCTTTGAAGGCGGACACTAAAAGTACCCCCCTCAGTAAAAACACCTTCAAACTTAAATATGCCCCGCATTTTGGGATGTTTAAAAATAGCGCGGGTGATGACCCCATTGACCAGCTCAAATTCATGGCTGACAATGGTTTTATGGGTTTGGAGGATAATGGCTTGATGGGTCGCACGCCTGAATTGCAAACAAAAATCGGCGAAACATTGTCTAAATTGGGTATGACAATGGGCGTTTTTGTTGTCGGTTTCGACAACTGGCCTCCAAAAAGCACATTAGCAACTGGCAATAAAGAATGGCGTGACAAATTTCTGACCGCCTGCCGTGAAGCCGTTCAGGTCGCTAAAAGGGTCAATGCCAAGTGGATGACCGTTGTACCTGGCAATTTCGAGCGTACTTTGCCTATGGGTATTCAGACTGCTCATGTTATCGAGTCACTGCGTCAAGCATCCACGATTTTTGAGCCACATGGTCTGGTCATGGTCTTGGAATCGTTGAGTGACAACCCCGATTTGTTCCTGCGACATACCGACCAAGCGTTCATGATTTGCAAGGCAGTGAACAGTCCTTCGTGCAAATTTCTGTTCGATATGTACCACATGCAGCGCAACGAAGGTAATATCATCAAAAATATTGACCTCGTGTGGGACGAAACGGGTTATTTCCAAATTGGCGACAACCCAGGACGCAATGAACCGACATCGGGTGAAATGAACTATAAAAACATATTCCGTCATATTTATAAAAAAGCGAAAGCAAGCGGACGTGAATTTGTTTTTGGCATGGAACACGGCAATGCAATGAAGGGCAAGGAAGGCGAAATGGCTTTGATAAAGGCTTATGTTGAGTCTGATAATTTTGAGATGTGATTTTAAAAACATTAAAGTAGTATGCTCGGTTAAGGCGTTTTATGAGGTTTACTGAGGGGGGAATTTGAAAATCTAACACAAAGCTTTAACTTTGTCAAAAAATCAATAAAATCAGTAAAATGACAAGAGTATTAGAACCCACCAGATTTACTTCATTGCAATTAGAATTATTGAGGCTATTTGCGGTAAATCCCTCCGAGCATGAGCTTTTAGAAGTCAAAGACATGTTGGCTAAATATTTTATGCGAAAGGCTATCAATCAAATAGCCACACTTGAAGAAAAACGAGGTACAACCGATGCAGATTTAGATAAATGGCTCGTTGATGACAAACAATAATCTCCGCGTCGTATTGGATACCAATATTCTTATGGTCAGCTTTTTGCCGCACCATAAGCATTTTTGGTTGTATGAAGCTTTAGAAAATGGTCGTTTTACACTGTTGTTGACTAATGAAATACTGGAAGAATACTATGAAAAAATAGCTGAGCGCTATAATCTGGACATCGCCAACATGATTACTTTTGCTTTACCTAATCTTAAAAATACAGTAAAAATCTCGCCTACTTTTCGCTTTTTACTCATTAAAGCGGATTCCGATGATGATAAATTCGTGGATTGTGCCGTAGCAGGAAATGCCGATTTTATTGTTTCGCACGATAATCATTTCAATATTTTGAAAACAATTGACTTCCCTGTTGTCGAAGTGATAACAATTGAGGAGTTTCAAGAAATTTTGAATGAAAATAAATAAACTAATTTTTCAACAATCAAATTTTGGAAATTTTAAAACACAAATTTTCAAATTTACCCCCTCAGTATTCCAGCATAAAAAATTGATTTTCAATAAACTACAACAAAATTATAAATGAAATTTGCCACAAAAGTCATTCACGCAGGCATAGAGCCTGACCCTTCAACAGGTGCGATTATGACACCTATTTATCAAACTTCTACTTACGTTCAAGCGGCACCGGGCGACCATAAAGGTTATGAATATGCCCGCACTCAAAATCCAACACGCTCTGTTTTAGAAAAAAACTTAGCAGCTCTTGAAAATGGATCGGATGCCATTTGTTTTGCATCGGGTTTGGCTGCCATGGATGCTGTTATCAAATTACTGCAATCGGGTGACGAAATTTTGAGTTGTGATGACTTATATGGTGGTTCTTATCGCCAAATCGTACGGGTATATGGCAAATTTGGCATTACAGGACGGTTTGTAGATATGTTAAATGCCGAGACGTTTGCAGAACAAATTTCTGAAAAAACAAAATTGATTTGGATAGAAACGCCCACAAATCCAATGCTGGGCATTGTGGATATTGCTGCTATTTGTGCAGCCGCACGTGAAAAAGGCGTGTTGACGTGTGTTGACAATACATTTGCATCGCCCTATTTGCAAAATCCCTTGGATTTAGGTGCAGATATTGTGTTACATTCTGCAACAAAATATATTGGTGGTCACTCTGATGTCGTTCATGGTTGCGTTGTTACAAAAGACGCTGAACTGGCTGCGCAACTCCGTTTCCTTCAAAATGCCTCGGGCGCAGTTCCCGGACCGCAGGATTGCTTCTTGATACTGAGGGGTATCAAAACGCTGCATTTGCGGATGAAAGCGGCTTGTGAAAATGCGGAAAAAATTGCTGATTTCCTTCAAACTCATCCCAAAGTAGATAAAGTATATTATCCAGGTTTCAAAAATCATCCGAACCACGACATTGCAAAAAAGCAAATGCGGATGTTTGGGGGCATGATTAGTTTTGACCTCAAAGGCGGTAGTGTCGAAGATGCTAACACCGTTTTGTCAGGTACACATTTGTTTTCATTGGCGGAGTCGCTCGGTGGTGTTGAATCGCTCATTGGACATCCTGCTTCTATGACTCATGCTTCAATTCCTCGTGAAGCACGTTTGAAGGTAGGTTTGACAGATTCATTAATTCGCCTATCGGTGGGTGTTGAAGATGTAGATGACTTGATAGAAGACTTACGGCAAGCGATTGAAAAAGTAAATATTTAGGAAATATGAAGTATAAATGATGAAATATGAATGGCGTAGATTCATTTATCATCACGGGTTTATGAATTAAATTTCATAAACCCGTTTTGTTTTGTGCAGAGATAACTTCAATAAAAAAAAAAATATCATCAAATAGTTTACATTATTGAAATTTTTAAGTTTTTTTAAAAAATAAAATACACAAATAGGTTTCATTTTAAAAATATTCACTAATTTGCAGCATAAATTAAAATTGGATACATTTTTGTAAGCAAATTAATGAAGTATATTTATTTTTATCATTAAACATATCTATTGACTTATGAAAATTCTCATCTTTTTAGTAATGTGGCTATTAGTTGAAATAGCTTTTAAGGTGTCAAAACAAAATTTCAGCCAACGACACAATCCCAAAAGTCGTGTTTTAGACGATTGGGAATTCCTTAAAAGCTAAAAATCTATGATTTTGGTATTCTCTCAATAATTTTGTTGCCCCCTCAGTATGCGTTTCGATTTTATTGGGTGGGGTTAAAAAGCAGAGGCTTGCAGGCGTGATACGTCGTGTAAGCCTTTTTTTATTTTTTTTAAATAATTGATAATCAATGTTTTATAATTCCTGCTGTTATTTTTTTGATTTTTAATGGAACTTTTATTTGAAATTATGTGTCTATACACTTAAATTTGCAACACATAAATTTAAGCAACTAAAAATCAGTTTATTTAACTTAAAAATTCATAAAAATGGCAACTACTAAATGGGCAATAGACCCAACACACAGCGATGTTCAATTTAAAGTAAAACATTTGATGATTACGACTGTCACAGGCAGTTTTGGCGATTTTTCAGGCGATGCCACTACTGAAGATGATGATTTTGAAGGCGCAACCGTCAATTTTTCTGCTCAAGTAGGGTCTATCACAACAGGTAACGAGCAACGTGATGGGCATTTGAAAAGCCCTGAATTTTTTGATGCTGAAAACCATCCAACCCTTACTTTTGTCGGAAAAGAACTAAAAGGAGGCAAATTAACAGGTGATTTGACTTTACATGGCGTTACAAAAGAAGTGACGCTCGATGCCGAGTTTTTAGGCATCGCAAAAGACCCCTGGGGCAATACGAAAGCAGGGTTTGAAATCGAAGGTAAAATAAAACGTTCTGATTTTGGTTTAACTTGGAATGCACCCACAGAAGCTGGTGGCGTTTTAGTCTCTGACGATGTGCGTTTATTGGCAAACGTACAACTTGTAAAATCAGTTTAGAGAATGATGAATAATAAATGATGAATGATGAATTTGTATAAATTCAGCTTTACAATGAGTTAGAAATCAACATTTTGCAAATTTATCATTCACTATTTTCTTAAAATCATAAAATATCAATAATAAAATGTCAAATATCACTCTTCATAAATCGGAAACAAGAGGATATGCCAATCACGGTTGGCTCAACGCCCGTCACTCTTTTAGTTTTGCAAATTATTACAATCCAGAACGGATGCACTTCGGCGTTGTGCGTGTTTTGAATGACGACATCGTCGCCCCTGCAATGGGTTTTGGTACGCACCCACATGACAATATGGAAATTATTACGATTCCTCTACGTGGCTCACTGCGCCACAAGGATTCAATGGGTAATGAAGCCATTATTCAAGAAAATGAGGTACAAATCATGTCTGCTGGAACAGGTATTCAGCACTCGGAATTCAACGCCAGCCGCGAAAAAGACATCAATTTGCTACAAATTTGGCTATTTCCTAAGCAAAAGAACGTCATGCCACGGTATGACCAACGTTCTTTTTTGCCCGCAGACCGTATCAATCAGCTTCAAACAGTTGTGGCGCCTTTGGGTTCAGATGAAGAAAAAGCCGATGCAATTGGCATTCATCAAGACGCTTGGTTTTCGCTTGGAACATTGAAAGAGGGCATCGAAAAAACATATTCTGTCAAAAAAACAGGCAATGGTGTCTATGCTTTTGTCATCGAAGGCTCTGTTACTGTCAATGGACAACCCCTCAGTAAACGCGATGCTTTGGGCATTTCAGACATCAACACACTAACAATTAAAGCAGAAACCGATGCTGAAATATTGTTGATGGATGTTCCTATGTCTCTTGATAACTGATTTTCGACAAAACGGTTATCTTTGCGCCTTTCTAAAATTCACCAAAACAAAACCAACTTGCAGAGATTAATCGGTCACTTTACAGGTAGCGAGCGCGGAACGCTTATTATTGCCCTTGCCGCCGTACATGGCAACGAACCCGCAGGCATTCAAGCCTTGAAAACCCTTTTTACAAGACTTGAAGATGAACAGAAGAGCGCTGCGGGTTTATTGTTCAAGGGTCGCATTGTCGGTTTGGTCGGCAACATTCAGGCTTATGAACGCCATTTGCGCTTTGTTAAACAGGATCTCAATCGCATTATGACCCTTGAAAACTTGAAAAAAGCCCGCTTAACCCCCCCCTATCGCCTCATTTATGAAGACTTAGAACTGGTCGAACTTATCCAAGCCATCAAAAACGAAATTACAACGTATAAACCTACGCGCTTCGTTGTCCTTGACCTACACACAACTTCTGCCGATGGCGGCATTTTCAGCATCGTGAGTGATGATATCGAAAGTCTGAATTTAGCAAAACAACTCAACGTCCCTGTTGTGTTAGGTATGGTGGGCAGCACGGGCGGCACGACGTTGCACCATTTTACAACCCAAAACATGGGTATTCCAACCGTTTCAGTCGTTTTTGAAGCGGGGCAGCATGAAGATACCCAATCTGTGAGGCGCACGATTGCTTGGCTTTACAATATATTACGTGCTACGAAAGCCATTGAACCCCATGATGTGGAGAGCCGTTATGATATGATTTTAAAAGATTATTCGCGGTACTTACCTAAGGTGGTTGAGTTGTTTCATGTACATACCCTTCAACCCAATGACCATTTTCAGATGCGTCCAGGCTATAAAAATTTTCAAGCTGTGAAAGCAGGAGAAATCCTTGCAGATGATAAACAGGGTACGATAAGAGCAAAGGAAGATGGACTTTTATTGATGCCTTTATATCAACGCAAAGGAACAGAGGGGTTTTTCTTAGTAAAAAACAAGGTTGAACGTTTTTAGCCTTGTAACATGAAATATACAAACTAAATACCCCTCTGTACCTCAAACAATTGTGTTGAGACGATTAATCATAAGACAATCCATATTGCTGCAAAACTTCGGCAGGCACCCCTTCCCAGACATTGGGTGTATTGCCCATATACCCCACATCTTTAAAGCCTATTGGACTTGTATAAAAGCCTGTGACCGTTAGGTTTCGCATCAAATTGAAGAAAGAAACGCCTTGGGTGTATTCCCTTTTTGCCTGTTCAGGATAGGCTATTTTATCAATCATTTCTATGCGTTGCGTCGTGGCGCAATCAGCGAATTTCTTATCATACAATTTGACACATTGATTATCAAGCCACCGCAAGCCGCCGCGCATTGGTACTTGATTTTCAGGCTTGTCTTTCATCATAAATTCGATGAAAGCAGGGACACCCGCTTGCGTCGCACTCCCCGAAACAGTATCGGCAGGAATGATGATGTCGCACAAGACAGAAACCGTTTTCAGTTCTTGAGGTGTAAAAAATTTAGCGGTTTGTAATTTGGCATCTCGCACCTGCTCTTCCGGTGTGCGCCCGTCTTTACATTCCGTTGGGTCAGCATTTACCTTCAAAATAGCCTCTTGTACTGAGGGGTCTTTCGGTGCGACAATGCCAAACGTTGACAGTGCAAGTGCTTTTATAGAATCACGTCTTTTCATATTAATGACTGATTTAGACAGATGTTTTTTTGATTTTATTGATTGATAACAAAGATTTACTAAATTATAAAAATTTAGTAAATCTGATTAAATTCAGTTGCAAATAGGTGAATATCAACCATTTAAAATTATTCACCATTCACCATTAAATTATTCACCATTAAATTCGACCTGCTTTTCGTTGTTCAATAATATACTCCGATGTTCGCATTGCCAATGCCAAAATAGACCACGTTGTGTTTTTATGAGGTTGCGACACAAAAGGCGCGCCATCCACCACAAATAAGTTTTTGACATCATGCGCTTGACAATTACTGTTCAAAGCTGAAGTGTTTTTATTGTTGCCCATGCGGACGGTACCGACTTCGTGGATGATGCGACCGGGTGCCAGAAGACCGTAATCATTTTCTTTACCTGGGTTTCTATTCAACGGAATGCCACCGAGTTCATTAATCAATTGGTCAAACGTATCTTGCATGTGCTTAGCTTGATTGATTTCATAATCCGCCCATTTATAATTGAACCTCAAAACAGGAATACCATATTTATCCACGACTGAGGGGTCAATTTCGCAATAGTTATCCGCCGAGGCTATGGCTTCACCACGCCCTGACATGCCAATCACTGCGCCGTATTGCCGCCTAACTTCTTCTTTCAGGCGTTTGCCGTAGCCACCTGCGGGCAGTAAATCGCCATTGGGTTGCGCTATTTTACCATTGGTGCGCTCCATACCAAAGCCAAAGCCGTAGCCTGGCATCGCCATACCGCCGCCGTATTCGATGTGATAACCGCGTGGGAAATCGAGTTTTTTATTGTCCAACCACCAAGGAGAATAGACGTGCATACCGCCTACACCGTCCTCGTTGTAGCGTTTTCTATTCATTAATTGCGGAATAAAAGCCGAGCGACCTAAGCCCGTCGAGTCGTGCAGGTACTTTCCAACCACACCACTTGAATTGGCTAACCCCTCAGTAAAACGAGCCGATTTTGAATTCAAAAGCAAACGTGCTGATTCACAAGCCGATGCACCTAATACTACGACTTTGCCACGTATCGTCTTTTCAGAAAGATCGCGTTTGTCCACATACGAAACGCCTGTTGCCAAACCTGTTGCGGCATCTGTCAACACTTCCCGCGCCATTGCCATCGTAAATAAATCCACATTGCCCGTTTTGACGGCGGGTTTGACCAAACAAGAGGACGCAGAAAAATCCGCATAAGCCGAACAACCTCGGTTGCATTGAGCACAAAAGAAACACTGACCCCGCTCATCGTTTATTTGTTTGGTTAATATAGACATACGCGAAGGAATGGTTGTGATTCCGATATTTGTCGCTGCTTTTTTAATCATCAACTCATGCAAACGAGGCTTAGGGGGGGGCAAAAATTCACCATCTGGTTCATTGCGAATGCCTTCGTTTGTACCAAACACACCAATTAACTTATCTACTCTGTCATAAAAAGGCTTTATGTCGTCGTAGCCGATGGGCCAGTCTTCGCCTAAGCCGTCTATACTTTTTGCTTTAAAATCATCGGGCCCAAACCGCAAAGAGATGCGTCCCCAGTGATTCGTGCGACCACCCAACATACGCGAGCGAAACCAGTCGAATTTCGATCCGTTTTTATGTGTATAAGGCTCACCATCAAGCTGCCAACCGCCCCAAGCCGCATCAAAATCGCCAAAATCGCGCGAAGCCGTTGAAGCCCCGCGACGCGGCGATGCCCATGTGGGTTTGAGTTGAGTGATGTATTTAGGGTCAGCAGGGTCGTAGTAACCACCTGCTTCGAGTAGGGCAACTTTTGCTCCCGCCTTTGACAAAATATAGGCTGCCATGCCACCCCCTGCGCCTGACCCGACGATGACGACATCATAGACCTTAACTTCTTGTATAAATGCCATTTTTGATTGGTTAGTTAATAAAAAATAATGTATCGAATTTCAATGCGGAAAAATACAAATATTTTGGAAAAACGATGTATGCAGGGCATAAAATATCCCCTCAGTATTTATAAACAAAATAGCCATCGCCACAGGATGCTTGTTTTTTTTCAAATACTTGCAGTTGTAGGCTGTATCCATTTGTTTTAAATTTGATTTTTGAAGTGTATAAAAAATAAATCTGTTTTTATAAAATATTTATCATAAATAATTTATTTTAAATTAAATACAAAGCAAAATTATATTTTAAATAATTTTCTTAAAAATTTAGTAAACAGTTCTGGCATAGCTTTTTTACAATAATTGAGAACAAGCGTATCTCATAACATTTTTTAAAAATGACTTATCTTATTAGCCCCAAGAACGGCACAATAAGGGTCATTATTTCCCCATTTTGTGTAACGTTTTATTGAGTTTATACAACCATTTTTTTAGATATTTAGTAAGCGATTATTTAAAACTTAAAACACATTTTACAATGGAGCATAACTTTCATGATGAACAAAACAATGTTCAAAATCTTAATGGCCCAAAAGCTATCGAAAAATTAAAACAAATTGCAGAAGATGCACGGACGTGTATGTTTATCACTTTCAGCGACAGTCGTCCTTTACCAAGCCGCCCTATGGCTTTACAAACGGTAGATACGGATGGAAAGCTTTACTTTTTCAGTGCCAAAAACTCGGATAAAAACCATGAAATTAAAGAAGATGCAGCCGTTCAATTGGTTTTTCTAAACAATGGCAGCAGCGAATATCTTTCAGTGTTTGGTACAGCCAAGATTTCACAAGATCGAGCAAAAATTAGAGAATTGTGGTCGGCTTGGGCAAAAGCATGGTTTCAAGATGGCCCTGATGATCCGAATTTATCCCTCATCACCGTTCAGCCTGAAGAGAGCATGTATTGGGATACAAAGCATAACAAGATGGTACAATTGATGAAAATAGCTGCCTCCATAGTCACAGGAAAGACAATGGACGATGGTGTAGAAGGCAAATTGACTGTTTAAGCTGTTGTTTAAATATAAACGGTAATACACTCTTTTAAGCGTTGTTTTCTTGAAAAATGAAATGGCTTTATGGTTTCCTAATTATCCATAAAGCCATTTGTTATTTAAACAAAACCGTTAAAACGATTATATCTCATAGACCAAAAGCCCATTTTTCATACGCGGTTCAAAAAAAGTGGATTTTGGCGGCATTGTGCCTTTGCTGTCCACGACGGCTTTTAAGTCGTCTAATTCAACAGGGAAAAGGCAGAAACCGACCCCCTCAGTACCCACGGTTTTTATCAACTTTTCAAACCCTTGTTGATCATCAATATACTTCAACCGAGGGTCAGTCTTGATGTGTCTAATACCGAGCATCGGTTTTATTATTTTCTCATTGAGCAAATCAACATCGAGTTGGACAAAACCTACTGGCGACTCTTCTACATAATGTTTCAAAACTTCTTTTCGCCAATACAATTGAAACCATTTGTTATCTAAAAACATAGTTATCTCAAACTTGGAATAGGGTAATGTTGCCGTTCTAAGAACTCTTATCTTAAACTGGACTTTTAGTTTTTCCAAAAACTCATCTGCTGTTAAGCCATTGAGGTCAAGGACAACACGGTGAAAAGCCTGAATTTTTAAACTGTTTTCTGGAAAATAAGCGCACAACATTTTGCTTGTTTTGTCATTGGGTGACACTTTATGATGGGCTGCAAAACTGGCTGACCGATGATGACCATCTGCGATGTAGGCATTGGGTATTTTTTCATCAAAAATATGACGAATCTTTTTCAAAATCAACCCCTCAGTAATTTGCCAAAAACGATGCTTTTCTGTTCCTAATTCGATGACATAGAATTTTTTATGTTTTTCTATATAATTGTCTATCAATTCATTAAGTTCAGCAACAGGTGCATACATCAATAAAATGGGCTTAATGGCTGCACCGCGCGTATGCAACAGTTCTGATTGCAGATTTTCGTTTGTCACAAGGGTTTTTTCATGCTGTTTCATGTTGCCGTTGAAATATTCTTCAATATCCGTTGCAACAACTAAGCCTGTCCTTTTCTGACCGTCTGCCTCTTTGATTTGATAAATATACATGGCTTCGGGTTCAGTAGCACAGAATAAGCCTTCGTCAGCATATTCGTGATAACGATATTTGACGGTATCAAAAAAGTCGTTAGAATGAGGTACTTTGTCTAAATTGGGCGCAACCGCGCGGAAAGGCATTATTTTCATAAATTTGTTTTAAGTGCTTTATGTCCTACATTTTGGGTAAAAATACAAATTAAGTCCACAACAAAAGATGGTTCTATGATAATTTATGTGTTACGACAATTACCCACTGTTTTTCTGCAAGCAGAAAAAAGCGTACTTGAATAAAATCCATTGGAATGAATGACTTTTTCAGTGAAAAATCTTTGATTTTTCACTGA
>JANOAU010000192.1:0-22004 GCA_031411275.1 Saprospiraceae bacterium | reverse complement strand
CAAAACAAGACCTCAAAGAACAAATTGAAAAGTTTATACTTTATTATAATGAAACGATGGCGAAGCCTTTTAAGTGGACTTTTAAAGGACAGCCTCTTAAAACTTAAACTGTGCAGTTATTTGTAAATTGAACCATTAGTAAGTGATTGGTGACCCCCCTCAGTATTTTCTTTAATTTTTTAATCATAAAAATCAAATTTTAAAAATGAAAAAAATATTCAGCAAACACTTTCTATCATTGGTTATTTTGAGCTTATTCCAATCTCAAAGTATGAATGGACAAGCCAAAATTGTGCAAAGCAATACCGCTTCCACCATTTTGAAAAAAAGCGTAAAAATCATGGTGCGTCTGCCTGATAAGTATGAGGCATCTAAGAAAACGTACCCTGTTTTATTTTTTTTAAATGGAAATGAGAAAACGGTGGAGGAAATTGCGGGTATGTCCCAAAAGTTGCATCAAGACAAAAGTACCCCTGAAATGATTGTGGTGGGCATCGACATCAGCGATGAAAAGATAGATAGAATGCCAGACAAAGCATTATCTGATAAAATCCTCTCCTATTTTGAAAAAGAATTGATACCCGCTATGGCTAAAAAGTACCGCACAAATGGGCAAAAGATATTGTATGGCAGGTCACTATCGGGTTCATTGACACTGTATGCTTTTCTGAATAAACCGACATTATTCAATGGCTATATCGCTGCCAGCAAGCAATGGTATGAAAAAAACAATGATTATTTCAAGGGGTTAGCCAATAAAATAGGTCAAAATAGAGAAAGTTTTAAAGGGAGAAAAATCTTCTTGGCTACTTTGAACGGAGCATATAACAATAATAATATTCCAGAAGTAGATAAACAAATGACGGCATTTTCAAAATTGCTGATTACTAAATCAGGCAATACTGTTGCCAGCAAATACCAAGCTTTCGACGATTGGGGAATAGAGCAACAGCCCGGTTTTAACGATGGATGGGTGTTTGTATGTAAATCAGAAGTTGCCAATAAAGCCAAAGCCTCTTTGCTGACCATGCAGCAAACCACCAATGGCAAATGGGTGATTATGGACAGCAAAAAAACGACCCTTTACGAAGTATTTCCTTACGACAATGGACCCGATAATCCTGCCGAAGGTTTGATAAGAGTTGTAAAAAATGGTAAAATTGGCTATGCCAATGCCAAGACTTACGCCATTGTCATTACCCCTCAGTTCGATTGCGCCTTTCCTTTTGAAAACGGCAAAGCCAAAGTCAGTAATAATTGTAAAACAATTAAAGAAGGAGAACACAGCATTTGGACAAGCGATTCATGGCAATATGTGGATAAAAAGGGAAAGTTTTAAAATCTTTTAAAATCTTATAAATCCTAATTCTAAAAAACACCCCCCTCAGTATTTTCGCTATTTTTGAATAAAAACACATGTTTAAAATGAAAAAAATGTTTTCTTTCTGTATTATTTTCCTCTTGTTTACTATGAAAATAACAGGACAAACGCCCGAGGAAAGACTCAAAGCCTTGAACATCGAACTCCCAACGGTCAAATCCCCTATTGCCAATTATGTCCACGCTGTTAGGGCAGGTAATTTGCTTTTCCTGTCTGGGAAAGGTCCAAGTGATGCAAATGGCAATAACATAATAGGCAAAGTGGGCAGAGATTTATCCGTTGAAGAAGGGCAAAAAGCCGCCCGCTCGGTCGCCATTACACAAATTGCTGTTTTGAAAAATGAACTCGGCGATTTGAGTCGTGTCAAACGCATAGTAAAAGTATTGGGCATGGTGCAATGTGTGGATACTTTTACAGAGCAACCCAAAGTGATGAATGGCTTTTCTGATTTGATGGTCGAAGTATTTGGCGAAAAGGGTAAACACGCTCGTTCAGCAGTTGGTATGTCGTCTTTGCCGATGAATATTGCGGTAGAAATTGAACTCATTGTAGAAATAGAAGCGGAGGTGAAACCCGCTAAAAAGGTGAAAAAGCATTAATGAAAAAAATATGCTGTGGCAATCTTTTGGCAAGGGGATTTTCGTATTGCCTTTGACATGAAATAAAAATTTTGCATCTTTACCATTATATAAGTCTTTAAAAATCAACACAATGCAAAGTTTTCATACCACTCTTCAAAGCATCAACGGCGCAACATCACCTATTGTCATTGCTCTTGTGCCGTTTGACGTTGAAGCCATTTTCGGCGTTAAAAATCGTGTGGATATACGAGGTACGATTGATGGGCAGCCTTTTGAGCGCACTCTTTTACCTTTGGGTGACGGGCGGCATTATTTTATGCTCAATGCTAAAATGATGAAAGCGATTCGCAAAAAAATGGGCGACGAAGTCCATATTGAAATTGAAGAAAAAGAACATACAGGCTATAAAGAAGTCGAATTACCCGATTATTTCTTAATGGAATTAGAAGAAAACCACATTGCAAAAGCACAATATGAGTTGTGTAATCCATCTATGAAACGTTGGGTCGCACAGTTCGTCACAGAGCCAAAAAGTGCTGATGTCAAGGCTAAACGGGTATTGAAAGCACTTGAAGTATTGGAAAGACACAGCCAAATTAGAATAGAAAAAGAAAAAACAAAAAAGTGACCCCCTCAGTATAAATCATTAAAAATCAAGTAAAATGAATAAATATTTGACATTATTGACACTTAACCATCATCTGGGTGAACATTGGCGAATGATCGGCGGCAAAAAATGAAAAATGAAAAATGAAAAATAATGAAACAGAATTTTATTAAAAAATTTATTTTTATTAAAAAATATTATTCTTAATTAATAAAATTTATTTTTATTAATTAAGAATAATATTTGGTTTCTTTTCACTTTTCACTTACCACTTTTCACTTACCCTTACCACTTTGAATCTTTGTAAAGAGGTGCTTAAACCTCAAAAACTGCATTTCAAACCATTCATAACTCGCTGCCGAAATCAGTAAGGTGAGCACAAAGGTAACGATATAATACACCGTATTTGACCACAAATCATCAAGGCGGGGATTGAAAAAACGAGCTGCATGAAGTCCAAATATGATAGCGATGCCATGCCACATATAGATAGAGTATGAAATTTTACCTAAATAATCAAGCCATTTGAATTCCAAATTGAAGAGGGTTTTAGGGTTAGCAGCAAGATTGAGTATCAAAACTATAAAAAACAAAGCATAAAACTCATGATTGGCAAAAGGCACTTCAATACCAAAAAGCATGAGTAATAAAACAGAAACCAAGGTCACAACTTGCGTCATGGGCAAAAAGAGAGGGCGTAAAATATTCATATTCAAATGGAACAAAAAATAGGCTCCAATGCCCCCAATAGCCATGCAACTGATACGCAATAAAGCGAAAAATTTATATGCCAAAGTAACCACTTTTATTTTCATTGACGCCTGACTTATATCAGCGGAATGGTCTGCAAAATAATATAAAACATAGGTTATCATTAAAATTGAAAACATAATACTCACTAAAACCATCAAATAACGGCGAGACCATTTCACCATCCAAGGCCATATCAAATAAAATTGTTCTTCGATACCAATGCTCCAAGACTGCGCGATATAGGGCATGTAGTCATATAAATTATAGACAATATTAGGAAACAAAATACCATAGAAAAAGACTTTTGTGCCAAACCTATAATGCACCCCCTCAGTATAAACAGGAATATTAAAGTAAGAAATATGTGGCAAAACGAATAATCCAAGAAAAATGATGAGATAATAAAGAGGCCAAATCCGCAAGACCCGACGGATGTAAAACGCCTTGACGAAGACCGTTCCAAACCGTTCTTTTTCAGCCATTAATAGATACGTGATGAGAAAACCGCTTAATGTAAAAAACAAGGTGACACCCAATTCACCAACGATTTTGATGAAGTGCCACCTATAAAACAGGCTTGGTAAACCAAAAAACAACTTAATTTGCTCTAAATGATGGATGATAACCACAAAAGCGGCTATGAAACGAAGACCATTGAGACTTGGGAAAAATACCTTAGATGCACGTTCACTCATATTATGTTTGCTTTCTCGTTACAAGTATATTGTTAATTTTGACTGCAAAAATAGATAAACTTTTGTTTTCAATCAAATAGATTAATTTTTGATAACGAACCTAAGGTTTTGAGGTTATGTTTAATGGATAATGGATGGTGGATAGTGGGGAATGGATAATTCAAGGCGTAAAAAATCAGTTTATTTGAACGCTATGTTCGGGGAATTTTGAAAGTCCCCGAACATAAAATTCATCTTTTATCATTCCTCATTCATTATTACTAAACCTCCGCATCATCCAAATCCTGCTTGATACGTTGGCTCGGTTCGACATAAATCTCTAATTTGATTTTATCTTTACCTTTCATCGCTTTCCATTCAGCGACAGCGTCATTCAAAACTGCCAAAATATTCCAGCGTTCATTTTTAGGCTCTTTTGATAAAAATTGGTCGTATCCACGCAAAACAATGTGAATTTCATGTGCGTCGAGCCAAGAAAAATCGCAAAGGCAGTCAAATAAAGCATCTAAGTTTTTACCAAAATACATGGGTAATTTCAATCCTTTTTGTATCTGTTGATAAAAATCGAGCATCGTTTCTACTTTACTGCCATCAATATAAGCGATAACCATGTCTGCATCGCGTGTTTTTGGCTCATAAGGTGCTTTTAATATCTTAAAATTTGACATATTTTTAGTTTATTTTTGAAAGCAATAAGTTCATCGGACTTCCACAAAAGTCTGATAATGGTCATTGGTGTACCATACTCGATTATCAGAACCTGTGACAAGCCTTTCGGCACCTCGATTCACGCCGCCTTGTTTGGGATTGACATCCCACTCTTGATATTTTATTTTTTTCCCTACACTGTCTTTTATAGGCAAACGCCGTTCTCGGTTTTGAAAAACCCTTCCGCCGACATAGTTAGGCATTGCCTCGTGGTGTTCGCGGACATATTGCAGCACTTTGTAAACTTTTGTGGGAATGCGTTCGTTCGCAACATTCGGCGGTGTTTTATCGTCTGTTTGACTATTACTTGGGCTGTTCGGTGCTTTTTGTTCGATTTTAGTAGGACTCTCTTGTTGAGAGGATTGCCCACAACTCAAAAAGCATAAACCGACAATAATAAATAGTATGCGAATAACTTGTTTAAACATATATGATTCGATTTTCGCTCTAAAAGTAGATAAAATTTAATAATACCCAATTTTTTCCTCAATAAATAGACCAAATTAAGGCAAAAACCGCTAAGAAATGGAGCAAAAGCGTCTCACCAATGGGTTTTGAAATATTCAACCGAGGGAATTATTGACTATTTTGTTCTCATCTTCAAAGAAAAAGATAATTTTGCTGCCTTTAAATCTAAATTTCCCTTGAAAATTGATAAAATTATCCACTATACGTTATCATCTATCATCTTATTATGGAACTGAATCAACTGCAAAAAATTTATTTTATCGGCATTGGTGGTATTGGTATGTCGGCTTTAGCGCGTTATTTTATGGGTCGAGGCATAGAAGTACATGGCTATGACCGTACTGAAACGGACTTGACCCGTGCACTCGCATCAGAAGGAATGATGATACATTATACCGATGATGTGACGTATATTCCAAGCGGCGTTGATTTGGTTGTCTTTACACCAGCTGTACCAAAAGACCATACGGAGTTGCTTCATTTTCAACAAAATAATACACCTATTTTGAAAAGGTCTGAAGTTTTAGGTCTTATTTCGCGGGGGATGAAGTGCATTGGAGTGGCTGGCACGCATGGTAAAACAACGACTTCATGCCTTGTGACACATATATTACGTGTTGGTGGCGTGGATGTAACGGCATTTTTAGGCGGCATTTCGCTGTCCATTGGCTCAAATTTTGTGCAAGGTCAATCCGATTGGGTGGTTGTTGAAGCCGATGAATACGACCGTTCTTTCTTACGTTTAAGTCCTGACATAGCAATCATTAACAGCATGGATCCTGACCATTTAGATATTTATGGCGATGAAAAAACGTTTAGACAAGCCTTTAGAGATTATACCCAAAAAGTAAAACCGAGTGGTCATGTTTACAAAAAACAAGGCTTAATACTGAGGGGGCGTAAAAACCAAGCTGTGACTTGGTCAACCTATGGCTTAAAAAACGGCGACTATCGAGCCGTCAATCTAAGAGTTGAAAATGGCTTTTTTGTTTTTGATTATAAAAGTCCAAAAGAGAATATTTTAAATATCAAAACAACACTTCCTGGTCAACACAATATTGAAAATGCTACAGTTGCCATCGCCGTAGCACAACAATTAGGCATAACAGCAAACAAAATCAAAGAGGCTTTGTCAACGTTTGAAGGCATAAAAAGGCGTTTTCAATTCATTTATCAGAATGATAATCAAGCACTTACATTTATTGACGATTATGCACACCACCCTACCGAACTCAATGCAGCCATATTGGCAGCACGAACTTTGTACCCCAATCGTCGGTTAATCGGCATTTTTCAGCCGCATCTTTTTTCAAGAACCAATGATTTTAAAGACGGTTTTGCTGCTGCTTTGGACAAATTGGATGAGACTATTTTACTCGACATCTACCCTGCTCGTGAGCTACCCATGGCGGGTGTAACGTCTGAAATCTTATTCAATAAAATGAAAAATCCTAATAAAACGTTGACCACCAAGCCCGAATTAATGCCTTTACTGAGGGGGCGTTTTTCATCAACAGATTTAAAAAACACAACCATTTTGACGCTCGGTGCAGGTGATATTGACACATGCGTCTCCCCTATTTCTGCCTTACTCAATGAATTGATATGAATTTTTCAAAATACATAAAATATTTTTTTTTCTGGGTCGGCTACTTCCTTATAGCACGACTCATTTTTGTCTTGTATGATTTTGATAATACACAAGATATTGGTTTTCAAAATATTATAGCCGTTTTCACGCATGGTATTCGATTAGACTTATCGGCTGCAGGGTATTTTTCAGTTATACCTTTTATACTTTTTTCTTTTTCTTTTTTATTTAAAAGAAAAGAAAATTTTGGAGGAGTAATTAAAATTTACACCCTTCTTTTTATTCTCATTTCGTCGGGATTGATTGCTGCTGATTTAGAATTGTTCAAAAATTGGGGTTATCGGATAGACGATACATTTTTGAAATATCTCATGTCACCAAATGAAGCAGCGGCTTCAGTCAGTTCCTACCCTGTTTTTACCTTGGTCTTGATTTTTCTTATTTTTTCTATTGTCTCGATTTATATTTTCAATAAAAAAGTATTAAAAAATGAATCAAATACTGAGGGGGGGAATTTTTCATTTGGCAAACGAATTCTCTATTTTTTAGTAGGCTTAGTTGGGACGGTTGGCTTGATATTACCTATTCGTGGCGGTTGGCAATTAGCTCCCGTCAATCAAAGTGCAGTCTATTTTTCGGATAAACCTTTTGCGAATTATGCGGCAATTAATCCGATATGGAACTTCTTTGTTTCAGTTTTTGAAAAAACATCAGAAGACAAAAATCCTTATGCTTATTTTCCTGAAAATGAAGCCATTGCGACTTTAAAAGGGTTATTTGCAGATTCTTCATCCACACAAAAAATACTAAGGAGTGATATTGCAAAACCCAATATCCTCATCGTCACTTATGAAAGTTTAACCGCAAAAGTCATAGAAAGATTGGGCGGAGAAAAAGGCATAACGCCCAATTTTGATACATTATCACACGAAGGCGTTTTGTTTTCAAATATTTATGCCAGTGGCGACAGAACGGACAAAGGTTTAGTGGCTGTACTGTCAGGCTATCCTGCGATACCTCGTGCCAATATTATGGAAGTGCCTCGAAAATCGGCACAATTACCCATTTTGAGCCAAATACTGAGGGGGGTAAATTACAACACAGGTTTTTATTACGGCGGCGAAGCAGAGTTTGCCAATATGAAAACTTACCTTTTGACAGGTGAATTTTCAAAATTAATTACTAAATCTGATTTCAAAAAAGAGGATTTGAGTAGCAAATGGGGGGCTTATGACCACATTTTGTTTGAACACTTACTTCTTGATTTACAAACATTTAAACAACCATTTTTTATTAATTTATTGACGCAAAGCAGCCATGAACCGTTTGAGATTCCCAATGGTTGGGGCAAACAAAATTTGCCACCGACGGATGATTTAGATGAAAAATTTAGACGTGTTCATTTTTACAGCGACCAAGCATTAGGTGCTTTTATCCGCGAAGCGAAAAAACAGGATTGGTGGAAAAACACCTTAGTCATTGTCATTGCCGACCATTCATCCATGCACATCGAACCACATAATGATTTTTTTGGCAAATTTCATATTCCCATGTTGTGGTTAGGGGGTGCTTTAGCTGTAAAAGACATAGTCATACCGCATGTAGGTTCACAAGTTGATTTGGCAGCAACTTTATTGGCACAATTGAGTATCAATCCCAAAGATTTCCATTGGTCTAAAAATTTATTAAGTCTTGATTATCAACCTTTTGCCTATTTTGCTTTTCAAAATGGCTTTGGTTTTGTCCAAAAGAACAATCGTTATGTGTTTGATACTGAGGGGTCGTTTTTTATTCAAAAAGAAGGTCAAGTGGACAGTTTAGATATTCGAAAAGGCAAGTCTTTTTTGCAAATTAGCTATCAAGACTATCTTAGAAAATAATGGTGAATATTTTAATATTTTAATGGTGAATGGTGAATATTTTAATTCATTCACCATTCATCATTTAAATATTCACCATTAAAAATTAATCCAGCCGTTTTGCAGGTTTTTTTGTTTGAATGTCAACATTCGGCGTTTGCTGTTTTATAGCATTGTCCATAGAGTGTGGAACTTGAAATTGCACGGCTACTTTATACCCTTTATCAATATTCTTAACCATAGGTTGCAGCATCATTTGCATCACTTCTTGGGCGCGGACTTCCGCTTTTTTATAAATATCGCTTTGGTCGGCATCATTTCGAAAGGCTTGACGTAGTTTATTGACATTGTCGTTGAAGTCTTGTGAGGTCAAATCGCGCATCAAACCGATGTCCAAATTTTCAACTTTGGGGTAGACTTCATGACTCAAAATCTGTGGTTGCGGTAAGGTGACAACAACCGTTTTGGAACGGCTGTCCACTGACACATTGAAGTAATTTTGTAGGTTAAATCCGACTTTCATAATGCTCATAGCGACTATTTCTAACTCTGTCGTAGACACATTATAGCCTAAAAGTTTAGAAGAGTTCTGGATTTTAATGCCTTTTTTGTCTCTTACTTCCATGACCGCTAATTCTGTTATCGCTCTTTCAACACGTTCTTTCATCATGCCATGGGCGCGGGAAAAATCACGAATCGCTGCCGTCTCTTGCAGCCGTTTGACCATTGGACGCAACCCCTCAGTGAGCGCGATGCCACAAGGCGTTTCGATGGCTTTGCCGTTGACCGCCAACTTACCGTCTTGCGTTTTTAGAATCGTACCAATGATGTTTGTAATAAAAAAACATGTGTATTTTGAAGCCACTTCATTGAGTAAATCAACAGCATTGCTTGATTCATTTTCGTACCATGTTTGATACGTTTTATTCGTGGTATCGCCCAAACTGATAAAATCGTTGAAATACATCTGACGAATAGACGGGTGCATTTTTTGGTATTCACTCACCGCTGCAGCCTTTTGTTGTGTTGTCAAATTCATCCGATTGGCAACATGCACCACCAAATTGGTATTAAAATCTAAGATTAATTTGTCAAATTCATTTTTATAGCGCTGCGGATTTGACAGGATTTCAAGCGTTTTTTGGTTGTCCAACTGCATTTTAAAATCGGATGGTACATAGGTCACTTGCATAGCACGAGGTATGCTGCTGACCATATCGCTCTCACCGCCAAAGGCTTTATATAACAAAAAACCCGCCGCGCAAAGCAGTGTAAACAATATCAGTTTTTTGCCAAAAGTGACTTCTTCTGACCCCTCAGTACGGGGGTGATTTTTAGGTATTGTCATTGATTATGAATGTTTTATGACTCTTGAATAAACGATATAATCAGTACGTGGTATGGGTGAAATATTTAGTTGACGACACATTACAATTAATTGACCTCGATGAAAAGTTGAATGATTGATAGCATGGAGTATCATTTCTCTAACCATTTGAGTCATTTCAGTTCTATCTAAAATAAGAGAAAAGGTACATTTATCGGAAAAAAAAGGAGCCGGTTTTTCTTCAACAAATTGAACAAATGAGGCTGATGAGGATAACAGACTCCTAAAAACATCTTCATTAGAACCTTCAAAAAACTGCGATGGAAAAGCTGTGGGTGAATGACCGTTCAAACGTTCAAGCCAAAGCGCTTCAGCATCCCAAATATGCAATAAAGTTTTGCGAATGGAAGGAAAACTACTTTCGACATGTTGCGCCATGAGACCATCGTCAAGTGACCGAAAAAGGGTGATTAAATTTTCATTTGCCCAAAGATTGTAGCGGGCATACTCAACAAGCATCTGTTTCATAGTATAAGTTCGGTTAATATATGTTATAAATTGTGATTGTTTGACATTCGATGTTTCAAAATTAAAGGTATTTTGCTTAACCTATTCCCAAAGTTAAGCTAATTTTGCAAAATGTTGTATGAACAAACCACCATAAATTGTCGTGGCACTCTGCTCGACCTATCAACACCCCTTGTTATGGGTATTTTGAATGTGACACCTGACTCATTTTTTGCAGGCAGTCGCGCTCATGATGTATTGTCACTTTTGGCACAAGCCGAAAAACAACTTTTAGAAGGTGCAAAGATTTTAGATATCGGCGGCATGTCCACCCGACCTGGTGCGGAAATGATAAATGACCTAACGGAATTGAACCGCATTGTACCTGCTATTCGAGCCGTCACAAGGGCTTTTCCAGAAGCGATAGTGTCTGTTGATACGTTTAGAGCGCCTATTGCTCGGGCTTGTATAGACGAAGGCGCACATATTATAAATGATGTTTCGGGCGGTAGTTTAGATAAAAATATGTTTGCGACAGTTGCTGATTTAAACATTCCATATATATTAATGCATATGAAAGGCACGCCTCAAACAATGCAATTATTGACTCAATATGACGATATAGCCTTAGAAATCCTTGATTTTTTCATTGAAAAGGTCGGTTTACTGAGGGGTCTTGGTGTAAAAGATATTATCCTCGATGTTGGGTTTGGCTTTGCTAAAAATACAGAACAAAATTTTGAATTACTCCGAAAACTCCCTGTGTTTAAGATACTTGAATGCCCCCTTTTAGCGGGTATTTCTCGAAAAGGGATGATTTGGAAAACCTTAGGTGTAACGGCTGAAGAGTCATTGAATGGTACAACTGCGGCACATATTTTCGCTTTGCAAGGGGGTGCCAAAATCCTTCGCGCCCATGATGTTAAAGCCGCTATGGATACGATTTGTATTTTTGAAAAATATCAAAATACATTAAATATTTCCGAAATGCAATTGTTTTGACGCATTTTTATTATAAAATTGTATCAGAATAATGGTTATTGTTGAATAATCCGTGTAATTTGCAACGCGTTTTTTTTCCAAACATACATCCATCTCAATTCAATAGCCCAGACAGGTATCCACTCTTCCGAGAAAACTTCTTATACTTTTCATATTCATCATTTTGCCTAAACCTGTGCAATATTTTGACACAGCCTTATTTTTTCATTAAAAAGCAATACTCTAAATGGAGTATTTTTAGGTAACTTAATGAAATAAACTTGAATTAAATTTATTTTTATATAATTTCACGCTTTAAATTAAGCAATCAACAACAATAAACAGCTTATTATTTTGGAATATTTAAGTGAAGATACCATCAAGCGAGCGACTTTGGCGTTTATGAAAACGTATTATAAGTTTCGTCCGCGCAATGGCGAAACCGTCATCCATTATGACATGATGCACCCCTCAGGTGTCATTGTTGACGGGCAGCTTACTTTTCCAAAAGAAGATGGAACACCCTTCGTCGCTACCTTTGAAGCCACTTCAACGAGTTCTGCTGCTGAAATTTTGTTTCGCGTTCAAACCAAACAATTACAGTGGGATGCGGTCGCTGCGGGTTCAATCTTTATGCTTTTGCCTATGGCATTATTATCCATCATTAATGTTTGGTCAATTACACAAATGGGCTGGGTATTTAGCCTTTTACTGGTTATTTCGTTGTTTATTTTAGGTTTTTTAGCTTACCACATGTTCAATCGCTCGTCTGGACGCTATCGCTATATCTATGCGATTGAGCAGTTTAAACAATATCATGCCGACGAACAATGGGTAGCTTTGGGTAACGATGTTTTTACGGAGCCTACAGATACAAATTTTGCAGAACTCAAACTTCAATGTGTTAAAAATGGCTTTGGTCTATTGACTGTTGATAAAGAAGAATATGTCAATTTGCTCATTACACCTGCTCGTGAGGAAGTTTTTGGCAAAAAACGCCGCAAACTTAAATTTGAAGAAACGCCTGTTGTCAATTCTGGTTTACAAAGGCTTTCGCCCAAAAGATTGGAGCGTTATACACGTCCTTATATGAACCAGATTGTTATTAGTACCCTATGCATTCTCATATTATGTGGCCTGTTTTTTCGGTCTTGGCAACAACGCCCTGTTCTTTCAGTGAGCAATGAAGTGGCTTTTCGGGATTCTATGGCATTACGTGGGCAGATGATGGAAAATGTAAAAGAGCCGACTGACTACGTTTATCAACCCGAAGATGTCTTTAAGAGCGACAAAGACCTTACAAATTATGATGCCACAAAGGTTAGTATTCCGACAAATGAACCTATGAATGTTGGCTTGTATGTTTTTACTGTTCAAGATGGTTATATTTCTTATGAATGTGAACGGATTGATATGCAAGGCACAAAATATGTGGTGCAAGACCTGACTTTTCATAGTTTTGAAGATGCCAAACGCCGTATTGAACACCTCAAAACGTTTGGTCTCATTGCCAATGCCATTTCTTTAGATTGCACTGTCAACGGCACCCCTAAACATGATTACTGCGTCTATTATGAAGTCATTTTCAACGAAGAAAAAGCAGCCAACAGCAAGGGGCTTGAAGTCAAAAGACAACTTGAAAAATTAAATTTGAATCACGAGTTTATTAAAATTCGAGTGCTTAATTTCCAAAACTTTTAGAGAGCTAAGAATGGATAATGGATAGATAATAATGGATAATTTAAAGTGTTAAAAATTTATCAATTATACCTAATTGAAAAGGTCTTGCCTAACAGTATTGTTGTAACTAATTGATTATCAATTATCCATTATCAACTATCCATTAATTATTATGCCTTTTATTGAAAATTCTACATATCACCCACCGTCTCGTTTCCGCAATATGCACATTAATACGCTCTACCCTGCTCTACTGAGGGAGGTAAAAAATATGAGGTATCAGCGTTTTAGAATAGATTTACCCGATGATGATTTTCTTGATTTAGATTGGTCTTTTGCTAAAAATGCAGTCGAAACGGATAAACTCGTTGTGTGCGTTCATGGTCTCGAAGGTCATGCCCGTCGCCCTTATATGGCGGGTATGATGAAACGGTTTAATAAGGAGGGGTATGATGCGGTGGGTATCAATCTGCGGGGATGTAGTGAGGAACGCAATCGGAAGTTGGCTTGTTATCACAGTGGTTATACCGATGATTTGGCTTATATCGTTGACAAAATTTCGGCAGAAGGGCGTTATCAACACATAGTTGTTGTGGGTTTCAGTGTTGGCGGCAACATCGTTTTAAAATATGCAGGAGAAAAAGGGTCAAATTTGCCCAAAACCGTTAAAAGTATCATTGCTTTTTCTGTGCCTTGCGACCTTGAAGCGGGCAGTTTGGAATTAGAAAAACCTTATAACCGTTTTTATCAATGGCAGTTTTTAGTTACCCTTAAACAAAAGGCACGTTTAAAATTTAAGCGGTTTCCAAACACTTTTAACTTAGAAGAAGCTCTAAAAGCCAAATATTTCAGACAGTTCGATGACCATTTCACGGCTCCCGTTAATGGCTTTGTAGATGCAACGGATTATTGGACCAAAGCGAGTAGCTTACCTTATTTGCCCAAAATCGTTGTACCGACTTTACTCGTCAGTGCTGCCGACGATTCATTTTTAAGTCCCACTTGTTTTCCTATTGATGTGGCAAAATCAAGTGATATTTTCCATCTTGAAATCCCTAAATATGGTGGACATCTTGGTTTTATGGCAGTTGATACTGAGGGGTATCTTTGGACAGAACATCGGGCGGTTCAGTTTGTGAATGGTTATTAAGTAGTCAGGAGTATTGAGAAAGCCAATAAAGTGATAGTCAATCATTTATGCGTCTCAATACACACGACTTCTTACTCACTACTACTTAGTTATTGGTTATTCGTTTGTCAAGCTATTTCAGGCGTTGAAATGAGACCAATTTCCCAATCCCTAATAACCACTAACCAATTCCCCATAACCAATAACAAAAAAGAGCAAGTTGCTCTGCAACCCGCTCTCATAAGAAATCACCCGACTGTTATGTCTATCTTTATTTTGTGTTTATTAAAGAAACTGCAGTATTTGAATTCAAAATGTTTTTTCGTCAAATGCTCTATCTGACTGCAATTATACGGTGAAAAATGATAAATGCCATACTTATTTTGTAAAAAAGTGATAAAATCTTAGAAAAAAATATTTGTGCTTTTACAAATCCCTTTTTTTTAACAGATAATAGGCGCCATATAGAAATATAAAAATGTAAATTATTGATGCGAAAACAGCTTCGGTAGGATATAAAAACAGACGAATATCTGTGCCTTGAATAGTTTGATTAAGAATTTTTGGTACTGGGGGCGGTACTAAATCATTAAACGCATTGGCAGGTGCAAAAAGCATGGCTTTGCTGCTTAATACCTTGCGTATCACGACATAACGAATAATTTTTTCTATGAACATAATATAGGAAAAATAGACAAACAAACCCAAAATAGAACGACTGAACAAAACACCGAGAAACAAGCCCAAAGACGAATAGCCCATACACATCAGAAAGTAACGTCCCGAAGTATCAATATTTTCATAAATCTTTGAGATATAAACTGTTTCGGTGTTCGTAAAACCAAATATCAATGCCCACAACATATAATAGAGAGTTGCGACCATATTGATAAGTGTCAGAAATGACAATTTGGAAAGAAAAAAATCCGTTCGACTCAAACCATTGATGATATTTTGTCGCAAAGTACGATTAGATGTTTCATTTGAAATGGCTTGAACGGCTAAGAAACCCATGAGAAAAAAGACCAGCCAGTTGCCCACATAACCCAAATAAAGCCAAACATTTGGAAACATAAATATTATTTCGTTGCCGCCCAATTGTTTAGGAATCGGCATTTTTTTTGCGGAAAACATAAAAGCGGGTAGCAATAAGCCATAGAGACCCAACAAAACAATAAACGGGCGATATGATTTGACTTTTAGCCATTCAAGGTGTAAAAGGTAGATTAATGTAGGCATAAAGACTCAATTATTTGAAGTGATTTGTAAAAACTCTTGTTCTAAACTCCGTTTTTTCTCAACTAAATGCGTCAATATGATGCCTTTTTCAAAAGCCAATTGACTCAAATCATAAGCACCAAAACCTTGTTTGACACTCACAGACAACCCTTGGGGACGGTTTTCTATTTTTGAAATATAAGTCACATCAGCGAGGACACCCCTCAGTAATGCGATATCTTTTGCCCCCATTTCCACTGTCATATCTTTGCCCAAAATGGAGCCAACTTCTCCCGTCGCCAACAGATTGCCGTCTTTGATGATGGCTACATGACTACACACTTTTTCAACTTCATCGAGTATATGGCTCGCCATAAATATTGTTTTGCCTTGTGCAGCGATATTTCGTATTGTTTCGCGGACTTCGGCGATACCAACAGGGTCGAGTCCATTTGTCGGTTCATCGAATATTAATACTGAGGGGTCGCCTACCATTGTCGCAGCGATGGCCAAACGCTGTTTCATACCCAAGGAGTAACCGCTAAACAGCGTGTCTTTGCGATGTGCCAAGTTGACGATTTCTAATAAATGGTTATAATTTACGTTTTTAGCCCTTTTGATGAGTGCTACAATTGCCAAATTTTGTTCGGCAGTCATATAAGGATAAAAATTAGGCGTTTCTAAAAGCGACCCTACTTGTCGTAGAACAGTAGACCCACTCCCGTGCTGCCCTTCAAACCATTGAAAGTCTCCTGCGTCTGCCTTCGTAATGCCCAAGACTATGCCCAAAGTTGTTGTTTTGCCAGAGCCATTGGGTCCCAAAATACCCATTATTTGTCCTTGTTCAACTTCTAAATTGAGTTGATTGACAGCCGTAATACGACCATACCTTTTTGTTAAGTTATTGATTTTCAATACTTTCATATAGTTTCAGTTTTTTAGTCGTTCTTCTGCTTTTTTGGCTCTAAGCAATGTAAAAATGCCCACTACCATAAACACCCAGGCAAAGACAGTGGCATTGCCGATTCGATTACTCAAATAAGAAGTGAAAAAAATGACACCCGAGCAAACCAAGAGAACCCTTGCTAAAATCTTTTGTTGAAAAATTTTCTTCTCATTCATGATTTGATTAAATTAGAAAATGATGTTCTATTGTTGAACAAAAATGATTTATTGAGCAAGTCTAATAAAATAAAACAGATGAATGACACTTTTTTTAGGATTAATAAAAAAAAATGATAACACTCTCTAAAACAGGCATTTGGGTTAGGATTTTGAAGGTTAAACAAAAACATGCGGCATTTTAAGTAATAAAACAAAATAAATCAGCGTATTTTCCTATAATTTTGAATACATTATTTTTGGCATCATGGTTCACTGCTCTCCTCCTCTTTACTCAACTGCCCAATCATCTCTGCGACGATTTTAGGCAAATTATACTGAGGGGCCCAACCCCAATCTTTTTGAGCGATGGAATCATCTAAACTTTCGGGGAAAGTATCGGCAATAGCTTGACGGAAATCGGGTTTGGTAGCTATTTTAAAATGAGGTATAAGTTTTTTAATTTCTTCATAAATCTCTGTTGGCGAACAAGTTATGCCTGAAATATTATAACTGCTTCTGATGGTTATTTTTTGAGCGGGTGCTGCCATCAACTCCATGATGGCGCGAATAGCATCATCTATGTAAATCAAAGGCAACCGTGTATTTGATTTGAGATAACATTCAAAAGGTTCATTTTTAAGGGCTTTGTGAAAAATATCAATGGCAAAATCTGTTGTATTGCCGCTCATTGTGGTTTCAGGGCTGATGATTCCAGAAAAGCGAATGCCCCGCACATCAACGCCATATCTTTTGTTGTAATAACTACACCAATTTTCACCCGCTACTTTCGACATACCAAAGGCTGTCTCGGGCGTCCGAATCGTATCTTGGGGCGTATTAATACGGGGCGTATTTGAACCAAAAACAGCAATCGTTGATGGAAAAAACACTTTTTTTATTTTATGGTGTCTCGCTGCTTCAAGGACATTAAACAAACCTTCCATGTTCACATTCCAAGTCTCTAAAGGGTTCACTTCACTTTTTCCAGACATAATAGCGGATAAATGGTATATATGTGTAATTCGGTAACGTTCAACAATATACGCCAGTTTAGCCGCATCTGTTGGGTCAAGGATTTCAAAAGGCAGATAGTTGTTACCGTCCGTCGGCAAGTGCAAGTCTGAGGCTATTACATTGTCATGTCCCAAATGTAGACGAAGCGTTTTGGTCAAAACTGAACCAATTTGTCCATTAGAGCCGATGATGAGGATTTTATCTTTTGGCATTGTTAAGTATTAATAAATTGTGGAATATCTTCTAAAAAAAGCCACCCTGTTTTGTCTTTATTTATTTGACAACAATAAGTTGATAAGCCATTTGTGACCAATAAAAAAGGCACTTGAAGCGGCAGATTGTATCGTGCGATTTGGTCAAATGTCATTTGGTCAATGCGTACATTTGCCGCTTTACACTCGACCAAACAAAAAGGTTGAATATCTTTATCATAAATCAAAATATCGCACCGTTTAGCTAACTCATTCACTGTCAACCCTTTCTCGACACGCATTTTACTGAGAGGGGCATTTTTTTCAGATATTAAGTAGTGAATAACCAATTGACGAACCAATTCCTCGGATTGCAAAATGACATATTTCTTTCTGACAATGTCATAAACTTCGATTTTACCAGCCTTGGTTTTTTGCATTTTTAGGCTGCTTTTGTAGCGTAAAAAGTTAATTTCAATAAGCATTTGTTTTGTTTTTATAGAACACAACTTAGCAAACTTGTTTTCTGAACACTGATTTTTTCAAATCAATGTTCAGAAAAAATATCAATTTAGTAAACTTAAATATCGCAAATTAATTGACTTTAAAAGTACCATCGTCATTCATACGGCGATAAAGCGTTCTTTTAATCACAAATGAATCACGGCTTGTGACTACTAATGAATCACCGCCACAAAGCACATTTCCGCTTTGAAAAGATTCAAGACAAAAGGCGTTTTGATTGGTTTTGTCAATCACGATTTCGACCCCCTCAGTACCTTGTTTCAATTCGTAGCACATTTGACATGTCAATTGTTTATTATCAATAAAATACTGAACGCCACCATTATAGCCGATACAAGCACTCGCTCGTTTGTTTATAAATTTTGCCCCTGTTTTGTGAAAAGTATCTTCGGTCGTGACGCTGACAAATTTCCATTTTCCTGAAAGTGTTTCGTGCATTTTCTTTACGCCTTCGGGTGCATTCTCTTCAACAGCAGGTAAGCAAGTAGTTGTATCCGTACAGTTTGGAAATTTAGGTGAGCTTTGGCACGCAAAAAACAGCACTACCACGATTGTCATTGTGAGGCACGAAGCAAACGAGGGGATGAGCAGTCTTGATTTTGAATTAAACATTGATATTTTATTTAACTGAATGATTAAAAAGCTTGGATTAAAAAATTTTGGCTAAAATAGAAAGCCGAATCGTAATAAACATCACGATTCGGCTTTTTTATTTATTGTGTTGAGAATATTGTATCAAACTCCTGTGAGATATTACTGCACATCAACCGATTTGAGCAATTCAACATAGAAAATCAAGTCACTGTTCGCAGGAATTTCACCTTTTGGACCAGAAGGACGGTCACCATAACCCAATTTTGAAGGAACAAACAAGATAGCTGTTGTGCCTTCTTTCATGTTCATCAAACCTTCGTCCCAACCTGGAATCACTTGACCGCCACCGACAGGGAAGTTTATAGGCTCACCACGAGTATAAGATTCGTCAAATTTCTTACCGTCTTTCAATGCACCATAATAGTTCACAAGTACGACCTCGCCTTTTTTAGGCATGGCACCTGTACCCTCGCGTAAAATAGCAATTTTCAAACCCGAAGGTAATTCTATAACACCTGAAGGTAATTTACCAGCACCAAAGTCTTTAGCAATACTGGTTGTCGAATCTGCTACGGCTTTGGCACGCGCCATAAAAGCGGGTTTCGAGGCTTCGATAGATTCAGCTAAACCCTTCAATTCTGCTTGGCGTTTTTCAACATCTCCTTTTGATTTAACTTTGCGTAAAATGATAGTCAATTTAGCGGCTTTTGCGCCTTCTAAACCTTGGGGTTTGATTTTGAATGTGTCCAAAGGCATCACAAATGTCGCAGAATCGCCTTCTTTCAAAGTTAAAAGAGCTTCTTGTGTCAACTTGAAAAAAGGGTCTTTCGCCGTTTTTGGGTCTTCTACCATCGAACGTGCCTGCTGACCTTCAGTAATCGTCGAGAACATCAAAGAGTCGTCTTTGTGTAGTAGCACATCATAAAAAGCGGCATCACCAATATTGGCTTTCACACCTGTACCCGCTTTGTGTATCGTATAAGCAAAACCGCTTGGTGTTTTTTTCTTACAAGCTGCAACTGATGCAACGATAATGAGCAGTAAAAAAAGATTTTTAAGATTTTTCATCAAAGATTTTTTAATTAATAATTGTTATATTGTTGTATTGTTGTATTGTTATATTGTTATATTGTTATCGTCATTTGAAAAGTATTTGCCTAAAATAATAGAATTAAAACATTCATAACCAATGTTTTATACTTTTCACTTTTTGTTTTTAACTTTTCATCTAGCATATATTATTGTATGATTGTACTGTAGGATGCTTTAAATACCCTATATTCCTAAAGCAATATAACAATACAACCATTCAACCATTTAGTTTATCTTTATAAATAGGTAATAGGTTTTTGAATTTTTCGATATTAAATTTTAGACCTTGATGCGAATAGCCGCCCGAAGCATTTTTATGACCACCGCCATTAAAGTGGTCACGACACAGTTCTTGCACATTAAAATCGCCTTTCGACCGCATCGAAATTTTTACAATGGTCGGTTGTTCCATAATAAAACAGCCGAGTTTGACATCGCGCATCGAAAGCATATAATTGACTATCCCCTCAGTATCCCCACGTTGTATATCAAAAGTTTCGTAATCTTTCTTTGTCAAAGCAATAATACCAGTTTTAAATTCAGGTAAAACCTCCATGCGATTTGCCAAACAATGACCCAACAAGCGTAGATTTCTTTCTGGCAGACAGTTGTTAATTAAGTCCTGTAAACGATAATCCTCAACGCCCCGCTCTAAAAGATTGGCCACAACGCGAAACAACTTGGGTGACGTGGCGAATTTGAAAGAACCCGTATCCGTCACAATGCCCGTATAAAGACAGTCGCCTACGGTTGTCGTTATTTTATCCGCATCATCCAGTAAATGAATAAAATCGTAAATCAATTCACAAGTTGAAGAGGCAGTAATATCTGACAACATAAAATCTGCAAATAATTCAGGTTCGCGGTGGTGGTCAATCAAAATTTTGGGTATTTTACTGAGGGGTCTGATGATGTCACCTATTTTGTCCACCCTGTCAAGGGCATTATAATCGAGAGCAAAAATCACTTCTGCACTTTGCAAAGCCGTCCGCGCTCGAAATATCTCGGCATCAGAAATCACAATTTTATCAGAATCGGGCAACCAGCTAAAAAAAACAGGGAAATCGGAAGGAAAAATGACTGTTACTGTATGACCTGACTGAATTAAATAATGATATAAGCCCAACGAAGAGCCTATCGCATCACCGTCAGGATTGCGATGCGAAGTGATACAGATGCTTTTGGGTGTTCCTAAAAGAACTTTTACGTCAGCTATTGTCATAACTTGCTTTTTTGAAGGTGCAAATGTCACAAAAAAACATGGATTCACAAAATGATATTTTTTTATTGTACTTTCATGATATTTTGAAGCCATGATTTCATTTTTTTTAACAATTGCATAAAATCTGTAACGGGAAAATTTACCTTTGCGGCGTGAATAGGACGTTGTGAACACAATTAAAAATTTTATTCACATAAATCATTCACAGTCAATTATTTAATTAAAATTTTCTAATCTCGATTTGTTATGGCAACTAATAGAACTTTCACGATGATTAAGCCCGATGCGGTTAAAAATGGTCATATTGGCGCAATTTTAAACGACATCAATGCAGCGGGTTTTAAAATCGTCGCCTTGAAATACACAAAACTTTCTGCTGAAAAAGCTGGTGAATTTTATGCTGTTCACGCAGCACGTCCTTTTTATGGCGAATTGGTTGAGTTTATGTCAAGCGGTCCCATCGTCGCAGCTATCCTCGAAAAGGACAATGCCGTTGAAGACTTCCGTACACTCATCGGTGCAACAAACCCTGCCAATGCCGCAGAAGGTACCATCCGCAAAAAATATGCAACCAGCATTGGCGAAAACGCTGTTCATGGTTCAGACTCTGACGACAATGCAGCGATTGAAGGGGCTTTCCACTTCGCAGGTACAGAAATTTTTGGATAAACATCTGAATTATGAATTATGAATTATGAATTATGAATTATGAATTATGAATTATGAATTATTACAAAACAGAATTAAATTAAAAAATTTATTTTCATTAAAAAATTA
>JANOAU010000191.1:0-109725 GCA_031411275.1 Saprospiraceae bacterium | reverse complement strand
TCACATCTTTTTGATGTTTTTTGATGTGATGTTTTGTAAAGATGATAGATGGTAGTCGTGGGTTACCATAGCCCACCGATTGAAAATCGGTGGTTTCAAGATGTTAGATGTGGTAGAACTTATTGAATTAGGTTTACTTAGCACGTCAATTGTGGCTTTTTGCCAAATAAACGTCTAAATCAATAAATACAAATCGACCATTCTTAAAATTGTAAATCCAAATTATATGTTCCAATTGTTGAAAAAATCAAGTCGCCCCTCTTTATTTCTTGCTATCACCGAAGCGGGCAGAGCGTTGACAGAATTGGGCATTAATTATCCATATCACAGTTTTAGCAAGTACAATCAAGCCGAATCGGACGGACATCCCGTCATGATTTTACCTGGCTTTATGTCCACAAAAGCCTCAACAAAAATATTGCGTGAGCATGTAGATAAATTAGGCTATCCCGTTTACGATTGGGGCATGGGTCGCAATTATGGTAAAATGGAATATATGGCAGCTTTAGTCGAGCGATTAGAAAAAATTAAAGGAAAACACGAGCAAAAAGTAAGTCTCATCGGCTGGAGTTTGGGCGGCGTTTTTGCCAGAGAAATCGCCAAAGCGCGTCCCGATTTGGTGCGTCAAGTCATTACCATGGGTTCGCCTTTTCAAGATATTACACATCCTAACAATGTAGCGTGGATTTATACACTGATTTCAGGTGGCAAAAGGGTAGAAGATACCGATTGGGCATTGTTGGAAAATATGCCAAAACCTGCCCCTGTGCCGACCACGGCCATTTATACAAAAGAAGACGGTATTGTGCCTTGGAAAGTGTGTATGGAAATTCAAGAAGACGCTTTGCATCAAAACATTCAAGTGCGCGGCAGTCATTTTGGTTTGGGCGTCAACACCAGCGTTTTTTGGATTATATCTGATAGATTAAAATATGATAAACATAATTGGCAACATTTTAAAGCAGAAAGTTATGTGAAAGAACTTTTGTTTTATCCATCTTTGTAGTCAAAAAAGTCTTGCAGCCCGTTTGCAAGACTTTTTTTTGACATAAAAAAATATGGATTTGTCCCTTTTAAATCCTTTATCAACAATCAAAGACTTAAAAATGGTTCAAATATTCGTCACTGGCGGTACATTCGATAAGGAATATAATTATATAACAGGCGAATTGTATTTCAAAGACACACATCTCAAATCGATGCTTGATCGCGGTCGTTGTACGATTGATTTTGATGTCAAAACACTCATGATGATTGATAGTCTCAAAATGACCGATGCCGACCGTCAAATCATGGTGCATAATTGCATTTTGGCAACAAGCGATAAAATTATTTTGACACATGGCACGGATACGATGGTCAAAACAGCGTTTATATTAGCGGCTGCAAACATCCAAAAGACGATTGTACTGACGGGGGCCATGGTGCCTTATGCGTTTGGCACATCGAGCGATGGTTTTTTCAATCTCGGTTCAGCTTTAGCATTTGTTCAAACATTGCCTCACGGCGTTTATGTCGTTATGAACGGCCGTTATTTCGATTATGATAAAGTTAAAAAAAATACGCAAACAGGTAATTTTGAAGAAATAAATGAGAAGAGAGGGGATAGTTGATAGTGGATATAGATTATGTAACACTGTTCACTACCATTTATGCACTATCAACTATCAAGTAATGAATGTAATAATCAGCGCAGGAGGCACAGGCGGGCATATATTTCCAGCCATAGCCGTAGCCGATGAATTGAAGCGGCAAGACCCCTCAGTAAAAATCCTGTTTGTAGGGGCGGAGGGTAAAATGGAGATGGAACGTGTGCCAAAAGCAGGGTACGCCATTGAAGGTTTGCGGATTGCAGGTTTGCAACGCCGTTTGACTGTTAAAAACGTGTTGTTGAATCTGCAACTACCTTTCAAAGTCCTACATTCGATGTGGAAGGTACGGCGTATTTTGAGAACATTCAAGCCAGATGTGGCTGTGGGTTTCGGCGGTTTTGCTTCGGGCCCGACCTTAAAAGCGGCGGCTTCGATGGGTATTCCAACCATTTTACAAGAGCAAAACTCTTATGCAGGCGTGACCAATAAGTTGCTGGCGCAAAAAGCAGTGAAAATATGCGTTGCGTATGATGGTTTAGAAAAGTTCTTTCCTTCTGACAAACTCATTTTGACGGGTAACCCGGTTCGAGCCGATATTTTGGACATAAAATCGAAATTTACTGAGGGGAGCCATTATTTTGGTTTGGACAAAAATAAAAAAACGATTGTTATACTCGGCGGCTCTCTGGGTGCTAAAACGCTGAATGTAGCGATGGAAGCCAATGCCGAACTTATTGGTAATCAAGCCAATGTGCAAATTATTTGGCAATGTGGTCGGTTGTATGAAGAAGACTTTAAAGATGGTAAAGCAGCTCAACTGCCCCACGTACAGCTGCGACCGTTCATAGACCGTATGGACTTGGCTTATGCAGTTGCTGATGTCATCATCGCAAGGGCAGGTGCTTTGACGATATCTGAACTGTGTCTTGCAGGAACGCCTTCGATTTTAGTGCCTTCGCCCAATGTAGCAGAAGACCACCAAACAAAAAACGCTATGGCTTTGGTTAATAAAAAAGCGGCTATACTTGTAAAAGACAAAGAAGCGGCTAAAAAAATGATAAAAACTGCTTTTGAAGTCATTGAAAATCAAGAGCTTATGGATGATTTACGCAAAAATATTTTAAGCCTTGCTAAACCCAACGCAGCTAAAGATATTGCCCAAGTGGTGTTTGAGCAGGCTCAATAATAGTTATTAAGTCTTAGGAAGTCTTCAAGGCTTCCTAAGACTGGGTTACTGCTTGCTATTGTTATGACCACAACAAATTAGATTTTTTTTCATAATTTCAACAAAATGAAAAATTTGTATGCGCCAAACAGCGTTTCTAAACTTTTAGAAGTCTTCTTTTATATACCCCTCAGTATAAATCCCATTTGACATAGTAAAAAGAGGTTTTTTCATTAAATCTATCATCTGATGACTCTTTTAGTTTCTATTGCCTAACTTTACGCGGTTTTCAAAGCATATATAAACTCATTTCAAAAATTCAAAATTTCAAATATCTAAAAACACATAACCATAAGGCAATTTTCAACCATTTTTAACAGAAATTGGATTGAAATTTGAAATCTGAAATTTTGAAATCAATACGACCATATCAAAATATGAAGAAAAGTTTTATTCTCCTTTTCTCTTTCTGGGCTTTTATCGGTACAAATTTGCGCGCGCAATGCAATCGTCCATTGCCTACCGATAATCCATGTACAGCACCAACATTCTGCAATAATGCACAATTAAACGCTTTTTGCAGCACTGTTACCACTCCTTTTATCGGGCGACAATACCTAAAACCCGCTGCTTTTTGCGGCTCTTTAGAAAGCCCCAGTTGGATTAAATTTATTGCTGGCAGTCAGACTCATGCCTTTACATTTACAGCCAATGGTGGCGTAGGTTGTAACGGCAATGGTGTACAAGCAGCTATCTATGAGGTAGGTGATTGCATGGATTCAGCCACTTTTATCCAAAAATCGAACTGTATCAATGCCACAGGCGGGCAACCGACAGCTACCGTTACGGCTACGGGTTTGACAGTGGGTGCAACTTACTACATCTTGGTTGATGGCTATGGTGGACAGGCTTGTACCTACACAATCACCAATGCTGGCGCAGGTATTCGCCCAACCAATGAGCTTTTACCGACTCCCTCAGTCATTTATGGCTCTACAAGCCTATGTGCCAATGCAACCAATATAACTTACAGCGTACCGAAAATACCAAATGCGTTTCAATATAAATTTGATGTAACGATTGGGGGTGTGACGAATAGTTTTTTGCAAAACGACAGCTTTTATATAGTAGCTGCGTTTCCTGCAAATGGACGCATCTGTGTGAGTTATGTAAATGATTGTACGATTTCACTAACGCCAAAATGTATAGATGTTGCGGTTGCAAACAGTACAACCATTACGCTGCCAACCGCTTATTTGTGTCCGGGTCAAACCTATACGTTGCCCGATGGTAATATTGAAGACAACTCTGTACCACCTAATACTGACCAATCGAATACATTAACTATTCCTAAATCAGGGACGAATGGTGCCTGTGATACCACTTTCAATGTTACGGTTGTTAAATATGCTGATAGAATTTCTACGCAAAATATCCTTTTGAAACCGACTGAAACACGTATTATATGTGGTACTTCGGTTTCGATACCTGCAGCTACTTGTCCAAGTAAAGCCAATGTCATAGTGTGTAGCGGTGGTGCAACAACAGGATGTGATTCTATCATCAACTTAACCATTTTTAATGCTAAACAAACGTCCACAATAACACCTACCAATCCGACTATCAATTGCAATACAACAACCCTTCAAGTCATTCACTCTGATATTTGTGCAGGTATTGGTCATAACAATAAATACCAATGGTTTTTGCAAGCGCAAGCAGGCGACCCCCTCAGTAATTTGAACAATACGCAATCCAATTTGACGGTTAGCCAAACGGGTATCTATACTGTTGTAGTTCGTGATTCTGTTGTCCGAGCAGGGCAAGCGACGCGTATTTTCTTTGATACCTTGCGTGTAACGGTTACAGGGATAGGCGGCAATGGCAACCCTGCACAGCCCAATTTAATCAGTGGTAAAACCGATACAACTGTTTGTCAAGGCGCACGGACAATTTTAACAATTCCAGCCGTTACAAATGCAACAACTTATACATGGTCATTGACGCGCAATGGCGGTACAATCTTTTCTGGACAAGGTACAACTTCCGTAACGATTGATTGGTTACCGACAACTTCAGGGGATACCGTCGTGGTAATAGCCAGCAATGCTTGTGGTGCAAGCCCTGCACGCCGATTAACGGTTTTGATGCTCAACTTCCCGAACTTAAATGCGGGCGTTGACCAAGCCGTTTGTGGTACAATGACGACTTTAAATGCAACTAATAGTACACAAAATGGCACTTGGTTTAGTGCATCCACCAATACAGGTGGTGTTGTTTTCGGCGATGCGAGTAAGACTAATAGCAGTATACAAGTGACGCAATCGGGGCTTTATAAATTGATTTGGAAAGAAACACTTAGCGGATGTAATAAGTCAGATACAGTTGATTTTACTTTCAATCCAATTCTATTGACGAACAGTGTAAAAGACAGTTGCAATGTTACACGGACAAATTATTTTGTCAAGTTCAATATTACAGGTGGTACACCACCTTATCAGGTATTTTTTGCTGGTACGACAAATGTGGCGGGTACAATAGGTGCCAATGGGTCGTTTACTTCCAACGCTCTAACATTAGGCACCAACTCGTTTCAAGTAAAAGACGTGAATATGTGTTCACCAACACCCAATGTTTCTGTTACACAAGCTTGTACAAATTGTACGACTCGGGCAGGAATCATGGATGTCTCCACACCACTGTCTATTTGTCAAGGTGACACAGCGAGAGCAACCTATCTCGGCGGCTATATAAATGATGGCAATGATACTTTACAATTTGTTTTGCATAGGGGCGACCCACGTTCAGGTATTTTAGCACGTGGCAATGCACCTCGTTTTGCCTACCAAGCGGGTATGTTGTTCGAGACTACATATTATATATCAGCGATAGCGGGTGATGACAGTACACGCCAAGTTAAGTTGACCGACCCTTGTTTTAATTTCAGTCCAGGCATTCCAGTCATTTTTCATAGAAAACCGACGGCAACGATAGCGGTTTCAGATTCTAACTTATGTGTTGGCAATTGTACAAATATCCGCTTTAATATGACAGGCAAATCGCCTTATTCTATTGGTATAAGATTGATAGATTCTACAACCCGTGATACTTCTTTTAACCTTATATCCGATGGCTACTTGGCACGTATATGCCCAACCCGAAACACGACTTATCGTTTATATTCAATTCGAGACTCTTTTGGTTGTGCGGATACAACCTTAACACGACAAGTTGCGGTGACGATTTATCAACGGGTCTTTGCTGGTACACCTAAAACGCCCCCCCTCAGTATTTGCAGCAGTTTAGATACAATCATTACATTATCAACACTTTTGACAAATCTAGGAGCAGGCGGGACGTGGACAGAAGTGTCAACAGTCCGCTCGACAGGCACCGCATTTACTGCAGCAACTGGTCGGTTCAGAACACGTAACCAAGCGACAGGCATTTATCGGTTTGCTTATGCCGTCAGACCCGCAGTAGGTTCGCCCTGTCCTAACGATACAGCTTTTGTCAATATTGAAGTTAAATTTACGCCCGTTGCAGATGCAGGTATAGATGATACAATCCGTTGCAACAAGCTACAAGTGCGAATAGGTGGTTCTAATACTTCGACAGGTAATTCTGTAACGGTTTTATGGTCAGGTGGTATTGGCGGCAATGTGCCACAACAAGATGTGACACAACCAGGTACTTTTATTTTGACGGCAACGGCTAATGGCTGTTCTTCACGCGATACCGTAGTTGTTTTTGTGGATACCGTCACACCGCGTGCGATTATTAGACCTATTGCCCAAACCCTTACTTGTGCTGTTGAAACCGTACAATTAGACGGTTCTACCTCAACGCCTATTGGTCAAATTAACTATCTATGGTTTTTCAACAATATCCCATTTGACAATAATCCCATTACAGATGCTCGATTTGGCGGTAGTTATGCCTTGTCGGTTGTCAATCAAAAGAATGGATGTGTTAATACCGATACCATTACAATAAAAGAAAATCGTACACCGCCCACTCTAAATATCGTAAAACCTCAAACCATCAATTGTAGGGACAGCATAGTGACGATTGATGCTTCAACTTCTTCACGCGGCACTAACTATACTTTTACTTGGAAATCATCTGGCGGTGGTCGGTTCTTACGTGATTCTACAACCTTAACCCCTAAAGTCAATGTGTCAGGTTTTTATTTATTAACCATTACAGATACAACGAATAGTTGTAAGGACTCTTCATTTGCCTATGTTCCAATTGATGTAACTATTCCAGTGGCTTCTGCGATTGCAACAGATTCCTTGAATTGTGTCAATCCGACTGTAGCATTGAGTGGCCGTGGTTCAACTTTAAGTAGTATAACTTCATATAATTGGACAGCACAAACAGGTCATATTTTATCAGGTGCTAATACCCTAACACCCGTTGTAGATGAACCAGGTTTATATGTTTTGACTGTTCAAAATACTAAAAACTTTTGCGCAGGTAGGGATACTGTTGAAGTCATACAAAACAATTTACGCCCAACGGGGATTAATATTTCTCTAAAAAACCCGACCTGTTTTGGGGAATGTGATGCGACGTTACGTATTAACAGCATTCAAGGTGGTACATTTCCTTATATCTATTCGCTTGATGCTAAGGTATTTACAACAAAAAATACATTTGTTAATCAATGTGCTGGCACATTCAAATTGACAATTAAAGATGCTGGGGGTTGTTTGTTAGATACTTTGTTTTCAATAACACAGCCTAAGCAACTGTCCGTTTCATTGGGTATTGATACAACCATTAAATTAGGGGATAGTTTGTTATTGAAAGTTTTGACCAATGCAGATGCCATAAAAAACATTGTGTGGAATCCACTCGTTGACTCAACAAAATGTCCAAAAGGTAGCTTCTGTATCGAGCAATGGGTTCGCCCAACACGCGGCACGACCTTTACAGCTACATTGACCGACCAAAACGGTTGTCGTACTGAGGGGCGTATCAATATAAGCATTGACAAACGCAGACCTATATTTGTACCCTCTGCTTTTTCGCCTAATAATGACTCATACAATGATATTTTGATGATAAATGGCAGCCAAGTCGTTAAAGTTATCAAACGTTTTCAAATATATGACCGTTGGGGTGAGCAGATGTTTGCAAAAGCCAATTTCCAAACCGATGACCCGAATTTTGGTTGGGATGGTCGTCACAAAGGGCGTGATGCCTTGCCAGGAGTTTACGTCTATTATGTCGAAGTGGAGTATTTTGATAATACAACAGATATTATTGAGGGGGATGTGACGCTGATGCGTTAAGAAAGCCCTCAATCAAATCCCTCAGTAAAAACGGCTATCGCACGTACAAAATGCGATAGCCGTTTTTCTGTTTTATGTCTAAATGAAATCTATTTCAAAAGTACAACGTATCTTTGCGCACTTTTTAATCAAAAAAACAACCTCTATACTGAGGGGTGCATTTTTATAAAAATATAAAGTATTGAAAACTAAAAGTTTAAAGCGCGATAAAGTCAATGTCATTACGCTCGGTTGCTCAAAAAATACGGTGGATTCAGAGAACCTCATGACGCAACTCAAAGCTAATGATTTTGATGTCAAACACGATAGCGACCGTAAGGCAAATATTATTATTGTCAATACCTGTGGTTTTATTGATTTGGCAAAACAGGAATCTGTAGATACTATTTTGGAATATGCTGACTTGAAAACACAAGGGCAAATTGACAAACTGTACGTCACAGGCTGCTTGTCGCAACGTTATAAAGACAATCTTGAAGCAGAAATACCCGAGGTAGATGCTTTTTTTGGAACGCTCGAAATGCCGCAACTGTTAGCAAAACTCAATGCCAATTATCAACATGAACTGATAGGGGAGCGGTTGATTTCGACCCCGACTCATTATGCGTATCTTAAAATTTCGGAAGGTTGTAATAGAACGTGTTCGTTTTGTGCAATTCCCTTGATGCGGGGTAAACACATATCACGTCCGATTGAGGAATTGGTGCGTGAAGCTAAAAATTTGGCAAGGCAGGGCGTTAAAGAAATTATGTTGATAGCACAGGAATTGACGTATTATGGCTTGGATTTATACAAAAAACGCGAATTAAGCGCACTTTTGGAAGCTTTACATGAGGTAGAAGGTATTGAATGGATTCGCTTACATTATGCCTATCCATCTAAATTTCCGATTGAGGTCTTTGATGTCATGGCTCGTTTGCCAAAGGTTTGTAAATACCTCGATATGCCCTTACAACATGCCAACAATGCTGTTTTAGCTCGTATGCGTCGTCAAATTACACAAGAAGAAACCATTGAGCTCATCACTATAGCTCGTCAAAAAGTGCCTAATATTGCGATTCGGACGACGATGCTCGTTGGTTTTCCAGGAGAAACGGAAGCAGAATTTGAAGACCTTTGTCGCTTTGTTGAAGGCATGAAATTTGAACGAGTCGGCGTTTTTCAATATTCGCATGAAGAAGATACGTCGGCGCATGATTTTGAGGACGATATTGACCCTTCAGTAAAAGAGATGCGCGCACAACGATTGATGGAAATTCAGCAAGACATTTCGTTAGAAAAAAATGAAGCCAAAGTGGGTCAGACTTTGCGGGTTCTATTCGACCGCAAAGAAGGGGAATATTTTGTTGGTAGAACGGAGCATGATTCTCCAGAAGTAGATAACGAAGTTTTATTAAAAGCCAAAAAGAATTATATTCGCATTGGTGATTTTGCGGATGTTAAAATTACAAGTGCCGCAGAGTTTGATTTGTTTGGTGAGTTAATAAAAGAAAATTAAGATATGAAAATAAAGTGTTAAATGATATAAAAATGTCAACTTTTAGGGTAAAGTTGACATTTTTTTTATTCTAAATTGAATTACAGTTAATTTTTACTGAGGGGGGTATCCTGTCAAATATTATTATTAAGAAACTATAAAGTTATGAAAGTCATAAACTGATACAGATGATAAATTAGTATTTAAAATTTATAAAATTTATTTTAAAAATCATATACAAAAGAAGTCAAATTATTGAAAATCAATAGTTTGACTTCTTTTATTATTTATACTTAGCTTTGCAAAATGAAATAACGACTGGCTGATGTAGAAGTCATTGAGCCTCATTATTATTCCCCCTTTTGTATTTAGCCAAATAAACAGAAAGCTTAAATTAAGCATTAACGGAACATGCGGTTTTTTGAAGACTACTATTCAAAAAAATTGAGAAAACAAATCATTGCACATGGAATTAAGGTATTTCTTTTTTATTTTATTTAAACGGAAGTGGTTATTATTAACTGTTATCATTGCAGCAGCTGTGGCAACGGCATTTGTTGTGGGCTTGTTGCCGAAAAAATATAAATCCTCTTCAGTCATCGAAACGGGTTTGATAGACTATAAAAGCGTACGAGCTGTCGGTGAAGCTAATCCCTTTATTCAAGAGTTTGAAATCGAAAGTAAATTCGCCAACCTTGTCGAATTGATGAAAGGGCGACCTGCTATCAATGCTTTGACCAAAAAACTCATTCTTCACGATTTGCGACCAACAGATAGTGTGGCAACGTTCAGAAAACTGCAATTAGATGATAAAAGTGGCATTACACAAGAGCAAATTGACAAATACCTTGATGCTTTGACGCTTCGTCCCGATTCAATAGGTATTTTAGAGGCGGATAAAGAACATGTGTATGTCGCTCGTTCCCTCGAAAAAGCAATGGGGTATGATTACGAAACGATTAGAGAAAAAATTGATATTAAACGGGTTGAAAAATCGCAATACATGCGTGTAGAGTTTGTTGCTGAAAAGCCCGAACTGGCATATTATGTTATTAAAAACTTTGTGGACGAGTTTATGAACTCATTTTATATGCGAAAGGACACTTTCGAAAATAAAACTTATAAATTTTATCAGCATTTAGTTCAAGAGAAAAAAAGTGTTTTAGACAATTTGAACAACCAACAAGTCAATTATGCTCGCAACAACGGCTTGGTTGCGCCTATGGAACAAGCACAGGCGATTGTGGCTCAAATCAAGGAAATGGAAATGGCGAGAGATGATGAGCAAAAGAAAAAAGTAGGCTACCAAAAAACCCATGATATATATGCTGCTCAATTTAAGGGCTACAAAGATAACCTTGTTGGGAGCTATACAGAGAGTATGAATACCAACAATGATATCCGAAACTTAGATAAAGAAATAGAAAAATTGAATAATAAGTGGGTTGAAACAGGTGCAAAAGATGCTAATATTCAAAATAATATAAATGAATTGAAAGCTCAAAAAGTGTCTGCCGTTGAGAGAATTGCTAAAAGTAGATATGATAACACGAATCCTGCATTGAATAAACAGAATGAATTATTTCTAAAGTATGTTGAAGCGCAAAGCGATTTAGGCTCTGCAGAGCAACGAGTGAAGTCGCTTAATACCCGTATTACTGAATTATATAGCAAAAAAACACAACTCGTTGGCAATAATGCGATTTGGAATAAATTAAGTAAACAAATCGAAACGGCTGAAGCTGAATACAAATATGCGATTGATAAACAAAATCAAGCAGATGTGATTCAGCAATCGGGCGAGCAAGAAAAACCCGTACGTATCATTGATCCACCGATTTATCCTTACAAACCGGAATCATCGAAACGCGCTTTGATATCAGCTTTTGCAGGGGTAGGCGCAGGTACAGTTGCGACGATCTTCTTGTTTATGCTTACCTATTTCGATAAGTCCTTGAGTTCTATTTTTCAATATGAAAAACAAATAGGTTTACCCTTGTTGGCTGCCCTAAACAAATTGAATGCTAAACAATGGGGCAATTATGATGCTTTTTTTAACGATGATACGCGGTCAAAAGAAGCAGAGTTTTTCAAGGAATCGTTACGTAAAATACGTCATGCGATTGAAGCTTCTGGTGCCAAATCGTTTCTGATTACGTCTTTAAAAGAACAAGAAGGTAAATCGTTTTTAATTGCTTCTTTGGCTTATTCTTTTACTTTAAAGCATAAAAAAGTATTGATTATTGACACTAATTTTAAAAACAATACACTTTCAGCAATGGCTGTTAAGCCTTTTGAAAACAATCCGGTGAGTTCTGAAGTGAAAGCCTTGCCAAGTACGACGGCATTGGGCTTTACTATACTAATGCCAACTGTGGATATTATCGGCAATAAAGGGGGGCATAATTCGCCTTCTGAATTGTTATCAGGCGTTGATTTCAAGAAGAAAATAGCGGATTTAGGTCTTGGGTATGATTATATTTTCCTTGAAGCGGCGGCGATGAGTAAATATTCAGATGCCTTAGAATTGGTTGATTTTGTTGAAAAAGTTATTCCTGTTTTTGATGCATCAACAAGCCTATCGAGTAAAGATGATAGTGGATTAGCCTTTCTTAAATCATTGAAAGATAAAGTATTAGGTGGTGTTTTGAATAAGGCAGACCTTAAAAATTTGAATTAATGAGGTCTTAGATTAATAAAAATCTCAAGACAGTTAAACATACAACTTGTGAAGAATTACTGGCTAAAATCTGGCTTTTATTCGCTGCTCAATCAACTAACTCAGATGATTTTTAATCTCGGTTCAGTTATCATTTTGTGGCGTGTTTTAGACAAAGAATCCTGCTCTGTTTGGGTTATTTATATGACCATAACGGCATTTATTGAAATTGGACGTACAGGTTTATTGCAAAATGGCTTGATGACGTTTCTCAATCAGACCCCTCAGTATGAACATGCTAAAATCAATAAAGCCTCACTTTTTTTGAACCTTTCACTCTCTGTTGCTGTCGTTTTTTTGCTGTTAACCATTAGTAGAGGGGTTGGTCATTTTTACGAAAGTATGGTTTTGACACAGCTATTATCCATTTATGCTGCGACAACTTTTATATTGTCTGCCCTTTACCAATTTAATTTTATTCAACAGGCGAATATGGATTTTAAGGGCTTGTTCTGGTCGTCATTTGTGCGTAATGGCTCTTTATTTTTTTATATTTTGTATATAAAGCTATCAGATACCAATTTTTCGTTGACAAATTTGGCTTATGTTCAGCTTTTTGCAGCCATTCCGGCTACACTTGTAGCTTATCAGTTTGCAAAAAAATACTTTAGTTTAAAAGCGGCTCTGGATTGGGATTGGGTAAAAAAATTGTTGAATTATGGCAAATATACTTTCGGGACTAATCTGTCGACGATGGCTTATAAAAACGTAGATAAGATGATGCTTGGTAAATTATTGTTAGGCACACTGTCTACTTACGATTTAAGTATCAAAATCAACAATCTGGCAGAAGTACCGACGACCACCTTAGCCGCTATTTTGTTTCCGCAGTCTGCCAGACGCACAAATACTGAGGGGGGGGCTGGTGCGAAATATTTATATGAAAAGTCAGTTGGTGTACTCATGGCTTTGATAGTGCCTGTTGTTATTTTTATATTGATTTTTGCAGATGTGATTGTTTGGGTTATTGGTTCTGAAAAGTACGCGAGTTCAGCCCCGATATTGCGATTGACGATATTTTATGGCATTTTTATGGCTTTTGCCATGCAGTTCGGGACTATTTTGGATTCCGTGGGCAAGCCACGTCTCAATTTTTACATTACCACTGTGGGTGCCCTTGTCAATTTGACTTGCAATTATGTGTTTATTACTTGGTTCGGTTTATTTGGGGCAGCTTATGGTTCGCTTGTGGCAATGTCAGTGATGTTTGTTGTGATGCAAATAACTTTAAATCGGCTGTTCAATGTTCAAATTTTGAATACATTTCAATATATGCTTGCTTTTTATAAAGAAGGCTGGCAAAAAGTTAAACAATTCTTGCAACCAAAATTGACAAACGAATTTTGAACCATGATGTCTAAGAGAAAAAAATATGATATAATTATCAACACACTTTTTAGGTCTGACAACGCATTTTCGTCGGTCTCTTTAAGTTTTGCTAAGGAAATGGCGAAAACGCATCGCGTGTTTTATGTTAATCATCCTTATTCAGTAAAAGATATTTGGGATTTACGCAGAGATGAAAAATTGCGTGAAAGATTGCCAACGATACTAAGGGGGGGCGTTTTTTATGAAAAATTAGAGACGATTCCTGAAAATTTTGTTGTCGCAACACCACCACCCACCATTCCGATAAATTTTTTATCGAACAATGGTCTTTACAAAACGATGTATCAATACAACAAACAAGTTCTTTTGAGGGCAATTAAAAAAGTCATAAACGATAATAAAATCAAGGACTTTATCTATATAACTTGTTATGACCCGTTCTTTGTACCTGTTTTACCAAAAGAAATGGGGGCAGCGTTGAATGTTTATCAGTGTATTGACGATATTTCTACGGAGGCGTATGTTGCCAAACACGGCGTTCGGCTTGAAGAACAAGCGGCTCGTGACTCGGATATTACACTCGTAACTTCGACAAATCTGTGGCGACATTTTCATCAGATTCAACCTGAAACACATATCATGCATAATGCTGTTGATATTTCTATTTTTAAAAATTTGTATTATCGAGATATTGACCGACCCAATGAAATTAAAGATATTAAGACTAAAATCATCGGTTTTACAGGCAATTTAGATGATGTACGGCTTGATTATCGGCTTATGCGTCGTTTGGCGGAAGGTCATCCTGACAAAACTTTGCTTTTGGTCGGTCCTATTAATTCGCCTGAAGTATATTCAGAAGGTTTGGATAAGATGCCGAATGTCATATTAACAGGTGCAAAAACCATTTATGAAGTACCTAATTACTTGAAATTTATGGATGTTGCTATATTGCCATCGCTTCTAAATAAAATGTCGCGCTCTGTGTATCCTCTGAAAATTAATGAATACTTAGCAGCGGGCAAATCAGCGATAGCGACAAGTTTTAGTGATGATATTCGCAGTTTTCAACCACATATTCGGATTGCTAATAGTCACGACCATTTTGTGCAACTCATAGATGAAGCTATAGGAGACTATTCGGAGGCGAGAGTACAACAACGTATAGTCATTGGAGAGTCAAATACATGGGGCGACCGGGTGAGAGAGTTTTGGCATATTGTAGATACATTTCTTGAAAAAAAGGAAAATAGAGTTGAAACCTTAGCATAATTTTTTGTCCCCTCAGTATTGTATTGGCTAAAAACAGAGACTGTTTTTAAAAATAAATAAAATGGCAAATAGGACAGGTTTAAAGGAGAAAATAAAGTCTAATCCACACCTAAAAGCCTTTGTAGAATGGCTTTTACAACCACCACATGAGTATCGTCCTCGTTGGTGGATTCGGCATACAGTGAACCATTTTGTTCATAAAATAAGCCGCAAAGCCATTATCAGGCGGACTGCACGTTTAGATATTTTTCCTTACAAACGATTTGAAGTCGGGGAGTATTCGATTATTGAGGATTTTACGCTTATTGCCAATGCTTGTGGCGATGTTATTTTGGGTAAAAGAGTTTTGATAGGCTGTGGTTCAAAAATTGTTGGACCTATTACCTTTGGAGATAATATTTTGTTGGCACAAAATGTCGTGATGAGTGGATTGAATCATGATTACGAAGACCCTACTGTACCTATTATTGAACAAGGATTTAATGTCAAAAAAATTGTTGTTGAAGATGGCGTGTGGATGGGTGCGGGTGTCATCGTTACGCCTGGTGTACATATCGGAAAAAATGCGGTTGTGGGTGCGGGTAGTGTTGTCACGAAAGATGTGCCACCTTATACAGTTGTTGTTGGAAATCCTGCACGGGTTGTCAAATATTTTGATTTTACTACTCAGAAATGGGTCAAAATGGCAAAAAAGATACATCAAAAACAGCGTGATACTGAGGGGGGCTATTTATATGGTAAATAGAATTAGGAATTGATGAATTATAAATGATGAATTTGCAAACGACTGACTATCAATTAATTGCAAAATAAAATTTGGTACTTTATTATTATATCGTTCCTTACCTTTTATTTCAAGGACTTAAAATTAAAAATCATGTTCAACGAAAAAAATAATCCATTCAAATTGTCCCAAAAAGAGGAATTGATAGAGGTAGTAGGTATTCTACTTTTTATGGGCGTTTTTATAGGTTCTGCCTTAAAGCTTCTTTTTTTATAAGTAACTCGCTTTAAATAATCGGGAATATTATTTCCAATAAGTCATTGATTTTAAATAAAGTAGAAAGCCTTTGCATCTTGCCTTTTGCCTATTAAATTATCTAAGCACTTACAATATTTTGAGAAAACCATGCAGCTAAATCACATAGTTTCGATAAAAGATAGAGTCAAAAGTTGGTTTGAAAATCAAGTTTTTATCCAAAAGTTGAACAATCCGATGGGCTTTTTGCTCTTTACAACTTTGGGTTTGATATTGGGCAGCCTGATACCTTACTTAGGTATGGGTATGAGTACGGTTGTGATAGGTGCTGTGGTTGCCCTGCCGATGGTTTTTGCTTGTATGTTTTATCATCAATTTGGGGTCATGTTCACGCTAATAGTGGCTTTTTTAGTGCAATTAATAGGTAAAATGACCAATGCCCCTGTAGGAACCTCGCTCGACGCTTTATTATTATTGATGATTGCAGGTATTTTAATAGGGCAGGTGCTTAAGAAAGATTGGACTTTTGCTAAAGACCCCATTTCTACGCTTTTGCTTTTTTGGATTTATTTTAATATTTTTCAAGCTTTAAACCCTTCACAGGAGTCCAAAATGGCTTGGCTTTTTACGGTACGCAGTTTGGCAATCCTTAATTTGCTTTATTTTATAGCTTGTTATGCGTTTAATTCATTCAAACGCATTCAGCACATGTTGAATTTAATCGTTGTTTTGGCGACCATAGTGGCTATTTATGGGTTAAAACAGGAGTTTTTAGGATTTTCTGCTGCCGAAAAAGCATGGATATATCAAGACCCAGAACGTTTTCAATTGTTTTTTCAATGGGGTCGAATGCGAACCTTTTCCTTGTTTAATGATGCCATGACTTTTGGTATCATGATGGCATATATGGGCGTATTTTGCTTAATATATGCTACCGCACCCATGCGTCTGGTCTATCGCAGTTTATTGGTTTTAGCGGCCATATTGATGTTTTGGTCTTCGATTTATACAGGTACGCGCACTTGTTTCGCCTTAATTCCTTTGGGATTAGCGTTTTATGCATTGATGACATTGAAAAAAGAAATCATATTAGGTTTTGGTTTATTTCTGGCATTTGGAACAGTTCTCGTTATTAAAGGTGGCAATTCCAGTGCAGTATTGTTTAGAGTAAAATCGGCTTTTGAACCCAGTGAAGATGCCTCTGTACAGATTCGCTATTTTAATCAAAAAAGAATTCGACCTTATATTTATTCGCATCCTATTGGCTATGGTCCAGGTAGCACAGGACTTTGGGCGCGGCGATTCACCCCCGATTCTTTTTTAGCCAAATTTGCTCATGATTCCTATTATGTACGTTTAGCCGTTGAGGAGGGTTGGATAGGTCTGGGATTGTATATGTTTTTTCTTTTTACAGTATTACGTCGTTGTTTGTATTTTTATTTGCGGGTTCGCGACCCAATGATAAAAACATTATACCTATGCCTTTTGACATCCCTTTTTATGTTAGCAGTTGCCAATTATCCCCAAGAAGCAATTGTTCAATTACCGACAAGTTTAGTGAGTTATGTGTTTTTTGCGGCTGTGGTGAGGCTTAAAGATTTTGATGCATTCTACCAAAGCGTTGTAAAACAAAAGCATGAATGAAGCATACCCCTCAGTATAAATAGCTCTTTTTCAGAAATAAATATATAACAGAAATTTTGTTTTTTATTTATACAAAAGAAACCAACAATATTTTTGGAAAAATAAAAAAATCTCTTAATTTTATGTCTTTGAAAAATATATTTATTAATCATTTTAAACTCAACTTTAGCTATGAGCAAATTTGATGAAGCTCTTGACAAGTATAAAGGCTCGCTGTCTGATATTGGCGCTAACGCAGACGAGACTCTCTTAACCGCAGTCGCCAAAGGACTTGGTCCATCTATCTACCTGGCGGACGCCTCTATGGTTTCTTGTTCGGACAAAACGGAAAAAGATAGAGTAAAAAACAATTTCCTTATCAAAAAATTAGGTTGTACGGATAGTACTACTCTTGACGATGCTGTTAATGCTGTTTGTGACCAATTGGGTAGCAGTAATCGCAGCAAGCATAGAGCGGTTTTTTACTATTTATTGGTAAAGCAACTGGGCTTAGAAAGTAAGTATGCTTAATTCATAAGGCGTTTTTCGGCTTAGAGGTTTAGGAAATGTACATTTCCTAAACCTTTTCTGTTTTTTAGTATAGGAGCAGTTCGGCACATTATTAGTATTTTGTTTTTAAGGATTTTGAAAATAAATTTTTACGAAATTTTAAAAATGTTATTTTTGTCTATAATATCGTAAATTTTAGCAAATAAACATTTCTTACAATTTATTATTTCTCTCTTTTTTTGACAACAAATCTAACGAAACTTATTATTCCATGAATAAATTAATTAAACTATCCTTTTTATTAACAGTAGGTATATTATTTCAATGCCTTACAATTAAGTCTCAAAGTTTTTATAACTTCGATGGCTTTATTGCTGATTCTGCTTTTGTTATCAACAATAAAATAAAAAGTGTTATTATTCGCATTCCTTCTTTACTTGACGATACAGAGAATAAGGAATTTCTGCCGTTTCAAAAACTATGCTTTAATCCTTTCGGTAAATTGGCAACTTACGAATATGATTATTCAGAAAAAAAACGAAAAAATGAAGACTACCTCGAATATTACTATAACGATACGACTTCACGCTGCTACAAAAGCCATCGTTTCCGCCGACCCAAAGACGGTCCTGGTACTGGAAAAGATACCATTCGGGAGGAAATAGTTTATCACTATGATGAAGGAGGTAAATTGTTTTTTGAAGAACATCACCAAATTTTTATCAGTGAGTTCAACGAATGGACAATCGGCTATGAATGGTATGGCGACACCCTACGTGTGCGTTATGCTGAAAACAATAAAATTGATACAGTGCGTTTTGATGAAAAAGGGCGTTTGTCTGAATATACTGAGGGGGGGAAAATATACTCAATCAGTTATGATAGTTTAGGACGACGGGCAAAAATGCCTTACTTTCTTTTGAATAATGACTTGACCAAAGGGAAACAAATTGGGGAATACCACTATGTGTATGACGGGAGAGGCAAATTAGAGCGTATTGAAACGAATGGATATGAGTTGGTTTTTAACAATGATTTTATGGGATTACCCATCAATAGCCAAATGCGCGATCGAAAAACAGGGCAGCCTATTGGTTGGCAAGTACAATATGAATATGAATTTAGATGGTAGAGGTGGGGATTGGTTATTGGTTATTAGGGATTGGTTATTGCAAACAGTGTACTATAACCAGTAACGAATAACCATTCCCTAATAACCAATAACCAGTACCCACTAACCAATTTATGCCTTTACGCCTTTGTACTTTTTATATTCAGAAGCGACATAGCGTAGTAATTCTTCAAGTGTATCATACCTGTTGAATAATTCTTCGTAGCGATGTTGTCCTCGAGATGAACTCACATATTTTTCAATATCTTCATCTGTAATAACGTGTTTATCACGACAATAGATAAGCAGACGCTCGACGACATTGCGTAATTGGCGAATATTGCCTGACCAATTGATATTTTGCAGGGCGATAATAGCATCAATGGAAAATTCTTTTTCTGTCTCGAAACCGTATTCTGCACTAATCGTATTAAGAAAATATTCAGTGAGAATAGGAATATCTTCTGTGCGTTCATTGAGCGACGGCACATAAATATCAGCGACTTCAAGGCGGTTGTAAAGGTCTTCACGGAAGCGTCCTTGAGCGATTTCCTGACGTAGGTTTTTATTAGTTGCAGATATAATTCGTACATCTACTTTTATGTCTCTATCACTACCCACTCTTGTAATTTTATTCTCTTGCAAAGCCCGTAAAATGGTGGCTTGAGCTTTTAAACTCATGTCTCCAATTTCGTCAAGAAATAAAGTGCCACCATTCGCTTGCTCAAATTTACCAATTTGGTCTTTTATAGCACCCGTGAAAGAACCCTTGATGTGACCAAATAAGATACTTTCAATTAATTCGGAAGGAATAGCTGCACAATTAACTTCCACAAATGGACCATTTTTCCGAGCACTTTTTTCGTGAATATGCCGTGCAACCAATTCTTTTCCAGTGCCGTTGGGTCCCATAATCAAAACACGCGCACCGTCCACTTGTGCCGCTAATTCGATTTGTTTTTTTACTTTTTGAATCGCGTCAGAATCACCAATAATATCTTGAATTTTTGATTGATGCACCCGACGTTGCAACACTTTAGTTTCCGTGATAAGGTTTGAACGGTCAAGAGCATTGCGTATGGTAATCAACACACGGTTTAAGTCGAGCGGTTTTTGAAGAAAATCAAAAGCACCCTTGCGAACACTTTCTACTGCAGTTTCGATATTACCATGACCAGAAATCATAACAACAGACGATTCAGGGCTCAGTTCTTGCACCTTATCTAAGGCTTCTAAACCATCGAGTCGAGGCATTTTGACATCAAGAAAGATGACATCATACTTTTTTTGCTTGATTTTCGAAAGGCAATCTACGCCATCAACGGCTTCATCTACTTCATAAGGCTCATTTTCGAGAACGGATTTGAGTGTGCGACGGATGTAGGCTTCGTCGTCAACGATAAGGATGTGTGCGGCGATGTTTTTTTTCATACCAGATTGGTTTTGAATTTTTTAAGTTAGAAGATATGTTCAAAAATAGGATAAATCGAAAGGGAGGATAAGTGTGTGAAACGGACAAAGCACATCGTTTGTTACTTTGCTGATGATTTTATTTAACTTAATTCCTTTTCTTTGTAAACCTATGGGAATGAGACACAAAGATATTAGTTTTTTCTTAAATTGAAAAAAGGTTTTAGAAATTCTTTTAAAAAATAGGTATTGACTGTCGAAAAATATTTGTTGCCAGTCGAAGTTTTTCTATCTCCTCCTTCTTTCAATACACTTTTACATCATTAAAAATGGATTTTTACTGAGGGGGCTTACAAACAAAGTTTTTGTTTACATTTGCACACTTTTTTTAGAAAAAAAGGCATTCATTTTTTTGACAATAAAAATCATTTTATCACACTCTTATTCAATTAAATTAGAACAGTGGGTATTTTAATATTTTTTATATTAACTTATATTTTATCATGCGTTACGCTGATGAAACTTTTTGAAAAAGCAGGGGTCGAAGGTTGGAAAGCCCTCGTACCAGGTCTGAATTTTGTCGAATGGGCAAAATTAATTGGGCATAAACCTATTTATGCCTTGTGGTTGCTTTTCCCCATCGTCAATATATTTGTGTGGTGTAGTATGGCTGTTGATTTAGTACGTGCTTTTGGGCGTTTCAGTTTCCTAAGCAGTGCTTTAGCTGTCGTTTATACACCTCTTGAATTTTATCTTACAGGCAAAAGCCCTGATAGTAAATATGAGCCAAACATCGTTGGTCGTGAAAAAGCATATCAAGACCAAGTAAAAGAAGCCTTAGCCAAAAAGGATAAATTTGCGCTTAATCGCCTTGAAAATAGCCCTTATCATAAGGGGGGCATACGTGAGTGGGTTGAAGCCATTTTCTTTGCTGTTTTTGCAGCAGCCTTTATTCGGATGTTTATTTTTGAAATGTACGTGATTCCGACTTCTTCAATGGAAGGTTCGCTTTTGGTAGGCGATTATCTCGCCGTGGGTAAATTCAATTATGGTTTACGGACTCCAATGACAGTCATACAAGTACCTTTGTTACACAATCAAATACCCATTATTGGCTCTGAATCTTATATCAACCCTCCGAGTTTACCTTATTTCCGCTTACCCGCTTGGGAAAAATTGGAGCGTAACAGCCCTTTTGTTTTCAACTGGCCTATTGGCGACAGCATTGTATTAACACCTGAACGTTCTTATAATATTAATCAACTTCGTGAGCAGGGTGTTCCAATACCACCTAATGGCTTAATTGTCCGTCCAATTGATAAAAAAGACCACTATATAAAACGCTGTGTGGCAATAGCTGGTGATAAATTAGAAATCAAAGACCGCCAGCTTTACATCAATGACCAACCCGCCCAGAATCCTTCAAATATGCAATTCGCCTATCGTGTTTCAGGTAATTACAATGCATCAAAATTGGAAGAATGGAGCATTCATCTCAATGACTTCGGCGATGCTAATATGCGTGCGGGAGTCTTTCCGCTTAATTTTGCTCAAGCCGAAAAAATCAAAGGTATGGGTGGTGATGTAAAAGTTGAAATTCTACCCAATACTGCTGTTTCACCCAGCATTTTTCCCCACGATACGGCACATTATAAATGGAGCGTTGACAATTATGGTCCACTTGTCATCCCTGCAAAAGGGGCAACTGTGAATTTGAGTTTGGAAAATATCAAATTATATGAGCGTATTATTCATGTTTATGAAAACAATAAATTGGAAATAAAAGACGGTAAATTTTTCATAAATGGTACAGAAACAGCGTCTTATACATTCAAACAGAATTACTATTGGGCAATGGGCGACAATCGCCACAATTCCGAAGACTCTCGGTATTGGGGTTTTGTACCCGAAGACCATATAGTAGGTAAACCGCTTTTCATCTGGATGTCAACAGGCAACAATGGTATTCGTTGGAATCGTCTTTTCACGACAGCTAATAAAATGTAGGATTAAAAATATAAGGAAAAAGGCAGATTTTACTGAGGGGGTAAAATTTGCCTTTTTTTATTTTCACTTTTCACTTTGCTCATTCTTTTCGTAACTTCGTGTTTAAGTTCATGAAGTATTTGTTTCAAGACTTCCCAATAACATTTAATATGAAAGCTCTCATTCCCGTAGCTGGCGCGGGCATTCGCCTACGTCCACACACCTATACACAACCTAAACCCCTGATACCGGTCGCAGGAAAACCCATCTTAGGACATATCATAGATGAACTTATTGCTGCCGATTTCACTCAATTTGTCTTTATTATTGGCTATTTGGGTGAAAAAGTAAAGGATTTTGTAGAAAAAAACTATCCAAACCTTGATTGCCAATTCATCTTACAAGCTGAACGAGAAGGTTTAGGGCATGCAATATGGATGGCTCGTGATACCATAAAAGATGATGAAGAATTGTTTATTGCCTTAGGTGATACTGTTTTTGATACCGATTTAAGACCCATGATTCGGTCCGCGACAACTTGTTTCGGTGTCAAAGAAGTAGCTGACCCGCGTAATTTTGGTATTGTCGAATTAGATGAAAAAAGGTTTGTCCGTAAAGTCGTCGAAAAACCACGTATTCCCCATTCCAATTTAGCTCTCGTTGGCTTATATAAAATCAAGGAAGTCAACGAATTACTAAGAGCTCTTCAATATAATATTGACAACAACATACGCACAAATGGCGAATTTCAACTCGCTGACGCACTCCAAAGAATGATTGATGCAGGTTTGAAGATGACGACGATTGCTGTCAAAAATTGGTTCGACTGTGGCAAAAAAGAAATATTGTTGGAAACCAATGCCATGTTATTGCAAAAAAACAATACTTATGACGTTGATTTGCCCGTTTTTGACAATACAATTATTGTTCACCCCGTCAGTATTGGCGAAAACTGCATCATCACGGACAGTATTATTGGTCCTTACGTCACGGTTGCCCCTAATACCAATATCAATGCTTCTATTATCCGGGACAGTATCATAGGCAGTTACTCACATTTAAGAGAAATTATTTTGAATAAATCCATCATAGGCAGTGATACATCCATTCGGGGTATTCGTCGCAGTTTGAACATTGGCGATAATACAGAGATTGATTTTAGTTGAAAATAAACTATTAACGCTTTCGTTAATTCGCTAAATTATTATGAGCTACGAATGTCACTTATTTTACGAATTTACTAATTTACAATTAAATGTACTAATCAGTAAATTCGTAAAATAAGTGACATTCGTAGCTCAATTACTCAATTTTCAAACAAAAATAATGTTCTTACAACGTTTTGCCTCTTGCCCTTTGCCTCTTGCCCTTTGCCTTTTCCTGTTTTCATATTGTAAAAATGATACGGATAAACCCAATACGCCTGACGTATCGAGCATCGCTTCGGATATAAAGATTCATCGTTTCGACCAAGATATTTATGCCCTTGACACCTTAAATACTGAGGGGGGTATAATAGCATTGGAGCAGAAATATCCAGAATTTTCAAATCTCTATTTTGAGCGCGTCCTTGGCATTAAGGAGTCAAATGACTCGCTGGGCAAATACCGCAGTCAAGTCCGTGCATTTTTGACAAACGCCGCTATGCGGGGCATGATGGATACCATAACATTGATTTATAAAAATTTTGATGATATGGAGCAGCAAATTGAAGAAGGTTTGCGCTACTATAAGTACTATTTTCCTAAAAAACTTGTACCGACAGATATTTATACGATGCCATCGGCGTATAATTTTGCAGCTGTGTTGCCCAATGACAGCACTATTGCGATTGGTTTAGATATGTTTTTGGGTGAAAACCACACTACTTATGAGTCGTTGATTACAACTTATCCTAAATTCATCAGCCGTACTTTTCGGAAAGACTATCTTGTGGAACGTGTTTTTGAATTATTGGTCGGTGATTTAGTCGGTGAACCTGCAGGTAATAGATTGATAGACTATATGATACACAATGGTAAAAAACAATATATACTCGATTGTTTGTTGCCAAATACGCCTGACAGCATCAAATTGGCTTATACGCGGGAACAAATGAAGGGCAGTTACTCCAATGAAGGTTTCACTTGGGGACGTATTTTGAAACAAAACCTCTTGTATTCTACCAAATTTCAAGACTTTCAAAAACTCATCACACCGAGTCCAGATGCACCCATTATTGCAGCGGAAGCGCCCGGTGGAGTCGGTAATTTCTTAGGTTGGCAAATCGTAAAACAGTTTATGAAGCGCAATCCGAATACATCGCTCACAGAACTTATTAATATGCGTGATGCTCAAAAGATTATGGATTTATCGAAATATAAGCCGCCGCAAGTACAGTAATCAAAGAAGTCCTTCTCTGACTAAGTCATGCAAATGCACCATACCCACATAACGCCCCCCCTCAGTAGCGATGAGCTGTGTGATGCTTTTTTCACGCATCAGCTTTAAGGCTTCGACTGCAAGTGATTCAGCATCAATGGTTTGTGGATTTATGGACATCACTTCTTCTGCCTTGACGATTTTTAAATCCAAGTCTTTTATCAATAAACGTCGCAAATCACCGTCTGTAATGATGCCGATGAGGTTTTGGTTGTCGTCTAAAACGGCGGTTGCACCAAGACGTTGAGAAGTCATTTCCAAAATTGTATTTTTCAAATTTGTAGTGCGCGACACTGAGGGGCTGCCATGCAACGGATAAATATCGCGCACCCGCAAGTAAAGCTGTTTTCCCAAGGCACCGCCTGGGTGCAGTTGAGCAAAATGATCCGCCGAAAAACCACGTACTGTTAGCAGGCTAATTGCCAAAGTATCGCCTAAGACCATTTGAGAAGTTGTAGAAGCCGTTGGTGCGAGGTTATTCGGGTCGGCTTCTTTTTCGATGGGCGTGTGCAATATATAATGGGCTTGTTTACCGAGATAAGAATTTCGATTGGAAACCATAGCCACGAGCGTATTGCCAAAATTTTTCAAAAGAGGCAGTAGCACTTTTATCTCAGGTGTATCACCACTTTTTGAGATACATAAAATGGTGTCGTGGGGTTGAATCATACCCAAATCGCCATGTATGGCATCCGCTGCGTGCATAAATACTGAGGGGGTGCCTGTGGAGTTGAAAGTGGCGACAATCTTTTGGGCAACAATGGCAGATTTACCGATGCCTGTGACAATGACACGACCTTTGGATTGCAAAATAGTTTCTACAATTTTTACGAAATCATTGTCTAAGCTTTCAAAAAGCGCAGCAATTGCTTTTTGCTCAATTTCGAGCGTCTGTCGGGCTGTTGTAAGAATTAAATCTTTCATAGAAAAGCAAAGTTCTATTTTTTATGAAAAAAATATCATAAAATTTGCTGTTAAACGAAAAGATTGTTTTAATTTTAGATTCAGAAAAAAGACGACATAAAAAGGCTCATTTCAAAAAAAACGATTAAAACCGAATTTAATTTGGGAATTATTCAGAATCATGCGAAAAATTTTGATAAAAAAGACACCTCTCAGTATTTTTCAAGGTTTCAAGGTTTCAAAAAAAGAGTATTTTATTATTGTGAATTGTAATTTGAAGTATGAAAAATTATTTTTTTTCAATCTGATTTCATAACCCGTTTTTTTCAACTGATTTTTTGATGTAAAAAGTGTTTCCTTAGAAGTCATTATACTAATGGGGGAAACTTCTATTGTTTAACAATAAAATATAAAAAATACGCGCAATGCATGAGATAATGGAAGTGACGACGGATTCGCTGCACGAGGCTTTGCAACAATACTTCGGTTTTAACAAATTTAAAGGAACTCAAGAGGCGGTTGTGAGAAGTGTATTAGAAGGGCATGATACATTCGTCATTATGCCTACTGGCGGCGGCAAATCGCTCTGTTACCAATTACCCGCTTTGATGAAAGAGGGAACGGCTTTGGTTATTTCGCCCCTTATTGCCTTGATGAAAAACCAAGTTGATTCTATTCGTGGTTATTCTCAAAGCGATGATATTGCTCATTTTTTAAATTCGTCTTTATCAAGGACGGATATTAAAAAAGTGAAACAAGACATCACGGATGGTAAAACAAAACTCCTCTATGTCGCACCCGAAACGCTGACAAAAGATGAAAATATTGAATTTTTTCAGAATACTAAAATCTCCTTTGTGGCTGTTGATGAAGCGCATTGTATTTCGGAGTGGGGACATGATTTCAGACCTGAATATAGGCGGATAAGGACGATGATTGAATCCATTGATGGATATGTACCTATTATCGCTTTGACAGCAACAGCCACGCCGAAAGTACAGGTGGATATTGTTAAGAATTTAGACATGAAAGATGAAAATATTTTCATTTCGTCTTTCAACAGGGACAACCTTTACTACGAAGTTCGCCCTAAACCACCTAAGGAAGAAGCATTGCATCGCCAAATTTTACAAATTGTCAAAGATTTACCCGACCGTTCAGGCATTATATATGTACAAGCTCGGAAATCGGCAGAAGATATTGCAAAAGTTTTGTCGGTCAATGGTATCAAAGCGCAGCCTTATCACGCGGGTCTTGATGCGAAAACAAGGTCTCAAACACAGGACAATTTTTTGATGGAAGAAATTGATGTTATCGTTGCGACGATTGCCTTCGGTATGGGTATTGACAAACCCGATGTGCGGTTTGTGATGCATCATGACATTCCAAAATCTATCGAAAATTATTATCAAGAGACGGGTAGGGCAGGGCGCGATGGTCTTGATGGGCGTTGTACGGCTTTTTATAGTTATCGAGACATTGCACGTTTGGAGAAATTCCTACGCGACAAACCCGTTGCTGAACGTGAAATGGGTATGCAGCTGATGGAGGAAATGACGGCTTATGCTGAAACAACAACGTGCAGACGTGAGTTTTTGCTTCATTATTTTGGTGAAAAATTTGTTTGCGATAGAAAAGGTATGTGCGACAACTGCCGCCATCCACGCCCAACGGTTGATGTGCAAGATGAAATGGCAATAGGTTTGGAAGCCATCGAATCGCTTGGCGAACAATTTACTTTGAAAACGATTATTGATTTCATTCTTGGAAACGAGACGAAAGAAATGAAAGATTTTAAATATACGAAACATGAATTTTTCGGTTGTGGAAAAGCAAAAAATGAAGTTTTTTGGCAATCCGTCATCCGTAATGGGATGTTGTGCAATTTGATTTATAAAGAAGTTGAGCAATATGGCGTCATTCACCTCACTGATGAAGGTCGGGCGTTTATAGAAAAGCCGCATGAATTGAAAATTACGCTCAACCACAATTTTGAAGATACGTCAGTTGACCCAGATGAAATGCAAGCACGTCCTGCTGCTCTTGACACTTTGTTATTGAAATTGCTTAAAGATTTGCGAAAATCAGAAGCAAAAAAGAAAAATGTACCGCCTTATGTCATTTTTCAAGACCCCAGCTTGGAAGATATGGCGACCTTGTATCCGATTAATTTAGAGGAAATGACAAAAGTACAAGGCATTTCATCGGGTAAAGCGCAAAAGTTTGGTAAACCTTTTATGGATTTGATTGCTAAATATGTGGAAGAAAACGAGATTGACCGTCCACAGGATTTTGTTATCAAACAAGTTGCCAACCAATCAAAAACTAAAGTGGCGATTATCAAAGGTATTGACCGTAAAATTCCGCTTAACGAATTGGCTCGTCAGAATCAGTTGACGCTCGATGAATTGATGACAGAGTTGTATGTCATTGTTCTGTCAGGTACAAAATTGAATTTAGATTACTCCATTGTTGACGTGATTGATGAGTATGTTCAAGAAGCAATACATGATTATTTTATGACCTCTGAAACAGACGACCCCTCAGTTGCTTTTCATGCTTTGAAAGAAGAAGACGATGAAATTACTTATGAAGAAATCTGTTTGATACGCTTAAAGTTCTTGTCAGAAGTTGCTAATTAAATTATCATTCGCGTATGTGATAAGTTAATGGTTATCAATGTTTTATAGACCCACAAGGCGAAAGCCGTCTTGTGGGTCTTTCTATTAGTTACTCTATATTTGTATAATTAAAGTATTCAGTTGACAAAAGAAGTTGACGTTTCATTTTCAAAACGATACTTTTGCACCTCGAAATCACCCCCCTCAGTATTTTTTAATAAATCACCCTTTTTATGTTAGACATTTTAATAGAAGAATTACCTGAAATAGAACTTATTGACATGCCACACGCTCAAAAACACATCTTAAAAAGCCAACGATTGGATAATTTGCGCTACGAAATTCGAGGCCCTATCTATGAACGTGCGCTCTATTTGCAGCAACAAGGCTTTAAAATTACCAATTTAAATATTGGAAATCCTGCTGCCTTTGGTTTTGATGCCCCTGATGAGATTGTTCACGACATACTTGCCAATATCCGTGATGCACAAGGCTATGCCGACTCGCGTGGTTTGTTTGCTGCCCGTAAAGCTGTGCAACATTATTATCAAACTGTAGGTGTCAGAAATACGCAAATTGAGGATGTTTTTATAGGAAACGGAGTCAGTGAACTCATTGTGATGTGTATGCAAGGACTCATCAATAATGGTGACGAAGTCCTTGTACCAACCCCAGATTACCCGCTTTGGACAGCAGCCGTGGGTTTGTGTGGTGGAAAAGCAGTACATTATATGTGCGATGAAGCCAGTGATTGGAATCCCGATTTGAAAGATGTAGAATCAAAAATAACGTCTAAAACAAAGGCGTTGGTACTCATCAACCCTAACAATCCCACAGGTGCCGTCTATGAAAAGTCAATCGTGGAAGGCTTTGTGAAAATGGCAGAAAAGCACCAATTAATCCTTTTTTCAGATGAAATTTATGATAAAATTCTTTACGATGGCGCACAACATCACTCTGTCGCGCCTTTGGTTCAAGATACTTTAGCAATAGTAATGGGGGGCTTGTCAAAGAACTATCGAGCAGCAGGTTTTCGTGGCGGTTGGATGATTATGTGTGGTGCAAAACATCGTGCAAAATCCTATATAGAAGGTTTAACACTTTTAGCTTCTATGCGTTTATGTGCCAATGTCATGGCACAGTTTGGCGTTCAAACAGCTTTGGGGGGGTATCAGAGTATCAATGATTTGGTGGTACCAACGGGACGATTATATAAGCAAATGGAGTTGTGTTATGATAAATTATTAACAATACCTGGTATAAGTTGCGTGCGTCCAAAAGGTGCGCTGTATTGTTTTCCAAAAATAGATTTGAAAAAATTTGATTTTAAAGACGATGATGAATTCATATTGGGGCTTTTAGAAGAAAAACACATTCTTGTGGTAGCAGGTAATGGTTTTAATTATCCCACAAAAGACCATTTTCGTATAGTCTTTTTGCCACCGACAGAAATGCTGGGTTTGGCAATGGATGGCATTGCAGATTTCCTGCAAACACAAAGAACATAATATGTTAGGGTTGTCAATAACTATTGGTTAACAAGATGTATGTGACCCCTCAGTAAAAACCCTGTCTCATGCTTGTTATCTTTGTTTTACTTTTCGTAAGAGAGGTAACATAATTTTAAAAAAATTTATAAAAAATTCAATTATCAACAACAATGAAGAAAATTTTGTCTATCGTCGCTGTGTTTTCATTTGTCACTTTTGCAAGTGCACAAAGTCAACCTACTTCTACTCCTACTACTGCGAAAACAGTAACAGCACCTACAGCAAAAAAAACAAACACTGATGCAACAGCAAAAGTGCCCGCTGCTGCTAAAAAAGCAAAAGCACCTAAAACTGCTGTTGCCACGACTGATGCGACGGCAAAAGCCCCCGCTGCTGTAAAAAAAGTGAAAGCATCAAAAGCGGTTACTGCGACAACTGCTACGCCAACCACTGATGCAATGGCAAAAGCACCCGCTGCTGCTAAAAAAGCAAAAGCACCTAAAACTGCTGTTGCCATCACTGATGCAACGACAAAAGCACCCGCTACTGGAAAAAAAACCAAAGCACCAAAAGCGGTTACTGGCACCACTGTTACGCCAACCACTGATGCGACTGCAAAAGCACCCGCTGCTGTAAAAAAAGCAAAAGCATCTAAATCGAATGTTGTCACAACGGCTGCATCTCCGTCTGTAGCCCAATCCTCAAAGACAGTCATTTCAAAACCAAAAGTGGCTTCTGCATCAACGACTAAGGCTGTTGTAGGTGATGACAAATCAATAAGTAAAGATAGCAAAGGACGTACTATATATCAAGGTCCTCGCGGTGGTCAATACTATATTAATGCAAATGGCAACAAAGAATATATAAAGAAAGATAGGGATTAATTTTTGGGGTTTTAACAAAGAAAAAGGGCAAAATGCGAATACGCATTTTGCCCTTTTTCTTTGTTAACTATTTGAAATACAAATGATTAAAATTCACCATTATCTATAATATTGATCATAAAACTTGCGATAAGCCTCTACACCTCTTTGCCGAATAACTTCGCGGTAATTGTCTTGTGAAATAGCAAAGACTTCATATACACCTTTCAAATAGTCCTGTCCATTTTTAGCGACCCCCTCAGTATATTTGAGGGCCGTCGCCTTATCTTTAAATTTACGAACAACAAGAGCGGGCGTTTCTGACTCTGTGCTGAAAGATATACTCGATACATTCAAGGCATCGGTACGATGATATTTAGAGTCATAATCTGAAACAACCACCTTTGCATCCTCTAAATCAGCATTTTTATTCAAAAGGACAATGACATAGTGCAATTTATCATCACCCTCAACAAATTTTTTCACAGGGTCGGTATCGGCATTATCATTATTGTTTGGTTTAGGCGATTCGGTTACGGGACCGCCAAATTCCAAAATCCGAATAATTTCTTGCGCACGTTTTTCTTCTGGCGTACCTGCATGTTTATTTATCACGTCTTTCAAAGAAGCAATATAGTTAATGCGTCCCAATTCATGTCCTATACACATCGCATTGAGCAAAGCAAATTTGGATCTCATTGGGTTAGTAACACCAAATTTGGTCTCAGATTCATTGATGCGTACTTGTGCTTCTTTGTATTTTCCTTCTTTAAAGAGGCTGTATGTTGTGGCATAATATTTTTCGACAGTTTCTATATTGTCTTTTGCTACAGGTTTATCTTTATCTTTTAGCAATAAAGCATAAGATGTATTGGGGTATTTCGACATGATTTTATCATAATAATCCTGTGCTTTTACTTTATTGCCTAAATCTGAATGAGCGACTTGTAGATAATACCATTCTGCTAACTCATTTTTCGTTTTTGGAAAACGGGACAAGTGCGTTTCCAAGGTTTCAATGGCTTTTTTATCGTTTTTTAACTTATCATGGTACAATGTACCAAGCAAATAAAGGGCATCATCAATTTTGATTTCAGCAATTTCAACATCTTTAGGTGTTTTAGGGACATTTTTCATCATATCTTGATATTCCTTCTCGGTCATATCACTTGAAGCTGTTTGGGCATCGTTATTTCTTACAAACTCACCATTTGACCGCTTATTGCTGCGCCGCCAATTGTCTTCAAGTTTGCGGTCAGTACCCCATTTTCGCTCAAATTCACGTTTCCCTTTCTTAACAAGATCGGCATTATAACCCCAAAACTTTGATTTTTTTGCTGCATCCGCTAAATCAAAATCAGATAGTTTTCCACCCGCCGCTACTGTGGGGTTAGCCAAAGCTGCTGCTTGCCTTTGTCTTTCTTTTTTCATACGAAGCGCTAAGTCGCGTTTGTCTTTATCGGACAAAGCAGACACTTTCAAGAGACTGTCTTGAAGATTGATAATTTCAATACTCCTTGCAATTTCCATCAAATTAGTGGCATAACGCTCGGATTCTATGCGCCTTACGTCCGTTTTGGCTAATGTCGTAGCCGCACTGTCAAAATAGTTTTTGGCAGCAACAAAATTTTCACCTTCAAATTGCAAGTTTGCCAACATATAATAGGCTTCTGCTTTCGACGATTGTCCACGTCCTGGCGATGCTAATGCTTGCTTCAAATAGTCAATGGTTTGTGGTTTATCCCCTTTTTTTAAAGCGATTTGCGCCAAAGTGAAGTAAATTTGGTCGCCATATTCACGATTTTTGAAGTCTTTACTCATTTTTATGAGCGTAGCAGTCGTTTGTTCACCTGCATTAGGGTCGTTCAAGGCTTTGTTTAGTCTGGAATTGAACTCCATTTCATAAACTGGACCATAGTCCAGCACTTTATCAAAAGTGGCATAAGCCTTTTCTGAATTACCTTTTAATTGATATAATTGGGCTAATATATATGCCAAACGTGCTTTCTCTTTTTTCTTCTTTGATAAAGTTATGCAGCGTTCAAGGGCAGGGATTGCGGCATCATACTGTTTTTGTTTGAGATACAAAGCGGCTCTTGCAACAGCCGATTGGGCTTTGATGTCTTTGAAGGATTTTGGATTTTTGTCAATATCATCTAATAAAATTTCTGCATCTACAAAATATTGACGTTCAATGAGCGTACGGGCATACCATACCACACCTTCTTGATAACAAGGGCGATGACGCAAGAAGTATTTATCGGGTTTTTCCTTAGATTTTTTTGCTTTGACTACTTTTTCATCGTCTTTTTCCTCTTTTGTTTTTTTAGTGTTGTCTGCAACTTTTATTGAGTCTTTTTTATCGTTATTTGCCGTTGTTACTGACGGGGTATTGTCCCTAACTGGAGGTGTTGTATTGTCCACCTTTATACCGAGTTTAGCCAACCGTTCTTTTTCCTCCCGTTCTTTACGGCGTTGTTCTGTGCGTTCAGCATTTTCTTTACTGCGTTGCGCGTTGCGCTCAGCAAGCGTTTGTTTTTTTTCACTTATGGCATCTTTACGGTCTTTAGCGGCTTGGTCTTTAGCTTCTTGAAGGGCTTTTTCGCGATCTTTTTTATCTTGTTCAGCTTGTTTCGCTTTTTCTTTTCTTTCTGTGGCTTTGTCTTCAGCGGCTTTTTCTCTGGCTTTTTTAGCGTCTTTTGCTTTTTTATCGCGGTCTTTTTTCTTGTCTTCACGTACCTCTGCGGCTAATTTTGCACGTTCTTTTGAGGTTAATTTCTTCTTTATCGAAGGATTATAATTTTCAGCTAAATAAGCAAATGTTTCTTCTGCCGAATCGAAATCATGTTTCAGATATTGGGCTTTACCCATCATCAAGTAACAGTCATCCACCCAATGACTTGGCCGATGATACGTCGCCACCACAGCCACCTTTTCGATGGCTTTATCCAAATCAGGTGCAACAGCTGCTGGATTGTCAACTGCCAAATAAGGATAAATATCAAGCACTTGATTGTAATTATCTTGATGTTGTGCGTTCAATTTATCAGTTGCCTCTTGAACCAGTACATTAGCATTGAAAAAGCCGTTGTACTTAGCCGTAAGGTTGTGCATGAATAGTTTTATCCCTTTTGCCTCGTCCTTTTTGCGTGAAGTGACGCAAGAAGCGAGGATCGTAAGGGCGAAAATCAGCGTTAGGGACTTATAAAAATGTCTCAATGTCAATTGATTTATGTTATTTCTAAAAAGTTAATTCTGCTACTATAGGCTTAAAAGTGCAATATCTCAGTAATTTTGCACTTTGAACCTGCTATTAGACTTAAAATCAGGCAAAATTATTTTAATTCTGTTAATAATTAACAAATGACAACCGAAAATAAACCGAATCGTTTTGTTACTTTTTTAGGACGACTCAAACATCTATCCGCCCGTGACGTTGTGCAAGGCATCGAAAATGCTTGGCAACGATTCAGAGCATATATATATAAAGCGAGAGAAACGTATTATCGTCTTGTGATATTAAACAACGAAACTTTTGAAGAAGTCAACTCTTTCAAACTCTCTGTCTTTAACTTTTACGTGGCAGTGAGCAGTTTGTTCGTTGGTTTTACTGCTTTAGGCATGGCTTTGATTGTTTTTACACCTTTAAAGAAAGTTATTCCTGGTTATGGCGGCTACGGTTCTGAACGGGCTGTTTTTAACCTCTATGAACGTGTAGACAGTTTAGAATACGCCCTCAAAGCCCATGAAACCTACACAAATAATTTTAGAAAAATGCTTACTGCCGATGTAGAAACAGAAAAAGATATACCAAAAGGCAAACAAGCGACCCCCTCAGTATCGGACTCAAATATGAACGTTGACCCTTCTGAATTTGAGATGAAAATACGCGCTGGCGGTGGCGACCCTTTTGAAGACTCCAATACAGACACCAAAAGTAATAATACGGAAAAAGCGATACGTGTCATCGGCCGAAATGACAGACTCGAAAGTATGTATTTGCAATCACCCATTACAGGCTCATTGAATATGGCTTTTTCTCTTGAAAAAAAACATTACGGCGTGGACATCGCCGCGCCTAAAAACACACCCATAAAAGCGGTCTCCGATGGGTTCGTTATTTTATGCGATTGGACTTTAGAAACAGGTAATACCATTGCTATTCAGCACGCCAATAATGTCGTTTCTTTTTACAAGCACAATTCAAGTCTTTTGCAAAAAGTAGGTAATAAGGTCAAAACAGGGGAAGCGATTGCTATAATCGGTAATACAGGCGAGCAGACTTCGGGACCACACTTGCATTTTGAGTTGTGGAAGGATGGCAAAGCGGTTAATCCGCAAGAGTATATTAGGTTTTGATTGACTTTTTTTAACTTTTTTATACAAAAAGTGTTTAGAACCAAGTGTCTAAACACTTTTTTTTTTCTTCAATACTGAGGGGGTGATTACCTTTGCAAAAAATAAAAAAATATGAGCCAGACTCAACCAAAAAAGAAATTCAACTTTCCCCTTTTTCGCCGCATTATGTCTTTGGCGAATCCCTATAGATTAACCTTTACGGCGGCTGCATTCTTAGCTATTGTGTTGGCACCACTGTCGAGTGCGCGTCCTTATTTGATACAACAAATGGTGGATGAACATATCTTTAAATTTGATGTGCCAGGCATGACGCGTATGGTTATGATTCTTATTGGGCTTCTTTTTTTAGAAGTAGTATTGCAATACACCTTTAATTATATTACGTCTTGGCTTGGTCAATCGGTCATTCGGGATTTACGAGTTCGCGTTTTTCGTCGCGTCACGAGCCTTAATTTGTCCTATTTTGATAAAACGCCGATTGGGCAATCCACGACAAGGACAATCAGCGATATTGAGACCATCAATGCAGTGTTTTCAGAAGGTATCATGACAATTATTGCCGATTTATTGACTTTGATAGTCGTATTAGGCATTATGTTTTGGACGAGTTGGAAATTGACTTTGGTGTGTATGACGGTTTTGCCTATCCTTATTTTAGGTGCACGATGGTTCAAAAACGAAGTGGCAAGATGGTTTCAAATTGTTAGAAACAGTATTTCAACCATGAACTCCTTTTTGCAAGAGCATATCAGTGGTATGAAAGTCGTCCAAATTTTCAATGCAGAAGTACAAGAACGTGAAAAATTCAAGGACATAAATCGCGCTTATACGGGTGCAAACCTAAAAGCGATATTTGCTTATGCGGTGTTTTTTCCTTTTGTTGAAATTATTTCGGCAGCAGCATTGGGTCTTATGGTTTGGTATGGTTCACGGGGAGTGATTGAGAATCATATTACATTGGGTGTTTTGGTCGTTTTTCCAGTTTATTTGAATATGTTGTTTCGTCCAGTTCGGATGTTGGCAGATAAGTTCAATACTTTGCAAATGGGTATGGTGGCTGCTGAAAGGGTCTTTGATTTGCTTGATGAGGCTGAATTTATTGAAAAGAATGGTACAAAAAAGGCGGATATACTGAGGGGTGATGTGGCGTTCAAAAATGTTGACTTTAGTTATGACAACACCAATTATGTCTTGAAAAATGTCAATTTTGAGTTAAAAAGAGGTCAAACCTTAGCCATCGTCGGTTCAACAGGCTCTGGAAAAACGACGATTACAAGTGTTTTAACCCGTTTTTATGAAATTCAAAATGGCTCAATTACGATTGATGGTGTGGACATTCGAGAGTATGATTTGAATAGTTTGCGTAGTAAAGTAGCTGTTGTGTTACAAGATGTATTCCTCTTCAGTGGTTCTGTTTTTGAAAACATCACTTTGAGAGACCCCTCAGTATCTTTCGAAAAAGTGAAGGCTTGCGCCGAAATGATAGGCGCAGCAGAGTTCATCGAACGTTTGCCAGGCGGCTACGATTATGAAGTCATGGAACGCGGTGCTACTTTGTCAATGGGGCAGAGGCAGTTGATTTCGTTTGTGCGCGCCTTGGTTTTTGACCCGAGCATCTTAATTTTAGATGAAGCAACGAGTTCGATTGACCCAGAAACAGAAGGGGTCATTCAGTATGCTATTGAAAAATTGATTGACAAACGCACCTCTATCATCATTGCACATCGGCTTTCAACAATCCGTCATGCGAATAATGTTTTAGTCATGGACAAAGGCAAAGCCATTGAATTTGGGAAACATGAGGATTTGATGTTAATCGAAGGGGGTCGTTACAGAGAGTTGTATGAAATGCAATTTGCCTCGTCGCTGACGGTTTAGAATCAGTTAGTTAAGTATGAATTATGAGTTATGAATTATGAGTAAAGCCGCTTTAGCCTAACTCATAATTCATAACTCATAATTCATACTTAACTAACTCACCATCACCTCTTCAGATTGTACAGAATCGCTTTTCAACGAATTGGGACCAATCGTTTTGGCGCGTATCACCAATTTAGAACCAAAAGGAAAAGACAATTCCATTTTTTTACCTTCGTTGTACACACCATTTTGCCATTCGCCATCATTGAGCTGGGTCTCAAAAGCGGTGGTAACAGCATGTGCCGCTTTTTCCCACTCCACAATGATAATACCGCGACGAATATCATTATAGACTCTAAAATTTGTTGGAGGCAAAACGTAAGTAACATTCTGGCGTTCAGGCGTTTTGCAAAGCGTAAAACCAGCATCCGTTTTCAATTTATCCTGCTCATTAGTTTGCCATTCGGCATCCATCAATTTAGCGATGCGCACCAAAGACTGATACAAATTGTCATAAGCCACATTTTTAGCTTCTATAGCTTCTTTTCCGCGGCTTTTACTTTTGATGAGGGCTTCTTGGAATACGACAGCTTTTGCCTGCATATCCGTAACAGCCGTTTGAAAAAAAGCATAAACAGGTTTTCCGTTCATGTTGTCATAGGCGAGGTCAGCAAAAGTTTTGAACTCGTCTTGTTTGATACGTCCTATGACGCTACAATTAATATTACTCATTATTACAATGAATTTAAAAAAGGTGATTGAAAAATTGTAGTAGGCGTTAACAAGACAAATAGGCATAGCTTTTTTATGGTGTCAACATCCATGCTACAATTGTTATTTATGCTTCCAATTTGCCTACTTGCATTTTAAAACAAACAATAAATTATTTATTTTCGTGACATATAAAGTCCATACTAAAATTTAGTCTTCCGACACTTTTGCCCTGCCGCTTTGTCATTCAGCTTTGTCATTCAGAAGGAATCTCTTTGCCTTTATTCCTTCTGAATGACAAAAGCGGTTTCTTCTGAATGACAAAATTGGCATTTTGCAGTTTACAAGAGCTTTTTGCGCATTGCAAAAGTCCTCTGCGAATTGCAAAAGTCTTCTGCGAATTGCAAAAGTCTTCTGCGAATTACAAAAGTCCTCTGCGAATTACAAAAGTCTTCTGCGAATTACAAAAGTCTTCTGCGAATTACAAAAGTCTTCTGCGCATTGCAAAAGTCCTCTGCGCATTGCAAAAGTCCTCTGCGCATTGCAAAAGTCCTTTGCGCATTGCAAAAGTCCTTTGCGCATTGCAAAAGTCCTTTGCGCATTGCAAAAGTCTTCTGCGCATTGCAAAAGTCCTCTGCGCATTGCAAAAGTCCTCTGCGCATTGCAAAACTTGATTTTTAAATTAAAATGGACATTTTAGCTGTCAACAAGCCTATGTTGGCTCGTTTTGGTAAGATATACTGAGGGGGGCTTGTTCTTATGTACAAATACAGAATATTCTTATTTGTGACGGGAATGCGGATAAAAAATAATGTGAAAAATCTATCTTTGTTCTGAATTTAAAAATATCAACATGACTTTAGAACAATACATCCATAATATCAACGACCGATATAAAAGAGGCAATGCGACGGAACATACATTCAGAGGCGATTTGCAACAACTGATAGAGTCTTTGGTAAAAGATGTCAAAGCCACAAATGAACCCAAAAGACAATCGTGTGGTGCGCCCGATTATATTTTGACACAAAAAGAAATTCCCGTTGGTTTTATCGAAGCGAAGAATATTGGCGATAAAGACCTCGATGGTTTGAAGAAAACAGGCAATAAAGAACAATTTGACCGCTATAAAACTTCTCTCAACAATCTTATTTTTACGGATTATCTCGATTTTCATTTGTATCGCGAAGGGGTTTTTATTACTAAAGTTAGTATTGGTCTGCTTTCGGACAAAGGCGTTGACCCCCTCCCTATAAACTTCGATTCTTTTACCAATCTTATCAAAGATTTTTGTACGCACGTTGGTCAGACCATTAAAAGTTCTAAAAAACTCGCGGAAATGATGGCGGGTAAAGCGCGGCTTCTTTCGGAAGTGATTGAACGCGCTTTGATTAGCGACGAAACACACCACGAAGACAGTACGCTGAAAGACCAAATGCTGGCTTTTAAACAGATTTTGATTCACGATATTACGCCAAAAGGTTTTGCAGATGTCTATGCTCAAACGATTGCTTATGGTATGTTCGCCGCACGGTTGCACGATGCGACTTTACCGACCTTTAGCCGACAAGAAGCAGCGGAATTGATTCCTAAATCCAATCCTTTTTTGCGTAAACTCTTTGGTTATATCGCAGGACCCGATATTGATGACCGCATCAAATGGATTGTGGATAGTTTGGTAGAGATATTTTTGGCGTGTAATGTCGCCGAAATCTTGAAGAACTACGGCAAGCAATTTTCCTCCTCCTCTGGGGGAGGTCAGGTGGGGGCTGACCCGATTATCCATTTTTATGAAACTTTCCTAAGCGAATACGACCCGAAACTCCGAAAAGCGCGAGGCGTTTGGTACACACCTGCGCCTGTTGTCAATTTTATTGTTCGTGCCGTTGATGATATTTTGAAATCTGAATTTGACCTGCCGCAAGGTTTGGCAGATACGAGCAAAACGAAGATAAAAATCAATCTGCAAGCCACAGACAGACGTTATAAAGAGAATATCAGAACCATTGAACAGGAAGTGCATAAAGTGCAAATACTTGACCCCGCCACAGGGACAGGGACTTTCTTGGCAGAAGTGGTCAAACACATTCATAAAAAATTTGTTGGACAACAAGGGATTTGGAGCAATTATGTGGAAACACATTTGTTGCCGCGTCTCAATGGTTTTGAATTGTTGATGGCGAGTTATGCGATGGCGCATTTGAAATTGGATTTGCTTTTGACGGAAACAGGGTATTCCCCCCTAACCCCCGAAGGGGGAATTAAGACAGGGGGGATTAAAGCGGTTCAAAGGTTGAGAGTCTATTTGACCAATAGTTTGGAGGAACACCACCAAGATACAGGCACTTTATTTGCCAATTGGTTGAGTTCAGAAGCCAATGAAGCCAATCATATAAAAAGGGATTCGCCTGTTATGTGTGTGATTGGGAATCCGCCGTATTCTGTCAGTAGTACGAATAAAAGTGAATGGATTGAAAAACTAATAGAAGATTATAAAAAGGATTTGAACGAAAGAAATATTCAATCACTTTCTGATGATTATGTCAAATTCATACGATTTGGACAACACTTTATTGATAAAAATACGGAGGGGGTGTTGGCTTATATTTCCAATAACAGTTTTATTGATGGTATAACACACCGCCAAATGCGTAAATCTCTTTTAGAGTCTTTTGATAAAATTTATATTCTCGACTTACATGGTTCATCAAAACGTAGAGAAGTTGCTGATGATGGTAGCCGCGATGAAAATGTATTTGATATTCAACAAGGCGTGAGTATCAATATTTTTATTAAAACAGGTAAAAAGAAAAAAAATGAATTAGCAAAAGTATTTCAAACTGATTTAAAAGGTTTACGCAATGAGAAATATCAAATATTGCAAGACAATAGTTTGAATACACTTAATTGGCAAAAGTTAGATTTATCCTCCCCTCAGTATTTCTTTGTTAAAAAGGATTTTGATTTAAAAAAAGATTATGAAACAGGTTTTGGAATTCATGAAATTTTCCCTAAAAATGCGAGTGGAATTACAACTGAAAGAGATGATGTTTCTATTCATTTTGAAACTTCGTCTTTAAATCATTTGATGAAAGAGTTAAAAACTTTAGATAATGAGATATTTAGAAATAAATATACACCTAAACCTGATGGTCGTGATTGGAAAATAGAAACAGCAAAGCAAGATTTATTAAAGAATACAGGTAAAATTACTAATATTTTGTATCGTCCTTTTGATTTTAGAAAGACTTATTATTCAGGCAAATCTAAAGGTTTTATGTCTTATCCAAGAAATGAGATAATGCAGAATTTTAAAAGTCAAAACTTAGGAATAGTTGTAGGTCGTCAAGGACAAGTAATTGGAGATTCAGAGTGGAATATCGCTACAATTACAAATACACTTGTGGATTGTAATATTTTTTATCGAGGTCGTGGAACTGTTTTCCCTCTTTACATATATTCCGACGCAAAAGATTTATTTGCAAGCCAAACAAGAACGCCGAACCTCAACCCCGAGATATTAAGACAAATTACTGAGGGGGTCGGTTTACAATTTGTCGCAGAAAAAGAAACGGGCAATGTCTGTTTTGCGAACAATAACGCGGAACTACGTGATGATTTTAAACAAACTTTTGCGCCCATAGATTTATTGGATTATATCTATGCGGTCTTACATTCACCCGATTATCGGGAGAAATACAAAGAATTTCTAAAAATAGATTTTCCCCGTGTGCCGTATCCGCGCCCCCTAACCCCCGAAGAGGGAATTGAAGAAACGCAACAAAGATTTTGGTCGTTGGTAAAATTAGGGGGAGAACTGCGACAGATACATTTGTTGGAAAGCCCCGTCGTTGAAAACTATATCACACAATATCCGATAGATGGTTCAAATACAGTCACAAAACCCGTGTATCAAGACGGGAATGTGTATATCAATGAAACGCAATATTTCAAAAACGTGCCCGAAGTCGCTTGGAACTTCTATATCGGCGGCTATCAACCCGCGCAAAAATGGTTAAAAGACCGCCGCGAACGGGTTTTAGAGTTTGAAGACATCTTGCATTATCAAAAGATTATTGTGGCTTTGAGTGAAACGGATAGGTTGATGCAAGAGATAGAAGGGATAGAGATAGAATAAAATCCCCCCTCAGTATAAAAGCCATAATCTTTATTCAAAAAATATAAATCTATAAATTAAACCCCAAAATGGGTGAATCGTTAGAAAGAGATAAAAAACAAATGGATTTGAACACTTTTGTGTTCAAATCCATTTGTTTTTATGGACATTTTATTAATTTTATCCTTATTTTCCAGTTATTAAAATTCAATGATCAATATGAAACAATCTTATATTTCGCCTATTCTCATGGTTATCACAAGTTCTTCACCTAAGTCTATCATTTATGAAATTGATACAAACTCCAGTATAGGGATTGAGTGACGACATAGGCGATCAAAAACAGAATGATAAAGCAACAGGAAAATGAGGGAAGAAAAATTATTATTCACAATAATAAAAATAAAATCACACATCATGAAACCTTTCCACTTTATATCGAACACAGTTACTCACTTAGTTTTAGGTGTCATTAAGTCAACAACTATAAGCCTGATTGTTTTGCTATTCATCTTTTTTCCGTTCATAGTATCTGCTCAATCTTATGATTTGACGGGGTATTGGCAAAGTGATGTTGGTGGGTGCTATCAAATCCGGCAGAGCGGAAACGAAGTTTTTTGGGCAGGAGGTCCAAGTGGTTCTTTCAGTGCCCACAATGTTTTTCATGGCGCCATTGCGGGTAATACCCTTACGGGATTGTGGTACGATTTGCCAGCAAATACTTATCGGGCTTTTGGAGCCAGTTTGAGTGTTCGCATTGAAAGCAATAACAAGATAGTAAAGGTGTCAGAATCTGCTCCATACAGAGCCAGTACTTGGACAAGAGTAAACGGCCCATGCAATAACGTTAACGCCGGAAACCAGACGACAGAGAAGCCCAGCGGTGCTTGTAAGCTTGAGGGGAGTTGGACGCAAAATACGCCTGGGGTTGGTTCAACCGTCTGGGAAATCAAAAGCAACGGTACGGCAACTGAAATAGGAATGGGTTCCGCCAAAGGACAAGCAACTCTCAAGGGCAACTTACTGCACATCGATTGGCAAACCAGCACTGGATTTTCGGGGTATTATGAATGGACATTGGACAGTAATTGCAGTTCTGGTAAAGGAATATTGTTGTTCAAGACCGGCCGCACCGATAGCCTAAACTCTACTGTAAAGAGGAACTGATGGGACAATTGGTTTGGCAAAAGGCAGGCTGACAGTGCTTCTATATTACATTTGTGCTATCAAGGTTTAGTGCCAAAATCTGCCTAACTGCTGGCACAAGATATACTGCTCGGCATAGTGTTCAGACTGTTGCCACACTATAAAACACGTCTTTGACGTGTGAAATAAAATAAAAATACTGAGGGGTATCTCGCCAAGCGCGCCGATACTCCTCAGTAAAAGAGGTAAAAAATGGATTTAGTGCAGTAAAACTGTGCTAAATCCGTTTTGTTATTGGGCATATAGAGAAATGATAAAAAGGCGTAACTTGCGGAAAAAAGTCATAAATACTTGTTTTTGTGAAAAAAGAAATGGAAAGATTACCAAATTTACCCGTTGGGCGACAATACTTTGCGAGTATTCGCAAAGACGATGCTATTTATGTTGATAAAACAGAATACATCTATAATATTTGTCAGCCTGCGGATAGTGCCTATTTTTTGTCTCGTCCGCGACGATTCGGTAAATCGTTGACACTTGACACAATAGCGGAATTGTTTTCGGGTAATAAAACCTTGTTTAAAGGCTTGTGGATAGAAGATAAATGGAATTGGACGGAGACGTATCCTGTTATCCGTATGTCATTGGATGCCATAAGCCACGAGGAAGGCTTAAAAGAAGCCTTAAATGATGCTTTACATGATATAGCTAAGACATTTAAAATCAAATTGCGTAAAAAAACGCCGAGTGGTCTTTTAAAAGAATTGATAGAATCTGTGGCAGCACAAACAGGTAAACAAGTAGTTGTATTGATAGATGAATATGATAGACCGATAATAGATTATATAGACCCCTATAATTTGGAAAAAGCGAATCAGCAGCGCGATATATTGAAAGCGTTTTTTAGTATATTGAAACCTACATCAAATCATATTCGTCTGCTATTGATTACGGGGGTTTCTAAATTTTCAAAAGTATCTATCTTTTCAGAATTGAATCATTTGTCGGATTTAACCTTAGACCCACATTATGCGGCATTGTGTGGTTATACACAAGAAGAATTAGAACATTCTTTTGAGCCGTATTTGAGAATTATGCCCGAAGGAACGCTTAAAAAGATGAAACTTTGGTATAATGGTTACAGTTGGGATGCTGAAACTTATGTGTATAATCCATTTTCTGTGCTTAGTTTTTTTCAAATGCGGATGTATGGCAGTTTTTGGTTTTCAACAGGAACACCCACGTTTTTAATGAAACTACTTAGAAAACGGTTTCAATATACCTTAGAAGAAATAGAGGTGAGTCATACCATATTAGATTCCTTCCGACTTGAAGCGTTTGACGCATTAGATGTTAATTCTATTTTGTTGCAAACGGGTTATTTGACAATAAAAGAAAAAACACCGTATAATACATTTATACTGAACTATCCGAATGAGGAAGTGAAACAGGCTTTTGCTCAATTCTTGTTGAGCGAATTTACGCATACACAAGTAACGATACCTTATGGGGCGAATATTTTACGGGCTTTGGACAATAATAACCTTGCAGAAGTGATTAAGATCATCAATGACTTAATTCAAGCCGTTCCCGACCAAAACTATATCAAGGAAGAAGAGAAGTTTTTTCATGCGATTATTCATTTGATTTTTACGATGGTTGGTTCAGACCCACGAACGGAAATGCACACACCGATTGGACGGATAGATACGGTTGTGATAACAACAGAGCGTATTTATTTGTTTGAGTTTAAGATAAATGAAACTGCCAAAGAAGCGATTCAGTGTATCAAAGATAGAAATTACGCCGCGAGTTTGCGTTTTCGAAATCTGCCTATTATAGCAGTTGGTGTTTCTTTTTCTGCAAAGACAAAAGGTGTGGCAGATTGGGATAAAGAAGAGTTGTAGCCCCAAAAGTAAAGCTGTATCTAATGACATAAGAAGAAGAAGAGAGAAAATAAGAAGAAAGTAGAGGGATATATAAAAAGTTGAAAATCAAATCTTTATGTGTCATCACTCTTCCCGATTTCTTTCTACTCTATACTTACTTCTGTACTTTATGGACAAACAAAAGAAAGCGCAACTTGGTTAGAGCTGCGCTTTTTGTGTTTTGAAGGAAAAATATACCAAATAATCTAATCGAAATAAAAATCTAATTCAACGCGGCGGTCTTGTTGCAAAACGCCCGCATCCGTCTTATTCGGATTGGATTGGGCTGCTCCAAAATACTCCACAATGAGCAAATTAGGTGAAATACCCCTTGAAACCAAGTAGTTTTTAACGGCATTGGCACGATTACGCGACAACATGAGGTTGTGTTCTTCATCGCCGCGCTTATCAGCATGACCGCTGATTTTAAGTTTCCAATCCTTTTTCTTTTTCATAATGGAAATGACATTATTCAAATCACGATAAGAAGATGGACGGATTATCCATTTGTCGGTATCAAAATAAAGGTTGCGAATGGCAATCGTCAAAGCATCTTGTTCTTCTTTACTGACTGTTGGGCAGCCATTGTTCTCTTTAGGTCCAGCAGTATTGGGGCATTTATCAATATCGTCTGGCACACCGTCGCCATCTCTGTCGCCACCAAAAGGACATCCTTTATTCTCTTTTGGACCAGGTGTATCGGGACAAGCATCGTCTTTATCCATAACACCGTCCTTGTCACGGTCACTGGTTAAGGGGCAGCCCATATTGGTCAGCGGCCCTGCTTCATCTGGACAAGGATCAATTTCATCCAAAATGCCATCTTTATCACGATCACTGAGGGGGCAACCTTCGTTGCGTGCAGAACCTGGAATGTCTGGGCATTTGTCAATGTCGTCACGAATACCATCACCATCGCGGTCATTGAAAGGACAACCTTGATTGGGTTTTGTGCCTGGAATATCTGGACATTTATCTTCGTCATCGCAAATACCATCTTTATCTTTGTCAGGACACAACTCCTTTTTCTCTTCTTTCTTTGGACAGCCGTTATTTTCCTTAACACCTGGCTCTTTTGGACATTTATCGTCTTTATCGCAGATGCCATCCTTATCTTCATCTTTGCATTGACCACCAAAACGGAAACCCACTGTGATTTCATGGCTACCCGAATTGACGCTACGCAATTGTGAAGTCGTCATATCATAGCTGTAAGCAGCATACCATTTTGGATATTCTATACCTGCCATAGCCACCACCGCATCTTCTGTCCGATAGCTGCCACCGACCCAAAACATATTATTAAATATGCCGCGAATCGAAATATCTGCTTGTGGCGATACATTTTGAGCATATTTAGCCATGATAGAAGGCTCCAGTTTGAGCATATCATTCACCTTTACGGTATAACCCAACATACCGTAGTAATGCCTAACGAGTGTTGTTGGGTTTGCCAACCTTAAGGCAGGGTCATAAATCAGTTTTTTTTGAAAAAGCTGCGGTACGGATATACCCGCAAAAAAACCATCTTGTTGCCGAAAGAACAGACCGACGCTCAAATCAGGAATCCACATTCCCCCTTGTCCTGCTTGTATGGTTGGGTCAGTAGGAACAGGATCTTGGGTGAATACATTTTCAAGGACGCTCACCTTATAATATCCGCCTGAGACGCCTAAACTCAAATTGGATTTATCACCCATTTTTTTGGTATAAGAAACCACACCAGAAGCCCCTGTTTTCTTGAGTTTACCCGCTAAATCATTGTAAAAGTTGCCGCCCACATTAAAACCTGACTTGCCCATGCGGCCATTGACCATGACGATTTGGGTTTGTGGTTGTCCTGATAGACCCACCCATTGTGTTCGATAGGTTCCCCGCAAGTCTATATGTTCATTTTGACCAATGACAGCAGGATTATAACCATAAGCATTGATTACATAGTTGGAGAAAAGCGGGTATTGTTGTCCCACCAGTTGCCCCACTAAGGTCATGCTGATTATGAATATGTTTAAAATTTTTTTCATTTCATTGTTTTAAACTGTTAGCGTAGTATGGTTACAGAGCCTTCCCAAGTCGTATTTTTATCATCGTTGAGGCGGATGATATAGAAATACGCTGCGGCGGGTAATTCTTTGCCTTCTTGATTAGTGCCTGCCCAATCGCTTGTATAGGCTTTTTTAGTATAAATCAATTGCCCCCAACGGTTGTAAATGAACACCTCGTTGTTAGGATATTTTTCGATATTGGCAATCACCCATTTATCATTTTTTCCATCACCATTGGGCGTTATAACATCAAAAATATGGAAGGCAGTGGTATCAAGACGACACCGACGATTGATAATAAAAGAGGTATCTAAGCGGCAATTATTTGAATCAAGTATGGAAACACGATATTGACCTGCAACTAAGGATGATATAGTCGGAGTGGTTTCCCCATTGGACCAACTGACACGGTAAGGTTTCGTTCCACCATTCACTGTGAGCTGTATGACACCATCTTCATATTGATTACAAGTTTCAGGCGTTATGACGTTTGTAAACGAAAGCGCACTACTGGGTTGATTGATAACCGTATCTAAAGTGAAACTACAACCGCTTGCGTCTGTGGTGGTGACGCGATAACGACCTGCTGTTACATTCGACAGGTTTTGAGTCGTTGCACCGTTTGACCATCGATAGGTTTTTGCACCTGTGCCACCTATGGGCGTAATGGTTATGCCTCCTGTACTTTCGTTGCGGCATTTGATAGTCGTTACTTGCGCTAATGCAGAAAAGCCAATTTGATTAGGCGTAACATTCACTGTTTTAGCGCGACTATCAGCGCAAGCACCACTAATGACCTTCAAAGTGACGATTTTTAAACCACTTGACGTATAAATAACGCCTGTTGGATTCAACTCGTTTGATATTTGAGGCACAGCGCCTTCGCCAAAGTTCCATTCGACTGTTAAGTTCGGCGTTTGCCCTCCTGTATATTCAAGGTCGAATTTAGTGCCGCAAGTAGGTGTTACAAAAGGAACAATATTGAAAGCGGGTGTTAAAGAAGGACAACCCGGTGCATTACCATTGAAAGGCGGCTGTTGAAATCCTTGCCGCAAGTAACCTGCGGTTGCGGGTGTTGTCGGGTGCAAAACATTGCACCCTGGGCAACTGCCAGCCGTCCAGCTGACTCGGAATGGCTCAACAGTTTTTAATTTGCCAATACTTGTTAAAGTGGCGCGTTTGATTTGCTGAGCTTCAACTGAACAAATGCCCCAAGTCAGTATTAAAAGAAATGTTATTATTTTTTTCATTGCTCAAAAATTGATTTCAAACTGTTTTTTTTCAAAAACACCCCCTCAGTATAAAGGGCATTATTTTAAAAAAATCTAGCTTTTTGACTTAAAAAATGAATTTTCAGAAGATTAAGTATAAGAAATCCATCTTATTTTTGAAGCAAATAACCCGTAATATAGAAGCTACCCACATTGGTTAAACCTTTGCGGATTTTTTTACCTTCAGGAATAACCACCACACGCGGCGATGAACTTGAACCAGTAAAAAAGCTGTAATTCGTTCCGTCAATCAAAAAAGACATATCGCGCGAACCATTTGTACCACTTTTTATAATCAGTGATTTTCCAGTCGGAACAGTATATTCAGCAAATGAATCTGAAAAATCAAGCATCAGCGGCTCGGCATATTTTTGATTGTCAATCAAAAGACCACTACAAAAACAACTTTGAATTGTTTTGCCAGTCGGAATAATCGGCATACCCGGCTCAATAAGCAGATTTTTACCATCGGACATCACAATGGGGTTATTTACGCCTGTAATAAATAATGTTTTACCGAATGGCACTGTAAAATTAGAGGTAATCAAAAGCGCTTCGCCTTGAATACCAAAGGGAAATTCGATGCTCGCGCCTGGCGCACGTAACGGAGTTGTCGTAAAATTAACTTGGTCAAATTGACCATTATTTTTTGTCAATCTCAAGGTACTTGTGAGCGTATCATAAGTCATTGTCTGAATTTCATTCGTCGGGTCTTTATCACGATCATCCAAGGCTGTTTGTGCTGTAACCGCTGTTTGTGCGCTAATCGCGGTCTGTGCGCTGATAGCCGTTTGTGAACTCACTGCCGTTTGAGCAGAAATAGCCGTGTTGGCTCTTCGCGAACTATCCGCCAACCAAGCAAAAGTAGCCGTATCTGACCGCCGTGCCGTATTCGCACTGATTGCTGTTAGTGCTAAAACTGCCGTTTGTGAAGAGATAGCGGTGTTGGCTCTACGTGAACTGTCTGCTAACCAAGCAAAAGTGGCTGTATCTGAACGACGAGCTGAAATTGCAGTGATAGCCGTTTGTGCGCTAATTGCCGTTTGCGCGCTGACAGCTGTTTGTGCTGTAATAGCAGAATTAGCCGTAACTGCCGTTTGAGCAGAAATAGCCGTATTCGCTCTACGTGAACTATCAGCCAACCAAGCAAATTGAGCCGTGTCGGAGCGACGAGCTGTTAAAGCAAAATTAGCAGTGAGGGCATTATTAGCTGTTACAGCCGTCAATGAAGCCCGTGCAGAGTCTGCAAAAGCAGTTGAACCAGATTTATCGGCATATAAAGCATAAGGCACTGAAACCATTTGGTTGGTACCCATCAGTATATAGTTGGTGCCGCCCGTTATGTCCATTTCTATTTTGAGATAATATTTGTCTGCGCCCCATTTGATATTGCTAAATGCGGTTTGAGAGCCACTCACACGAGAGCCAGAGCCAATCTGCAAGTCAAACAAACCAAAGCCATCGGTTATAACAGAATGAATTTCTACCCATTCTTCTGAACCCGCTGTTGACCCCCTCAGTATAGAGAGCCTCACTTTGATAGATTGACTCACTAATTCGTTGCCACGGGTATCAGTAGCGACGGCTTGATAGCAAATAGCGTGTGGAACTTGAGCAGAAAGCGTTAAAGTTGTTGTTAAAAACAAGAGTAGAGTGATGAATTTTTTCATTAGAAAAATACTTTTGATTAATAAAAGTGATACATTATGATATGGTAAATGAATTATAACTATGATGCTGTTCCAATACGCTAACCTTTATGGGTTAGTTACGAAAGCCTACAAAAAAACATGAAAATACATTACCTTTAACAAAACATTTCGTTTGCTAAAAGTTAAATACTTGATAATCAATTATTTAAAAATTTGGTAAAATATGGACTGTTTTAAAGCGCAGCAGTGTTGGCAAATAATAGTTTGGGTAAGAAATACTTTAAATCTTGTTTGTAAGCGCAAAGATGTAGATTACTATAAATATAACATAATTTTATCTTAAAAAAATATTCATAAAAAAAACGTCAGTGTGAGAACACACTGACGTTTCAACGAAAGGACACAATTTTTTGCTAAAAATTATCTTCAAATTTAATGCAATTATTGCAGAAAGTCAATAGGGCATTAAAAAATTATCTACGAAGTAACACAATTGAGGTATTATTATCTGCTTTTGGCTACAAACCCTCATGGTCGCAACCGCCTCTAATAATACCGTAATCATATGAACGAGTATGTCTGCCAACAGCAATATTTCATTTTTCAGTTATTAGCTATGAACAAACTGATGTCTGAACGATGAGCATGTCAAGAACGCTGCTATACATTTTTTTTAATTCTATCAACACCTCAATATTACTCGTGATTGACGAAAAATCCCTTAGAAAATGCTGTAACTACTTAGCTATCAGCATTCAGCTTTCAGCTATTTAAATACTTGAGTAAAATTTAGAAAATTATGATGTTTTTTTAGCTAAAGCTGACGGCTGACGGCTGATAGCTAAGTAGTTACAAAATGCTTTAGTTAAAAACCATGTATGCGCGAAAAGATATGTAGTGCTGTCATGTAGCTGTTTTTATTTTAACAACAGTTAATTTTCTATTTGTTGCAGTGCGTCTGTAAATTGGGTCGTACATTATTAAGTGAATACGTGTTTTTCTAAGTGCTTGTATCTTCAATTTTTGTAATGCTTCCAAAGTAGTTGTTATCATTAACGGTCTTAGTAACCTTAAGTTTCATTAGGGCGTTACTTAAATTAATAATTATTTTTTTTACCCTCCATAGTTTCTATAACGTCAGAACTCAATAACTTTGCGTCGATGGAAAATACGCGCATTATTTCGCAAGGCACTCAATTTGACTTAACAATAGAGCGGCTTTGTTATCAACTGATTGAAGATTACGACGATTTTCAAAATACCTGCATCATTGGCATACAGACTGGTGGCGTACAATTAGCGGAGCGTTTGATTGAAAAATTAGATGAGATACTGAGGGGTTCTGATATTCTGTTTGGGAAACTGGATATTACTTTTTACCGCGACGATTTTAGAACTTCCGACAAACCGCTGGCAGCCAATGTCAATGATATGCCTTTCATAATTGCAAATAAAAAAGTTATTTTGGTGGATGATGTCTCTTACACAGGTCGTTCTGTTCAAGCAGCTTTGTCTGCGCTCAATCATTATGGACGTCCAGAATCTATAAAACTGCTCGTCTTAGTAGACCGTCATTTCAATAGGCAACTGCCCATACAACCAGATTATATCGGTCTCAGTATTGATGCTTTAGACGAAGCCTACGTGAGAGTGGATTGGGCAACGGACGAAGACACAGATAAAATATTACTTTTTCCTCAAAAACAATAATGAAATATGAAATATGAAATATGAAATATGAAATATGAAATATATTTTTTTATAAAACTAAATAAAAATGGAAAAACATACACGTAAGAATGACCCTTTGCATGAGAAAACTTTAAATTTAGCAATTAGAATAGTCAGATTAAATCAATATTTAGTTGCTGAAAAAAAGGAATATACGATGAGTAAACAATTGCTTCGAGCAGGTACAAACCCTGGCGCTATGGTTAGAGAAGCCGTCAATGCAGAATCAGGTCTTGATTTTATTCACAAATTAGCGATAGCTCAAAAGGAAACAAGCGAAACGCTTTATTGGCTCGAATTACTTTACAAAACAGATTACTTGTCAGTTAAAGAATATGAATCTATTTATACTGATACTGAAGAAGTTATGAAAATTATACGAAGTGCGGTTTTGACAAAAAAGAAAAATTTAGCAACTAAAATTATTCCAATAATTTTAATATTAACACTCATTTTAAATCATTTCATCTAATCTAAAAAGTATACTTCATATTTCATACTTCATATTTCATATTTCAAAGAGCGCAGTCGTAGTTCCTGCGTGTAAAAAATTAAAACACACCTATCATGGTTTATCTCACACGTGTAGAACGGTTTAATGCCGCACACAAGCTTTGGGTCGCTGATTGGAGCACCGAAAAAAACATTGAAGTTTTCGGAAAATGTTCAAATAAAAACTGGCATGGTCACAACTATACATTGTTCGTAACTGTTAAAGGACAACCACATCCGCAAACAGGTTTCATAATAGATGCCAAAAAGTTGGGCAAGCTCATAAAAGACGTTGTGACTGAAAAATTAGACCATTCTAATCTGAATTTGGACGTTGATTTTATTCCAAAAAACCTACAACCAACAACAGAAAATATGGTCATCCTCATTTGGCAACAACTCGAACAGTACATTTTTGCCGAAGGCGCACAGTTACATTGTGTCAAATTAGTTGAAACAGAAACCATTTATGCTGAATATTATGGGGAAGCATAGCCTACAATAGTTTATAAGCGAAACTGTTTATTTTATGCTAAAATATATCTTAAACTATTTAAAATCAATGGTTTACAGTACTGCTTAAACTGTAGATGACCACACCAACACATGATTTCTACAGATTTTACAAATTACTCAAAAGTGGAAAAATACAATAAGGAAACAACACAAGATATTGCTAATTTTTACACTGAAATCCTTGGCAGATTGGGTGAAGACCCTGACCGAGAAGGTTTGGCTAAAACCCCAGAACGTGTTGCAAAAGCGTTGCAATTTCTTACCAGTGGGTACAAACAAGACGCTGCTAAAATACTGAGGGGGGCTATGTTCCAAGAGGATTACAGCGAAATGGTCATTGTGAAAGACATTGAATTGTATTCGATGTGTGAACACCACATTCTTCCCTTCTTTGGAAAAGCACATATTGCTTATATTCCCAATGGGTATATTGTTGGCTTGTCCAAAATTCCACGTGTTGTTGATGTTTTTGCCCGCCGTTTACAAGTTCAGGAGCGATTGACGCATCAAATCCTTGATGCCATTCACGAAACGTTACAACCCTTAGGTGTGGCTGTTGTTATCGAAGCGCGACATATGTGTATGATGATGCGGGGGGTTCAAAAGCAAAATTCAGTGACTACAACTTCCGCTTTTACAGGCGGTTTTAAAGATGATGAAAAAACAAGAAATGAGTTTTTGAAACTCGTTTCGTCTCGTTTACATTGATTGGTGAATTGGTTATTGGTGAATTAGTTAGGCGAATAATGGGTTAAAAAATGCCGTTAGGCATGGTCTATCGGTAGAAAAGCCATAAAAACGGCTTTGAATCCCAGAGGGATGGCATATTTTGATTTCGATATGTCGTGGCTATGCCACTTTTGAACATCTCTTTACCATTTTCTACCAATATACCATGCCTAACGGCATTTTTTAACCCATTATTCGCCTAACTAATTCACTAATAACCAATTCACCAATCCACCAATAACCAACAAATGAGTAAAAAAATACGCACAGGTGTTGTTTATTCAACAAATCCTGAATTTGAATATCAGTTTGAAAATACTGAGGGGGTTACTGAAGACTTGCAAAAAGGGCAACAAAAACTCCGTGTCCATCTCGAAAGATTAAAAGGCAACAAAGAGGCGACGGTCATCCGTGGCTTTGTTGGCACAATGGAAACTTTAGAGGCTTTAGGTAAATTGCTGAAAACCAAATGCGGTGTGGGCGGTTCTGTCAAAGATGGGGAGGTGTTAATACAAGGCAATCAACGCGACAAAGTGCTACAATTGCTCGTGACTGAGGGATATAGTCAAACAAAAAAAGCAGGCGGTTAAAATTTAGATATTTAGATTTTAAGTACAAAGACGATAAGATGCACCGTAGTATCTTATCGTCTTTGTACTTTTAGTCTTAAAATATAAAATCTATTACTCATCCAAAATTTTCTCTCTATTGAAAAATAAATTTGAAAAATATATCATTGACAATCAATTGTTTACAAAAAATGATAAATTGCTCGTTGCCGTTAGTGGGGGAGTGGATTCAGTTGTTTTATGTCAACTTCTGTATCTCAATAATTATAATTTTTCAATAGCACATTGCAATTTTCAACTACGTGGAGAAGAATCTGATAGTGATGAAGCATTTGTTGAATCATTGGCAAACGCTTGGCAAGTGCCTTTTTATTCAAAAAAAATAGATACCCAGCAGTATGTCTTAGACAATAAAACCTCTATACAAGTAGCGGCGCGGGATTTGCGTTATTCATGGTTTGAAGAATTGCGGAAAAGCTTAAATTCCGACTTTATTTTAACTGCACATCATGCTTCCGACAACATCGAAACAGTGCTTTACAACTTCGCAAAAGGCTCTGGATTGCGTGGATTAACGGGTATCAAACCGAAAAATAAAGCCCTTATACGACCGCTTTTATGGACAAAAAGAGAAGAGATAGTGGCTTTTTTGGAATCTGAAAACCTACCTTTTAGAGAAGATTCATCTAACTATTCGGATAAATATGCACGAAATAATATTCGGCATCACATCATTCCTGTCTTCAAACAACTCAATCCAAGTTTTGAAACCACGGCTAATGAAACGATTCAACGATTGGCAGAAACTCAAGCATTATTTGAATTTTTTATGGGAACTATTAAAAATGAAATCATCCATATTGTTGACCATCAACTGTTTATTGATAAAATTAAACTTAAAAGCTACCCCTCAGTATCAACGGTACTTTTTGAGGTGTTGAAGGATTTTGGTTTTAATAATGATCAAGTAGCTCAAATTTTAAAAGAAGATAGATTTAAAACAGGGACTTTGTTTTCTTCACATTCGCATAAATTATTGATTGACCGTACACATTATATTATAGCTCAAGCAGTAGAACAAGAAGCGAGAGAAATGTTTTTTACTATTCAAAAAGAGGATTTATGGATTAAGGGCGATCAGTTTGAACTCAATTTTACTTATGTGCATGAAAAACAAGACGTATTTTCAAAAAATCAAAATATCGCTTTGCTTGATGTGGACAAATTGTCCTTTCCTTTAATTTTGCGGAAATGGCAGGAAGGCGACCGTTTTCAACCTATGGGCATGAGTGGAAAAAGCCAATTATTAAGCGATTTTTTCAGACTTCAAAAACTATCTGTATTTGAAAAAGAGAAAGTTTGGATTTTAGAAACCGCCCAAAAACAAATTTGTTGGGTTGTCGGTTTTCGGATTGATGAAAGATACAAAATTACTGGGGGGTCAAAATCTTTCTTAAGCATTGAATTCAATCAATTGAAAATTAACTAAATTTAATCGGTTTCACAAAAGTGAAGAGTCGAATCCCGTTTTTTCTTTTAATTTTGCTACGATAAAATAATCTATTTAAAATTGGATTCATGGCAGAAAAGAAACTTAAACGCATTCTTTCACTTGATGGCGGCGGCATTCGAGGCATTTTGACAAGTAAAGTCTTGGAGGCATTGGAAGAAAAATTGAATGAGCAATATTCTAAAAAAAATGGCGCACCGCGTGAAAAACCCATCCGTTTAGGCGAGTATTTCGACATGATTGCAGGGACTTCAACGGGCGGCATTTTGGCGTGTATTCTGTTGTGTCCCAGTGAAGACGACCCGACTTATCCGCGTTTTTCAGCCAGTGAAGCAGTTAATTTGTACTTAAAAAATGGTAAAGAAATCTTCAAACCCACTTGGCATGGCCGTTTACCGGGCTTTTTAGAAGGTATTGGTGGCTCAAAATTTGGTGATATGAGTATTGTAGATGTGCTAAAAGCGTACTTAAAAGAGACGCGGTTGAGCCAAATGATGAAGCCTTGTCTCATCACAAGCTACGATATTCAAGAGCGTCAAGCCGTATTCTTTACTTCACATGATGCCTTGAAAAAGGAAAGTAGAGATTTTCCTTTGTGGCAAGTTTGTCGTTCCACTTCAGCTGCACCGACGTATTTTCCGCCTGCCATGGCGCGAGCGGGCGACGATTTTTTGTTGCATACCGTTGACGGCGGATTGTTTGCAAATAACCCATCGATGTGCGCTTTTATTGAAGCTTTAAAAATATTCCGTGATGAATCGCATCAACTCCTTGGAGCTGACCGCATGATGATTGTGAGTATAGGAACAGGTGAAATTAAGACAAAATACCTCTTTTCTCAAGCCAAAAATTGGGGTGTTTTGAGGTGGGTCAAACCGATTATTGATATTATGATGACAGCAGTGTCGGAAACAGTGGATTATCAGTTGATGAAATTATTTAAAACGATAGATTGTTCTGACCAATATTACCGCATCATGCCTGACCTAGGCGATGCGAATCCAGAATTGGACGACATCAGCCTTAAAAACTTAGAGAATTTACGTCAAGCGGGTATCAAAACAGCTCATTTACATGAGGATAAATTAGATAAAATTGCTAAAATGTTGATTGACAACCATTGATTCAGAACACACATTTAGGCAATTTTCAAAATTTCCTAAATGGTAAAAGAGTAAAATATGAACATCCATCACATTCCAAAAATTAAACACGCCGATAGTGGCAATTTTTTCCTCATCGCAGGTCCTTGTGCGATTGAAAGCGAGGATTTAGCCATTGAAATTGCGGTTCGTGTGTCAGCTATTTGCGACAAATTGCAAATTCCTTATATCTTTAAAGGCTCTTACCGCAAAGCTAATCGCTCACGAATTGACTCTTTTTCAGGCATTGGAGATGAAAAAGCCTTGAAAATTCTTCAAAAAGTTGGTCATACTTATCATTTGCCGACCACAACGGATATTCACGCCGACGAAGAAGCTGCTATGGCAGCCGAGTATGTTGATATTCTTCAAATTCCTGCTTTTTTATGCCGTCAAACGAGTCTGTTAATAGCAGCGGCTCAAACGGGGAAGGTAGTCAATATCAAAAAAGGGCAATTTGCAAGCAGCGAAACTATGGCTCATGCGATGCAAAAAGTAATTGATTCGGGCAACGAAAAAGTAATGTTAATTGAGCGAGGCAACACTTTTGGCTATCAAGATTTAGTGGTTGATTACCGCAATATTCCTGAAATGCAACAATTCGGTGCATCAGTCATCATGGATTGTACACATTCCTTGCAACAGCCCAATTCAAAAACGGGTGTAACGGGTGGCAAACCCGCTTTAATTGAAACGATTGCCAGAGCTGCCGTTGCCGTTGGCGTTGATGGTTTGTTTATCGAAACACATCCTAATCCCTCAGTAGCGAAGAGCGATGGTGCAAATATGTTGCCTTTAGATAAATTAGAAGGCATTTTAGAGAAATTGGTTAAAATTAGACAGGCGATTCATTGATTTTTGCCTTTGTGAACGAAGTTAAAGAATCTACAAACATTATTTTATACCCCTCAGTATTTTACTTGGTTTGTTGTATAATAAACAGGCAATCATTTTTGTTGAAGATAAATTATTCAATACTTTTAAAAACAATAAAAGCAATTTTTAAATAATTTCTTTCTTATTTAAGAATAAATTATACTAATTAAAAATAGAATCATGTTAATTAAGCATGATTCTATTTTTAATTAGTATAATTTAGTTTGAAATTTACCAACATTTACGAAATTTTAAAAATTTCGTAAATGTGCATTATTATTTTCACTTTTCACTTTTCACTTTTCACTTTTCACTTTTCACTTTTCACTTTTCATTAAGTATAACCTTGTATTTTATAAACAACATAACCAATCCATTCTTTAAAAAAAGCTTCCCAATGCCTTATCAAATCAGGATTCGGAATCAACCAAGATTGAGGCTGGAGAGTCAAGCGGTCTGCAATGAAATTTGTTGGGTAGGGTTGAGCATTGACACCGATTTTATTAAAACAACCCATGGCTCGGGGTATATGAAAAGCGGATGTGAAAATTAAAGCTTTAGCATTTGTAATACCTTGTTTTTCAAGGAGTTCTTTTGAAAAAACGGCGTTTTCATGTGTGTTGCGGGAGTGGTCTTCAATCAATAAATCTTCAGATTTGACACCAATATCGAGCAAAAACTTTTGGGCTAAAATCGATTCTGGATAAGATGCGCCAAACAAATTGCCATCGCCGCCGCTTATCAACAGCTTTTTGACAACACCGCGTTTATACAACTGAACAGCATCCGTTAAGCGGTTAGCAGCAGAAGAAAAATTCAAACGGTTGACCGCATACGTGCCTCCTTTAGTATAGCCACCTAAAACAATACCAACATCAAAAGTATCGCGCAGCTCATTCATCGGTAGGGGCGCAACTTCCCAAGCATGGAACACGCGATTGCCTAAAAATGGATTTGTTATTAAAACCAGAAGCACAAAGCACCCCCTCAGTAAACGCCGCTTTCGACGGGCATTTTTGGTGAAAAAGGCGAAAATGAGCAGCCCTATCACCCAATTCAAGGGTTGTAAAAGGAAATAAAGGAGTTTGGAAAGTATAAAAAACATAAAGGAAAATTTACCAATAAGGTGAATTATTGAACAATTGTTCAATGAAATAACTAAAAATTCGTGGTTCTAAAGCAATGGTCACAAGCATCCCTGCAATCGCTCCGAAGAAATGCGCGTCATGACCAATATTGTCATTCGAGTTGCGGCTTGCCCATTGTTCGTAAGCCATATATAGAACGCCACCGACTATGGCACGGAAAGGAATAATGCCATATAAAGCCATTTCAGCCCAAGGATTGAACAAAATATAGGCAAATAACACACCTGATACGCCACCGGAAGCACCCACTGCTGTATAATGAGGACTGTCTTTATACTTGGCAAAAGTGATTAAATCACCTGCAACAATAGAGGTCAAATACATCAAAAGGAACAAAATACTACCCCCCATTGCGCCAAAAAGTCCTTGATAAATGGATTCAACCGCCCCTCCAAATTGATAAAAAACAAACATATTGATGCCCAAATGTAGGTAATCCACATGTAAAAAGCCTGAACTTATCCACCTGTAATATTCTTTGTGGCGGTGTTCGATGTAAGGACTGTGCTTGAATTTATCAAAAACAGCTGGGTTACTGAAAGCTTGCATTGAAAACAAGACAGTGACGATAACGATAATGAGTGTAACAGACATATAAGTAATGATGAATGATAAATGATGAACGATAAATAATACAAGAGGTTGACTATCAAATAGTTATAATAAATTCATTTCTCGTTTATTTCCGTTCATCTACTTATTGAAATTGAATGAATGTGTGATTGATTGAATGAATTTTTCACAAAACTACTAAAAAATGCGCCATATCAATTATTTTTCACAAAATCCCATGCGCGATATTCAGCCCACGTATGTTCACGGTCATTGGGCAACATAAAACCACAATGACCACCTTGGAGGGGTGTTTCAAGATGTATAAATTTATGATTTTCAGCTAATTGTATGGGCGAACATTCTGGCGTGAGCATTGGGTCATTTTGGGCTTGAACGATTAAGGTGGGTATTTTAAGTTGAGGTATAAAATTGAGGGCAGAGCCTTTTTCATAAAAATCGTCAATGCTGTTATAGCCGTTTATTTTGACAAAAAAGAGATTTTGCTGTTCTTCCCATGTTTTGGCTTGTTCGACTTCTTGCATACTCAAACGCTCGGGAAAATGCTCTGCTTTGATTTTTACTTTTGGTAAAATGCCTTTTTGAAAATACGCCTTATATATATAACGTGTGGGTGTGTTCAAAATCGCCACAGAAGTCCGCATTTCAAGCGGCGAACTGAACGCTATGACCTTTTTTACTGAGGGGTGCTGACTGACGGCTGCAAATTTCAAGGACACATTACCACCCATCGAATAGCCGATAAGGACAACTTCATCGTAGTTTTTTTTCTGCAAGGCATAATTTAAAACCGTCTCGATGTCACCGATTTCGCCATGATTGTAGAGTCTAAACGACCGATTCATCTCGCCGCTGCATGAACGGCAGTTCCAAGACAGCACATCCCAACCTTTTTTGGCAAACATTTTTGCTGTTCCGAGTATGTAAGGACGGCTGGAATCACCCTCCAAACCATGTGTTAGCAGCACCAATTTTCGGCTTTTTACGTCTATCCAGTCTAAATCAAGAAAGTCATTATCTACTGTTAAAATGCGTTCACGTTCATAATGTACGCCTTTCACATGCCGATATGTGGGAACAATGGACTGTAAATCGCCATTAAATTGCATAAAAGGGGCTTTTTTGTAAGTAGAATGTCTTAAATAAGGCATGATAATAGAATATATTAAAAAAACTATGTTTTGTGAATTTTATCTTTCAAAGGAAATAACGCCCTTCATAGGGTAGCCGCAAAATTACGTTTTGTTTGCATAAAAAATATATAGTTTGTGGGGTATTGCGAAAGTGTATAGAAGGGGTGTATCTTTGTATCATAATTCAGTTGAAATGTCACAGAATTAATTTAGGGCGACTCACTCAACAAAAAGCATGAATCTGCCACACAAATTTGACAAAAACGCAAGTTTCAAAATATTTCTACCAAACGAAGTAGAACAAAATTAATTTTTAAATGGTTATGAGTATTGCTGTCAAAGTCGGGAAGGCTTCCGAGTTTTCCTGACTTTTAGACGGTTTTTCTCGAAAAAAGGGCGATGGTTACAAACCATTGCCCTTTTTTTATTTAATTTTCACTTTTCTTTAACATCTGAATTTGATCAAAAAATTACCTTTGCGCGTCCAAAGCACAACAAATCATTCCAGTTATTTTAATTCAATTAAAAAATGAAAAAAATTCTCTCGACTTTTGCTGCCGCAATGATGATTGCAGTAAATGTATTTTCTCAAGATTCAAATCAAAAAATGGATTCAGTAAGTTACAGCTTGGGCGTTTTGTTCGCTCAAAATTTCAAAAACGGTGAAGCCGTCAAAATTGACGCTGCTTCAATGGCAAAAGGCTTCGAAGAAGCAATTAAAGGTACAGAGGTGATTAAAGCCGAAGCTGCCAATCAAATTTTCAGCAACTATATGCAAAAAGCCAATCAAGGAAAGTTTCAAGCAACTATTGACAGATGCCAATCTTTCCTTGAAAAAAATGGAAAACGCGCAGGTGTGAAAACAACGGCAAGCGGTTTGCAATACGAAGTCATCAAAGACGGTACGGGGGCGATGCCTAAAGCAACGGACAAAGTAACTGTTCATTATCATGGTACTTTGCTCAATGGTAAGGTTTTCGACAGCTCTGTTGAACGTGGACAACCGATTGATTTTCCTGTCAATGGTGTTATTCAAGGCTGGCAAGAGGGTTTGCAATTGATGAAAGAAGGTTCGAAATGGAAATTCTTCATCCCCGCCAACCTTGCTTACGGTGAGCGCGGTGCAGGTGGCGACATCGGTCCTTACGAAGCCCTAATTTTCGATGTTGAATTGATTAAGATTAACCAGTAATTTAATGATGAATGATAAATGATGAACGATGAATTTTAAGCCCTCAGTAATATTCGTTATTTATCATTTATCATTTATCATTTATCATTTATCATTTATCATTAATATGAATGAGAATAGACATCATTTCTGCTGTGCCTGAACTTTTAGACAGCCCGTTTCAGCACTCCATAATGAAACGCGCCCAGCAAAAAGGCTTGTATGAAGTGGTCGTACATAACCTCCGTGACTACGGTTTAGGTCGTCATAAACAAATTGACGATTATCAATTTGGCGGTGGTGCGGGCATGGTGATGAAAATTGAACCTATTGCCAACTGTATTAATAATCTAAAAGCCCTACGTACCTACGACGAAGTGATATTTCTGACCCCAGATGGTCAAATATTTGACCAACCTATGGCTAATCGCCTGTCCATGTTTACCAATCTTATCCTTTTATGTGGTCACTACAAAGGCATTGATGAACGTATTCGAGAACATTTTATCACTTTGGAGGTTTCTATCGGAGACTTCGTTTTAAGTGGTGGTGAGTTAGCGGCTGCCGTAATGGTAGATGCCATTGGTCGTTTGATTCCAGGGGTTTTAGGTGATGAAACATCTGCTTTATTTGACTCGTTTCAAGACAATTTGCTTGCACCGCCTGTTTATACACGACCAGAAGAGTATAATGGTTGGCGTATTCCAGATGTTCTAAAATCGGGCCATGAAGCCAAAATTAACGAATGGCGGTACGAAGAGTCTTTAAAACGGACAAAAGAACGCAGACCAGATATATTAAGTGAGTAATCCGTCACTTGTCAGTTTCAAATAGACTTTTGACATATTTTTCAGAAAATAGCGTTAAGTATATAATCAACCCCTCAGTATTTCGTTTGATTTTTCTATTTTTGTCTCTTTCAAAAACGAATTGAAAAAAAAATAAATATTATTAAAATAAAATTAAAATTGCAATGAAAAATCTCATCAAAGGCTTGATTTTCGCCTCTTTTGCATTGTCTTTTGCAGCTTGCAAAAACGATAAACCCGCATCTGAAACGGTAACAACAACACCCACCGCGACACCAGAATCGTCGGCGATGCCTACTTCTACTCCTACGGCAGTTCCCGATGCGACTGCTACTATGCCACCTGCACCCTCTTCAGGTGTTGCAGCAGTGTCTAAATCAGCAACCGAACCCGTTAAACCTGTGTCAGCGCAGACAACTCCTGTAGGCACTCCTGTATCAGCACCTACTGGAAAAACAACAAATATCAAGTTTGAAGAAACAACTTATGCGTGGGGCAGTGTGAACGAAGGCGATAAAATGACTCACATTTTTAAATTCAAAAATGCAGGTTCAAACGACCTTGTCATCAGCGAAGCTCATGGTTCATGCGGCTGTACAGTGCCAGAATGGCCCAAAGAGCCTATTAAACCAGGCAAAAGTGGTGAAATAAAAGTCGTATTTGACTCAAAAGGTAAGCCAGGTGACCAACAAAAAACGGTCACTTTGACAGCAAATACTGACCCTGCAAGTACCATTTTGACAATTAAAGGTGCTGTAAAACCTGCTGCACAATAATTGTTTAGTAATACTTTTTAATAAAAAAGCCATTTCGTACTACGAAATGGCTTTTTATTGATGGGAATTCATGAGTCATAAATTCTAACCGATAATTAACGCTACTTGACTCCCTTTGCTATCCGATAAAGTTACCTGCAAATAGCGTTCAATCTCCAAACGCATATCCTCGACGTGCGAAATTACACCCACAATGCGGTTTTCTTTTTGCAAGGCTTTCAACGCTTCAAAAACCTTTTGCAGCGATTCACTATCGAGTGAACCAAAACCTTCATCTAAAAAAAAGAAATTTTGCCGTGCTTGATACCGACTTTGGATATGGTCACTCAAAGCCAAAGCTAAACACAAAGAGGCTTGGAACGTTTGCCCACCCGATAAGGTGCGTACATCGCGCAATTGTCCACCGTTGAGCATATCACGGACTATAAAACTATTATTTTCGGTGATTTCAAGGCGCAATTGTTGTTTCGTTAATAGTATAAAACGCTCATTTGCGGCGTTGATAATACTTTGCAAATAAACGGAACTGGCATAATTGACAAAACCACTGCGCTGAAACAGCCCCCTCAGTATGCGGAGGTTTTCAGCGCGATGCTCACAAATGGATAAGGTTTTTTCTGTTTCCTGTCGCTGCTGCAACCGATGGTTCATGTCCTTGATGTCTCGATTCAATTCACCAATGATTTGATTTTGTTTTTGAATTATTTTCTCAATACTTTGAATTTCAAGGATTAACGCATTGTGGTTTTCAGAATGATATTGCCGTCCTTGTAGTTTTTCAGTTAATTCAGACAATCGAGATGATATAAGGAGTTTCTGATTTTTAAAATCATCCAATTTTTGACGCTCTTCCGAAACGTTCAGATTCGATGCTAAAATCCGTTCAACTGTATCAAAATTTTCAAAATGTGTAGCTTTTAGTTTGTCTTCCAATTCCATTGTTGTAAACGTTTGAGACGCCAATAATGATTCTTGGGCTTGTGTTAAAGTCCCAATACTACCCCTCAGTATTTGACCCTCGGATTGACAATTTTGGATTTGTTTTTCTAAATATTGGTATTCCCTTTCAATCGTAGTATATTGTTTTTCAAGGTCCTCTGCTGATTTTTTCAATTCTAATTCTGGTTTTGCCCGCCAAACTTCGAAATCTAAAAGAGTGATTTGAGTTTGTAAAACTTGAATAGCAGACCTTTGAGCCGCCGCATCAGCTTGTATATTGCTTAATTCCTTTCGATATCGTTCAATATCCCCCTCAGTATTTTCTCTGTTTTTATTGATTTTACACACATCTTCTTCGAGTTTTCGCATCATATTATCAAAATCACTCGCCGCTTGTAGGGCTTTTTCAACAGCCCCAAAGTCATTAGGTGAGAATGATTGCCATGCAAATTTTTGATAATGTCCCTCTAATTTTTGTTTTACATCTGATAAAAGAATGTTTATTTTTTGTCGTGCAAAAATATCATTATTGAAATTAATATTGAGTGTAATAAGTTGATTTTCAATATTTTCAAGCGTTTGTATTTCTTTTTTATGCTTCGCTAAACGAACATCTAAACTTTTTAAAGTGGAACGTACTTCACTGATTTGCATCAAAGAAGGATGATGCGTTGCGCCACATAAAGGGCAAGGTTCACCTTCTGTAAGAGCCGTTGCCAATGATTCCAATTTTTCAGCCGCTTTCAAGTGCATTTGTTCATGTTGCATTTGTTCAGTTTCTGTTTTCAATCGTGTTAATTTCAATTTCACTTCTGCAATAATATCTGCAATTTTAGCATCTGTTGACAACCGCATATTGAGTAAAGGCAAATCTTTCCAAACAATAAAAGATTTAGATTTATCAATAGCCGCTAATTTTTCATCAACGCCTTTTATCTCATCTTCAAGTCGTATTATTTCTTTTGAAAAATTAAAACTTTCTGAAAACCAATCTTTTACAGCATTTAAAATAGTCAAATTCGGTTGATTGTCGCGCAACACAAGACGTTGTTTTTCGATGTCAGCCGCCGCTATTTTGTATTTTTCAAGCGATTGATTTTTATCACTCAAATGTATATTTCCATTGGTCAATCGCAAGTCTAATTTAGCAAATTCGGCTTCTGACACTTTGATGGTTATGATTTTTCGGGCTTCTTCTGCTTGTTTTTTGAGGTTTTCACGTTGCTCATACTGAGGGGTCAAGTTTTCTTTCGAGCTATTCAATTTTTCTAACAAACCATTATTTTCACTAAATTTTTGCTGTTTTATATCTAATTCAGCTTTATTTTTAGCCAAATCAGATGTTAATTTTTTGCGATTCTCAAACAGATTTTTAAAGGTCAAAAAAGCCATTTCGTAGTCTTCCATATGCTTTTGAAGACCTACAAAATGCGCTTCCCGAGCTGCCAATTCCATGTTTTTATTTTGGTTTTGTTGCCATTCTTCAAAATCAATTTTAAGTTGTTTTAAATCATTTTCACTTTTTCTATTTTTATCAAGTTCTATTTGCTGTATATTTATATCAGTATGTAAATCAGTTAATTGTAATGTTTTAATGTCAATATCTCCTAATTTTATATCACCAATTTGAGTCAATTGACCTTTCATAACTTGAATTTTTGTATCGTTTTGATTTTGTAAAATTTTGACATTTTCCTCTAATTCATATTGTTTTAAGCCAAATAATTCACGCATCATCCTTGCCCGTTCCGTATCGCCTAATTGCAAAAAATCTTGAAAAGTACCTTGTGGAATGATGATTGTTTTTTTGAAATCATCGGGTTTCAGACCAATCAGCGTTTCAGCTGTTTCAATGTCAATCGGTTTAAAATCGCCCTCAATATATTCAGAAAAAGCAGGTGGTTTCACCTTTACATCATTGAATTTTTTGCTGTTCCGACTTCCCGAAACTTTACTCCGATATAATTTTCCTTCTATTACAAAATCAAAAACAATCAGCAATTCGTCACTACGCAAATTCAAAATATTGTAATTGCGCCCAACTTTGCCGAGACGTTCCACTTCGCCATACAAAGCCAACATGATGGCTTCTAAAATAGACGATTTTCCTGCACCGACATTGCCAAAAATGCCGAACAGATGACTCTTTGTCAGTTCTTCAAAATCAATCGTTTGTTCGGTTTGGTAAGAATACAAACCTTTGATAGTCAATAATTTAGGTATCATAGTTTTTCGTTTTCAGTTTCAACAGCCAATACTTCCTGAAAGAGGAGTTTCAAATCCTCATTTGGTTCTTGATTTTTTTCACGTTTGAAATAGTCCCAAAACAATTCATCAATGCTTTTATCAAGGTCAATATTTTTAGAAATATGAAGCGTATTTTCGTCATGGATTTCAGGTCTTATTTCTACAATGCCTTTATGTGCCGCCCGTAGTCGTTGAGTCACCAAAGGATTCAAATAAGTGTCAGAAACTATCGTCAGTTGTATCAAATCCTCTAAGTTTTCCGAAAGCCAAGCCACCGCTTCATCAATATCTTCAAAACGACCCCTCAGTAATCTTTTGTTTTTTGTCAGTTTAATACGTTGGTAATCAATAAGTTGATTCGGTTTTACTTCAATAATCATAACATATTTTTCTTGATTGTCCTCATTAAAACTATACGCCAAAGGGCTACCCGAATAGACAATAGGGCAGGGCAGTGTGTCAATAACTTGCTGCCGATGCAAGTGTCCGAGCGCGACATATTGCAATTGCAAGGGGAAACAATCTGTAAATATAGCACCCGCACCACCGACATTGATAGACCTTTCGTCGTCGGGTTCTTCGGGAGGCACACCATTTTCTTTCATTACAAATAGGTGTGCGACACCAATATTGACCCCCTCATTATCCGCATATTTTTGAGCCAAAGTATACCATTGTTCCGTCAAAATTTGACGCATATTTTCGTCGGGATTTTCAACATTGAGGTATTGTTTCAATCGAAATTCGTTGGCGTAAGGCGTTAAAAACAAGCGCAAAGGATAAGGACAATGTGGCAATTTTAATTCTACAAATCCGCTTTCACTTTTTGTCAAAGCTAGTCCTGTGGACAAACTAAAAGGTTGAACATATGTATTTGGAAAACCACTGAAAACGATACCACATTCACGCGCCAACATTTCGGGTGCTTCGATGCGTTCAGGTGAGTCGTGATTACCAGCAATGGCAATAACGGCTCGTAAACCATTATGAGCTAAACGTTTACATGTTTTATAAAACAATTCACTGCTTTCATTAGGTGGATTAAATACGTCGAAAAGATCGCCTGCGATGATGACAACATCTGGGTTTTCACGCTCTGTAATTTCGCATATTTCATCCAAAACAAGCACTTGTTCATCATGCCGACTGAAATTTTCAAGGCGTTTGCCGAGATGCCAATCGGCTGTGTGGAGTATTTTCATTTCAAAAAATATCTAAATTTGACTTTAACAGATTAGAGTCAAATTTAGATTTATTCCTTGAAAACAAGCCTTTGGGGTGTAAAATTTTCACTATTAATTCAACCCTATTTTTGATGCACCTAACACTTGTCCTGTCTTTTTATCCTGTAAAAAAGCAATAAGTGTACAGTTGGGCAGCTGCCAATTTTTCATAAACGGGACTTCATACCCCCCCTCAGTATTTTTGACTTCGAGCGTTTGAAAATCACGCACAACATTATCATGCTTCAAAGTACGCCCTTCATTTTCACCACGAATAATCTTTGTTGCAAACTTAGATTCAACCACTACAAAATTCAAAACCGCGTTGACAACATCACCAGACAAGGTGTAAGCTATAGCTATTTTGTTGTCTTTCAATGTTTTAGATAAGTCAATTTGAGCACGAGCAGGTGTTGCTAAAGCTTTTTTAATGGCATTATCCGTTTGTGATTTTCGTGAACCGACAAACTCCTCTGCGCCATTAATAATCAGTTGCGGGGTATAAACACCGTCTTTTTGAAACCGTGAACCGTAGGCATATTGACGTTCATCAAACGCCTTTTGACTGAACGAATCTTTCCAACCCAAACGATTCCAATAGGTCACATGAAATGCCATAGCAAAAACGTTTTGTTGATGGACGACACCCCTCAGTATATCGTCGGCAGGCGGACAACTCGAACAGCCTTCGGAGGTGTAAAGCTCCAAAACAGCCACGCCTGTGGGAGGATTTTGACTGATTGAGGCTGAATTATTGGACGATTGGATAGGCTCTTTCGTCGTTTTTTTACCAACAAAAAAGGATAAAAAGCCACTTGCAACGAGAAGAGAGAGAACTATTTTGAACGCAAATGTATTCATTGTATCGAGTTTAAACTGTGAAATTTTAAACAAAATTGGACTACTGAACTCACGAATTTATCACATTTTAAGTCAAAAAATCTGTTTTGCAAAGTTTTTGTCTAAATTTGTTCGATTATGAAGATTAAGTAACTCTTTTTCCAAAAGAATCCTTTGGATTATTATTAACATTAGAAATTGATTAACAACTATTAAAAAAATCTAAAAATTACAAAGTTATTATGAAAAACTCAACAATGATGCTTATCGGTCTTGCTGTCGTTTTGTTCCTTTATGGCGGTTGTAAATTCAACAGCATGGTACAAACCGACGAAGGTGTTAAACAAAAATGGGGCAATGTTCAAAGTGAATACCAACGGCGTGTTGACCTCATTCCAAACATCGTCGAAGCGGTCAAAGGTGAAGCCAATTTTGAGAAAAGCGTTTTGGAAGGTGTTATAAATGCCCGTGCCAGTGCGACGCAAATGAAAGTGGATGCGTCAAATTTGACACCAGAAAAAATCCAAGAATTTCAGGCTAATCAAGGACAATTGACCACTGCGCTGGGTCGCTTTTTGAGCATTGCAGAGTCTTATCCGAACTTGAAATCGAATGCCGCCTTTGGTGAGTTACGCGCGCAATTAGAAGGTACTGAAAATCGTATTAAAGTGGCTCGTAATGAGTACAACGCATCCGTTAAGGAATACAACGTGAGCGTGCGGTCATTTCCCAGCAATATTTTTGCGGGTATGTTTGGATTCAAAGAAAAAGGAGCCTTTGAAGCAGATAAAGGGTCAGATAAAGCACCGAGTTTGAAAGGTGCATTTGATACGAAACCACAACAATAAATAGCTATGAGTTATGAATTATGAGTTATACTTGAAAGCTCATAATTCATAACTCATAACTCATAACTAAAAAGATGTTTTGGACAAAAAAGAAAAAATTCTTCAATAATGATGAAGAACAGCGCATAATGGCGGCAATTCGGACGGCTGAAAAGGCAAGTTCGGGTGAAATACGGTTATATGTGGAGTCTGAATGTGCCGATAGTGTTGAAAAACGAACGGTCGAGATTTTCAAAAGATTGAAGATGTTTAAGACTAAAGAGCGCAACGCTGTGTTAATATACATAGCGATGGATAGCCGTAAATTCGCCATTTTCGGGGATGAAGGCATCCATAAAAAAATGGGATTTAGTTATTGGACTACAGAAGCGGCAACTTTAAAGACTTTTTTAACAAATGAACGCATAGTAGACGGTGTTTGCCAAGTTGCTTTTGATATTGGCGAAGCCTTAAAAGCCCATTTTCCTTATCAATCAGATGATAAAAATGAATTGCCCGACAAGCCAATTTATGGGAAATAATGAAATATGAATGATGAAATATGAATAATTGGCATCAAAAAAATCTGAATAAATCCGTGATTAATAAATATATCCTATCCTTTTTACTACTTTTTACCCTTTCCGTTGGCTCTATACTGAGGGGTCAACCGCCTATACCGTCCCGTCCTTCGCCGCCCAGATTGGTCAATGACTATGCTAATTTGATGTCTATTGATGAACAAATGCGGCTTGAAAAGGACTTGGTGGCATACAATGACTCGACTTCTACGCAAGTAGCAATTGTGACCTTAGCGGATTTAGGCGACTATGATATCTTTGATTGGGCTGTTGAAATTGGTAAAAAATGGGGCGTGGGTACAGCACAAAAGAACAATGGTGTGGTCATTATCGTCGGTTTAGCGCCTAAACGTAAGGTCTTTATTGCAACAGGCGGCGGTGTTCAAGGTTTTTTGCCTGACATTATTTGTAAACGCATTATTGAGCAAAAAATAGTACCTAATTTCAAAGAAAAACGTTTTTATGAGGGTTTTAATGAAGCTTTTCAAGTCATTCGAGGCGCTGCTAATGGTGAATATGTCAATGAAGGAAAGGAAAATAATGCAGATAGCGATGTGGGTTTTTGGGTTTTTATCATCATTTTGATTATTATCATCATCATTATTTCGATTATTAGAAGACGAGGTCAGTTCGCACAATATAACTCAGGTCGTCGTTCCTATGGTAACAGTGGCGGCGGCTGGATATTTTGGGGCGGTGGTTTTGGCGGCGGCGGTGGCGGCTGGGGCGGTGGTTCTGATTCTGGCGGTGGATTTGGGGGATTCGGCGGCGGTGATTTCGACGGAGGCGGTGCTGGCGGTGATTGGTGATGTTTAGAACAAATTATATTCATCTATTTAGTATAAAAAATAAAAGCTGCCCTTTTGAAGCAGCTTTTTTCTTATTCTTTAACATTAATAGTTTCACCATTGAATTTTACTACAAAACCAGACCGCACTTTATGCCGTTTGCGCGTTTCCACTACGCCATTCACTTCCACTTCACCATTTGAGATAAACATATTGGCTTCTCCACCAGAATTTACAACGGACATGAGCTTCATCAACCGATTCAGTTCAATAAATTCTTTTCCATCTAATTCAAATTCGATCATTAGTATATTCTATTATTTTTTATATTAATTAGTGAAATTAGGAAAATCCGTGTCAATCCTTACTTTTTCCTTTTAAAATCTAAGTCTTGAAAGTCGAAACTGAAATCGGTCAAAGGTGAAATGGCACTCATTTTTATGCCGTCTGCTTTGCCTTCAGTATTTAAACTGAAAACGACAAATGCGTCAGCGTCCATACTTCTATCATCCCATTTAACAACAAAAGTATTACCTTTGTAGTACAACATATCTCCCTTCAGCCGTGGTGAGCGTTTTGAGTTAAAACGCGTTTTACCTTTATTGGAAGAAATTACAATATCACCAAACCAAGCATCAGTATAAGTACCTGTAAATGAATCAATTGCAATCATTTTAGTGCTTGTTTTTTGCTGGGTTTCAATATTTGCCCAAATTTCAGACGTCGTTTTTTTAGCTTCATCCTCACCTTTTTGAACGCGCTCTATCATTTGTTGCAATCTATCCTGTCCCATCACACCCAAATAACTGTCTTTTATCGTATTTGTTATAGTATTAAATGCAGCCCCAGATTGTTGATTGGTCAAGACAATAATGCCTAATTTCATTTCTGGAATCAATGTTATTTGGGTCACAATACCCGCCAAACCGCCTGTATGTGTACATTGTTTCATGCCTTTGACATCCGAAAGCCCCCAGCCCAAGCCATAACTGGCAAAATGCGTATTGTAAGGCCCGCCCCCTTTGGTTTTTATGATGGTTTGGGGCGACCACATTTCGTCATGCACATCTTCGCTGAACAACTGTTTGTTCAATCCATCGCCGTATTTACCATTATTCATTTGCATAATCAGCCACTTCGACAAATCAGTAATATTGCTGTAAATACCACCCGCTGCATTCGCCGTTTCGCTCCAATCGGTTTTTATCACTTGCACTTTTCCGTCAATAGGTGCATGAGCATTAATAATATTCGATTTATCTTTTAATCTGTAAATAGAAGCTGCACTTTTTGACATGTTCAACGGCAGCATAATCCGTTTTTCAATAAATTCCTCCCAACTCATACCCGAGGCACGGGCAATCACTTCACCTGCTACAATGTATAAATTGTTATCATAATCGTACTTCGTTCTAAAACTCGATACAGGTTTAAGATAACGCAAGTTGTGGATAATATCAGCTTTTGTAAAATTACTCGAATCAGGCCACATCATCAAATCGCCTGCACCAAGTCCTAAACCGCTTCTATGTGTCAATAAATCTACAATCGTAAACTCATCTGTAACATAAGGATTATACATTTTAAATTCTGGAATAATATCTGTTACCTTGCTATCCCATTTCAATTTACCTTCATCAATCAAAATACCCAAAGCGGCTGCCGTAAACGCTTTAGTGTTCGACGCAATGCCAACTAATGTATTTTCAGTCATCGGTTTTTTAGAATCTAATGACCGTACGCCATAACCTTTGGCAAATATCAATTTATCATCTTTGATGATACCAACTGATATGCCTGGCACATCAAAGGCTTTTAATACCTTTTCCACTAAATTATCAATTTGTGTAGGTGTAATGACTTGTGCGGTAAGCTGATTGAATATTAAACCAAATAAAAAGAGGGTGATGAATGATGTTTTTTTCATTATTTATAATTTAAATTGGTGAAGGGCAAAAATAAACATTTTTACTGAGGGGGGGTAGAGTCCCCAATACATTCTAATAATCAATCTTTAAATTCAGGTTTTTCCTTCGTCATACTCGCCTTAAACGCCTCCATCAAGTCATTGGAATAAAACATGGCGGCATTCCAATTAGCCATATACTCCAAACTTTCTGCAACGGCATGGTCTCTTGAAAAAATAATATTGCGTTTAGTACCCCGTATTGAAAGGGGCGATTTTGTAGCGATGGTTTCAGCGATGTTTGTTACCTCTGCTAACATCTGTGCTTTAGTGTCAAAAACACGATTGACCAGACCGCTTTCTTTGGCTTCGTAAGCTCTTAATTTTCTACCTGTATAAGCCAATTCTCTAATCAATCCATCAGAAATCAGCTTGGGCAAACGTTGCAAAGTGCCTAAATCGGCGACCATGCCCAAGTCTATTTCTTTTATTACAAAATAGGCATCTTGAGTGCAGTAACGCATATCTGTAGCACAAACAATGTCTAATGCACCGCCTATGCAGCCGCCATGAATAGCGGACAAAATAGGCTTAGATATTTTTTCACATGTAGTCAAAATATCTTGAAAATCAAGCAAAAAACCTCTGAATTTTTCTCTTTTACGTCCTTCACAATCATCATTGACAAGGTCTTGTGTGGACATGAGCATAGCCAAATCAATGCCTGCGCTGAACAATTTATCACCGTTGCCACTCAAAACGATGCAGCGTACGTCTGGTGTTTTGTCGCAATACAATAAGGCTTCTTTCAGTTCAAACCAAGCGGCTTGATGTAAGGAATTGGCTTTTTCGGGTCTATTTATCACTAATTGAGCCACTTTATGGGCAATCGAAAGGGTGAAATGTTGTAAATTCATTTTTTTAAATTTTTGGACAAAATATGGAAAGGTTTACAAAATAGGACTAATAATAACGTTTTAACCTTTATTCCGCCTCAATTCTAACAAATACGTTTCTGCACGTTGCCAGTATTCAGATTCTTTACCTTCTGGGCAACCGTCATGTTGCCATAGTTTTTTGGCTTGTTTGCGAATAGCATCTTCCGCAGGCGTTTCGTCAATATAAAAAATACATTCTTGCGTGATAGGCGAATAGGGTGGGATGCCAAAAAAATCTTGTTTACCATAAATAGCACCTGTGAATCGCAGACACGTATCTTTTTGAGGGCAATTACCTCCTGAACACATACAAATATTTAAAGGCATTTTTTATTGTATTTAATGATATGAAACAAAGGTATTTACAATGTCTATCATTTCATGCTTAAAACGTGGTATTGTTTCTACCTTTGATAAAAAAGTAAACAATGTCCACACCGAAAAATAGCCTTTATCTTACAGAAGATGGTTCCCATTCCGTTATGTCCGAACGGTTTGGCGTTTCGTACCATTCGACACATGGAGCCATTCAAGAAACGCAACATATATTCATTGATGCAGGATTAAAAAATGTATTGTTACAAAATTTAGAAGAGATATCCCTACTTGAATTGGGGTTTGGAACAGGACTGAATGCCTTAATGACTTGGATAGAAGCGGAGCGTTTGCAGCAGAAAATTCGATATATCACTTACGAAACCAACCCCCTCAGTATAAAAGACATTGAATCCCTTAATTTTAGTAAACAACTCAATGTTTCCAATGATGTTTTTAAACGAATGCACCATTGCACTTGGCATACTTGTCATGAGTTAAGCCCTTATTTTTTATTTGAAAAAAGACATGTATCCATCGAAACAGTGGACATACAAAACAGTATTCATCTTATTTACTTTGACGCTTTTGCTCCTGAAGTCCAGCCGCATCTTTGGGAACAACCGATTATGCAAAAAATGTACAATGCGTTGTATCCCAATGGTGTTTTGTTAACGTATTGTGCTAAAGGAATTGTTAAAAGAATAATGAAAAGCGTTGGATTCACTATAGAACCTTTACCAGGACCACCGTTCAAAAGAGAGATTACAAGAGCTATTAAAGTCCATTTACCTTAAAATCTGTGACTTCTTTTTGTTTTTTATTGAAAAATCAATGTTTGGTTTTTGGGTTTAAATATTTCAATTTGTTATTGAAAATCAATATTTTATCTTCTGTAATAGCTATTTTTATCAAAATAATCATGTCACAAAAATTTGATAATAAAATTATTTATTGTTGGTACATTGATTTTATGCTTTTATATTCGCACTCGGGTTTTGATACTAACTTTACAAAAGAGTATCGTATCACAAAAAACCGTTAATCGAAACTAAAAGTAGTGTGAACAATCTGCATATGGCGCTCGTCCTGTTTTTTCAGTGACGGGCGTTTTTTTTTGTATTAGGCTTTCAGGACTTGTCGTTAATAGTCACTAATTCATCGTTATTATTTGACAACAATAGTATTTTACTGAAGTTTTGTAGCATTCTTAACAATATAAAATCTTTGAAAATGTTACTTCTTGATGTCACCGTCGTTAATACGGGTATCGGTTTAGGCTCTATTATTGCCGTCGTAATGAGTTGGACACGCAATCAGTCCCTTTTATGGGCTCTTATTCATGCTTTTTTAGGTTGGTTGTATGTTATTTATTATGTCTTGACACGATGATTTTTTAAAAAATATATTACTTATAGTCCTTATTTGAAAGTATAGTGTATAAAACGAAGTAAATACTGAGGGGTCTTATATGTCACACATAAATCTTTGGTTATGGGCTAAAAAATACCCTATATAATCGGAATATTAGTATTGTAAAAATAATTAACAACATAAAAACTTAGCTATAAAGAGACTTTTCTCTCCCTCTCTGATACCTATATACACTGTTTTTTTACTTTTCTTTTGGTGTTTCACCTATTTTTCATTCCTTTGCGACTTTATTAACAAAGTTCGTGTATTATTAACAATAATCAACTTGACAATGCATTCGTATAAAATTGACGTGAAGTACGCCAAACCCGTTGCGTATTTCAGTATGGAATTTGGCATTCACCAACCACTCAAAATTTATAGTGGTGGTTTAGGTTTTTTGGCTGGCTCGCACATGCGGAGTTGTTATGACCTTAAACAAAACCTTGTAGGTGTTGGTCTTCTTTGGAAAAAAGGGTATTATGATCAAATTCGCAAAGAAGATGGTTCTTTGGGTACTGATTTTCGTACAAAATATAACAACTTCCTCAAAGACACGGGTGTAAAGATAAAAGTCCCTTTTATGAAAGATGAGGTGACGGTCAAAGTATGGAAATTAGAACCTGATACTTTTGAAACGGCTCCCATTTTATTGTTAAGTACAGATACAGAAGAAAATGACAAGTTCACTCGCTCAATTACCGACAAACTTTACGACGATGACAAGCTCACTCGGTTGGGTCAATATATTGTTTTGGGTATTGGAGGTGCGATGGCTTTAGAGGCTTTAGGTTTTGCACCCGATATTTATCACCTCAACGAAGCACATCCTTTGCCGGTGGCGTTTTGGTTGCTTAATAAATACAAAGGTGATTTTGAAGAAGTAAAAAAACGCCTTATTTTCACAACACATACGCCAGAAGATGCTGGAAATGAGCGTAACGATTTTGAATTAATTAAGTCATCGGGCTTTTTGGCGGGTGTTAAACCCAAATCAATTGCTCATCTTTGGAAAAGCAAAGAAAAGGTATTCAATCATTCGCTCGTGGCTTTACGTATGGCAAAACTGTCAAATGCAGTTTCAAAAATTCACGGTGAGGTGTCGCGTGAAATGTGGAAAAATGCTAAGGGCATTTGCGAAATTACACATATTACAAATGCCCAAAACAAACGGTATTGGGTTGACCCAATTTTAGAAAAAGCCTTGCAATCAAATGACGATATGTTGTTGTTGAGTCGTAAACGTGAGCTAAAATTGGCTCTTTTTGCAGAAGTAGCAGACCAAACAGGTAAAATATTGGATCCTGATGCTTTAACAATCGTTTGGGCAAGACGTTTTGCTGAATATAAACGTGCAGATTTGATTCTAACTGACCTAAAACGTTTCAAAAAAATTGCGATGAACAGCAAAAAACCTGTTCAAGTGATTTGGGCGGGTAAACCTTATCCGTTGCACTGGGAAGCGATTGACGTTTTTAACGATATACATAATAAAACTTTAGATATTCCTAATTGTACTATATTAATTGGCTACGAATTGCGTCTGTCGCGTTTGATGAAACAAGGCTCTGATATTTGGCTCAACAACCCTCGTTACTCACGTGAGGCTTCTGGTACAAGCGGTATGACGGCTGCTATGAATGCGAGTGTTAACTTTTCTATTGGTGATGGTTGGGTGCCAGAATTTGCCAAAGATGGTGAAAACTGCTTCGTTATTCCGAATTTAGACCATCATTTGCCTGTTAAAAAGCAAGACAAACATGACCTTGAGGCAATGTATGAGATTTTGGAAAATAAAATCGTTCCATTATATTATGACAATCCTAAACAATGGTTGAAAGTGGTGAAACAATCTATGAAGGATGTCGCACCAGAATTCGATTCTGACCGTATGGCGGATGAGTATTACACGAAGTTATATAATTCATAAGTTAGTTAAAAATTATAAACTAAAAATTAAAAATGCCTACTAAACATAATGGTTCAGCAGGCATTTTTATTTATTTTACTGTTTAATCAACATTTTTTAATTCCCTAATTCGATAATTTGTATAGAGTGAGGTGGAATTGTCAGACTTCTCAAATCTGAAATCACCGCACCCGTTAACACATTCTTACCTTTTGTAAATGTCCTCAAATTATCGGCAAAACGTTTTGTCGTTAAAGTCTCTTCTTTTTCATTTTGACTCATAATAACCATAACTGCACCTTGGTCATTGTGCCTAAAATAGACATAAATACTATTTATGGGTAGATATTGCGTCAATTTTCCAGTTTGTAAAGGCGTTGAAGTCTTGCGATATTGCGCCAATTTATTGACAAAATCAAAGGCTTCATTTTCCTTATCCGTTCTATCTTTGGACAAAAACTTATTTTGAGCATCTTCTTTCCAACCGCCAGGGAAATCACGTCTGACTTCTGCATCAGAAGGGTCTTTATAGTTTTTCATCAAAATTTCTGTACCATAATAAAGTGATGGCGTACCGCGGGTCGTTAACAGAAAACCGATACCTTGTTTATACCTATTCATATCCTCTTTAATCATCGAAAAAAAGCGATTTTCATCATGATTATCTAAAAAAGTCATGTTCAAAGAAGGGTCTTCATAAATCATATCTTCTGCCAAAGTGCTGTATAAACGATTGAATCCTTTACCCCAATCGAACCCCTCAGTAAGGGCAGGTGCAACGGCATGATAAAGCACAAAATCATTAGGTGAAGGCAAATTGCTTTTAAAAGGTACATAGAGATTATTCCTTGTATAATATGCTTGACTAATGGGACTATGAACAGAGTTTTCACCTGTAATAAACATTTTAGGATATTCATCTAACAAGGCTTTGTTGCAGCGATTCATAAACTCCAAATCATTGTATTGATAGGTGTCAATACGCCAACCATCAATACCAAAATATTCAACCGTCCATAAAGCATGTTGAATTAAGTAATTGGCTACAAAGGGATTATGATGATTGAGGTCAGGTAGAAAAGGTACAAACCAACCATTTTGTTGCACTTTAAAATCACTCGGATTGCCATGCACAAAATCGACAACTGGCTCATCACGATACGATGTATTCGTATATGTATCCCATTGATGCAGCCAATCTTTCATCGGTATATCTTTCAAAATCCAATGATTGATACCCACATGATTATAAACAGCATCTTGAATGACTTTTAAGCCCCTTGCATGAGCCGATTCAACCATTTTTTTGTAAGCTGCATTGCCGCCCAGCCGACGGTCAACGTTGTAATGGTCTGTAAAACCATAACCATGATAGGCGGAACGCATTGCACCACCTTCATTGGTTTGCGGTTGATTATTTTCGACAACAGGATTGAGCCAAAGCGTTGTCACTCCTAAGTCTTTCAAATATTCTAAATGATTGGTAATGCCTTGTAAATCGCCGCCATGACGCAAAAAAGGTTTAGTGCGGTCAGATTCCTTATCCGCCATGTCTGCAAATTTATCGTTCGTTGGGTCGCTGTTTGAAAATCTATCAGGCAAAATGAGATAAATAAAATCTTTAGAATTGATTTCCTGTGGTTTTTGGTCTCGGACTTTTAGTTCATAAGGTTGCGATGTTTTAACAACTTGGTCAACAATTTTACCTTTTTTGTCCTTGATTTGTATTGTTTTTGACAATTCAATCATGAATTGACCGGCTTTACAATCGTGCGAAATGGTGACATTGACAAACAAATAATTTGGATTTTCGACGTCTTGGATACTCTGAATTTTAACACCCGCGTAGTTGATATTGACTTGTGAGCCTTTGATGTCTTTGCCATAAATCAATAATTGCAGTTCTGGATTTTTCATACCAATCCACCAATTTGTTGGGTCAATTCTTTGGATGGTTGGATTTTGAGCTACGATAAATTCTATGAAAAGACATAGAAAAAGCGAGCAAATGAGTGCTTTTTTCATAAATTTTGATTGTTTAGTTAAATAATGCGTAATTAAAATTTGCAATTGCAAGTACAAAGATGCAAAATGACAGGTTAATATTTAGAAAAATTTGTGTTCCTTACAATAACTTTTAACCCAGCGATTGAAAAAAAACGAATATTTAATTTGCCTTCTCATACTATGAATACGATTATGCTTTTACCTTTACATCATCAAAATTAATATAATAACGAATCGCGAACTCTAAACAGTTTCTTGAAGGCTTTTATTAGGACATCATTTTTATAATACTAAAGTCAAATTATAATGACAAACAAATTAAATTTTGAATTTACTTCGAAGTTCGCTATTGGCTTGAGCTTTATTTTACTTACTACTTGCGTCTTTTGGTTTTATCATCAGCATAAAATTAATAACGAAACAACAAAAAAAGTACCCATAACGCCAACACTTGCCTTAACACCTTTGCTACAAAAACTGGATAATACCCTACAAATAGAAAAACATACCGAAAATAAGCAACCCATTTCATCCAATAAAAACCCAAAACAACCTTCTTCAGGGATTCAAAATGCCCACCCCCCTCAGTATGTTGACTCTCCGGAAGTCTCTGAATTAGAGGATGAAGCCAGCTCTGTCGGCGAGCGTCTCCAATTTGAGTTTGATATGGTCAAAGACCCTGCAACTGGAAAGATACCAAAGGGAGTCGCAGAAAAAGCATTGACGGCTGCTGTACTGTCACCCAAATTTGACTCACCTTGGAGTGGTGGCTCATCGGCAGCTTTAGACATACCTGGTGCGACAATTACCGCAAAAGGACCCAATAACTTGGGAGGTCGTACCCGTGCTATTGGTATTGATGTCAGAAATGCGAACATCATGCTCGCAGGTAGTGTCAGTTCTGGTATGTATCGCTCAACGAATGGTGGTACATCTTGGACGCGTGTGGCGCCGAGTGGACAGATACACAATGTCTCCTGTATAGCGCAAGACACACGTGTGGGTTTTCAAGATACTTGGTATTATGGTACAGGAGAAGGCTCTGGCAATTCGGCAACTTTGGGTTCAGCTTATCGCGGTCAAGGTATTTGGAAATCTATTGATAATGGCATTACTTGGGCACCCTTGGCAGCCACGTCCAGTGTTTTAGAGACTTTTGATAGCCCCTTTGATTATTGTACTCGTCTCGTTGTTGACCCTACCAATGGCAATGTTTACGGGGCTGTTGGGACTCAAATTCAACGCTCTACGAATGGCGGCTTAACTTGGTCAGTTGTTCTGGGTTCAACATTAGGGTCAGGTTTGACGGATATTATTGTCACGCCGTCAGGTCGTCTTTATGCAGCTATTCCAGGCACTGATGCGAATGAAGGTGTTTATACTTCTACGACGGGCGCATCGGGTAACTGGATGAAAATCGCTGGAACGATCAGCTCAATCGTTACGCCCGCCACTTGGAATGCTGCCAGTGCTTATGGTCGAATCGTGTTAGCATATGCACCCAGTAACACAAATATGGTTTATGCCCTTTATTATCGTAACGTTGCTTCTTCTTGTACTGGAACGGCAGCACCAGAAGCAGAATTATTTTCTTATGACCAAAACACAACCACATGGACTGACTTATCTGCTAATTTGCCAGATGAATCGGGTTGTTTAAATGGTAACGATCCTTTTGCTGTGCAAGGCGGTTATGATTTAGCTATAGCTGTCAAGCCTGACGATGAAAATACTGTTTTTATTGCTGGTACAAATGTCTATCGTTCAACATCGGGTTTTACAAACACAACGACGACAAAACGGATTGGAGGCTATAATTCTGCAGCGAGTTACGCACTTTATCCCAATCATCACCCAGATGTCCATACTTTGGTCTTTGCCAACGGTGATAACAATACTTTATTTACGGGTGATGACGGAGGCATTCAAAAAGCTGATATTACCCAAACCAATGTCACTTGGACGCCTTTGAACAACGATTATGTGACCTATCAATACTATCATGTTGATTTATCACCTACAAATGGTAGTGATGTTGTTGTAGGTGGCGCACAAGACAATGGCACAACGCTGTCGGCAAGTGGCACAACTTTCAGTAGTATTTTTAGCGGAGACGGTGTGGCTGTCGGTGTTATCAGTTACACAAATGCCTCAACTTTTAATATCTTAGGCGGTAGTCAAAATGGTAGCCTTTATAGAATAACAACACCTAACAATGGTTTTAATATTAAACCAACAGGGTCAGCCAGTATTTTTGTCACCTATTTTCATTTAGACCAAGACAATACCAATCATTTATTTTATGCAGGCAATAACGTTTTATATCGTACACGCATCGCTTCGACTATCAATGCTACAACTCTTACAGCCAATGCCGCCACTGGTTGGGAACAAATGACAGGTACTATTGCGGGCAATATTAGATGTATGGCAACAACACGTAATAATGGTTATGCAGGAAGCCCATATTCCGCTTCGGATGCCAGTCGGAAATTATATATCGGAACCGAGTCAGGAAATGTGTATCGTCTTAATAACCCTGCATACACTGCCGCTAATACAACACCTACGAATATTACCCCTGTTGGGGCAACAGGTTTATGCAGTTCTATTGCTATAAATCCTACAAACGATGATGAAATCCTTGTAACTTATTCAAATTATAATGTTATCAGTGTATATCATACCACTAATGCAGGTAGTGATCTACCCACATGGACAAATATTGAAGGTGCGGTCAATACGGCGGTTCAATTAGCGTCCGCCCGTTCTTCGGCTATTGTTCAAGTCAATGGTGTGAAACATTATATAATTGGAACTTCCGTAGGGCTTTACTCAACCAATACTTTGAGTGGCGCAACAACCCTTTGGAGTCAAATCGGTAGCACTGACATTAACTACGCCCTAATCAGCCACATGCGCTATCGTCCTTCTGACAACAAAATTATTGTCGGTACTCATGGCAATGGCATGTTTCTTTTGGAATTACCAGGCATTGTGGTGCCGCTTGAACTATTGTCTTTTGATGGAAAAGGGACACAAGAAGGCAACCAATTAAAATGGTTAACAGCTGCTGAACGTGACCTCGAAGGTTACGAAGTCCAACGTTCCTACACTGGTGAAAAAAACAGTTTTGAAAAAATAGGTTATATCAAAGCCCATAATCTCACGACCCGCCAAACGTATGATTTTGTAGATGCCGATGTTTCCACAACCACCCCTCAGTATTATCGCTTAAAAGTGGTAGAACGAACGGCTTCAAAATCATCTTTTACCAAAATCGTTACGATTGAGCCTGCGGCAAAACGAGCATCCCTTGATTTCGTCGTCGCCCCTAATCCAGTCGGTGACGAGATGCAAATTGTCTTCGCCAATGCCCCCCTCAGTAATTTTACTGTCAATGTCATGGATATTACAGGACGAATCGTTAGGACACAAACGGTTAAAGAATTTAATTCAAAATCCTTGATGGTGACTCTGTCAAATCTTGCAAGTGGTACATATCTCGCACGAATACAATCGCCAACAGGCAGCTACCAGACAGTAAAGTTTTTTAAACAATAAACGTAGCGTGGGCTTAAACCGGCAATATGTATAGCTGGTTTAAGCCCTAACTACATTAAGTAGAGCGTAGAAAGTAATAGGGTAGATAGATAGTTAATAAAATCTCAGTTTTCAATATTTTACACCATCTCTCTACTCTTTACTCAATTACTCTCTACTACTTAAAAATAAATGAAAAAACTAACCATTCCATACACCAATCAAACGGGAAACATTTTCCCGTTTTTTGATTTCCCAACACCCGTTGCGATAGACACACAGCCTTGGGCAAATGACAAAGACAAACCGACCGTGCATTTTGCCATCACACACGACGACACACATATATATATAAGGTACACCGTGCAAGAAACAAGCATCATTGCCAAAGCGACCCCAAACAACGGGGCAGTGTGGAAAGACAGTTGTGTAGAGTTTTTTGTCGCACCTGAAAATGATGGCATTTATTACAATTTTGAATTTAATTGTATCGGTACAAAACTTTTATATGCTGGGAAAACGAGGAACAACAGAACACCTGCCAATGATGCAACGATAAACAAAATATTATCTGAATCCACCCTTGGAAATAAGTCTTTTGAAGAGAAATTCGGTTCTTTTGATTGGACATTAACCGTTATGATACCTGTTGAGAGTTTTTTTCAACACCCTATAAAAACGCTAAAAGGCAAAACATGTCGCGCTAATTTCTATAAATGTGGTGATGGGCTTACCAAACCGCATTATTTGTCATGGAATAATATCGAAACGCTCAAACCCGATTTTCACACCCCTCAGTATTTTGGCGAAATCGCATTCGTTTAATGGATAATTACGCTTAAAATCCTATTTTTGCCGCGCAAAATATACATTTGCAACAATTAGAAGGCACAATAGACAATTATGATATTCCAAATCCAACCGCACGAGCGTGAAATTTTCCGCATCATCAGCGAAACAGCCTCTGAATTGGGTTATCCCGCATATGTTGTCGGCGGCTTTGTTCGAGACAGATTGTTGGCAAGACCCTCCAAAGACATTGATATTGTCTGTGTTGGTTCGGGCATACAACTCGCTGAAGCCGTGGCAGCCAAAATGCGTCCTTCGCCGCGTGTTGTCACCTATGCGCGATTTGGAACGGCGATGTTTCGTTGCAAAAATATCGAATTAGAGTTTGTCGGCGCACGTCGAGAGTCCTATCGCACCGAATCGCGCAAACCTAATGTTGAAGATGGTACATTAGAAGACGACCAAAATCGTCGTGATTTTACTATCAATGCCTTAGCTGTTAGCTTGAATGAAGATAATTTTGGTGAAATCATAGACCCTTTCGACGGCATTCGTCACCTTGAAGAAAAAGTCATTCAAACACCGCTTGAACCCAGCAAAACCTTTTCGGACGACCCTTTACGCATGATGCGCGCCATCCGTTTCTCCACCCAATTGGGTTTTCGTATCGAAGATGATACTTTTAAAGCCATTAGCGATTTAAAAAGCCGCATCAAAATCATCTCAAAAGAACGCGTCATCGCTGAAATTGAGAAAATAATGGCAACACCGACCCCCTCAGTAGGTTGGGCATTATTGATGCAAACGGGGCTTTTGCAACTTATTTTCCCTGAAATGATTGCCTTAAAAGGCGCAGAAACAAAGGAAGGCATTGGTCATAAAGACAATTTTTGGCACACACTCCAAGTTTTAGACAACACAGCACGGCGCACCAACAATATTTACTTGCGTTGGGCAGCCGTGATGCACGACATCGGTAAACCTGCCACAAAACGATTCGATAAAGAAGAAGGTTGGACATTTCATGGGCATCAAGAAGTCGGCGCGGCTATGATACCCCGTTTGTTTCGCAATTTAGGCTTGCCCCTTGATGACCGCATGAAATATGTCCAAAAAATCGTCCGTCTGCACCACCGTCCTGTCTCTTTGACCAAAGAAAATATAACGGATTCCGCCATTCGTCGCTTACTTTTTGATGCAGGAGACGACTTAGAGGATTTATTCATCCTTTGTGAATCAGATATTACCTCGAAACAGGCGGCTCGTGTCGCCCGTTATCTTGAAAATTATGAAATCGTCAAACAGCGTTGCGTTGAGGTTGAAGAAAAAGACAATATCCGAAATTGGCAACCACCGATTACGGGTGAAATAATTATGGAAACGTTTCAAATTTCACCTTCGCGTGAAGTTGGCATTATCAAAACAGCCATTCGTGAAGCTATTTTAGACGGCATCATTCCCAATGAATATGAAAAAGCCTTTCAAATGATGTTAGAAGAGGGAGTCAAGTTGGGATTGAAAACTGAAAAGTAAAGAGGAAGTGTACTTACCGAGAGAGGAAGTGTACTTACCGAGAGAGGAAGTGTACTTACCGAGAGAGGAAGCGTACTTACCGAGAGAGGAAGTGTACTTACCGAGAGAGGAAATGTACTTACCGAGAGAGGAAGTATACTTATCGAGAGAGGAAGCGTACTTACCGAGAGAGGAAATGTACTTACCGAGAGAGGAAGCGTACTTACCGAGAAAGGGAAAGCTTTTATGGAATATTTTTTTAGACCATTAACGAATAATATTAATGAAAAAAGTAGGCATATTAGGTGGCGGACAATTAGGCAAGATGTTATGTTTAGCCGCCGCAGATTGGGATTTAGAGATTTATGTCTTGGATAGGGAAGGGTCTCCTGCACAATCGTATTGCAAACATTTTATCGTTGGAGACTTCAATAACTATGATGATGTTCTAAAATTTGGACGTTTGGTTGATGTGTTAACTATTGAAATTGAACATGTTAACGTCAAGGCTTTAACTGTTTTAGAAAAAGAAGGTATAAAAGTGCATCCAAATGTTAAGGCTTTAAAAATGATTAAAGACAAAGGGTTGCAAAAACAGTTTTATCAAAAACACAAGTTGCCGACCTCTGAATTTCAACTTTTTGATAAAATTACTGAGGGGGTGGTAAAGTTGCCTTGCGTTTGGAAATCAAGAAGTGGTGGTTATGACGGCAAAGGGGTTTCGATATTAAAAACCATTGATGACATCAAAAAACTACCCGAAGAACCTTGTTTGATTGAAAAATTAGTCGAAATTGATAAAGAAATCGCTGTCATTGTTGCTCGAAATGAAGCAGGACACGTGGTGGCATACCCCTCAGTAGAAATGGTTTTTGACCCAAAAGCAAATCTTTTAGACTATCAATTGTGTCCTTCTGTCCTTCCAAAAAACATAGAACGGGCAGCGCAAACTTTAGCGAAACAACTGATAAAAAAATTCAAAATGTGTGGTTTATTGGCCGTTGAATTGTTTTTGACCAAAGACGGTCAATTACTGATCAATGAAGTTGCCCCGCGTCCACATAATTCAGGACATCACACCATAGAAGCGACGGAAACATCGCAATTTGAGCAACATTTACGGGCTATTTTGAATCTGCCTTTGGGTTCAACAGTGATGCGTAAGCCTTCGGTTTTACTCAATTTAGTGGGCGCAGAAGGCTATACAGGTGAGGCAGTTGTTGACGGCTTTGAAAATGCGCTAAATACTGAGGGGGTGCATATTCATCTCTATGGCAAACAGATGACTAAGCCTTTTCGTAAAATGGGACATGTGACAATTTTGAACAAAAACGTCGAAACTGCCGTTGAAATAGCATTGAAATTAAAAAACGAATTGCGTATCATCGCTTAAAAAAACACGTATGAATAAGAAATACATGGAGTATGTTTATATAGCGATTGCCGCTTTCATTATCTATTCAAAATTGCAACAACCAGAACGCAATACTTGGGATTATGCGATGATTGTAGTCGGTTTTATTTTAATTGCGACTTCTTTATATCGTTTGTTTTTAAAGAAATAGATTTATTATCTTTTATTTAAAACAAAATTTAATTTACAGTTTTAATTTAATAAAAAAATTTTATTCTTAAATAATAAAAATGATTTGTTTTACATAAGAATAAAATTTTGTTTCAACGTTTTAATATAAAAAGTATGAAAATTATTCACGTTAGTATCATTATGGGTTCAGATTCAGATTTACCCATTATGAAACAAGCTGCCGAAATGCTTTCAAGTTTCGGTATTCCTTTTGAAATTACTTTTATTTCAGCGCATCGGACACCCGACAGGATGGTGAGTTTTGCTAAAGAAGCCCATACACGGGGCGTAAAAGTCATTATTGCTGGCGCGGGCGGTGCAGCTCATTTGCCCGGTATGGTGGCTTCTTTAACGCCTTTGCCTGTGATTGGTGTACCCATAAAAGCCTCTAATTCAATTGACGGTTGGGATTCCATTTTGTCTATTTTACAAATGCCCAATGGGGTGCCTGTGGCAACAGTTGCGCTCAACGGTGCAAAAAATGCCGCTATTTTAGCAGCGCAAATATTGGGCAGTACCGATAAAATTATTCAAGATAAAGTTATTGCCTACAAACAGGAGTTGGCAAATGAAGTAACACGAAAATATGAACATTTGGCACGTATTGGCTACGAAAACTACGGAAAAGACTTTTAATTAAAGGATAGTGGATATTTGATAATGGATAAAGCTTAAGACTATGCACTATCAATTATTATCTAAATATACTTATTTGAAAATGGTTTGATTAAAATAATGGCATCAAATCATTCATAACCAACGTTTTATATTTTTCACTTTTCGTTTTTCACTTTTCATTTAGTATACAATGCAATATCAAAATTTAGTCGTCGAAAATGACGGCGGTATCATCACACTCATTATCAGCCGCGAAAAAGCATTGAATGCTTTGAATCAACAAACGATGGCTGAATTAAAAAGTTTTTTTGAAAGCGATTTTAAGAAAATCAAAGACTTAAAAGGTGTTATCATCACGGGGGCGGGTCCAAAAGCTTTTGTTGCGGGTGCAGATATTTCAGAGTTTCTGAATTTAGAAGGCAAAGGAGAGCAAATGGCACAACGTGGACAAGATATCTTCCAAAACATCGAGCGTTTTCATAAGCCCGTTATTGCAGCGGTCAATGGTTTTGCACTCGGCGGCGGTTGCGAATTGGCGATGGCGTGTCATATCCGTATCGCTTCGCCCAATGCAAAATTTGGTCAACCCGAAGTGAATCTCGGTATCATTCCAGGTTATGGCGGTACGCAACGTTTGGTGCAACTCGTTGGCAAAGGCAGAGCCTTAGAACTGATGATGACAGCCGATATGATAGACGCTACTGAGGGGTATCGCATCGGTTTGGTCAATCACATCGTCGAAGAAGGTCAAACAGTGGCAAAAGCCAAGGAAATCATTGCTAAAATAGCAACAAAAGCCCCTTTTGCGATTACTAAAATCATCGAATCGGTGAATGCTTTTTTTGACCCCGGTGGCGATGCGGGCTTTTTCACAGAGGTCGTGGAGTTTGGTAAATGCTCCACTTCTGATGATTTTAAAGAAGGTGCTTCAGCTTTTGTGGAGAAAAGGAAGGCGCATTTTGTTGGGAAATAAAGGAGTTCACACGACCTCCATCTCAAGCACACGCCCCACAAAATTAGCTGTTGTCGTTGCCACTGTTACCCCCTCAGTATCACCACGTTCTAAAGCCCTTATAAATGCCGAGCCAATGATAGCACCTTGTGCATATTGACAAGCAGTATCAAACGTCGTTTTGTCTGAAATGCCAAAACCGATGAGGCGGGGGTTTTTCAATTTCATCTTTTCGATGCGTTTGAAATAATCTATTTGTGAATCAGAAATACCTGCACTGCCGCCCGTAATCGCATAACTTGACACGATATAAACAAAACCTGTTGTCAAAGAATCAATTTTGCGGATGCGGTCAGTCGTCGTTTGTGGGGTTATCAAAAAGGACATTTTCAAATTTAGGTCTGCCAAGAGCTTTTGGTAGTCGTTTTCATAGACGTGCAAAGGCATATCGGGCAATATCAAGCCATCAACGCCTGATTCGACGCATTTTTTGAAAAATTCGGCTTCGCCAAAACGCATGACTTGATTGAAATAACCCATCAAAACCAAGGGTATTTGTGTTTTTTGACGCACGGATTTGATTTGGTCGAACAGCAAATTGAGGTGCATTCCGTTTTCCAAAGCCTTTGTACCGCTTTGTTGTATCGTGGGTCCATCTGCTAACGGGTCGGAATATGGCATACCAATTTCGATGAGGTCAACACCCGCTTCGGCGAGTGCCAAAATGACCCCCTCAGTATCATCGCGCTTTGGAAAACCTGCGGTGAAATAAACGTTGAGAATATTGTGCTTTTTGTCTTTGAAAAGTTGTGTTAAGCGATTCATAAATGAAGTATGAAATATGAAATATGAAATATGAAATATGAAATATGAATGGGCAAAGTTAGAAATTATAACCAATTGCAAGACTTAATGTATGTGCCAGTAGTTTTGATTTACCGATTTCAAGAGCATTAAAATCTGTCCATGTTATTTCATTTATTTTTGTAAACGCATGTGTATAACGACAATGAACATTGAGCTTTTTTAGGAATTGGTATCTCAAGCCGACAATGCCTGATATAAAGTCTTCATTTTGAAATGTTTCTTTATAATTAAATTTACTCGATTTAACAATGCGGCTATATTCTCCTCCTAACTCAAGGCTCAAGGGTTTGAAAACGTTATAAGAAATAAAGATTGGAACTGCAACATAATCGCATGCAAAATACATTGTTGTGCCGTTAAAGTATTTTTTATTGATTGACATATTCCGTTGGGTATATAAAAGCTCTTCATTTAGATAAACTCGTTTACTTAGTTTTTGACGTGCTGTTGCACCGAATTCATAACTAATTACTGGTTCGTGAAAGTTATCAGAAATAGATGGGTTTTTGGAAGGTTTAGAATAGTACCAATCCGTCACATTGGCACCTCCTTTTAAACCAAAACTAAATTTTTGAGCAAAAACAAACTGCGTGGACAAGGTAAGGCATAAGAAGAGAAATAGATTTTTCATTTGTTACATGATTTATAGGTTTATAAAATTGTTTAATAACAATGCCTAAACCTTTATCAATAGAGTAAAATTGCACAGCAAATTCATTTTAATATGTTAAATTTTTGTACTCTCCTTCCTTATACGCTGTCCAATCCATCCGACCATTCATCTTTTTAATATAAGCTCTAAACGTATCGCTGTCCACATAACCCGTATTGCGCGGCGTGCGAACGAAATTTATTTTGCCCGTCAAATCAGGATGGTCGGTTTGAACATAATGCCGAAACTCTCTTGCTTTTTCAGGATTTAACTCTTTGGATTTCAAATAGTTAGCCAATAATTTTATCTGTTCCGTCAACAATGTATAAGCTGCTGAATTGGTTTCTAAAAAGCCAACGGCAAACAGATTGTCGTGTTGCCGATTGAATGCAGAAAGATAGAGTTTCGGCCGATTATCCACCCATTCAAAATATTGTTTGGCAAAAGGAATATCAAAATGGTAGCCTGTAGCGGTGATGATTTCATCAATTTCTTCGTGGCTGCCATCTTTGAAAATGACCTTTTTGCCTTCTAAATAATCCACATCTGGCTTTATGGTCAACTTGCCATGACCTAAAAGATTAAAAATATCGGAGTTCAAAATAGGATGAGATTCTAATATTTTATGGTCAGGTTTAGGTAAGCCAAATTTTGTTTGGTCGCCTACAACAAGACGGAGTAGTTTTTGCAAAACCCATTGTTCCATTTTCATAGGCAGCTTGGGTCCTTCATCTGCAAAAACATCGGTGGGTTTGCCAAAAACATACTTTGGAATGATATAATAACCTCTTCGGAGACTCAAAAAAGCTTTCTCAGCAAAAGTTGCTGCTTCGCAAGCAATGTCCACACCTGAATTGCCGCCGCCAATAACCAACACCCGTTTGCCGACCAATTCTGTTGATTTTTTAAACGTTCGCCCATGTCGTATGATGCCTTCAAACGCCCCCCTCAGTACAGGTGCGTTTTCTGTCCACAAAGAACCGTTTGCACAGATGACACCAGCGTAATGTTGTTTCTCACCATCAGAAGTTGTAACCAACCAATCAGTCTTGGTAATTTTTTCAACTTGAATGACTCTTTTATTGAAAACAATGGATTCGTACAAACCATAATGACGGGCAAAGGATTGTATATATGCTAAAACTTGTTGGTAACTCGGATAATCGGGTAAATCATCGGACATAGGAAAATCAGGAAAGCCCGATTTAGTGCGCGAAGAAATAAAATGCGCTGCCTCGTATATGGGTGTACCAGCATTGTTGATGTCCCATAAACCGCCGACATCGCTGTGTTTTTCAAGAATTTCAAAGGAAATATCCGTAAACTTAAATGCTCGTGCCGTCATCAATCCGCAAGGACCTGCGCCAATAATGCAATAAGTTGGTTTCATCTAATGACTGTTTTTAAGATATTCAGAACAGGTCACAAATTCACCTTTTGTAGCGATAAAAGCCATAAAATCATCAAATTTTTTTGCCAATATTTCACCATCCACCCTTTTCACATACATGGGCAAATCGAAACGGCTTAAATGTGCGAACTCCCACGGGTGGATATAAAAAATAAGTAAACCATTGTGCATTACACGTTTAAATAGATACTTATTAACCCATAGTGGTAGGTTTTTGAAAGACAACCAAAACAAAGGGACTCGAAAAATAGGCGTGACTGAACTTGGAAAAATATGCACAGAACCATTATGAAAAGGAATTTTGGGCGCACACAACCGATTGTAACGACCAGGCAACCAAGTAGGATTGAGTGACGCATCGTAGGCATAAGCCGTTTCTTTCAACACTTCGTAATCCACAGGACGTAGGCGAGGCATCCTAAAACCGCGTATGGTTTGACCACTTATTTTTTCTAAAACGATTTTAGATGCCGCATAATCCTGTGGCTCAAAACTGCTGTGATTCAAGGCATGAGAAGCAATTTCATGTCGTTCCGCAATTTTTTTGACCCCCTCAGTATTTGCCTTTGCGTAAGCTCCTGTGGTAAAAAAAGTGGCTTTCACCTTGTATTTATCTAAAATAGGCAGCAAACGCGCCAATCCTTCATTTGTAACAGCACATTTTGTTGACCAATCGAGCGATTGACCAAATTCTTCAGGAATGTCAAATTCTTCTAAATCAATGGTGATCAGTAAAGGTATTTTTTTCACAGAATGGAATGGATAGTGATTTAATGGTGAATACTTTAATGGTGAATAATTCACGATTAAAGTATTCACCATTCACCATTATTCAAAGCATATTAAAACTACTTTTCAATGCGGAACTAAAAAGCAAATACACCTTTCGGCGGTCACTGACACGAATACGTTCCTGTTGAACACGCTCAGCATGAGCCTTTTTTATTTTTTCAAAAAGATTGATATAATAAATATAAGCCAAATAAACGCCAAAACGGGCAGACTTCGGTAGATTCAAAATACCTGCATAGCCCGCATCAAAATCGGCTTTTATATCTGCTTCTATTAAGCGTTTTTGTTTATTATCAAAATGTTGAAAATCAACGCCTGGGAAATAAACACGACCTCGTTCATCAAAATCACTTTTCATATCTCTTAGGAAATTTATCTTCTGAAAAGCAGAACCCAAGGCACAAGCACCGCCTTTAAGTCGTTGATAATCAGCATCATCCCCCTCAGTAAAAACTCTTAAACACATCAAACCAACTACTTCTGCAGAGCCGTAAATGTATTGCTTATACAGCGCATCATGGTATTTCGAAAAGTGTAAATCCATCTCCATAGAGTCTAAAAAGGAGTCAATCAGTTCGGGTTCAATGTGGTATTTTTTCACAACTTCTTGAAATGACTGCAAAACAGGATTCATGGAAATGCCTTCCTGAATAGCTCGATAAGTTTCCTCTCGAAAACGCTGAAGCAAGGTATCTTTATCAAATCCATGAAAAGTATCTACGATTTCGTCAGCAAAACGGACAAAACCATAGATGGCATAAATTGGCGCACGTAATTTGGCATCGAAAGCGCGAATACCCATCGAAAACGAGGTTGAGTAACGCTTTGTAATGTGTTCACTGCACTCTTGGCAGACTTTGCGGTATAGACTAAAATGGTTCATAATTAATGATGAATTATAAATGATGAAATATGAATAATGAATGAGGAAAAATTTTTCCATTATCCATTGTCCATTATTCACTATCAATTTCCGTTTTTAAAAATATCTTCTGCTACGACTTTTCCAGAAATCAACGAAGGTGGCACACCCGGTCCTGGCGTTGTCAATTGACCTGTGTACCAAAGGTTTTTGACTTTTTTTGACTTCATTTTAGGTTTCAGAAAGGCTGTTTGAAGCAGGGTATTCGCTAAGCCGTAAGCATTGCCCTTGTAAGCATTGTAGTCATTTTTAAAATCCGAATGAGCGTAAGTGCGTTTAAAAATAATGTGAGAACGGATCTCTTGACCTGTCCAATGTTCCAAACGCGCCATCACTAAGTTGAAATAATGCTCTCGTGTTTCTTCACTATCATCATCTAAATTGGGTGCAGTTGGTATCAAAACGAATAAATTTTCACAATTTTCGGGTGCTACTGAGGGGTCAGTTTTGGAAGGCATAGACACATAAAACAAAGGCTTTGTAGGCAGTTTTGGTGTTTCATAAATCTCTGCGGCGTGTTGATTGAAGTCTGCATCAAAAAATAAATTGTGGTGTTCCAAGTTTTTCAACCGTTTATTAATGCCCAAATAGTACAAAAAACTTGAGGGTGCCATCGTTCTACTTTGCCAATACCCCTCAGTATATTGGCGGTTTTCAGCACTCAAAAGGACTTGCTCGACGTGATGATAATCGGCAGAGCCAACAATTATATCTGCTTGATATACACCATTTTGTGTTATCACCTTTGTGATTTCACGTTCCTCTACCTCTAATGTACGCACTTCTTGACCCAATCGGATTGTCACACCTTGCTCCTCTGCCAATTTTACCATTGCTTTAACGATTTCAAACATGCCACCTTTCGGATACCACGTACCGAGCGACATATCGGCATAATTCATCATCGAATAAAGCGCGGGTGTTTTTTGTGGCGTTGCCCCAAGAAACAAAACAGGAAATTCTAAAAGTTGGATTAACTTTTCATTTTTGAACAACTTCCTAACAGCACTCGATAAAGAAGTCAACATTTCAAGTTTGAACATACTGCGGATGACACGCCAATCTACAAATTCCAAAACAGAATGTGCTGGTTTTTGTACAAATTCGCCAACACCTACCTCATATTTGTATTTGGCTTCTGCCAGAAATTGGCGCAATTTAACTGTACTGCCAGCTTCATATCGCTCAAATAGGGCTTCTAAATCTGCCATTTTGGCAGGTAAATGCATAGTATCACCGTCTTCAAAAGTCACAGTGTAAGAAGGGTCAAGGCGAATCAAATCATAATAATCTGAACGGTTTTTACCAAAATCAGCAAAATATTGCTCAAAAATATCAGGCATCCAATACCAACTGGGACCCATATCGAAGGAAAATACCCCCTCAGTCGTTTCCGTTTTAAACAGCCTTGCACGACCACCTGCAATCGTATTTTTTTCTAATATGGTCACATCAAAACCCTTTGCAGCGAGGTGTGTTGCAGCCGACAAACCCGAAAAACCTGCACCAATAACTATGACTTTTTTCTTCAAAATTGAAAGTTGATTTTTTTTGAAATTTATATTCAAACACAGGGTTTTTCATTTTGTTTAATTTTTTTATAATAAATATTAAACAAAATGAAAAATGCCTTAGGTTCTTAAACTCAAGGCATAGTTTTTTAAATTCATAGAGAATGATTAATTTGAAAAATATTATTTTGTCATCACAATTTCTTGTAGTATTTTTATAAAAAAGATTCAACTAAGATATTTTAATTTTCACTTAAAAATGAATCTTGACAAATATACTCATTCAAAAAAGGGTTACTTGACATACCCTATTTTTCATTTTTTACGTTTCAATTTATCCCTCAGAAAACCGCAAAGCGCATCCAAACCCATGTTAAAATTTTGATTATTATTGATAATCAAATCCGCATCTTGCATATAAGGCTCAATGTATTTTTTGTAAGACGGCATGACATGGCGTTCATAACGGTACAAAACATCATCTATCGGATAACCCCGTTCGACTTGGTCTCTAAGGATGCGACGAATCACTTTCAAGTGATCAGCCGCATAAAAAAAGACTTTCATATCCAACAGACGATATATTTTTTTGTAATGAAATACAAAAAGCCCTTCCACTATAATAATGGGTGCGGGTTTAAAAATCTTCATTGTGGGTTCTGCATCTTTATTGTTGAAAACGTATTCAGCACGTTCCACAACCTCCCCCCTCAGTAATTTTTCGACATCGGCATGAAACGCTTTTTTGTCAATAGACTTAGGCAAATCGAAATTGTGGATGCCATTTTCGTCTATGTCTTGTTGATGCCTTGGAAAATAGTAATCATCTTGCGAAATGATGCACAAATCGTCGTCCGAAAACTGTTTTCTAATATCGTTTATAAAAGTCGTTTTACCGCTACCCGAGCCGCCTGTAATGCCAATTAAGAATGGTTTTTCCATATTTCTGTTAGTGATGAATGATGAAGTGGGAATGATGAAGGATAAATATTACCCCCCTCAGTATTTTGAGGTAATAAACGCCAAATTTACAAACCCAACAATATTTTTATAATTAAAAATGATTTTCTACATTTGACCGACAGAGAAATATGAAATATGAATGATGAAATATGAAACATCGTCATTTATTATTTTATACCTCCTCAATCATACTTCATACTTCATACTTCATATTTCATATTTAAAATAATTATGGAAAGATTCACGGGTATTTTCGGTATTTTGCTGATTCTGGGCATTGCGTATTTGATGTCTAACAACCGCAAAGCTATCAATTTTCGCACGGTTGGCATGGGCTTATTGCTACAATTTGCATTAGCTCTATTTATTTTAAAAACGGCTGTCGGCAAGGGCATTTTCAACACGATTGGCAGCGGTGTAACAAAAGTGATAGATTTTTCGCAAGAAGGGGCGGCATTTGTGTTTGGTCCGCTTATCAATGTACCGGCTGTTAGCAAGGCATTTGGCGGTGCAGGTGGTTTCATTTTCTTCTTCAAAATCATTCCAACCATCTTGTTTGTGGCAGTTTTAGTCAATATTGGCTATCATTTTGGGATAATTCAACGTCTTGTTCAGGTTTTAGCCAAAGGCTTATTTTGGTTGATGCGGGTAAGTGGAGCAGAGGCTTTGTCCAATATAGCGAGTGCTTTCGTGGGTCAAGTTGAGGCGCAAATTATGATTCAACCCTATCTGAAAGGCATGACTAAAAGTGAGTTATTAGCTTCCATGTCAGGCAGTTTTGCGTGTATTTCAGGCGGTGTGATGGCAGCTTATATCGGTTTGGGCGTTCCTGCCGAGTATCTTTTGGCAGCAAGTATCATGGCAGCACCCGGCGCATTAGCAATTTCAAAAATCATTTATCCTGAGACGGAAGTATCGGAAACGACGGGTACAGTGAGTATCGAAATCAAAAAAATACATTCCAATCTCATTGACGCTATTTCGGCAGGTTGTAGCGAAGGTCTGAAAATCGGCTTCAACGTAGCTGCCATGTTAATTGGTTTTTTAGCACTAATTGCTTTAGTCAATTACGGTTTAAATGGTTTGGGCAGCCTTTGGGGCGACCCAAAATTCAGTATGGATACTGTTTTGGGATTCCTTTTTTCAGGGTTTGCTTGGTGTATGGGTGTTCCTTACGACGAAATTTTTCAAGCAGGCTCACTCATGGGAACAAAATTGGTTGCCAACGAATTTGTGGCTTACAACACTTTGTCTTCATTTCTGCCGTCCACCGACCCCTCAGTAATTAAGGAAGTTGCGCTGGTCAATGGTCATCCGATGTCTGCAAAAACGATTGCGATTGTCAGTTTTGCCCTCTGCGGTTTTGCCAATTTTGGTTCACTCGGCATTCAAATTGGTGGCATCGGTGCATTAGAGCCGAGCCGTCGAGCCGATTTGTCAAAAATTGTTTTCCGTGCATTGATTGCTGGTACTTTGGCATCTTATATGTCAGCGACTTTGGCAGGTATATTACTTTAAAGTGAAATTCTAAAAATAAAAAACAAATGTGCCTCCTCGGTTGATGCTGAGGAGGCATATTTCCTATTTACTGCTTTTTCAAAGCCTCTTCTTTACATTTTTGAGCCTTTTCTGGAGCGGGTTGTGATTCTAAAGCTCCATCCAGCCAAACAATTCCTTCTTTGTAAAAACCATATTGAACCAAGAGACAACCAATATTACTTCGACAATTTATTTTTAAAATGGTGGATGCCATAGCTTTGTCAAAATCTGCTTGTGCTTCAACTTTTTGACCTAAAACGCGCTTTGAAATGCCCCGAAACATATAGCCCTCACTACTTTCGTCATTCTTTTCGATTACTTTATTCCAATCTATGATGGCTTCTTTGTGTTTATTAAGGGCTTGATAACATTGCGCTCTATTATAATAACTATCAAAGTCAACCCCCTGTTTCGCTGCTAAAATATTAAAATCAACTATGGCATTGGCATATTTATTTGAAAATTGTTTAGCGGCGGCTCTCAAATTTAAAGCCTCAAAATACGAAGAATCAGCCTCCAATGCCTTATCCAATTGCTCAATTGCTTCAGTATATTTAGCCCAACCATAGAGATAGTTGCCGTGCCAATAGTAAGCTTCGGCGTAGTCAGGTTTGAATTTTACAGATGTCTTCAAGTCATTTATGGCACCATCCCATTGGTCTAATTTATATTTTGCAAAGGCTCGATGGGCGAATGCTTCAGCATAATCAGATTTAATTTTGATAGCACGGTCAAAATCGGCAATGGCTTCTTTGTTTCTATTGGTCATCAAATAGGCAAAGCCACGTTCAAAATAGGCTATAGGATTTTTAGTACGTGTTTTGATATAGGTATTGAAATCTTCAATAGCGTAGTCATAATTGCGTCTAATATCTTCCAAATCTTTCATGCGTTTACCGCGCTCTAAATACGCATCTATAAAATTTCCATTTAATTCAATCAATGTATCAAGCATGAGGATTGCCAATTCAGGATCTTTTTCAGCCACAGCCCTTTCAAATAGCCGTTTTTCATTGCTTACCAATTCAACAGGTTCTTCCCTTTCGGCAGCTTTTTCAGCAAACTCTTGGGCTTGTTTCCAACCCACTGAAACAGCTTCTAATCGAGCGCGTTTGGTTGGATGCGTTTTGGACGCATTATCATTTGAAAACGTATTAATCCCAGCTTGTGCATTATCGAGCGAGGCACCTAATTTGAATAAAACACCTCCGGCAAAGCGGTCAGCTTCAAGCTCAAAACGGCGACGTATAGAGGTAGTGGTATCTTCTAAATCATGGTTGCTTAGATGGTGTCCAATCTCATGCGCCAAGACGCAATAAGCAGCCCATTTGGTTTTAGCATTGCGTTTGAAGTTTTCTAAAAACGCGGTGCTGTACAAAATATAGCGTTGCTTACCTTCTGTTGTTGCCAAAGCGTTCGCACAATCTGCTGTTTTAACCGTAAAATTTTGTGGCAGATTAATGGCTTTCATAATGGAATCAATGATGACAAGGGCTTCTCTCGATGCCTCGTAGGTGTACAACAACCCCTCAGTATCTGCACTCGCAAAATTGCAACTTTGTTTGATTTTTAACTCTGTTTGACTGAAAATAGTGTTAAAAGAAATAAAAACCAAGAGGAAAAACAGAGTAATGGCTTTTTGATTTCTCATTTTTATATGATTGAGTTATTGTAATTATAATTTCTTCCAACTCACAGCATCTTGTACTTGTCCCCACCGATTATAAGTTTTCAAATTCATATCGTTATCGCTGCTAAATTCAACTGAAAACATTTCGGTAGAGCCTAATGACCCATTGACGAATACCTTTTGTCTCGTCAAAATACTGCCTTTAATTGACCATTTGTAGTGAGCTGTTTGGGTTGTGCCACCAATTTTGAATGTGGAAGTTTCCGTAAGTGTACCGTCTATAAAAAATTGAGAGACTCTGTATATTGATTCACCTGAAGCCCATTTGCCCAGTATTTTATCCTTTTTTAACATGTCTGAAACTTCTTTAAATGTCGACGGTTCGCTTGTTTCCTTTCTCGTCGCAACGGGTAAAAGAGCATTGCCGCCTTGCGTTTCTTGTGCCTGTTTCCAGCCTTGTGCTACCGCCTCCAAACGGGCATTTTTATTTGGATGTGTGGTCGTTTCAGATTCTAAACTAAAACTACGAATGCCTGCTTGAGCTTCATGAAGTGTAGCACCGAGCCTATATAAAACACCCCCTGCATATTTATCGGCTTGCAATTCCTGAATTTTGCGCTTGCTATTGTCCGTTTCAGCTAAATTATGGTTGCTCAAATGATGTCCGATTTCATGTGCCAGCACTGAATACGCTGCCCATTGGGAATTGGCTTCTTTTTTAAAATTTTCTAAAAAATGGGTGCTGTACAAAATATAGCGATTACCCCCCTCAGTCGTTGCAAGTGCGTTTTTGCAATTGGCTGCTTTTATGATAAAATTTTGTGGCAAGACATTCGTGCGCATTATTTTTTCTACTATTTGATTCGTCTCTTTTGTAGGGTTGTCAATATAATGCTCGGTTTCTGTTTCAGAGTCATCAAAACTGCAGCTATGCTTTATTTTTAATACTTGTTGAGTAAAAGCTATGTGACATTGCAGTAAAATCAGCATAAAAACTGAAAAAAAACGTGTGTGCATTGAAAGTTGTAGTTTTACCTTTTTCATAATATCTAATTTATTTTACATCTTTTTTTAAGCTTCTTGACGGCAATCTTTAGCTTCTTGGCTTTAGTAAAAGCAATGCAATTACTGAGGGGGTGGTTTTTTGTAGTTTGTTCTTTTTTTTTATACAAAAAATCAATTCGTGTTTGATAAAAAGTTACAGTTGTTCAATATAATCAATCAATGCCAAAAAAATGCGGTTTAGTTCACGTTGCAAAACGGCTGGGTCTTCGGTATCGAAATCATTGGTTTCTTTGATGCGGCTATAATTACCTTGTAATAAAATCACGTCATTTTGCTCTGCTTTGCCAGTAAATAGCTTCGTTATTAACTCAAATAAAGCGGGCATTTTGTTTTCAATCAATAAATCGAACGCTTCTTGTTGCGCCAAATTGCCAAAACGATGAGCATATTCGGCTTTCTTTTGAGCATATTCCAAAAGTATTTTTTCATTGGGTAGCAACAGTTTGGTCTTTTGAAAATACAAAAACCATGCACCTACCAACAGCAAAACCTGAAACGGCAAAAGCCATAAATACGACTGTGTGAAATAATCACTGATACCCCCCTCAGTATGTGTATCAAGCCAAGCCTGCAAACCCAAGAGTGTTGCCAAAGTTAACAATAAATAACCTAATGCGCCATAATAAACCAACCGAAAAGCTGTTTTTTTCATCACTTTCGAGGGCTGTGGATTGCTTATAACGCCTATAAACAGTAAGAACACCATTGGCAGAAGACTGACAAAAGCCCACGTCCACGCCGTCATAACCACCCCTTCGAAGGTATTTTGGATGGTCATAAATAGAAATAGCGCGATGATAATAGCCGTAAAACCCACCCAAAGCCATAGCAGCTTTTTCCTTGTATCGGCTAATAAAATCCATATATTGGGTTGGTTTTCCATACTATTTGATTGTTTTAAAATCCTTTTGATATACCTGATTTTTCCAAATGTAATTGCGTATTGACACTCGGACACTTTTGGTTCGGCTTGCGATTGCTTTCAGGTACTTCAAATTCATAGACCAAAGCCGTCACTGTTACCCCCTCAGTATAAGGCATATTGGCAACAGTGCGTGGCAAACGATTGATGCCGCGACCATACCAAGCACTTGCTTCATTTTTAGTCACGTTTTTCCCTTGTTGATTGAAAGCATTGGTCGTGACAATGAAAACAAAAGTTCGAAAATACGCCTTAGAAGGCATCAAAAGCCGTTTGAAATAATCTAAATAACCTATAAATGACTCACCAACAGGTGCATTGGTCCACCGATTTTCGTCAAAACGATGCGAGTAATCGGCATTATACTGCTCCATTTGTGTCACCAAAGCAAAACCATTAGGCACAGACAAAAACGTGCGATAGACATAGCCTTGCTTATTCAAAGCTGAAAGGAGTTTTACGGCAATATCGCCTAATTTTTGGGCTGAACCAAAATTTGAGTGCGGCAATTCGATTGGCGAACAGCATGGAGGTGGTGGAAAAGGAAATTGTGCTTTCAGTAATTCATCATAGCTTGGGTCATCACTATAATCGCCCATTTTTTTCAAAATCAATGCCCCTTCGGCACGTTTCCAACCCATTGCTTTGGCTTCTGTTCTTTCTCCATCAGTCAATACTGAGGGGTAGGAGGGTGGTAATGATTCGTTTACTCGTTTGATGTCTTGTAAAGAGCCGATGCCATTTATTTTTGCTAAAACATAGCCCATGAATTGATCTGCTTCGAGTTCTTCGACTGTGCGTAGGGCATCGGTTAATTTGTGGTCGTTGGCATGATGCCCGATTTCATGAGCAAGGGCAGCATAAACGCTTAAACGAGTGGCTTTTTCAATAAAATTTTGACTAAAAATCAAATAGCGTTTATTGGTAGTAGGGACGAATACCGCAGCCACATTTTCAACACTGGCTTGTATGATTTCAAAATTTTGAGGCACATCCCCCGCTTGACATATTTCAGTAACCCAAATCTGCACATTCTTATTGGCATCAAAACGGTACAATTCATCATCCCATTCTGTACCCGAAAAAGTGCAATGGTTTTGTGTAAGGATGTTGAGGCGTTCTTGTGCAGAAATTTGTGAAGAAAAAGTCAAAGACAAAAGACAGAAGACAATGATTCGTAATGTCATTATAATAGGGTATTTTGGTGAAGAAGTACACAAAAGTAAAGCATTGAGCCTATAAAATGGAAATAATTATGATACAATTAACAAGGATTTCAACAACTCTTTTGGTAGATAGGGAATGGTTTTTGTAACTTAAAAATATTTATAGGAAAAACATCAATTTGTGTATGTGCAAAAAAAAACCAAACTTTGCGCTTTAATTTATTAAAAGAATTTGTAACGACTCATGGGAAAACAACTTATTTGGATATGCGCTTTCCTCGCTTTAGCTTTTTTGGGAGACCGTTTGGTCGGCTCTTTCCTAAGAGATTTTACAAAAACAAGCCAATTTCGGTATTCTCGGCTCTATAATTCAAACGAAACGGCGGATATTCTTTTCGTCGGTAACTCACGTGGACTCACTTTCTATCAACCCGAAGTGGAGAGATTGACGGGTCAAAAGACGATGAATTTGAGTTACAACGGGATGCCCGCCGACCTCGCAATGACGCTTGTGATGGATTATCTTGACCGTCATGTGCCTCCAAAAGTGATGGTTGTTGATGTAACCCTTTGCGACCGTTACAATGAGTCTTTGAAGACAAGTATGAATTTATATGTGCCTTATTCAAGGCGTTTGGCGAATTTGATAAAAAATTCAGCTTCTATAAATTTAAAAAATCCCAATTCTGTTGAAGTGGATACAACAGATGCTTACGCAGGACGCAAAGTGTATTATGGAGGCAAATTGTCAGAGTTGTTTCAACACAATTCAGAGATATTTCAACGTGTTTTGTATCATCGCAACAAACTTGATGAGGATTGGATAGTTGACCGCATTATTGGCGAATCGGCGACAAAAGATACGGCGTTTCGCTCCTATGAAGTCAGAATGTTTCCTGTTATGGTCAATCATTTGAAGGAAATGATTGATTATGCTAAAGAAAAAGGTGTTGTTGTCAAATTGGTCATCAATCCTTATTATGCACCCTTTGCCGAAACGATACGTGATTCGTTTTTGACACCCTTAAAAATGTACGTCGAAGCGCAAACGGGTCTGCCTGTATCTGACTTTTCAACCGTCCTGCAAAGCGTGGATGAAATAGGTGATTATCAACACGCCAATAAAAAAGGAAGTATTCACTATATGAATATTTTATCAGAAAAAGGTATATTTAATGCCTTTACGAACAGTGCTTTAAATGTAAATACAGGACGGTTTCCTAATTTTAGTTTAGCATCGCCACTTCCAGATACTTTGGTTTCTTATTCAAATACCAATGTCCAAACTGTACCTGTCACTGAAAAAGTAACGTTACCGCAATCCGTTTTGACCCCCTCAGTATCAGTGCCTTTGGAATCTATTTTGCCTCAAAATGTAAAGAAAAAGGCTGTAAAAAAACGGCTTAAAAAGCATGATGACTATGGTTTTTCGGTTGACACGGTGGGTTTTGGGCGTTAAATAATTCTATTTGGAAGTGTTGTGTATGTTGGGGAATTTTTAAAATTCCCCAACATATTGTTAGACCCTTAAAACGCCCCGAAATCCCCTTGCCGCATAGTAAGATTCTGCCCCGTTGTGATACAAAAAGACCATATCAAAACGCCGGTCACAAAAGAGCGCACCACCCAATTTTCTGATTTTCGAAGGCGTTTTCACCCAACTCGATGTTTTTAAATCAAATTCCCCCAATATCTGCAAAGCGCGATATTCGTCTTCCGACAAAATTTCGATGCCCATAGCCGCCGCCATATCCATCGCATTGTCTTTTGGTTTATGTTCTTTCCTTGACTCCCATGCTTCGAGGTCGTAACAGAGACTTCTCCGGTTTTTAGGGCTTTCTGCCGCACAATCATAAAAAATGTATTCGCCCGTCTGCGCATCCATACCCACAACATCAGGTTCACCGCCCGTTTCTTCCATGACATTGAGCGACCACAGTTTTTCGGTGTTGGCTTCTAATTTTGCTTGTATTTTTGACCATTCAAGACCTTTGTGGCGGTTTAGGTTTTTCTCAAAACGGGTTTTTAGAGTTTTGAGCAATGTTTCTTGTTGTTGTGATGATAGTTCTTTTTTCATTCTATTTATTGATTAGCGGAAATGATGTTAGTAAAAGCTTTTTCTTCATTCAATTGTTTTTGTATATTTCATCCCGTTTGTTGATGAAAATTCTAGTATTTGTTTACTGCTACTATCTTTCATATTCACGTTGAAGTTGGTGTCTCTAAAATCAAGTTCGCTTTTTAGATCAAATAAGTCAGTTTTATTAATTAGTTTCTCGAAAGGCAAAAATTTATATCTTCTGTATGTTTCAAAAGTATATCTAGTGTCATCCAATGTGACAAAACCAAAGCTATAGCGTCTCGTTTGGAAGGCTTTATCGTTTAAATCAAAGTTGTATATTTTATCAGTCTCATAGTCTTGCGAAATAATCATAAACATTACAATTCCTAAAAGTCCTTGCAAAAAGCCTATAACTAAGATAGTTGTTCCAACACGTCGAAAAATTTTAAAAAAAACATTTGTGGACTTGTAAAGAAGAGATACAAGAAGACTGAAATACAAATACTCTAAAGAGAAAATGAAATAGTCAGAATAGTCGCCTTTGATTGAGAAGTGAAGGAAGAATAATACGTTATGAATAGCCAATATGAAAAGTATCCACTTTAAATATTTTTTGCTTCTATCAAAGTCAATATTTTTTGATATGACAAGCCCAAGAATTGGGAATCCCAAAAATGTCAAAAGGTATATGCTATATGTTGGGTTCATAAAATTTCTGCTGACTTGTTAATTTATGAAAGTTTTGTCTTACTTTATTGTTTGACTCTATCAAACAATAAAGTAAGACAAAACTACTATTTTTTTTAATTTCAGATTATCTAATGAGTTAATTGTTTTCTCAAAGGCATCAATTTGTATTACTCATTCAACAAAATCTCTCAAAATCTTGTTTTTATACTACAAATATTTGTTTCTTTAAATTTTTAAAACTATTTTTGTCATTCAAAAAATGCCTTTATACTGAGGGGGTATTTATTGACATAAAAAGAACATTATAATTTTAAAAAACTCAAAATCATTGGGTTATGAAGAAACAAGCAATGCAAAGGATGCACAATTTCCCAGATGCTGAACTCTATATGCTCTGTATGCAAGCCATCCGTCATGCTCACCGTGACATTGAACAGTTCAAACAATATGGTTATGCGCTTGACAAACTGACTGGTTTCGCCAGCCAATGCGAACGTTTTAAAAACTTGCCCGACGACGACGAACTCGTAGGCGACCAAATGATAGTGACCGAAAAGAAGTACGAAGCGGCTGAAAAACTAAAAAATGCCATTCGTTCTATTATGACACGTGTGGAGATGAAATACTCTAATCGGTCAGGGCGGTATCGCAAATTTGGAACAGCTAAAATGGGCGATATGACGGATGCGCAGTTGCTTTTTTGTGGTCGTCGTGTCGCACGTGTGGCGCGTGTACAAGCCGATTTTTTAGGCGATGTGGGCGTTTCTGAAAACCAAATTCTCCGTGTTTTAGATGCCTGTATTGCCTTTGAAAATGCCATAAATATTCAGCAAGACCGCGTCGCAGACCGTGATATTGGTGTTGAAACCCGCATGGAACAAGGCAATGTCATTTATCAAAAAATGGTAGACGTGTGTAATATTGGCAAGGACATTTGGACCGATAAAGACCCTGTGAAATATGAGCAATATTGCATTTATGAATCGAATAATGAACAGAAAAAGGCTCGAAAACAGCGTTTGGCGACTGAAAATGTTGAAAATTCGATGGAGGAAGCAATTAATTCATAAGTATTTATTGGTTTATGTCGCTTTTTGTCATTAAGAAGGAATCTATTTGTGTATTGTATTTAAAAAAAGAGATTCCATCTGAATGACAAAAAGCGACAAAAAGCGACAAAAGCGATTTGCCTTTAAATGTGAAGTTTTTGTGAGACTTAACTTTTACTTTTGCCTAAAATAACTGAAATGGAAAAGATTCTTATAGTCGAAGACGACCCACATATTGCGGAATTGGTTTCAATGCATCTTACGGATGCAGGTTGCAAAGTAAGTATAGAAAAAGACGGTTTGGCAGGACATGACCACGCCTTACGAGAAACATTTGATTTGTTGATTTTAGATATTAACTTACCCAAAATGACAGGTTTAGACATTTGTAAAGCTGTCCGCAAACATCGTAAATATGTACCTATTATGATGATGACGGCAAAGTCAGAGGAGAATGATATTGTTACAGGTTTAGAATACGGTGCTGATGATTATATCACTAAACCCTTCAGTGTCAAGGAGTTAGTGGCTCGTGTGAAAGCTGTTTTGCGTAGAACGCATGCCATGAATGACGATTTAGCCAAAAGTGGAAAAGTGCTACAATACGATGGTTTGACGATTGATACCGAAAATAGAACGGTTATACTGAGGGGGGAGCGCGTGGATTTGACACCCAAAGAATATGACCTTTTATATGCCCTTGCGAAAAAACCGGGTCGTAGTTTCTCGCGTCAACAGCTTTTGGACAATGTGTGGGGCTATGAATTTGAAGGTCTGGAGCATACTGTCAATTCGCACATCAATCGTTTGCGTATGAAAGTGGAGCAAGATGTGCAAAATCCGATTTATATCCTCACAACTTGGGGCGTAGGATATCGGTTTAATGATGATATTTAAATTGTTGTATTGTTAGATTGTTATATAGCTTTTAACAATACAACAATCTAACAATAAATCATACAACAATTTAATCCTTCAAATTCGTCTCAAACAGCTTGAAAATACGCTTATACTCATCCATCCACGAAGTCGGTTCTACAAAACCGTGGTCTTCCATAGGGTAGGGGGCGAGTTCCCAATTCTCTTTTTTAAGTTCTATCAATCGTTGGGTCAACCGCACAGCATCTTGAAAATGCACGTTCACATCTACCATGCCATGACAAATCAACAAATGGTTTTTCAAACCTTCTGCATGATAAATAGGGGAACTTTTGCGATAAGCTATTGAATCCGTTATAGGTTCATTCAAAATATTGGCTGTGTAACCATGATTATATGCTGCCCAATCGGTTACAGGACGCAAAGCAGCCCCTGCTTTGAAAACATCAGGCGTTGTAAACAAAGCCATTAATGTGATAAAACCACCATACGAACCGCCGTAAATACCGATGCGGTCTTTGTATACACCTTGGTTGTCAACGAGCCATTTTGCACCGTCCACATTGTCCGTTAAATCTTTACCACCCATGAAACGATAAATACCCGTTCGTGTGTCACGTCCGTAACCCGCAGAACCGCGATAATCCATATCTAATACAGTATAACCATTGTCAACCAATAAGTTATGAAACATATATTCTCTAAAATAACTGCTCCACCAACGGTGTGCGTTTTGCAGATAACCTGCGCCATGTACAAAAATGACGGCTGGTTTTCCCCCTTTTTTGCCTTTCCCTTCATACAAACGGGCATAAACCTCTACGCCATCTCGCGCTTTAATAGTTATCAATTTGGGCTCACGCCAAGCATAAGATTTGAAGTTTTTACTGAGGGATTCCGTGATTTGCGAAGGCGTTGCCAACGGCTTATTGTCTTGAATAAACAACTCCCACGGCTGTGTGGCAGTTGAATACAAATAAGCTAAATGACTTCCATCAGGAGATAAAACGACTTGATTGGCGCCTGTTTTGGGGGTTAAACGTACTCTTGCACCTCCATTGATGTCCATTTTGTAGTATTGCTGTTCGCCTGGATGCACTTCATTTGTAGTTATATAAAACGACTTTTTGTCTTTAGAAAGCTGTACACTTTGCACTTCAAATGCACCTTTCGTCAGTTGCGTTTTTTTACCAGACGACAAATCTGATGTATATAAATGAGCAAAACCATCGGCTTCTGATTGAAAATACAGTGTTTTATTATCGCCTAAAAAACCGATTTCATTGATTGGACCGCCAACCCAAGCCTCGTCGCGCTGCCTGTCAATCAACGTAAGCGACTGGTTTTCAACGTTTAATTGCATAATCCAACGGTCTTTATTGTCCAAACTTCTAAGCACAACAACGGCATATTTGCCATCGAGCGACCATAAAGGTTCGCTAAAAAAAACCTTTCGCGGTTCGGGCTTTTTTTGTTTTGCGGTATCGGGTTTTGTTGTATAATCTTTCAAATAATCGGGTTTGTCATAGATGCCTTCAATGTTCTTTGTTGATACTTGAAGCATCGTATCGCGTTTAATATCATACACCCACAGCTCATAAGTGCCGCGCTGCACGCCTACTTTTGACCGACCTGTGATGTCTTCCGTAAAGCCTGTTTCGGTGACATAATTGGGTACAATCGTTCGTTTTTCATTAGCGTTGAGTTGTGTTAAACGATACACGATGTAATTTTCATCGGGGCTTAATGATTGATTATCAACTAATTTTGTATCAATAAAAATCTCTTTGGGTCGTTTAGGAGCGTCGGCTTTGGTGTTTGTTTCGGCTTCTTTTTTCTTATCGGCGCGCTCTTTCAAAATGTCAAATAAAGATAATTGGTCTTGTTTCAACCAGCGTTCTTGTTCTGAAAGTTTGGGTTCGGGTTTGGCTGAACCTGCTTGAAAATTGGTCAATTGTGTCAATTCACCCGTAGTGATTTGGATGCTGTAGAGGTTATTGTTTTTTGTAAACAATACTTTGTCTTCTTTTTGATTGAACTTTGGATTGCTTTCGATTTCAAGCGTCCTCATTAAAGTACGAGTCATCATTGTCTTGCAATCAAGAAGGAAAATATCGCCGTTTTTAACATACACTTTTTTCGTTTGGTCACGGTTGTAAGTGCCTGATTGAGGCGCCAATGCGCGACGAATTTCGGGTAAGACTTTAACAGGTTTGCTATTGGTCAACGTTACAGCATATAACGAATCTGCTTTGTTATGCTCTGGATTCCAACTAAAATAGAGCGTTTTGCCATCTTCTGACCAAAAAGGATTGGACGGTAATGCGCCAACTGATTCTTTGGGGTCTGCCATAATTTGCTCAATGGTTAGTTGTGCATTGACTGACGTGAACAGCGTAAAAACGAGAATAAAGGTGTTGAATAATTTCATTTTGATTGATTTGATTTTAATTTTTTAAACCGCCAAAAGTAGTATTTTTGGAAAGATTTTAATTCAAACCAATCGTTTTTTCGACCCCCTCAGTATTTTCCTCTTTTTCTTACTATTCAGAACCCTGCAATTTACTCAATCAGATTATTTTTTATATCAATTTGAAAATGGTTTGCATAAAGTAATAGACTCAAAATTATTCATAACCGAGTATAACATTTTTCACTTTTCGTTTTTTACTTTTCATGTAGTATAATCATGCCTTATCATCAATTTGGCTCTACATCCTTTTTGACTCGTTCCTTTAAAACCTCCTCATCATTGATTATAGAGTTGACGTTCACAATAGACCCCTCAGTATCATCTGTGTCAAGTGAGTTTTCAACATCATCAGCCTCATTTTGTGCTTCTGGTGTAGGATTGTCTTTTTTGTCATCATTAAAATAATGCCTTTGAAACAAGAGGATGCTGGCGACCCCAATAGTAATCGCAGAGTCAGCGATATTAAAGACAGGTTGAAAGAACTGTACATCGCCAACTTCATTTTTCCAAAGCGGGAAAAACAGCATATCTACTACTTTGCCATGCAAGAATGAGCCATAACCCGTACCAAATGCGACTAACTTTGCAGGGCCATCACCACAATGAAAAGTTGATTCATTGAAAATCAAACCATAGAAAGCCGAGTCAATAATATTGCCAACAGCACCCGCTAAAATGAGTGAAAAACCGATAAGTAAACCATAACCCGCATTTCGGCGGACAAGACGTGTGACATAATAGCCCAAAAAACCAATAGCAACAATGCGGAAAAGGCTCAATGCCAATTTCCCATATTCGCCACCGAATTTCCAACCGAATGCCATACCCGGATTTTCAACAAAATTGAGCTTTGCCCAAGCAGATGCGCCAAAAAGTGGACGCTCTTCGCCGTAACAGAAATGCGTTTTGACCCAAATTTTTAAAGCTTGGTCAATAATAAGAACGAATAGGACGATACCTATAACGGTGAGTGATTTTTTCAATGTGTATAATTTTGTTTTCTACTTAATCGTGAACTCGTTAATTTAGGGATTCGTGAAAATGAGTTGACGAATGACAAATCAACGAATATCAAATTTTCCGCAAAGCTACAACGATTATCGAAATCACCAACCTTGCTGCGGGTGTTTTGGACTGAATAGAAAAAATCCGTAAGTTTTTG
>JANOAU010000190.1:0-35747 GCA_031411275.1 Saprospiraceae bacterium | reverse complement strand
TTTAAACCAAAATCAGAAACGGTTTGGCAAAACGGGATTTACAATGATAAAGGCAGCTATACTTTTACGCAACTGAAGCCTGATACCGTTTATGAGTTTGAAGTTTGCGCTTTAGGGCCCAACGGTTTGATTGGAGCATATGCGACGACAGTACCTATTTATGTGTCGTAATGGTGAATGAATTTTGTCCAATTCAAAAAAATAGAAAGTCTCATTGCCAAGCAGCGAGACTTTCTATTTTAACCCATTTACATTCGTTTATAAAAATCAATTGACAGAGTTGGAGTATCATCAAAAGCGAAAAATGTAAAATTTTCACTTGTCACTTCAATTCACCCACTCCTTTTTCTCTTGCTCAATATGCTGCAAAGTGACCCGCACACCATATTTATCAGCTAAATGCTTTGCCAATTGGTCAGCCGCATAGACGGAGCGATGTTGACCACCTGTGCAGCCAAAATTAATGGTGAGGCTTGAAAACTGCCTTTCAAGATAGTTTTCAACGGCTTTATCAACGATACCATACACATTTTGTAGGAAATTGTCCATTTGACCGTTTGTTTTGAGGAAATCAATAACGGGTTTGTCTCTGCCTGTCAAGCGTTTGTATTCGTCATAACGTCCTGGATTTTCAATGAAACGACAATCGAAAACGAAACCGCCGCCATTTAGGGAGGAGTCAGTTGGATAACCTGTTTTAAGATACGAGAAAGAATTGACTTTAACGGAAAGCGGACTATTGGCGTATTTTTTCTTGTCAAAACCTTCAAATTGGTCACTTTTAACGATGTGTTCAAGGCATTTGAACAATTCGGGTAGTTTAACAGGCAATTTAATAAAACCTAAAATATCCTCAATTTGATTAATGGCGAATGGTATGGATGACAAAAAATGCTCTTTGCGCTCGTACAAACCTCTGAAACCATACGCACCCAAAGCTTGTAAACAGCGAATCAGCACATAGCCATAATACATATCCGTAAAAAAATCACGGTCGACCGATACCAGACTTTCTACTTTATTGAGATAATGTTCAAAAATATCCTTTTTTACTGAGGGGGGTACGCCGCCTTTGGCTTGATACAAAAGAGAAGCAACATCGTATTGCAAAGCACCGCGCCGCCCACCTTGATAATCAATAAAATAAGGATTGTTGTCTTTTATCATAATATTGCGAGACTGGAAATCACGGAACAAAAAGTAGTTGCATTCGGCGAGCAAAAGGTAGTTTGTAAACTTCTGAAAATCATCTTCTAAGGCTTGTTCATCGAAAGGTACTTTGGCAAGTTTGAGAAAATAATGTTTGAAATAGTTCAAATCCCACATCATACTCTGTTTATCAAAAGCGTCACGTGGATAACAAACGGAGTAGTCCAAGTCCTCACCTCCGCGAATTTGCAAATCTGCAAGGGCGGTCACTGATTTTTTATACAAACCAATTATCTCATCGTTCCATTGTTCGCCGATAGGCGGCAAAAAATTGAATAATTGAGCATCGCCTAAATCTTCTTGCAGATAAACGCCATTCAACAGGCTTTCTGCATAGAGTTTAGGGACGGGCAGCCCTTTGTTCCAAAAGTGTTGTGTAAAATGAATAAAGGCTTTATTTTCTTTATATTCTGCATTATAAGTGCCAACAGCAGACTTTGTGTTGCCATGAATCCGAAAATATCGACGATCACTGCCTGCTTGTGCGATTTGATCCATTTGTGTGGCGGCTTCGCCTGACCAATCTTCAAAGAGTTTGGTCATCAAGAGTTGATAGTTTTTCATACTGAAGTTGCGCTATACATTGTTAATAGCGCAAAAGTAAAAATGTAATGACTCAATTCGTTTTTTTTGATAAAATTCAAATGATTTTTCTCAAAATACTGAGGGGGCAATATCTTATTGCTTATGGTACATGTTTTGTTATTTTAGAAGGGTCTTTCATTTTATGCGTGTTCGTGACTTCTTCATTTTAATGGTGAATGGTTTAATCAATACTATATTCACCATTCACCATTAAAATATTCACCATTCACCATTAAACATCTGTAAATCGAAAATCCTTTTTACCTTTGCGTGCCAAAAACGATTAAATCATTTTAAAATATATAAAAAGCACATGACATTTGATAGAACCATTCTCATAACAGGCGGTGCGGGATTTATTGGCTCGCATGTTATTCGTTTGTTTGTTAATAAATATCCCAACTATCGCATCGTCAATCTCGATGCTTTGACGTATGCGGGCAACCTTGAAAATCTGCGTGATGTTGAAGATGCACCTAATTATACTTTTGAAAAAGGGGATATTACGGACGAAGCATTTATCAATGACCTATTTGAGCAATACCAATTTGATGGGGTCATTCACTTGGCGGCTGAAAGTCATGTGGATCGTTCGATTTCTGACCCAATGTCTTTTATAAAAACCAATATCGTTGGAACGGTCAATTTGTTGAATGCGGCACGTCAAATATGGAAAAATACTGAGGGGTCTAATAGGCGCCGTTTTCACCATGTTTCTACGGATGAAGTGTTTGGTTCATTGGGTGATGAAGGCTTTTTTACGGAAACAACACCTTACGACCCACGTTCACCTTACTCCGCATCAAAAGCGAGTAGCGACCATTTGGTCAATGCCTATCATCATACCTACGATTTGCCGATTGTGATGTCCAATTGCTCAAATAACTACGGCCCGAATCATTTTCCTGAAAAATTGATTCCACTCATCATCAATAATATTGTCACGGGTAAACCTTTACCGATTTATGGCGATGGCAAATACACCCGCGATTGGTTGTGGGTAAAAGACCATGCAACGGCGATAGATACGATTTTTCACAAGGGGCGGATAGGACAGTCCTACAATATCGGCGGCAACAATGAATGGAAAAATATTGACCTCGTGCATAAATTGTGCGATATCATGGATGAAAAACTGGGTCGCCCCCAAGGCACAGCGAGAGAATTGATTACTTTCGTGAAAGACCGTCCCGGGCATGACCGCCGTTATGCAATTGATGCCTCGAAACTGATGAATGAACTCGGTTGGGCCCCCTCCGTAAAATTTGAAGAAGGCTTCCGCGAAACGATTGATTGGTATTTGACGAATAAAGAGTGGGTGGATAACGTGACTTCGGGTAATTACCAGCAGTATTATGAAAATCAGTATGCTTGATTGGTAGTTTATAGTGGATAGATGATAGTGGATAGTTTTTAACAATAAATTATCCACTATCATCTATCATCTATCCACTATCATCTATCCACTATAAACTATCCACTATTAAAGTCTAAGAATGAAAAAATATATTTTCCTTTTGTTTGGTGTCTTTTTTTTGTCTAAAACGGCTTTTGCACAACAAGTACCTACCACTGTGGATACTGCTATCATTAATTCAGAATTAAGAAAACGGGGATTGAGTGAAGAAGAAGTACGTCAACGCCTTGAAGAAAGGGGAATTGACATCAACAATATCAGTCCTCAAGAGTTACCGCGTGTTCAGAAACAAATCGAAGGTATCGTGGCGGAATTAGAAAAGGAAAAACAGCAAAAGTTAGATATTGAAACGGCAAAAAATGAGGAATTGGATGAATCCTCAAAAGTGCCGAAAAACAATCGGAAAGTATTAGACATGGATGAGGATTCGATTCCTGTAAAACGGATTAAGCCGATAGACACAAAGAAAAAGATAGAAGAAGAAGATATAAATGACCCTAAAATTTCTCGAAAAAAGGCGATAGAGTTAGCAAAAGAAGCTATTAGAGACAGCGTGAGACGTGCGCAAGGTATTACAATCGAAGAGGCTTTTGGTCTACAAAAGCCTTTGAAAGATATAAAAAAAGATACCATTGAACCCATGTCGGTGTATGGGCATCAAGTTTTTAAGGATGGGAAATTGAGTTTTATCAAGGATAAAGACTTTAAAGCACCTGATTCTTATGTTTTGTCGAGTGGCGACAAAATAACCATCAGTATCTCGGGTGTGGCGTATTTCAATCAAACTTTTACCATAAATACTGAGGGGTATATTCAGCCCGATAGAATGCCGCGTGTTTTCCTGAAAGGATTGCCTTTGAGTGTTGCCAAACGCAATTTGCAAGCGAGTTTTCAGCGTTATTATCCCTTTTCGCCCAATGATTTTTTGGTATCGGTTAATGCCACCCGTATTGTAGTTGTTAATATTGTGGGGGAGGTGGTTAGTCCCGGTAGCTTTACGATTTCAGCGGGTAATTCCGCTTTTAATGCCCTCGTGGCAGCTGGAGGGCCCACCGATATTGGTAGTGTGCGTAATATTCGCCTCATTCGGGCAGGGACAAATGAGAAAAAACGTCTTGATGTGTACGAATTTTTGATTGACCCCTCAGTAGCCCGAGATTTTTCGCTGTTTGAAAATGATTATATCAGCGTACCTGTTGCCGAACGTATTGTAACAATTGCAGGAGCGGTGCGCCGACCTATGAAATATGAATTAATTGGTGGTGAACACTTGATGAAAGCCATGACTTTTGCAGGCGGTATGGCTGAAAATGCTTACCAAACGACATTGCAAGTACGCCGTTTTGTCAATGACCGCGAGAAACTGATAGATGTTAACTATAGAGACCTCAAAGGACGAGGCGGTGATTTTGAGTTGCTCAATGGTGATTCGGTGGTGGTCAAAGCTATTCCCACCATTTTTGAAAACTTTGCACAGGTCGTTGGAGCGGTTGATTTGCCAGGGCAGTATGAAATTTCGGAAGGCATGACTGTTAAAGATGTGTTGACCAAAGCAGTGTTGAAAAAAGAAGCCCGTACTGATATTGCTTATTTGCAGCGTACAAACCCTGACCAAACTTATCAATTAAAGCTTCTTAATATTAATGATATTCTGACTAACCCCAATGCGCCCTCCAACCTAAAATTGCAAGCCAAAGATCGTTTGTTGATTTATACAACAGAAAAATTCATTACGAAAGACTCTGTTTTTGTCAATGGCGCAGTTAAAACACCTTTGCGTTTTCCTTTTGACCCTTCAAAAACGATGCGTATCAGTGACATCGTTAATTTGGCGGGTGGCCTAAAACCAGAAGCAACGGACTTTGCATACATTGTTCGACGTGACCCTAACAATTCAAAATTGGTTGAATACAAACGTATAGAACTAAAAAAAGCATTAGAAAATGCCAATTCGGATGAAAACGTTTTTTTACAAGCCAATGATGAATTGCGGATACAATCGCGCGTGACGTATGTGGATGAAGCTTACGTGCGCGTTTCTGGGGCTGTACGCATTCCAGGCGAGTATAAATGGGATGAAACCCTTACTTTACGTGATGTATTAACCCTTTCAGGCGGTTTGAAACTCGAAGCGGCTGCCAATCGTGTGGATGTATCTCGGGTGCAACTCATTGGCAATGACGAAGTTAGAACGGTTGTTGCCACTGTCGAAGTAGATAAAAACCTCAATTTTGAGAACCAAACGGCTGCCAATTTTCCCCTACAACCCTATGACCAAATTGTGATTAGAAGTATTCCCGAATTTGGTTTTCAGAAAATGATTGTACTTACAGGAGAAGTCAAATACCCCGGTCAGTATGCTTTGATAGATAAAAATGAGCGTTTGATGAGTGCGATTCAAAGGGCGGGTGGCTTATCAACGGAGGCTTTTCCTTCTGGCGCGACATTGTTTAGGAATCAAGACAATATTGGTTATGTCATATTCAAATTGGAAGATGCCATCAAAAACCAAGCGTCAAACCACAATATCATCTTGAAAGAAGGTGACCTCATTGACATTCCTAAAAATAAAGACATTGTTACGATTCGAGGGGCAACACAAATGGTTGATTTATATCCCGATAAAATCTTAGCAGCTGGTAAAATCAATGTGGCTTTTGAAGGGAATAAATCAGCTTGGTATTACGTAGACAATTATGCGGCGGGTATTGGTAAAAATGGGCGCAAACGGTTGATTTCGGTCGAACACCCAAATGGTGAAATCAAAAGGACAAAAGATTTTTTGCTGTTTAAAATTTATCCCAAAGTTCAAAAGGGCAGTATAATTTCTGTCGGATATGCTGAAAAGAAAAAAGAAACCATAAAAGGAGAGAAAAAAGAAGTAGATTGGGGTAAAGTTTTAGCAGACTCAATAGCGCAAGCAACCGCTTTATTGTCGTTTATTTTGCTAATTCAAAGACTCAATTAAGTAGGCAAAAGAAAGGCAAAACGCAAGATACAAAGGCTGATTATTCTAATTAAAATCCATGGCTTAGAAGCAATTATATCATAGCGTATTTAAAGCGATTTTCCTTACAGTTCTCCGTTTGTTTAAGGCTTGAAAAATAGCTAAATACTGAGGGGTTTTTTTTGAAATAAGTAATGACTAAAATAAAATTTGTCGTCTATAATGCAGTGGATTATTGATTTAAGTTAAAAAAATAAAATACAAGGTTCATTTATGTTATCAAACGAGTAATTCAACTATTTTTACAGGCATCTGATATCTAATACTGTTTTCACAAAAATTATAAAAATTATGATTATACTTTATGTCGTCGTTATCGCCTTTATCGTTGGCACTCTTTTCAATGTTATCAATTCTTATCCAAAAAATCGTCGTTATTTTTAAATCATTGAGGATTGAAGGAAAGAATAAAACAGCCTTAAAAATGCCTATTGGCTTTTTAAGGCTGTTTTATTTTTCTATAATTTAATAATAAACCTTATCCCTGTTAGACTGTTCAAGCAATGCCATGATTTAACTATCTTTGCACAAGAAATTTTGATAAATGAGTAAGATACCTTTGAAAAAACAAGTAGAAGTCTTGTTGCCTACTGATTGGGGAAATTTTAGAATGATGGCGTTCGCACGTAGCTCCAATGACAATGTGCCACATATAGCCATGGTTCATGAAAGTTTTAACCCTTTAAATGAGCAAACCGTTGTGCGTATTCATTCGGAATGTATGACAGGCGATGTTTTTCATTCCAATCGTTGTGATTGTGGTGAACAATTACACTATGCTATGCGTGTAGCGGCTGAACGGGGTGGCGTTGTTATCTATTTACGGCAAGAAGGGCGGGGCATTGGACTCATCAATAAGTTAAAAGCCTATAATTTACAAGACAAAGGTTTTGATACGCTTGAAGCCAATTTGCATTTAGGCTTTGAAGGGGATGAGCGTCAATACGACGATGCAGTTGCCATTCTTCAAAGTTTACATATCAAAAAAATTGCCCTGATGACTAATAATCCCTTAAAGGTCAACTATTTAGAAAAAGGCGGCATCCAAGTCGTCGAGCGTTTACCCATCCTCATTGCCCCCAGAGAAGAAAATGCCTTTTATCTGAAAACCAAGCAAAACGCCATGGGTCATTTGCTTAATTTGTGATTGGTTATTCGTTATTGGTTATTGGTTACTCGTTATTGGTTATTCGTTATTTGGGAATTGTTAAACGAATAACGAGTAACGAATAACCAACTCCTAAACAGCGTAACGTTTTTTCCTTCGCCACATAAACAGCATACCAAATAAACCGATTAGCACCAACGGCAAAAGAATATTGACTAATCGAATAGCCGTGGCATTCTCATCAGCCATTTCCTTATCCATCAAACGCAGTTTGACTTCTTTACTTCTGGCGGCGATGATGCCTTTATCGTCGAGCATGTATTCGATGGTGTTTTGCAAAAAATCTTTGTTGGCAAATTTATAATTCACAAAACGATTGTAGCCCAAAGGCAACGTGGCATTTTGTTTGAAATCGAATTCATTCCTTGCAATATCTCCGTCAGCAACGACTAACATTTTCGTGTTTTTACTGAGGGGGGCATATTCTAAGCCTAATCGTTGCAAAACGGTCGTTTGTTCCGTGGTGACGCGATTTTCGTACAGGCTGGTAAAAGTGCCTTCGAGCATAAGTGCCATTGGCTGAAAACCTTTGTTGAATTTGTCGGGTTCGGCACGATAGCGTAAGATTTCAAAGTTCAGTTTCGTAGGTGCAAATTGTGTCCGACTCGCTTTTGAAGAAGCCAATAGAATTGTTTTTTGAACATCCATTTTTGTCCGAATGGTATCAATCGAAGCAGGAAATTGAAGCCAAACCAAATCAAGACTTTTGGTGACAGGATGTTTGTCATTTGGCGAAGCCAATGGATAATAGTACCAATCGAACATATCCATTTGAGGCGCATTGCCACTCGCACCCACTTTCAACGGTATTTTAGCGCAGCGCATATCTAAAACCATATTGGGGTTGATACGTGCGCCATACTTAAACAATTGGTCTTCAATATTTAACGGATAATCAATAGGTATCATTTCACCTGTTTTTTGCATACCTATAAGGTCAGCGTTTAAGCGGTCAATGAGCCATATCACCTTTCCGCCTTGCATGATGTATTGGTCAATCTGAAATTTTTGCTTTTCAGAAAATGCTGTTTTGGGTTTGGCAATCACTAAAACATCCACACGGTTGAAAGAATCTTTGAACGGAATCATGGTCATACTGTCCAAATTCAAGCGTCCAGTTCTGTAAAAAGCATTGAGGGTTTGCTCCAAATCTGCCGTTTCTTCTTTTTTCAATTCGTCATGCCCCTCCGTAAAAAGGATAAAAGGTTTATGATTTTCCATTAGTTTTTGAATCGCATTGGACAATTTATACTCCAAAAGAGCAATGGAATTATTCAATGCCATTTCTGGATTCATGCCTGGCACATCGTTTTCTAAGAGTTTGACCACGACATCGTTGCCATGATAATTAAGAATGGCATAAGGGAAAATGTATTGTTCTGTCTTTTCTTTATCGTCAACAACACGCAAACGCATGGGAACAAGACCTTCTTTAGCCATTTCCTCGTAGCGTTTTTTCTTCTCGTTGGCATCGCCGATTACTGAGGGGTCTTCAAATTTGTATTCAATAGTGCCATTGATTTTATGAAAATCTTCCAGCATTTCTCTGGTTGAGGCTTGTAAGCGTTTAAAACCTGCTGGAAATGTACCATCAAGCAAAACACGCACTAAAACAGGGTCTTTAACTGATTTCAACAACCGTTTCGTGGGTTCAGTCACTGTAAACCGACCTTCTTCGGTCAAGTCAATATGGCTGTTGAAATTATTGGCAATGATGTTGACAACGATGAGAATAATAGCTGCTAAAAAAAGCGTGATGAGCGATTGAGAACGGTTCGATTGAATTTTTTTGAACATAGACCTACTTAAAATTATGAGAAGACTTTATAGGTTGGTTAAACGATTTTTGAAAACCATTATTCTATTCAACCTCTACCTACAAAAATAAAGTATAGAAAAAGCACTAACAGTATTGTTCCTATGCCCAAAACAAGAAAGAACTTTCGGGCATCCTTCGCTTCTCTGGCAAGTTGAGCATTACTCTGTTTTTTTGAAGAAGGTCTTGAAGGGGTTGTAGGAGGGCTGTAACTCCGTGTTTTTCTCTTTGACATGACTTTTGATTTTAATTGGTAAAACGTATGAACTTGAATCCTTTTAAAGGTTACAATATACAGTTTTAATCTGTTTTCATATAAAAAAATAGATTAAAAAATGGATAAAACCTATAAAACCTAAACCTCTTACTTATTTAGGAGTATTCAACCAATCTTGATAAATTTTGACATTGACCAAATGCTGTTCATATGTTTCAGCATAATTGTGGTAGCCTGAATTATCGGGTTTGCCAACAAAAAAGATATAATTATGACTTTCTGGATTCAGAACGGCTTCTACACTCGCTGGCGAAGGCATACAGATTGGACCGGGCGGCAAACCTGTATGTATATATGTATTGTATGGATGGGACACTTGATAATCTTTATTGTACAAACGTCTGAAACTGGGTGTATTTTCGATTTCCATTAAAGCAAATTGTACAGTTGGATCAGCTTGTAGTCTCATATTTTGTTTCAAACGGTTGAGGTAAGCCCCGGCTACTTTGGGTAATTCATCTTTGCGGGATGTCTCGCCATCCACAATAGACGCCATCGTTATCACTTGTTCAGGCGTCAAACCTTTGGCGGCGGCTTTTGCAATGCGGTCTGCTGTCCAAAATTTTTCGTATTCCTTGGACATACGTTCAAGGAACTTGCGCGGCTCGGTATTCCAATAAAATTCAAAGGTATTGGGAAGAAAAATACACATGAGACTCTCCCTATTGATGCCTAATGAGTCCAATAATAGCGTATCATTAAAAGTTTGTAAAAAAGTCATAGAGTCACTTTCTAAAAATCTGGAAACCTTTCCTGCCACTTGTTCAGGAGTACGTTCATTGTTAAGCACGATTTTGACAGGTGACTGTTCCCCTTTAAAAATGTGTTTGATAAGTTCAAAACTACTCCAACCTGCTTCGATTCTGAAACGACCTGCTCGAGGCGTTTGAAAATCCAACCAGTTTGCCCAACGCTGGAAATCATCTTCGTCTGTGATGACCCCCTCAGTAAGGAGTTGATTGACGAGGTCATCAAAACTCGAATTTGTAGGGATTTTGACGTATTCCTGCTTGATATCGCTTGGAATATTTGATTTGAACAGATACAGGTAAGTAGCAGCGAGTATGCTGCCAATGATTAAAGCAGCCAATACCACTCGCCGGCCACTCCCTAATACGCGTTCACCTGGTTGTTGATTGAACAATGACATAACGTTTTGAATTTTAATGTGAAATGACCCCTCAGTATAAAAAGCAAAAATGACACTTTTTTGCAAGAGTGTCATTTTTTTTAATGGTGAATGGTGAATATTCACCATTAAAATATTCACCATTCAATTAAGCATTCATCCGCGTCCGTTTGACCAAATAGGTTTGTAAAATTTCTTTAAAACCTGCGTTTATATCACATTCTACAAAGTCTATTTTGTATTGCAAACAACGGGCTTTCAAGGCATCTGTGAATTTAGCCACTTGTTCGACATAAAAACTTTTGACTTGATTGGGCTGTAAACGTATTTTTTCGCCCGATTCCATATCTACAAAAATCGTAGGACGATTCTCAAAAGCAAAGTCTAATTCTTTTGATTTATCCACCACATGAAACAAAACCACTTCATGCTTATTGTATTTCAGATGTTGCAAAGCCGCAAACAGGCTGTCAAAATCATCATTGTCTTCAAACATATCGCTGAAAATGCAGACCAAAGAACGGCGGTGAATACTGTCGGCTATTTGATGCAAAGCGGCTGTGGCTTCGGTTCTTTTGTTCAGATACGCCTTTTCAGTCAGATATTTATCCAAAATACTCAACAAATAGCGATAATGTGTGGTGGAAGACTTGGCACGTGTATGCTCATGGACAACTGAATCAAAAACAGACAAACCAAAGGCATCTCGTTGTTTCATCAACATATTCATCAAAGCCGCCGCCGCCAAAGCAGCAAAACCCAATTTGTTTTTAGCAGGATTCTCAGCATCTGGAAAATACATGGAACCTGAAATATCTAACAAAATTTGGCATCGCAAATTCGTCTCTTCCTCATAGCGTTTTGTAAACATTTTATCTGTCCGACCATACACTTTCCAATCAATATTACGGGTGCTTTCTCCTGGGTTGTAGATGCGATGCTCTGCAAACTCGACAGAGAAGCCATGAAAAGGCGACTTATGCAAGCCGATGATAAAGCCTTCAACGACTTGTTTTGCCAATAATTCAAGGTTATTGAGGTCTTTTACTTCGTAATTATCAAATATTGTCATGAAGAGTTTTGAGTTTTGGGTTTTGAGTTGAGATTTATCCAATTTTAAAATTTGGTAAATCTATTTCCATTTAACTACCACAAGAACGTGTTTTTTTCCAAACAGTTGCATAAAAAAAAACCTGCAAAGTTTAAAAAACTTGCAGGTTTGCCCTTTCCCATAAAAAATACTGAGGGGTGGCTTTATGCTGGAACAGCCATTAAGCGGTCAATTTTAGCCTTTAACGCTGCGGCAGTGGGTGCGCCAGCCTCTTTGAGGACTTCTACACCATCTCTTAAATAAAGAAGCGTTGGAATACTACGAACACCATATTTGATGGCTGTTTCGGGATTGTTGTCAACATCTAATTTTCCGATTTTGACTTTTCCGTCGTATTCAGCTGCCAAGTTTTCAACGATAGGTGCAAGTGTTCTACATGGACCACACCATTCTGCGCCAAAGTCAACGACAGTAAGACCTGTACTATCAAGAGCCTCTTGTTTGAAGTTTTTATCTGTGAATTCAAATGCCATTGTCAATTAAATTTAGAATTGTTATAAATAATTTTGATTCAGTCTATTAAACTGTTTTTTCAAAAGAAAGTTCAAAGGTAAAAAAAAAAATTGAGTTGAGAACTTGATAAAAGGTATTGTTGTCTGCCAAACAAATGAAAATACTGAGGGGGGTAATAAAAAAAATGACGAGATAATTTCGCAATCACCCCGTCAATATTTTTTTTATATCCTAAATTAGAAAAAACGTTTCTCTGATTTTACCCAAATTTTGTAAATAAACGCTTAAAGATGAACGTATTGCAAATTCACCTTTCACCATTACCTAAGGCAATTTCTTTGTATTTTTCACATATCTATCCATCCAACTATTCATTTCAGCGAGCATGTGTAAAAGCGATTCTTTGGCTTGATAACCATGACTTTCGTAGGGCAACATTACCAAACGCACCGTTGCGCCCATGCCTTTCAGTGCAGCATAATACCGTTCAGATTGAATAGGGTAAGTGCCTGTGTTGTTGTCTGCCTCGCCATGAATCATCAGCATCGGCGTTTTCATTTTATCGGCATACATGAAGGGTGACATTTTATTATAAATGTCTTGTGCTTGCCAATAAGAACGTGGCTCTGCTTGAAAACCAAAAGGCGTAAGTGTACGATTATACGCACCGCTTCGTGCAATACCTGCCTTAAATAAATTGCTGTGGGTCAATAAGTTAGCCGTCATAAATGCACCATAAGAGTGACCGCCGACACCGACTCGATTAGCATCCACAACGCCCAAACGTACGCCTTCGTCAATAGCCGCTTTGGCACTCGCCACCAATTGCTCGATATAAGTATCGTTCGGTTCTTGATCGCCTTCGCCAACTATTGGAATAGAAGCATTGTCTAATATGGCATAACCCATTGTTGCCATGGCGGGCGCACCCCAATAGCTGATGCGGTTGAATTGATATTCAGAACCCGACACCTGCCCCGCATTTTCTTTGTCCTTATATTCTGCTGGATAAGCCCAAAGGAAAGTGGGTAAGGGCCCATCTTCCTTTTTGTAACCTGCTGGCAAATAAAGCGTGGCGTTTAACTCCACGCCGTCGGGGCGTTTGTAGCGCAAAAGCTGCTTTTTTATGCCTTTTACTTGCGGATTTGGGTGTGGAAACGCTGTAACTTGTTTTAATTCCTTGGTATTGACGTTGCGAATATAGTAATTCGGATTTTCGTCAGGCTTTTCACGCGTGGTCAAAAGCGTACCTTTTTCAGCATCTAAAACGGCAATTGGACGCTCAAAAACGGGTGCTTCTGAACGGAAAATGCGTTTTTTCTCCTTCGTATCCAAGTTCATCATATCCGCAAAAGGGCGGTCACCTTCGGGTGATGCGCCTGTGCCGAAAAGAACAATTTCATTTTTTTTGTTAATATCCAACACAAAACGGCCGTATTGATTGCGCTTCAATTCTGGATCGCCTGGGTCGTTATAGCGGTCTTCAGAGGAGAAATCAAACAATACTTTTTGCTCACTCGGATTACTTGGATTAATGATTTTATTCAAGGTTTGACGGGTTTGCCACCAATATTCAGATGTTATAGCCACCTTATCATTACCCCAAGTGATGCCTCTGAAACGCAATTTTGATGCAAATAACTCTTTCTGTTCACCATTAAATGGCGCATCAAGGGCAAATACTTTGTCCCGTATCTCTACTTTTTTCTTAGCGTCCCCACCGTCTTGTGCTTCTGTCCAATAAACGGTTGCAGGTACATCTGGACGCCATGAAAAGCCGCGTGGATGGGGCGTAGTGGCATCTCTTGACCAAGGTTGGTCTTCTTGCAACGGGTTGTTGGCTAATGTGCGGATGCTTTTACCGTTTATGTCCAAAATTTCAATTTTTGTTGGAAATGAACGATAAGGCACAAGGAATGAAAACGGACGACTGATGGTTTCTGTCAATATATATTTGCCGTCAGGTGAAAGACTTACTGAGGGGGTAATAGCAGGTGAACCGATGTTTTGCGTTTTGCCATTCAGCATCACTTTCACAAGTTGAGAGGTACTGTAATATTCAAAAAGGCGTTCATCCGTGGCGTTTTTCAACAAGTCTTGATAAGTGGGTGCTTGTGCTTTTTTGCCCATATTCTCTTGTGCATTAGGACCCACAGGGACGCGACTGACTTCGGGTGCATTACCGCGATTGGCAACAGTGGCTTTTACCAAAAGCCCTTTGCTGTCGGGCAACCATGACATAGCAGAACCAAGGATGGCGTTGATGCCTAAATCGCTCAATTTAGCTGCTTTAGCCGTAGCAATGTCAAGGACATACAACTCGATTTTGTTGTCGGTGGTATGCGTGAACGCCACTTTTGTTTCGTCGGGCGACCATAATAAGAAACCGAGTTTTGGATCTTTAGGTAAGCCCGTGACTTGTGTTTCCGTGTTATCACTCAATTTTTTAATTTTCAAATTGAGCGAATAAGACTGTCGGCTGCCGCCGTTCGTCAAAGGGTTGATACGTAAACCTGCCAATTTTAGCTCTGGTTGCGCCAAATCTGCAATACTCGGCAAGTCAGAACGCTCAATGATGAGCATCAAAGTGCCTTTTGCATTGACCGATACGGAGGGGGTCGGTAGGGCATTTACTAAGTCGGCTAAAGGTTTGGGTGGCGTTTTGTAAGTGTCTTGTGCGTAAGCCATCATGCTTGAAATTAGGCTAAATATAAAAAAAAAGTGCTTGGTTTGATTGAATTTTAACATGTGTAATTAGTTTGTAGATGAAAGAAAAACTTTTTAGTAACATACCTCAAAAGTAACATTTCAATCAAACCCCAAGCAATTTATTAGATGAAGGGTTAAAAAAAGCTATTTCGTCGAAGACAAAACAGCTACATTCACTATATTTCATATTTCAAATGCCGCACGTCATTTTCTAATTCAAATATAAATTCATCGCCCACATAATGCACTTTGTAAAGACCTGTATTTTGATGTTTAAATTGGCTCATTTTACTGAGGGGGTGTTCATTGAGAATGGTCAACAAACAGAGCAGCGTGCGCCCGTGCGTACAGAGCAAAATATTTTTACCTTGATAACCATTGCCTTTTAATGCCTCAACGGCTTGGCTGACGCGCTGATGCAACTCTGAAGCGGACTCGCCTTGTTCAATTCTGGACTCATAAATGCCTGAATCCCAGTCAGTCATGAGTTTTTTATAATTGCCATGCGACTGCTCATTGAACGAATGTCCTTCATGGACACCCCATGAAATCTCATTGAGTTCAGACATTTTTATCCACTCATGATGCGTACCGCGTTTTAAAAACGGGTGAACGGTTTGATGTGTCCGTTTCAAATTGGATGTGATGATATAGTCAAAAGACACATTTTTGTAATATTGATAAAACAAACGTGCTTGACTATGCCCGATGTTGTTGAGTTCAGAATCCACGCCACTGCCTTGCACGATGCCTTTGCGGTTGTGTTCTGTTTCGCCGTGTCGAATTATGTAAAGAGTCATTGGGTATTGCGTAAAAGTTCAATGTGAATAGTCTTATTGATAAGGACAAAAAGCTATTTTACAATCAAAAAATTTGAAAGATTAGGAAATATATCAGTCGTTGTGTCAACCCTAAAAAATGCCTCATTGTTTTGAGTTGAGTGAAAAATATAACCTTTTTCTAACTTATAATTGGTTAAAACTATTGTATCAGAAGGCAAATAAACGAAGAGTTGATTCTGAATTTTAGGAGAAGTCAATATATCGCGGTCGCCATCGTAGAATTTTGCCCCCCTCAGTATGGACACGTTTTGCAGATATTCTTGAAAGGCGGTTTGAAAAAGACGGTACTGTATATTTTGCGGTATCCAATTGTCGTTGCGTTTGATAAAAGAAAAAGTGTCCATCGGGGATGAAAAAGTCAACTTGAGGATACTGTCTTTGGCGATATTTAAAAGCGTTTTGTTTCTATAATCATCAAAATTTTTATTAAAAATAGGCAATAAATCTCCTTTTATGCCTTGTAAAGCATTTTCGTTTGGCAATTTAATAAACGTCAAAATTTGATTTGACAACGAGTCATATTGTGTATAAAAAACTGAAAATGAATGATTTGTATTGTTTGATTGCGTAAGGGTTATCTCTGTATGTTGTTTTGTTTTGAGGTGTTCAAACTCTGTATCAGTCAGCACATTCACATTTATAGCGTCCATTTTTTCAAAAATGGACAAAAACGGTTGCACAGAATCAAGGGGCAAACGTAGGGTGACATTGTTTTTTACGACCAACCACCCCGTATCAGCGAGTGAAAAAGTGGTTTCCTCGTCTTCGCCTTGCCTAATTGTGAAGGCTGAAACCGAAGCAGGAGGTATCGAAACAATGGTTTTACTGAGGGGTGTCTTTTTCCAAGCCAAACCTCGTTCGGTTGCATAACGCACACCAAAAAGGACTATTGCCAACATCCAAGTCCATCGAATGAAGCGATTTTTGATGAAAAGGCGGTAAAAAGTGCGCAGTAGTTTCCTCATTTTTCTGTTTCTATAAATTTTGAGACGCTCAATATCATACCCAAAGCCAAACAACTAAACAAAAGTGACGTGCCACCCATCGAAACCATCGGCATAGGCAGACCTGTGACAGGCACGAGATGAACGCTCACGGCCATGTTTGCTAAGGCTTGTATCGTCAATATCAGACACAGCCCCATAGCCAGCATGGCCGGAAAGGTCTTAGGGGATTTCGTTACCAATCGGACGACCCGCATAAACAAAAGGACATATAAACCCATTATCAAAATACCGCCTATTAAGCCGTATTCTTCTATAATAACGGCATACACATAGTCGGTATAAGCCATAGGTAAAAAGTTTTTCTGTATGGAATTGCCAGGGCCATTGCCAAAGAAACCGCCTTTGGCGATGGCCATTTTAGCGAGTTGCGTTTGCGGTTGACCGTCCGAGTTTTCAATAAAATCACGCATACGGTTGACCCATGTATCCGTTCTGATGATGCCCGGTTTAATTCTGTCAAGGACAATTAATCCTGCAAAGGAGACAAAACCGCAAAAAATCAATAAAAAAATGTATTGCATCGCTACACGTCCGATAAACATCATAAGCATACATGTTACAAAAATCACTAAGGCTGTCGAAAGGTCGGAAGGTGCAATAAGGAAGCAAACAAGGATGATAGGTACGATAATCGGCACAAAAGCACTCTGAAAATCAGCAATATGGTCTTGTTTAGCGGTTATGGAACGCGCAATATAGGTGATGAGCGCAATTTTTGCCAAGTCGGATGTCTGAAACGATAAACCAATACCGGGTACGATGAGCCATCGTGTTGCGCCATTTATTTCTGGACCGAGAATTAAGGTAAGCATCAACAAAGGAACGATGATGGCAAGCATATAAGGTGCCCACAAACTATACCTTTTGTAGTGTAGCATATAGGCAGCATAGGTGATAATCAAGCCTATGGTCAATATGGTGACTTGTTTTATGAGGTAAAATTCTGTATTACCGCCCCGTTTTTGGAACGCCACCATACTCGATGAACTGTAAACGGCCAATATAGAAAACAAAGCAAGCACGGCGACGATGGCCCAAATAACACGGTCTCCTTTTAGTTCTGCGGCAGCACGATTGACTAATGACATGATTTTTATTCCAATTTTAGGATTTAAAATATAGGTTTCATGAAGTGTCAAAAGTAGATATTTTGTACGAAATAGGTGTTAAAGAAGCCGATACTTTTTATTTTCAGCACGTTTGCAGATATAATAAGAAGATTCATCTATTTAATGTACTTAGAAATCATAATTTTTTGCAAAATTGTGATTTAAACGTCTCTTATACTGAGGGGTGTCAAAATAACTTTTGAGAACAGCTAATTTACTGAATATGTATGTCTTACGCGAAAGTTTCAAACAAGCCTTCCAACAATTGATGACCAATAAAATGCGGTCATTTTTATCGCTTTTGGGCGTTATGATTGGCATTTTTTGCATCATCGCTGTCAAATCTGCCGTTGACTCCTTGGAGGACAATGTGCGCCGCAGTTTTTCAAAGTTGGGTAACGATGTTATTTATCTTTCTAAAATGCCGTGGAATGAAAACCCGGGAGAAAACTATTGGAAATACGCCCGTCGCCCCAATCCGAATTTCACAGATTTCAAAAATCTGTCTGAAAACCTCACAACCGCTAAGTCAGTTGTGTATTCCCTTTTCGTCAACACGACGACTGTAAAGTATCTGAAAAACAGTGTTGAAGGGGCTTATGGCGTAGCCGTGACTGAAGACTATGATAATTTTCACAGTATGGAATACGAATCGGGGCGTTTTTTTTCACCACAGGAATATAATTCAGGCGCGAGACGAGTCATCTTAGGGTATAAAGTTGCCAAAGAACTTTTTGGCGATGAGGGCGACCCCATAGATCGGGAGGTCAAAGTTTTTGGGCGTAATATGGTGGTTGTAGGCGTTTTAAAGGAATCGGGTAAAGATTTGATAAAAATAATGAACTATGACAATGTGGCGATGATTCCTTTTGAATTAGCACGGTCGATCGTGAATGTCAAACCAAATCGGTTGTTTGCCGGCACCTTACAAGTAAAGGCAGGAGACGGCATCACAGAAGAGCGTCTAAAAGACGATATTATTGTCGCTATGCGTAAAACACGCCATATCAAGCCGAGTGAAAAAGAAAATTTTTCGATGAACTCGATGACAATGTTTGCCGAACCCTTAGCTGTTGTTTTTGGTGCATTGAATGTTGTAGGCTTGATAATTGGTGGATTTGCCTTGCTTGTCGGTATATTCAGCGTTGCCAATATCATGTTTGTATCGGTCAAAGAACGGACAAGCATCATCGGTATCAAAAAAGCATTGGGTGCAAAACAAAGTGCTATTTTGCTTGAGTTTTTGATAGAATCTATCGTTTTATGCTTGATAGGTGGTTTAATGGGACTTGTGGCCGTTTGGGGCGTCTTGAAATTGGTTTCCATGATTAGTGCTTTTGAGATGTATGTTTCTTTTGCCAATATTATAACCACTCTTTTTGTAGCTATTTTGTCAGGTGTGATTTCTGGTTTTATACCTGCCTTACGTGCCTCGCGGATGGATCCCGTTGAAGCGATTAGAAGTTAAATTTTTCACCCCCTCAGTATAAAGTGCCTCAAAGCAGCTTTTTCTACATTTTAGAAAAAGCTGCTTTTTTTTATTGATAATCAATAAGTTATGTTCCTAAATTTAAACCTCAACAAAAGCAGTTTTTAAAGAACGGCGTAAAGTGGTTTTGAATTTGGAAAAAATACTACTTTTATACGTCAAAGAATTATAATCCAAAATAATTATTGACAACAACTACAGGTGTGCAAATCCTGTTAATTCGTAAACTCTGGTCATCATGTCTAATTTTCAATCATAAATCCTTAAAATATGACTAACCTAATTAAGTCGTTTGAACAATACCAACAAACCTACAAACACAGTGTCGAAGACCCCGAAGGCTTTTGGGCAGAGCAAGCCGAACAATTCGTTTGGCGCAAAAAATGGGACAAAGTGGTGGATTGGGATTTTAACGATTACAAAGTTGAGTGGTTTATAGGCGCACAATTGAACATAACCGAAAACGCCTTAGACCGTCACCTCGAAACACAAGGCGATAAACCCGCTATCATCTGGGAACCCAATGACCCTAATGATGATGGCATAACATTAACCTATCGAGAGTTACACGCCAAAGTATGCCAATTTGCGAATGTTTTAAAGAGTTACGGCGTGGTGAAAGGCGACCGTGTGTGTTTGTATATGCCCATGATTCCAGAATTGGCGATAGCAACGCTGGCTTGTGCGCGTATTGGGGGCATTCATTCCATCATTTTTGGTGGTTTTTCTGCACAAGCCCTTGCCGACCGTGTGAATGATGCACAAGCAAAAATTATTGTGACAGCAGACGGTGCTTTCAGAGGAAACAAAGAATTGTCTTTAAAAAATATCGTTGATGAAGCGGTGGCAAAGACCCCCTCAGTATCTACGGTCATTGTGTTCAAAAGAGTGGGTAATTATGTGAACTGGAAAGAAGGGCGCGACACATGGGGACACGACGAAATGGCTAAAGCCTCCACAGAATGTGAAGCGGTCACCGTTCATGCAGAAGATATGTTGTTCATCCTTTACACATCAGGCTCAACGGGCAAGCCTAAAGGCGTGGTGCATACGACGGCGGGTTATATGGTTTATACAAAATATACTTTTGAACAAGTCTTTCAAGTTGGTGAAAACGATGTGTTTTGGTGTACGGCCGACATCGGTTGGATTACGGGACATTCCTACATTTTGTATGGGCCACTCCTTGCGGGTGCTACAACGGTTATGTTTGAAGGCATACCGACTTATCCCGATGCAGGTCGTTTTTGGGATGTCATTGATAAATTAAAAGTCAATCAATTTTATACCGCACCCACGGCCATTCGCTCACTCATGGGTGCAGGATTGCAATATGTGGCGCCTTATTCCTTAAGTTCCCTGAAAATAATCGGTTCGGTGGGCGAACCTATCAACGAGGAGGCTTGGCAATGGTATTACAAATACATAGGCAAAAGCCGTTGCCCGTTGGTGGATACTTGGTGGCAAACTGAAACAGGAGGCATTATGATTTCACCGATTCCCAACGTCACACCTTTGAAGCCGACCATGGCATCTTTACCCCTCCCAGGCGTTCAAATGTGTTTGTTGACACCCGAAGGAAAGGAAATCGAAGGCGATAACGTAGAAGGTCTATTGTGCATCAAATATCCTTGGCCCAGTATCATTCGCACGACTTATGGCGACCACAAACGCTGTCAAGAGGTGTATTTTGGTCCTTACAAAGGCTATTATTTCACAGGCGATGGTTCAAAACGAGATGAAGACGGCTATTATCGCATCATCGGCCGCGTGGACGATGTCATCAATGTATCGGGACACCGCATCGGTACGGCGGAAGTTGAAGATGCCATAAGCAAACATCCTTTCGTTGTCGAATCGGCAGTTGTGGGTTATCCGCACGATATAAAAGGGCAAGGGATATATGCTTTTGTCATTACAGACAGACATATTAAGAGCGAACAGACATTTAAAGATGAGGTTTTGATAGAAATAACCAAACAAATCGGTGCCATCGCCAAGCCTGACATTATTCAAGTTGTCCAAGGCTTGCCCAAAACCCGTTCTGGAAAGATTATGAGGCGCATTCTAAGGAAAATTGCCGAAGGCGATGTCTCCAATTTGGGCGATACGTCCACTTTGCTCGACCCCTCAGTCGTGGAGGTGATTAAGGAGGGTGCGCCGACTTTGAAGAAGGGGAAGTGAAGTTTGAATCTATCTCCCATTTTGAGTTAAAATGTTTAATTTTGTTGCTTCATTTATTATATGACGACTTGATTATGAAAAAACGTTATCCACAAACACTGTCATCTGGGGCTAACAATACAGTCATTGCGCTTTCTGAAACAGAAGTTGGTAAAATATTTACAGGCGATACACGCTCTGATATTGGTTCGGAGTCACTCAAATTGCAATTCGCTAATAAGGTGAATGATTTACTTGTACGTTTTATTCGGCTTGATGAACTCAATGAAGAAGCTGAAATGTTGGTTATGGAAAGGCTCTACCCCATGGATTTTCGAGCTTACGAATATGAACGCCGTGAATTGTGGTTAGATGTTTTTGAAGACGCTTTACACCAATTGCATAAACAAGGCTTTGTTCATCGGGATTTACGCCGTCCTTCAGATATGCCAGGACTCACTTTTGATAATATCTTTCTAACACCAACGGGCTTGCGTTTGATTGATGTCGGTATTTCGGCCTTGCGCGAACAAGTCGGTGACCGTTTATTCAACCGTTTTATCCAACAAGAGTTGACCGAATTGGAACACTTTCGTTTGTTCTTTTTAGCAAGATAAATATTTTAATAACAAACAAAAAGCCTTGCAGAACGACAAACGGACTGCAAGGCTTTTTAATATCGATTGTTTCCTTATTGCTTCACAAACTTCTCCACTTCTGAACAAACCCGAAGCAGATATTCTTCTTGTTGCAAAGCAGAAACATTTATGCTACGGCATAACCCGTATAAGGGCGATTATAAGGCGCTTGAAAAGCCAATACGATGTCAGACTTATCAATACCTTGTGCTTCCAATTTTCCCACTAAATCAGAGTCAGAAGCATCTTCTTGTACCCAAACTTTGCCGTTTTTAATATCAATATGAAAAATAGGATAGTAAACCCGTTGGGTTCCTTCCCAACCAATATTGAGGATTTGGTAATGGTCATGTTTGGTATCAATAATCAGTTGCTCTTCCAATTCATTTTGTGGATTGGGGTTCGTATAAGGCATTTCTGCATATTCCTGCAAAATCTTTACGATAATTGAACGATAAGACTCTAATTTACTATCCATTTGACAATTCTTTTTGTGATGCTATTGAAAATGATTAAATCAATATGGTCTTTTTCAACGATGGTTTTAATAAGGGGCTTTTTGAAGAAGGTATTGAAAATGGTTTCTTCAATGGCTAAATATATTTTTTTATTAATCGGGGCTTCTATAAGCCCGTAACGATATGTATCGTATTTTCCTTTTGCTTCATAAAAATCAGCTAATTTCGATTTACTCAAAAAACTTTTGACTTCTACAACAATCTCTTCCTTGCCTTTTTCGGCAGCAAACACTTGCTCGGCTGCTAAATCTATTTCTAATCTTAATCCAATTGTTTTTATTATAAATGGGTCAGCCGTAATCGTCCAGCCATCAGCTTCTAACGCTTCCCTTACTACTTGGTGAAAAAAATCTCTTGCCATACCTCTATCGGTTTTGTTTTGTCATAATGATTGTTCGTAGCAAATTTACGCTTTTTATTTTTCATTTGATACCCCCTCAGTATTTTCATTAAAAAAGCCTTGTAGAACGGTAAACGGACTGTAAGGCTTTTTTGTATGTTTTACTGAAGGGTGTGTTGTGCTTTTGTTTCACGAATCTGAATCCCCTTTTGATAGTTGCGTTAAAGGAAAGAAGCAACTTGAACCAACTGTTTTTTGGGGGCTGTTGTGAAAATGAGCGAATCGTTATAACTTTTGTCTCAAAAACGACATGGAAATACAGAATGAGTCAACGAATAGTACCCCTCAGTAAAGAAAAGTGAGACAGAATTAGTAATTCTGTCTCATGGGCTTCTATTTTGTTATAGTGCAGTGCATACTAAGTTTTTATTCTTAATATGGTAAATCATTATCCTCATCTGCTTTCACTTCATTATTTTCTTCCTCTTGCTTTTTAAATACAATAAATTTTGCCCTCTCGTACAATTCATCAAAAGTAATTATTTCTAAGTTCGATAAATTTCTCCTGAATAGTTCAAAAGAAGTAGCTTGCTCTCTATCTTGCAATTGATTAGAATTTCCAATAATTAATATTCCTTTCGGTTGAACTGTGTAAATATGGTGTTCAATAAGTTCGTAATTTTGAGGTTCATCAGATGTTCTTTGCCAAGTCTTACAATTTATTTGAAGTTGTAAAACTCCTCCTAAAACCTCACTTCCTAAAAGCCAAGCTCCATTTCTATATCTAATTCTCTCTCCAGTTTTAGGTGTCTTAGCTAATAAATCTGTACTTGGTTTTTTTATCTCAACTAATACAGTAAATTTAGCATCATTTGATTCAGATGATGTCAAAAAGTCACCTTTTTGTTTTCCAATTCCTGTATATTTCTCTGCACCATAATTTGGTTGGTCAGTAGTTATATTTAAAAATTTATATTGAAGACCATAGCCGAAAATCCAATCGTTTTCAGTGAAAAATTTTTGCCAGAAATTTTCATTTTTATTCTCATCATTTATACTTTCTTCAAATTCTTTTAATACTAATTCTCTATCTGTTTGTATTTTAGCCAAAGCTAATTTTGTTGCTAAATTTGGATTTGACAACACTAATTCCTCCCAAATTTCTTCGCCATAATTTTCTCTCAATAATTTTTCAATTTGCTCTTTTCTTTTCGCTGGAACGCTTATTAGTTCATAAGGTGTACCTACAACATAATCATTTTTTCCCCATTTAACACCTTCGTCAGCTAAGGCATAAAGTTTAGTTAAGCCTTCATATAATTTTTTGAGTTGCGAGCTATCAAATTTAATTTTAATGCCTTCTCCTCCTTTTAGGGTAGCTAAGTTAATCGAATCTATATCTTCCCATTCATCATTTTTTTTCTTTCGCTGATGAACTATTATTCCACTAACTGTCTCACCTTGAAAAAGCTTTTTATCATTTGTCTCTGCTATAAATATCCTTCTCGTTACTGTTCCTTCTTCAATAATAATAGGTTCACTAACTTTTTGTGAATATAAAGAGGTACTTTTTGTAGTAAATGTATCCATTTTTTCATCAACATTAAAAATACAATAATCTGGTATATTAGAATTCAATTTTTAATTGCTCATCAAAATTTTTCTTCTTTTGCGTCAAGTTTTCTTGTTTACTGATAATTCTAAGTTTTGCAACTTGCTTGTGATAGTTTGCAAATTCTATTTTTAGATTCTCGTCTTTAAATTCTTTACGATATTCATTGTCGCCAAAGCCTATATACTCAATTTTAGATGGCTCAATATTTTTTATTAATAGGAAATCTGATACAATTCTGTCAAAGGTTATTGGCGGAATATGGTCAACTTCTGCTTGCTCTTTATTGATTTTTGCTTGTGACTTTTGGCAAATAATATTGCCGTTTCTGTCTTTAGTGCGACTTATATAATTTGAAAGATGAGATATTATTTGGTCTTTAACTGCACTACGAGATGATTGTTTAAACATTTTCATTGGCTCTCTACTTGTATCGTAGTCAATACAGTGGATGTAACTAAAATCTGTTTCCGTTCCGTCAGTTCGTTGAATATGAAAGCACCTCGTCTTACCCCAATTACCGTCTATTTTAATGACAATTGCTTTTATACCGCTACCGATTTTTCTATCATATTCTGGGTGACGTTTGAGCAATTCAGAAATAAATAGAAAGTCTGCCGCATCAATTGGTTTATTGAGTTCGTATTTGTTCAAGATTGTTTTAACAAAATCCTTAAACTCTGCTTTTGTCTGAAAAGTTTTACCTTCAATATAGAACGTCTGTCGCTTCGCCATACTTGTAATTTTTAAGTGTCATAAGACTGAAATCGGTTAGAATATTTTTGATGCTTTTCTTCTATTTTCGAACTTTTTTGCTGTATTTCTTAGTTTTCAAATATACTCTTTTGAACATTAATCCAATATTATTAAACATTTATAATTCAGGTGGCGTCAGACCTGACCAAAAAGCAGTTATTATGTTCGTGGGACTAATCGAAATACAATAATCCAATATAATTAATGCGGAATTGATAAGTTCAGTATCTCTGATTAGGTCAAATGGAACTTTCCCTCCATGAAATAGATTATTCCTAATAGTTTGTATATAACGAATTAGTTTTTGACAGAGACTAAGGCTAGTTGGCAATCGTAATGGCTGCCAAATAGTTCCACTATATTCATTTGGTGGAAAAGCCATTAGATAATCACAAGCATTCTCCAATTCATTTGACGAAGATTTATCGAATAATGTATCTAAAAGTTGTGCAAATGTTCTCCAATCTGCATATCGGTGATTATAAATTAACCCTTGATTTTGTAATGTAAATTCAAATCTTGAAAACACAACAAGAAATTTTTGAATTCTGCGTAAAGTATCAACCCCTACTAAATTTTCTAATTCGCTTTGAAGATGATTAACATTATTCATATTTAATTAATTTAAATTTACATAAAGATTGGTTTACTGTCTTTTATTATTGATTATAAAACCCTTCTTCTCCAATCGGTGTCCAAAAACAATATTTAACGAATTTATACCGCCTTTTCTCTTCTGGAATAAGTCTTATTTGACATGGCATTATTGTATCAATTCTAACATTATAGGCTGCCAAAAAAGCAAATGCCGTTTCAATTATTTCTATAATATTCACAATAGTAATTTCAAGGAAGTCGCTTAAAGGGGTTCTATCCAGTTTGACTTCTTTATGCTTCAATTCTATAATTGGTGTCAGGATATTGCCGTCTGTTTGCAATTCAAAATCTGTGACTTTTATTGTGGTGAGTCTATGGTCAAGTGCGTTTCTTAGCTCCCTAATCATTTTCATAAAAGGGAGTGTACCACTGATAAATCCTACAAAGCCATCTTCTTCACCATATTTTGTTTTCAAGATTTCGTAAAGCTTTGGAAAATGAGATTGCTTGCTCAAGCCCTGATTTGTATAAAATTGTGCTATTATTTCCATTAAAATTTGTTCAATATGGTCTACCTTTTGAAAAATTGTTTTACATCTTGATTCAAGGTTTACTATTGTTGGAAGTTCAAATGAGCTTTTTTGGCTTCTTCTTTTTTCATATTCACTGGCTGCTCTTTCTTCGTTTTCTTGATATTCTTTAATCTCTTTTTCAAGGATTGAAATCTCGGAAAGCATATCAATTGTTAAACTCAAAACCTTATTACAATTAATTGAGCCTAAAATATATTCAGGTTTAAATAAAGTTTTTGCGGTAATAAAAGTTCTTGAAACAGTTTCTGATTCTGTTCCTTTGTCAATTACTAATTTATGAATTGTAGGTGGCAGATTGATGTTCGTTCTTTCTGGGTCAATAGTATCTGCAAATACCATTTCGTATATAGACCTTTCCTTTATAATCAAAAGCCGCCCACCAATATTTTTTATTTCTACAATTGCTCCGTCTTCACCTGTCCCAATATCAGTATGCCCTCCTGATTCTCTTATTCTATCTACGAGTCGTTTTTCTTCCATTTTGAATTTTTATGATTGCTTAATATTTACATTCTGTACAGCAATAAAATTACGACAATACAAGAAAGAGTAAAACCATACAAAAGTATAAAATAAATTTACAAATATGATTCTTGGCATATAAGAAATATTCCCAAACTCCACCAAACATAAATCCAATTATTTTTCATTAAGTCTTACTCATAAATATAATACAAACGGGCGGAAGCCTTTTCCTAACTATGGTTTTAATTTTTTAGCCTTTATTTCAAAAAAGTTACCGACTTTTTCACATTCATTTTTATCCGTATTCCCGTCACAAATAACAATCTTCTGTTTTTTACAAGCCTCAAAAGCACCCCCTCAGTATAATTGCCTTGGCATAAGCCAAAAACCACTTATCCATAACATTTTCTCAAATTTTGATAGGAAAAATCAAGTTTTGCAGAATGCAATAACTTGTTACAAGCTCGCAACGACTTGTTGTTAGCACTCAATGACTTATTGCAGCTTGCAATGGCTTGTTGTTAGCACGCAATGACTTATTGCAGCTTGCAATGACTTGTTGTTAGCTTGCAAAGACTTATTGCAGCTTGCAATGACTTGTTGTTAGCACACAATGACTTATTGCAGCTTACAATGACTTGTTGTTAGCACGCAATGACTTATTGCAGCTTGCAATGGCTTGTTGTTAGCACGCAATGACTTATTGCAGCTTGCAATGACTTGTTGTTAGCTTGCAATGACTTATTGCAGCTTGCAATGACTTGTTGCAAGTTGCAAAAAACTAAAAACTAAACGGAAACAATGGAAGAGCGCATCAATAAAGCCGCCCAGAGCTAAATGTAGGACGTCTTTTTATATGTCACGAAAATAAATAATTTATTGTTTTTTCGAAAATGTAAAAATGTAAATTGCTTTCATTATTAACAAATAAATGTTGGTTTGTTGCAGACAAATAAAAAGTCGCTTGGCTGTTTGGTGTGTGCGTAATAACCATCATATTAATCACAATTTCAAATCATTTTTGTAATGAGTTTTATTAACCTGAGCGCGATTAAGCGCATCAAACAAGACGAGTTCAAGACTTTTGCTGACCAAGTCTATGAAACGACAAACGGAAAAGCCGTTTATGCTTTTTGTCAAACAGCCGTGACGGCTATGTATGCCTACGCGGAAACATTCCAAGCGGCGCTTATCAGAAGTAAAAACAAGGCTAAAGAAGCGACGGAAGCCAAAGACATCGCCAAAGAAGCCCTGTACGATGCCTTGGTGCGCATCGCTAAATTGATGGATGCCGAATGGACAAAAAATGAGTATGACAAGTTGAAAACAGATGTGGGTTTTACGCTCAACAAAACGCCTGAACGTCAAAATGTCACTTACGTCCTTCCACCCACTAATTTGAGGGTCTATAATGACCAACGCCGCAACATCATGATCGTGGAATGGGAAAAAGCCCAATATGCGGTCACCACTGCCTTTGAATTGCAACTCAATGGCGGCGAATGGCAAAATGGCTTGTACAATGAGGGTAAAAAAATGGAATTGAATTTACCTTTTGGTTCTAAATTGGTCGTTCGTGCCAAAACGATTGGACCGAATTCTTTGAAGAGTGATTCCGTACAATCTGATGAAGTGATGGTGTCTTAATTTTAATGGTGAATAATTTAATGGTGAATAATTTAATGGCGAATGGTGAATGATTGTTAATATTCACCATTCACCATTCACCATTAAAATATTCACCATTACACTTTTCGCCAACTCTGCCAAATGATTTCCACATCACGCCAAACATCATAATCTTTGGCGTATAAAAAATTAAGACGCTTAATTGTCGGTTCATTCAGAACGGTCTTGTTAACTACATCAATAGGCGATAAAATGCCTTTTTTTAGTTTCGGTAAATTGTCGGCGACCCCCTCAGTATAACCAACTAAACTGCGTTTACCGATTATCAAATGAAGGATGTTTTTTAATAAAACCAAACGATTTTTTGCAAAAACAACCAATAACCAGTAACCAAAAACCAAAAACCAACACCCAAGCATCAAATCTAAAAGCCGCTTATTGCGCCTATGCACAGGTTGTGCAATATTGAAACGAATGTCAATCGTATAGAGTTCGCCACGTGTATTTTTATCAGAAGAACCAATGATAGACATACTTTCTTCTGGCACAATTCGCATCTCAATACCCGCTCCAAGGCGACTCATCCAAGCCATAATATCGTTTGTTGCCACATCTTTTGAACAAAAAATAACCTCTTCAATGCGGTAAATCCTAACAATTTCATCCAATTGTCGCAAACTACCTAAGAAAGCATGGTGGTCATCCGTTTCTTCAGGACTGACTATGCCAATATGATTTTTGAGAACACCGACATTATTGAGCAGCGTTTTGACTCTTTCCACTTCTGTTTTTGACCCAACAATCACTAAGTTTTTGACCCCCTCAGTACCCAGCTTAAAATTTTTATTTTTTATGAAATGAATCAAAAAACGAAGAGAAAGAACAGAAACAGCTGCCCATAAAGCACCTAAAACAATCAACATACGAGATGAACGAAGGCTTAAATCTAAAAAACCATAAACCGCAGCTAATAAAATAGTGCCGACAAATACCCCCCTCAGTATGCGACGCAAAGAAAGAGGAGTGTCATAACCACCACTTAGATAAATGCTTGACAACCATATAGCAGTATATATGGGCGCATTAATCAACAAAAAATCAGGTTTGATATAGTCAGAATCATTAAAATAGTAGCTCGACCAAAAACTTTTGAGCCACCATAAGCCCATGAAAATCAAGGCAGTATCTGCCAGAGGGAGGAAAAGCGTTTGGAAAAAATGCGTCAACACCGTCATCATTGCTCTTATCCACACAGCTGCTTGCATTAAAGTGATAAACGCGGTCGCTTTTTGTCCTCTAAAGTGTTTTTTTGCAAAAATTATCATCGCACCATAGAAAACACGAACATAGTTCAAACTCCCTTTTTTAGTCGATTCACCTTTGTAATGTATAATCGTTGTGCCGCCAAAATAATAATTTTTAAAACCCCCTTTAACGATGCGATACGAGAGGTCAATATCTTCTCCATACATAAAAAAGTCTTCATCTAATAAGCCGACTTTGTCTAAAACAGACCGCCGCATCAGCATAAAAGAACCGACCAAAACATCAATAGGGTAGGTGCCTGTTTCAGACAAATGCCCCAAATAATAACCATTGAAAATAGGCGATTTTGGAAACAAACGAGACAATCCAAACGACTTACAAAAGGCAACCCATGGTGACGGAAATCCTCGTTTTGATTCAGGTAAAAAAGTACCGGATCCATCAATCGTCCGAACACCCATGCCGCCAATATCTTCATGCAAATCCATGAAAGCCAATGTTTTATGAAAGGTGTCTTGTTGCACTACAGTATCTGGATTCAACAAAAGGACATACTTCGCAGTTGATACACGAATCGCCTGATTATTGGCTTTTGAAAAACCGACATTCTCTCTATTGACGATGAGCTGTACTTCTGGAAATTTCTCTTCCACCATCGCTACCGAGTCGTCAACCGAGTTATTGTCCACAACCCACGTCTCAACGTCAAGACCTACCGATGCTTTTCGTACCGAAAGCAGGGCTTGTTCGAGAAAGTGCCGAACGTTATAGTTGACAATTATGACAGCGAGTTTCATATTTTGGCAAAAATAAAAAGAAAAGCGACCCCCTCAGTAGGAAGTCGCTTTTTGAAAGAAAAGAGTGTATAAAATTATTCAAAAATATCTGTTAGTGGCATTTCAAAACCAGCAATCATAAATGATTTAAGTACATCACCTATAATCAAAACATTTTTTCTAACTAATTCATCTTCAATGTTTTCATATTGAATGACGGATTGTTTTTCAGGTAAAACGTACCAATATTCTTTAACACCAATGGATTCATAAACGTGCTTTTTATAACTCATAGATGTTGGGGTATTGCCAGGAGATTTTATTTCAATAACCAAATCTGGTGCGCCTTCAACCACTTTTTTAATGATATGCTCTCGTTCTTTCGATATAAAGAGTAAATCGGGCTGAAGCGTATCATGTGGTGAAAAAATAGTATCCATAGGTGCTGCCAATAAGCGACCTAATTGATTTTTTTTATAAATTGTCCAATTTGAATAGACAAATTCATCGAAATGGCTTGAGGGATTGCGGAGGGAGTTGGCATAAAAACAATTTTTCCGTTGTGTAGTTCATAATTGCCGCTGTCGGGCGGTGTAAGTTTTGCATAGTCATCATAAGTCAACAACTTAGGATTGCGAATACGGACTTTTTTATCTTCTATTATGACGGTCATATCTTTTAATTTTTTACAAAAGTAATTGTTTATTTTCAAACAAAAAAAGCGACCCCCTCAGTAAGAAAGCCGCTTTTCACCAATTTTGAAAGTTCAAACTATCTTGCAACGACATAATCATTGTCGCGTATCAGGCTTTTAGTCCTTTGCTTCATATTGTCAACAACTGTCATCAATAAAGCTTCATCTGTTGGAAAAGATACAGGACGACGACCTAAACAACTTGCTGTTTCTTTCCGTAAAGCCCGACGGTCGCCTTCAAAATGAACAAAAACATTATTAAATAGAGCGTTTGATTCGATTGGACGGCTAAGGACACGTTCTTTGGTGCGGTTGTCAAAATACTCGACAATGCCTGTTACTCTTGCTTCTTTTGTTTGGAAAACTTCAAACACATCAGCACGTACCCAGCGAAATTTTTTTGTTTTAATGTCATTGCCCAATGAATCTTTTTTGACATTGCCGTTTTTGTCCAACACATACTCAAAACCATCTTCCACTTGTGCTTCTTCGATGTGGTGGTCACGACGTTCACGGTTCGGACTGACATCTATATTGGTCATCCGAGCCACGATGGTATAGTCATAACGCAAGTTTTCATCCTTGTATGTGTGGTATTTTACCCACATTTCATTGATGTCTCGGACAAAAATGCTTTCCAATTCACGCTCAAAATCAGCAGGAAGAAAGGCACGGCTGTCGTTTTCTACTTTAACATAGACGTGGTTGATACCAAGTGCATAAGCCTCGTTACTCAACTGTTTTGTGTCTTTATATGAAGCATAATACTTTGAAATGGCATTAAAATCATTGTAAGCTTCACGAGCCATGAGACGATTGCCCGATTTTGCAATGTCTAATTTATCATAAGCACGGTTGTACAAATAGGCGGCTGCGCCTTCATGTGCTTCCGCTATCGTTGCACCGACCCCCTCAGTAAAACGGAGGTTTTCGAGCAATCCAAAATATTTTTCATCGTTCATTGCCAATAGTGGACGCACGGCTTCTTGGCGACGATTGATGCTTGAGGCGAGGTTAAAAATAGCATCCCACTGTTCAGGATTGTTGTCCAAACGAAGGCGACCCAACTTTTCGGTTTCCTTTTTATTGATATAATTGAAGGCTTCAACGAGGGTTGCTACGTCGCGTTCTTTCACCTTTGTTTTGCGTAAACGCTCAACAGCTTGGTCAACAGCTTGGTCATAATTGCCGTTTTCGAAGGATTTTTGTGGACTTTTACACGCACTGAAAAGGACGAGATAGAGGGTAAAAAAGGCAATGGCAAAGGCGTTTAGTTTTTTCATGACTGAAACATTTAAAGGATTTTTAGAAATAGGTTTTCGCTTTTTGAAATGAGCCGTTTCCGTCTGATTTCTGATATAAATATCGCTTTGTTATTGCCACACATGCAAATATTAACACACAACTTAACGGACAATTAACCGATTGAAGGAATCATTTAACCCTTTTTAACGGAATCATATTCGGCATTCACACGATTTTAACTATAAATGTTTTGTGAATAATTATTGTTGAATGACTATTGATTATTGTACCGCTAAATAATTAATAGTCATTCAACAATAATCAATACTGAGGGGTGGTAATTTTTTTGTGATAACTAACGTTTATCTTTGCATCCACTACTATTGAAAAAGTAGTCAATAAAATCTTAAAAATCAGTTTAAATCTGTGATTAACATGAAAAAAAACATTCTTACACTCATCTTTACAGCACTCTCAATTTTAGTATTTGCCCAAAAACAATTACCAGATATCAACTTAAAAACCCTTGAAGGGAAGCCGATTAATGCCAAACAATTGGCGCAGAAGGATAAAATCACGGTTATCAGCTTTTGGGCAACGTGGTGTGCGCCTTGTCAAAAAGAATTGACAGCAATCGTACCTAAATACGAGGGTTGGCAGAAAAATTATAACACCGAAATGGTTGCTGTAACGATTGACAATGCACAAGGTTTGCCCAAAGTAAAGCCGATGGTGGCTCAAAAACGTTGGAAATACACCATTGTCAGCGATGTCAATAGTCAACTTTTAAATCAATTAGGCGGTCAAAATGTGCCTTTTACAGTTATTGTTGACCAAAAAGGTCATATTGTTTATACGCACAATGGCTACAAAGACGGTGACGAGTCGGCATTGGAAAAGAAACTGGCTGAATTGTCAGCGAAGTAGTTTTATTTTAAAAAAAAGCGAAAAAAGTTTGGTGGCTCGATTTAGAGGGCTACCTTTGCGGCACAAAATCGCGGAGTGGAGCAGTTGGTAGCTCGTTGGGCTCATAACCCAAAGGTCATAGGTTCGAGTCCTATCTCCGCCACAAATTTTAAAAGCGCAATTAATTGATGGTCAATTAGTTGCGCTTTTTTTATTTCCGACTTTCCAAATAAGGTGAAATTTAGGGTGTCATTTTTTTTAAAAACAAGGCGTATGACTATTTTAGGCATTAACTGCGGACACGATGCTTCTGTTTGTTTGATTCAAAACGGCGTTATTATATGTGCGATTGAAGAAGAGAAAATGAGTCGTCAAAAATCAGAGGATGGTTTTCCTTTGAAAGCCATTCAATATTTGTATGAAACATACGACTTGAAAAGCCAATCCATTGATGTGGTTGCCATACCTGATACGCCTTATTATTACAAAAGTCGCTTGGAATTGCACTTTCGTTTCAGCAAAAATATATGGTTTAGACGTTTGGAACAAGGACGGCGGGCGGCTACTTATTTTCATTTGCTGCCTGATATTGCCCTTGAAAAAAATCGATATTACTTTGAAAACCTGATTAGAAAACAAATTCATGCCCCTAAAACACCCATTATTTATTACAATCACCATTTAGCTCATGCGGCCGGTGCTTATTATACCGCACCCTTCAAAGCCGATTTATGTATCACTTGCGATGGACGCGGCGAAGAGGCTTCATTTAATTTCTATTTACCCGATAAAGATACCGATGACTTAATTTTAGCGCGGATGAACGGCTATGAGGTATCGGTTGGACAAATTTACAGCGCAGTCACAACGTTTTTAGGCTTTAAAGCCAACAGGCATGAGGGCAAAATAATGGGTTTAGCGGCTCTTGGTAAACCCTCTGCTTTAGTAAAAATATTTAGAGACCTTTTCTTTTATGAACATGAGCGATTGCACCGCTTACCGCATTCCGATAGAGTTGTGCCATTGAGTTTACGCAATAAAATTAGTTTTAACACAGCTGTCGTAGGTATGGGGCGTGAATATGCCCTCAATACAGCTTGGTTTCACATTTGGTTAGCCGAAAAAACAGAAGGCTTTGACCGAGCTGATATTGCTTTTGCCTTACAAAAAATGACTGAAGAGGTCGTTTTGACTGAAATTCGCTCTTTCCTCAATCAACACGCTGCGGTATTACCACCAAAGGTCAAAATGGCTTTAGCGGGTGGCGTTTTTGCAAACGTGCGCTTGAATCAATTGCTGTTTGAACTCCCCGAAGTAGAGAATATCTTTATCCATCCAGCCATGTCTGATGCAGGTTTACCATTGGGTGCGGCTATTTTAGCGGATAGAAAGAGTCATTTGGAGAGGCATTATTCTTTCTCAGACGCTTATATAGGTGCAGATTTTTCAAATGATATTCCATCATTTATTCGTGAAATTAAGTCAGCGTTTAAGGTTCAACTTTTAGAAGATGCCCCCTCAGTAATCGCTGATTTATTAGCAAAAGATACTATTATTGGCTTTTATCAAGGGCAAATGGAATGGGGTCCTCGGGCTTTGGGCAATCGTTCTATCATTGCCAATCCCTTTCGCAAAGAAATAAATACTGAACTCAACCGTCGACTCAACAGAACCGAATTTATGCCTTTTGCGCCTTCTATATTGGACAGCATGGCAGATGAATATTTAGAAAATTACGACGATAACTGTCCTGCAAGTGATTATATGACCATAACGTATGCCGTCAAAGAAAAATATTATACCCCTTTACAAGCCGTTGTGCATGTGGATGGTACTTGTCGGCCACACATTGTTCGCAAAGCGATTAACCCTTATTATTATGCGATTTTGAAGGCATTTTACGATAAAACAGGCGTTGGTGCGCTTGTCAACACCAGTTTTAATGTACATGAAGAACCGATTGTAGCCACGCCGTGGCAAGCTCTTCGTGCCTTAAAAGAACATCGTATTGATGTTTTGGTCGTTGAAAACTACTTGATCGAATCTTTATAAGTCATAAAAGAAAACGCATACAATATTGCTAAGTAAACCTAATTCAATAAGTTCTACCACATCTAACATCTTGAAACCACCGATTTTCAATCGGTGGGCTATGGTAACCCACGACTACCATCTATCATCTTTACAAAACATCACATCTTTTTGATGTTTTTTGATGTGA
>JANOAU010000189.1:0-28226 GCA_031411275.1 Saprospiraceae bacterium | reverse complement strand
CAGATAGACTACTGTACGTATAGCGTCCTGTTTCATAATCTCGTACGACTTGCCGTTTCAGGCTTTCGCCATAAAATATTCGTTTTGAACCGTTTACCATCTTTTCCACTTTTACGGGTCAACTAAAACCAGGACAATACAAACTACTTAATCATTACAATTAGCATAAATATTTTTATACCTTATGGAAATTCAAATATTTTTCATCTAATATATAGAATAAAATTTGCTTTAGTTAATTAGAATGAATTATATTTGTAAAATATTAATATCTATGAATATTAAATTTTCAATAACAATATATTTAAGAAAACATAAAATCAAAATTCTCTCAAAACGTAATTCGTAAAAATAGGAAAATATGAAGGACAAAAAGACTTTAACAGCTCAACTAACCTCTTTGAATAGTGAATTGAGAACGCTCAAACTTAAAATTATTGCGTTAGAATCAGAACTTACGAAAGATAAAACCAGGAAACTTTCTATAGAGAATCAAATTACAAAAATTAAATCTCTACTTGAATGAGGGAGGTAAGCAAAACAAAAATTTCGTCGAAATTTTTTTGAGCAGATTATCTTTTTAGGTTTAGGTCAAGCCAATAGATAGCCTAATGTGCTACCTGTTGGTTTAACTATATAAAGCCTAAAAACATACTTTTCGAAAAAAATAAAAAAAGGCGTTAAAAAAATAGGAAAATAATAAAACAAAATGTATCTTTGTCTTATTAAATAATAATCAAAATGTTTTAAAATGAAAAACAAAGAATCTGGTGCTATAATAGAACATTTAACAAAATTAAATAGCGACTTACGGAGCTTAAAGTTAAATATTATAGAGATGGAAATTAAGCTGAATAAAAAAAGTGCTGATTTACCTCTTAATGTAGAACATTTTGCGCATGAATTGAATAAAAAAAAAGTTAGCTATTAGAAAAATAGATATCAAGTTTTTGTCTTAGTTTATCAAATGCTTCATTTATATGGCAATTACAATTTTCAAATAGGTTACTTGAAATATATTCAAAAATGTGAGCATAAACTTTCTGATAGTCAAACTCCGTCAATTTTTTAAATTCATTTATGATCATTTCTGGTTCTCCAAAATATAACCTAACATTTATTAAAATGAATTCTATTTCAACTCGTAGTTTTTTTATTTCCATTTCGTCAAAATCATAATTAAAGCAATTGACGTATTGTACAATTTTATTAATAGTTTGTGTCGAATGATACAAACATGCTGTTGCTTTACAATTTGGATTAACACTCTCTAAATCTAAAAATTTATCATTAAATTCATTTTCCAATAAATCAACTTTACTTCTCAATATATTCAACAAACCACTTTCCAATTCTATCTTAACCTTATTCAAAATACTATTTTCTTCTGCTTTTTGAGTTAAAAAATCTGAATGTCCGCCTTCATGTGGAAATACTTCAACGTTGGTGGTTCGATTTTCACTACCCAAAGCCGAATTAGAATCAACAGTATCATCTGAATAGCCAACATAATAAATACTTTTCGGTAATCTATTACTATTAATCTTTGTCCATTCTCTATCAAGTCTATGTATTATGTCAGAATTTGGCATTAAGCCTTCTGCTTGAATATTACGTCCAAAAATATTTCTAATGATTGCCAAATCACTTCCACTATGAGGCACATTTATTGAATGGAATTGAGAAAATACATATTTCTCCCTATCATTAAATCTACAAATAAATTCTTTTGCAACAATTCCACCCATACTATGAGCTATAAAAAAAAGATTTACACTACCTATTCTATTTTCTGAACAGTAAATTCCTATATGAGCATCTAGAAGTTGAGCAATTTTATCAATAGAAAGGTTATAATTTTTTTGCCTACCTATCGTTTTCCTTTTGAATTCTGCAATCAATTTTTTAAGAATATTTTTCGATTTTTCATTTCCAAATTTTTCTGAAATATATCTAAACAAAACTACATTATAGTTTTGTTTAATAGCTTCATTTCTAAGTAATTCATCAACAAAAGGTTTACTACCATCTAATAGTTGCCATGTATCATTTGTACCCGTAAACCCATGAATAAAAACAATAAGATTTTCTGGAAAATCAGACTTGTGAACCAAATCAAAAGGCTTTAGTTTCATTTGTAATATAAATTTAATTTTTGAATATGAAAAATAAAATAATATTCAATATTATATCTATTTTTAACCATCCTATTGAGGTTTTTAAATAGTCTTATTGTAATTGATGTAATATTGAGAGTATTATTTCTTACAAAAATAGTATAATACCCACTAATGTAGTTTAGTTCAAATGATATATATTAAATAAGTATTGTTTATTTAAAATTTCATCTTACATCAAAGAATACAATTGGTTTTGTGCAAGACATTCTTGTTTCAATAACATAAAACATTTTGTAACTTTGTTCTATGAAAACCCAACTCAAAACCCGCATTGCCCCTACGCCAAGCGGTTTGCTGCATGAAGGCAACGGTGCATCGTTTATCCTCACTTATGCCCTTGCACGAGCGTATGAAGGGCAAATTTTGCTCCGTATTGACGACCTCGATGCAGAGCGGATGCGTTTGGAATACATCGACGATATTTTCAAAACCCTCGATTGGTTGGGTATTGAATGGGACGAAGGACCCAGTTCTGTAGCCGATTTTCAAAAAAATTGGTCGCAACATCATCGGTTGGATTTGTATCAAAACGCGCTTGAAAAACTGCGTCATACTGAGGGGTGTATATATACGTGTCAATGTTCACGGAAACAAATAAGCGAAGCATCTGTAAACGGTTTGTATACTCACACTTGTCGCTTTAAAAACCTTAGTGTTGACCTAAAAGAAACAGCATGGCGCATACATGTGCCTGAATCAACAATCGTTACTTTCAAAAATTTTGATTTAGAAACCCAAACCATTCACCATTCACCATTCGCTATTCACAATTTAGTTGGTGATTTTGTTGTGCGACAAAAAAATGGTTTGCCAGCTTATCAAGTCGCTTCATTGGCAGATGATATAGAATTTGGTATCAATTTCATCGTAAGAGGTGCAGATTTACTGTACTCAACGGCTGCCCAAATTTTTCTCTCAGAACAGTTAGGTCGAACTGAATTTGAAAAGACGGTGTTTATACACCATAATTTATTAACAAATGAACAAGGCGAGAAACTATCGAAATCAAAAGGCGCAAGTGCTTTATCAGAAAGACAGAAAGCAGGGGAAACGCCTAAAAAACTCATAAAACAAGCGACTAAATGGCTAAATTTGCCTAAAATAGACACCTTAAATGATTTAATAGCTGTTTTGAAGAATGAGAATTATTTGAACTACCCCCTCAGTAATTTCGATAAAAAGGCGTAAATTTGAGGCGTTGATTAACATTTTTCACTTTTAAATTTTTAGAAAAATGAGTGTAATAGAAATGCGACATGATATGGTTTCAATCATTATGTCAATTGAAAAAGAAAAAACTTTACAAAAATTAATGACCTTAATAAAGGAAGCTGCAGAAGATGATGATTGGTGGGATGAAATCCCTGCTGTCCATCAACAGCGCATCTTAAAATCATATGAAGAAAGTTTTGACCCTAAAAACTGGGTTTCTCATGAGGATGTAAAAAAACGTCATGCCCAATGGTTACAAAAATAATTTGGAACAAAAAGGCTTTGAATACTTTTGATGAGATAACAACTTACCTAATCGATAATTTTTCTTTGAAAACTGCCCAAAATTTTACGGAGGAACTTTACGAAAGAATTGATTGAGTATGTTTGCATCCAACAAGTGGTCGAAAAGTGCGACATACAAAGACATTGTTGATGACTAATTTTGGTAAGTATCATCAACTCTATTTTCGTACAAAAGGTAAAACACTTTTTATTTGTGATTTTTTTGATACCCGACAAGACCCTTCTAAACGTCCTTATTAACCCCTCTGTATTTTAACAAAAAATCAACAACACATTGATTATCAATATATTTACATGAAAAAAAATAAGAAAATAGAGAATAAAATCTCAACCCAAGCACTCCAAAAAGGTATTCTAAAACTCTTTCGAGACAATCCGACCAAGAAATTTTCGGCACGACACATCATTGAGAAATTAGGTATTGGCAACAATAAAGATTCTGTGCAATATGCCCTTGACCAACTTGAAGCCTCTGGCGACTTGACCGCAGAACAAACCCAACCAGCTGTTGTCAAAAAGAAATTCATTCCAAGAGATGAAAATGCGTCTTCTCAAAACGGTCAATTCCGCGAATTGAACCCACAAGCGAAACCGCAAAGAACGTCGGAAGCCAGAAGACGCACTTATGAAGGCATCGTGGATATGACAAAAACGGGTGCGGCTTATGTGGTTTGTGAAGGTTTGGAAAGCGATGTTTACGTACCCTCAAAACTCGTTATGGGTGCGATGAATGGTGACCGCGTGAAAGTGAGCGTTTATTTCCCAGCAAGCCGCGGTAGAAATAGCCGCAGAAAACCCGATGGCGAAGTAATTGAGATTGTGAAAAGAGCGATGGATCACTTCATCGGCGTGTTTATTGTGACCCGAAAATATGCGGTTGTTACGCCTGACCGCGTGGATGTGCCTGAAATTTTTATTCACATGGACGATACAAAAGATGCCCAAGATGGTGAAAAAGTGGTCGTCCAAATAACCGATTGGGGCGAAGGACGCAACAAAAAACTATTTGGTAAGGTGACTGCCATACTCGGTCAACCGGGTACAAGTAATATCGAAATGCAAGCCATTTTGATAAATAATGGCTTTAATATCACGTTTCCAGACGATGTTTTAGCAGAAACGGCTTTGATTGACGACGATACGCCTCGTGTAGCGGCGCATACTGAGGGGGATGGTTTTGAGGTGCGCCGTGACTTCCGAGGCATTACAACCTTTACGATTGACCCTTACGATGCCAAAGATTTTGACGATGCTTTGTCTTTTCAAGTTTTGGAAAATGGCAACATCGAAATCGGTGTGCATATTGCCGACGTGACGCATTATATCAAGCCCCAAACGGCTCTTGACCGCGAGGCTTATTTGCGCTCAACTTCGGTATATTTGGTTGACCGTGTGTGTCCGATGTTGCCCGAAAGATTGTCAAATGAGTTGTGTTCGCTGCGACCACTTGAAGATAAATTGACTTTTTCTGCAGTTTTTGAATTTGATGACAAATATAAAATTGTCAATAAATGGTTTGGCAAGACGATTATTCACTCTAATCGTCGCTATGCTTACGAAGATGCACAGGTGATTTTGGAAGCAGGAACAGGTGATTTTTCACATGAATTGTTGAAAATGAATCAAATAGCACATCATTTACGCAAAAAACGTTTCAAAAACGGAGCGATTAACTTTGAAACAGATGAGGTTAAATTCAAATTAGACGAACACGGCGTACCGATTGAGGTTTTTATAAAAGAAAGAAAAGAAGCACATTTGCTCATCGAGGATTTTATGCTTTTGGCAAATAAAGAAGTGGCTACTTTTATGGCAAAACGAGATGAACGTTCCCGTTCAAAAGGCATAGAAGTGCCTTATATTTATCGGATTCACGATTTGCCTGATGTGGACAAATTGCGTGATTTTGCTTCATTTGCCAGTGAATTGGGCGTAAAAATGAACCTTGATACCCCACAAAACATTGCTAAATCGCTCAACGATTTGGCAAAAAAAGCAGAGAAAGATGAAAGTTTGAAGATGTTGACACCCATAGCGATTCGGTGTATGGCGAAAGCGGTTTATTCATCGGACAATATTGGGCATTATGGTTTGGCGTTTGAGTTTTACAGTCATTTTACCTCGCCGATTCGTCGGTATTCGGATGTGTTGGCGCATCGCATTTTGTTTGAAAATTTGCAAACCATTAAAAGGGTGGACAAAGAAAAACTCGAAGACCAATGCAAACACATCTCCAAACAAGAGAAAAAAGCATCGGATGCCGAGCGTCAATCCATCAAATACAAACAAGTCGAATACATCAAAGGGCATATTGGTGAGACATTTGAAGGCATCATCAGCGGCATGATTGAACGGGGTGTTTTTGTCGAAATCAAGCACATGTTGACTGAGGGGATGGTTGATTTTGGTCGATGCCCTGAACCTTTTGAAGTTGAGGCTTCTCGTTTACGTGCGCGGGGCATGCAGTCAGGTAAAATCTTGAAAATGGGTCAACCTGTTATGGTTCAAATTGTAGCAGCCGATTTGGAGACGCGGCAGATTGATATGCGGCTTTTAGAGTATTAAATATTTCTAAATTTAATTGTTATGTAGTGTTTTGCCTTTTAAAACAACATTTTCTATCCAATTTGACCCAAATGAATAGGGCAAATACGCTACCGAAGGCACAGGCTTTGTGATGATACAATTACCCATTTTGCCAACAGCAAAACTGCCGAAATTTTCGCTCATTTCTAAAGCCGCTGCGCCATTCAATGTGGCAGCATTGATTGCTTCGGCAGGGGTCATACGCAACCTAATACATGCTAAACTGACGACAAACGGCATAGATACTGAGGGGGTGGTTCCTGGATTAAAATCAGTGGCAAGCGCAACGGTTACACCTGCATCAATGAGTTTTCGAGCTGGCGGTGTATGAGCATCGTTTAGAAAAAAAGGTGCAGTCGGCAGAAGGGTAGCAATGGTGTTTGAATTTTTTAATATCGCAATTTCAGCATCATTTAAAACTTCAAGATGGTCAACTGAAACGGCGTTGTGTCGCACGGCTGTTTCGATGCCGCCCATAGCGTTGAATTGATTGGTGTGGATTTTAGGCTTCAAACCAAACTTTGCGGCGGCTGTCAAAATGCGGTCGGTCTCCTCACTTGAAAATGCGATTTTTTCACAAAAAACATCTACATAATCCGCTAAACCTTCTTCGGCAATTTTAGGCAGCATCTCATTGATTATCAATGAGATATAAGCATTTCGATTGTCTTTATATGCCGTTGGCACTGCATGTGCGCCTAAAAAAGAGGCTTTTATTTCGACATCAGAAACCGCTTTTAATCGTCGAATAACCCGCAACATTTTCAACTCACTCTCCACTGTTAAGCCATAACCACTTTTGATTTCAAGACACCCTGTCCCTAAGTGTCGGGCTTCATCAAGGCGTAAAAGGCTGCGTTCAAACAGCACATCCTCAGGCATGGCTTGTAAACGACGGGCTGAATTGAGTATGCCACCGCCACGCGTTGCAATTTCCTCATAAGGTATGTCTTGTATCCGCATCTCAAATTCTTCTTCTCGGGTTGCTGCAAAAACCAAATGGGTATGGCTGTCGCACCAAGCAGGGAGTACGATGCGGTCTGTTGCATCTATGATTTTATCGGCACGTTTAGGGCAATCGCGCATCGTACCGAATTGCGTAATGCGTTGATTGTCAATAAGAAGAAAAGCATTTTCAAGGGTGGGTAAGTTTGCCAATTCTGCACCTCGAAGCCTCGATATACTGAGGGGGTGTACACCGATGAGGAAGCGGATGTTTTTTATTAGGATTGAAGGCATTATTTATTTTTTAAACTACAATTCCTTTATCTTCACCTCTACCCGTCGATTGAGCAAATCTTCTTCTGGTTGGCAGCCACCCGCCGCACAATCTTTAAGTGGTCGAATGCGCCCGTAGCCATGTGGTACGAGGCGTTTTTCTTTGATGCCTTGCGATTTGAGGTAAGCAACAATTTCTTCTGCCCGTTTGGTTGAGATGAGTTTAGCCATTTTATCGGTTTCGATGACCCCCTCAGTATGGACGCAGATTTCGACGACTAATTTGCGATTTTTCTTTAAAAAACCAGCTAAATTGTCCAATTCTGATGCCATATCGGGCGAAATACCCATTTCTGACTGGGTTGTGTAGCGAATATTTTCAGCGAGAAAAGACTTGTTCGGGCGCATTTTGTCGTTGTCAAGCAATTTTTGCATCGCATCCAAATAAGTCTTTTTGCCTTCATCTTCATCTTTTTCGGAATCTGTATTTTTAGATTTACTTATCTTTTTGCTGGTGGTTGTACTTTCACTTTTCTCCGTTTTTTTAGGAATAAAAGAGGCATTATGGGTATTTGTATCTGCAATGATTTCCGAACTATCGTTCACCGTTTTTGGCTTTTCAAAGGACATTTTTTGACTGTTATTAGCCAAAACAGTCTGTTTTTGAATATTTGATGTGTCCTTAGTGATAGCAAAAATCTTATTGTCAGGCAGAGGGGGCGACATCATTTTGAAGAGAAAAATATCGTCACCCCGACCACTACGCATCGAAGTAAATGCCCCACTCAAACCATCATTATCAAAACATATCGATATATCATCGTAAGGGCTATTGATGGGTGCACCGACATTAACAGGCGTTAACCATTCATGCGTTCCTGTCGTATCTTCTTGCGTCACAAAAATATCGTAGCCACCATAACTCGGATGCCCTTTTGAGCAAAAATAAAGTTTACCATCGGGGGCGGCATAAGGAAAACCTTCATTAGCGGCTGTATTGACCTTTTTGCCCAAATTTTCAGATTTTGTCCACCCTTTTTTCGTTTTTGTCACCATATATATGTCCAAACCGCCAAAGCCATCGCTCCTTTCGGCACTATAAAATAAGCGTTTGCCATCAGGCGATATGGAGGGATAGACATAATTGTTTTCAGGTGTACAAAAAGACAACATTTCTATATTGTGAAACGAACTACCGTCACCTACTTCCGCCGTAAAAATCTGCATATTATACGTGCCGTTCCGTCCCGGTTTGCTGCCATTGCGACAAAAATAGGCATGTTTGCCATCGGCTGTGAAAGAAATATTGGAAGTATTTCGGTTGATTTCAGTCAATTTTCCAGATATTTCATGGGGTTCAGCGAATGATGTATCGCCTGTACGCTCGGCATAATAGACCGTAACGTAGTCACGCCCCGTTGTTGGGTTTTTTTCTTTTAAAATACTGAATCCGGGGCGGCGGTCAGAGGCAAAAGCCATGCCTTTGCGAAACATAATAGGTGCATTATCATCACTATCAGAGTTTTGGGTAAAAGGATAGACCTCGACATCTTTAAATATCGGTTTCAATTTTTTAACCTTATCCACATTGTCGAGCAACAATTTACCCCGCTCATTTTCAGGTTGCAGTTTATTATATTTTTTAAAATAGAATTTCGCTTCATCGTACTTCCCCAACATCATCAGGGTTTCGCCATAGTGCAAAAAGTCGTCAGGACGTGCGTTGTCATCTTCTACGATATATTCCAAAAGCGGTGCTGCTTTTTCAGGACGGCTCAAAATGCGGTAGCAATTCGCTAATTTGGTTTTAGCCGCTGTATTGTTTGGCTTTTTGGCAAGGAAGGCTTCATAGATAGGAATTGCTTCGGCATATCCACCATTTTTAAACAAATCATTGGCGCGGTCTAGATTTTGCCCCCTCAGTAACGTTATCAAAAAAGTGAAACAAATGAGTATCCTCCATTTTAATACTTTCATTTTACCATCTTAGTTTAAATCGTGTTGTAAATTTGGTTACAATTCTTGTTATTTTGTAAATTTAGTGTATAAATTTAAGGGAGTGCTGTTACGTTGTTCATTTCTTCACGTCCAAAAGTCGTGCTAAGTTCGCAGTTCAATAACGATAAGGCATGTTAATGAATAATTTTCACGTGTTTTTATACAAACACCTACTTACTACGCCTTACTTTTTTGACAACAATATTTTCAAATCATTAAAAATGTCGTTATGAAAATTATCAATTTTTTATCAATCGCTTGTTTGGTAGCTTTTTGCTCCCCCTCAGTATCAAGGGCTCAAATCACGCCAAAAGGTGTGGATGCGACTACTTCGGTTGCTGCCCCTGCTGCTGTTTCACTCATTCGTGAAGGCGAACGCCCTATGAGTCAAGGCAGCAAAAATGCTTTGACGATTGACATACCCAAAACATCAGCCAAATTCGCTGAAAAATTATGGAAAGATTATGTCAAACAATTTAAGGGTGAGACAAAAAAAGACCGTAAAACGGACGAATGGTTTACGGATAATGCTATGATTGGTAATATAGGCGGCGCCAATACCGTAGATTTATACGCTCAATTTTCAGAAAGTAATGATGCTACAACGCTCGGTATGTGGATTGACCTTGGCGGTGCATACGTGGGGTCAAAAGAATATGCAGATAAATATGCGGCAGCAGAAAAAATTATGACCGATTTCGCTTTGACTGTTCAGCGTGAGCAAACTAAAATGCACCTCGATGAACAAAACGATGCTTTGAAAAAATTGGAAAAGCAACAACGCAACCTTGAAAAAGACAACCAAGGCTTGCATGATGACATCGAAAACTGGAAAAAAAGAATTACAAAAGCTGAAGCTGATATCGAAACCAATCTGAAAAATCAAGAAGACGCTAAGCTGAAAATAGAAGCGCAAAAGAAGTTGGTGGAAGAAGTTCAAAAAAAATTGAACTCAATGAATTGATTATAAGGTGATTAAGGATTAAATAAAAAAACGTTAGGATTCATTTGAGTCCTAACGTTTTTTATTTAATGTTCTATCAACTAATTCAAAAAATTAAGCCGTAGCTTTTGGTGTGATGAAAACAACACGTCTGTCATCTTTACCTTTTTTGAAACCAACAGTCCCTTCAACCGCAGCATGTAATGTATGGTCTTTACCCATATACACATTATTACCTGCGTGAAATTTTGTACCGCGTTGACGAATCAAAATATTGCCAGCAATTGCTGCTTGACCGCCGAACATTTTTACGCCCAAATATTTGGCTTTACTGTCGCGTCCGTTATCCGAACTACCCGCGCCTTTCTTATGTGCCATGTCTTTTTTTCGTTAAAATTATTAAATAAAAATTTGGTCAAAATTAAGCCACAATAGTATCAATAGTGATACTTGTTAAAGCGTCGCGGTGACCATTTTTGACGCGATACCCTTTACGGCGTTTCTTTTTGAAAACGATAACTTTGTCGCCTTTCAAATGTTCGTTTACAGTGGCATTTACAGTTGCGCCACCTACATTCGGCATACCGATATTTACAGAACTGCCGTCGTCAATCAACAATACTTCGTCGAAAGTTACGCTGCTACCTGCTTCGGTTTCTAACCGGTGGACGAAAAGCTTTTGCCCTTCAGTCACTCTTACTTGTTGACCGGCTATTTTTACGATTGCATACATGATGTTAAGGAACTTTTATTAATAAAATATTTTAAAAATAGAAAAGTAAGAACCAGAAAACCCTAATTCTGTCTATTCGAGGCGCAAATATACACTTTCCCGATTAAATTCTATAAGATTTTTTAAATAAAAGCAATAAAAATAAAGCAGTTTTAAACAATAGGAGATGTTTCAACAGACATTTTTCTACCTTCGCCGCATCCTGATGAATCAAAATATTGTTATTGAAAGTATAAACAAAGGTATCGTGTAAGCAAAATGTAAAAAATTGCTTGTAGAGTTACTTGTTTTTCTATTTTTGTGTTATCCTTGTTTTTTTTTACTAACAACAACATGCTACCACCACTTTTTAAAATAAGAGACAACGGTAAATATGGCTTTATGGACGTTGATGGCGAAATCATCGTCGAACCACAATACCAAGATGTTGAAGACTTTCACAACGAATTTGCACGGGTGAGAATCTTTGACCGAGTGATGTTAATGGACAATTACGGTCGCCTTTTGATGAAAAGAATCTTCAATTACGTCGGTCAGATGGAGGAAGGCTTGGCACGGGTTCAGTTGGTCAATCAATGGGGTTATATTGATAGCCGTTGCAATCTGGTAATTGATGTTCAATTTGAAGGCGCAGGCGATTTTCATGGGGGCATGGCAACAGCACGATTCGGCGGTCGGTGGGGTTTCATCAATCGAGAAGGTGAATTTGTGATAAAACCACAATTTGAGGAGGCAGAAAAATTCAATAATGGTCTTGCAGCCGTCAAATTTGAAGGCAAATGGGGGTTTATAAACAACAAAGGCAAATGGGTGGTTGAGCCAACTTACGATTTGGCAACGACATTTCAAGGCGATGCCGCTACGGTATTTGAAAGCGATAAATGGGGTTTATTGCACAAGTCAGGGCAAACGATTATACCCCCTCAGTATCCGCACATAAAAGGCTTGAGCGATGGGCAATTCATGGAGGGTTTGGCAATCGTTAAAATTGAAGACAAATTTGGCTTCATCAATCAAGGCGGTGAAGTGATGATTAATCCTGTTTTTGAGTTTGTCGGCGATTTTTATAATGGTTTAGCTGTATTTAGTTATAAAGAAAAATTTGGCTATATGACCAAAACGGCAAAACTACACATCGAACCCCGTTTTGAAGAAGCGCAACGATTCAGCGAAGGTTTAGCCGCTGTCCGCGTCAAAAACCAATGGCTTTATGTGGATACGGATGGTCATATTGCCATTCCACCCCGTTTTCTGGATGCCGTAGAGCCATTCAGAAATGGTTTGTCTTGGATTGAAAAAAATAATATGTGGGCTTATATCAACCTCGAAGGACAGGTTGTTTGGCTTGAAGAAGATGTTTGATAATGGTGAATGGTGAATATTTTAATGGTGAATCAGAAATATTCACCATTCACCATTAAATTATTCACCATTAATAAAAAACCAAAACTATGAGCGAATTACTCTACAGTATTGCTCTCACCAAAGTACCGAAGGTGGGTGCCATCCATTCAAAAAATCTTATCGCCCATTGTGGCAGTGCGGAGGCGGTTTTCAAAACGTCCAAGTCCTTTTTGACCAAAATAAACGGCATTGGAGAAGGCATTGCTGATTATATTTTGACATCAAATGTCTTAAAATGGGCTGAAAAAGAGTTGGATTTCATCGAAAAAAATGATGTTCGTGTTTTATATCATACCGATGCGGACTATCCCCGTCGCCTTAGTGTCCATGCCGATTGCCCCATGCTTTTGTACTACAAAGGTACAGCCGATTTGAATGCACCGCGCATTGTGAGCATCGTGGGTACACGCAAGCCCTCGTCGTATGGGATTCGGATGTGTGAGGAAATTGTTGATGGCTTTTTACCGTATAATATTTTGATAATCAGTGGTTTAGCCTATGGCATTGATGCAGCAGCACATCGGCGTTGCTCATCAGTCGGTATGCCAACAGTAGGCATTATGGGAACAGGCTTACAGCGCATTTACCCCGAAGAAAATCGCAGTCTCGGCTTAAAAATGTGTGAAAATGGCGGTTTATTGACCGAATATCCGAGCGACCAAGACCCCGAACAAAAGCATTTTCCGATGCGTAATCGCATCATAGCGGGTATGAGCGATGCCGTCATTGTTGTCGAAACGGCTGCCAAAGGCGGTTCGATGATTACAGCCAATATTGCCGTTGACTATGGACGAGATGTGTTTGCTGTGCCAGGTCGCGTGGGCGAACCTCAAGCACAAGGTTGTAATGACCTTTTGAGAAAGCGAAAAGCGAACCTCATCGAACAAGCTGATAACGTTGCTCAACAGTTGAATTGGATAGATAGGAGTGCAGGAAAACCTACCTTCCAAACACAGCTTTTTTTAGAACTATCTGATAATGAGCGATTTATTGTGGATATTTTAAAAAAATCTGAAATAAGCATACCTATTGATGCACTAACTCTTGAGGCTAAAATGAACCCAAGCCAAATGGCTTCCTTGTTGTTGACTTTGGAGTTTAAAGGAGTGGTTCAGGCATTGCCAGGTAAGCGGTTTGGGCTTGCTTAATGGTGACTCATAGTCACTATTGCCGTAGCACGCCCTTCAGTTCGTGACTCTCTAATTGGCGTAAAAATTCAAAACACAAACCGTTTTTATCTTTAAAAACGATATTTTTCGAATAAAATGCTTTTTTAACGCTATACGAACTGAAATTCGTGCTACAACTAAACAGTAAAATACGTTATTTCGCAGCAAAAAAGATTTATGAAATTATTAGGTCTTATTGGCTACCCGTTAAGTCATTCGTTTTCAAAACCTTATTTTAATACAAAATTCGCTGAATTGGGCATTGCCAATCAGTGGCAATATGAGTCATTTGCTATCGAAAATATAGAGAAATTGACCGATATACTGAGGGGTCATCCCGAACTCGTGGGTTTAAATGTGACGATACCTTACAAGCAAGCGGTCATGCCTTTTATAGACACATTTGACGAAACGGCTTCTGAAATTGGTGCGGTCAACTGTATTGACATTCGAAATGGTCACTTGACGGGTTACAATACGGATGCTTATGGTTTTGAAAAATCTGTGCTGGGTTTACTAAATACCCCCACTTTAGAGAGTTTACTCAATCTCAACTTAAAGGCTTTGATACTGGGTACGGGCGGGGGATCAAAAGCCGTGGCTTATACACTTAAAAAATGGCATATTCCATTTCAGTATGTATCGAGGACTCGTTCAGAAACATGTTTAAGTTATGAAGATATTGATAAAAAAATAATCACAACGCATCAGCTCATCATAAATACGACGCCTTTGGGTATGTCCCCCAATACTGAGGGGTGTCCGCCATTGCCCTATCAATATATTGGTAGCCAGCATTTTATGTATGATTTGATTTACAATCCTGTCATAACACAATTTCTAAAACGGGGTTTGGACAACGATGCCAATGCTAAAAATGGTTTGGATATGCTTTATTTTCAAGCAGAACGCGGGTGGAAAATATGGAATCAATAATTATGTGGGTATTGCATCCTGTGTCATTGCTCTTTGTACTTAAAATCTTAAAACCTTTGTACTACTAAACAATGGGAAAACACAACACTACAGGTCAACAAGGCGAACAAGCTGCTGCCGATTTTTTAGAAAAAAAAGGCTACCAAATTTTGCACCGCAACTGGCGATACAAACGTGCCGAACTCGACCTCGTGGCGATAGATAGACGCACATTGGTATTTGTAGAAGTGAAAACGCGGTCAGATTATATTTTTGGACGACCAGAAACGGCTGTTGACGGTAAAAAACAACGTTTGATGACCCAAGCCGCTATCGCTTATATGGCTGAAAGTGGGCATGACGGCGCCATTCGATTCGATATTTTAAGCTTGATACTGAGAGGGGATTCCTTTTATATTGACCATTACGAAGATGCTTTTTTTCCTGGATTAGCTTAAAAAAATGACTATTGCCCATTTTCATCAAATCATGTCGGGTCTATTATCTTTATCGTCATTCTCTTTTTTATGAAAACCGATGGGGCGACGGCTGCGACATTTTTCGCGCCAGTCATTGCGCCAGCGTTCTCGCTCTTCGGGAGTCATGCCTTGCCATTTTTCGTACATCTGCTTTTTTTCTTCCCAATGGTCTTTACCTTCACCAAGGTGGGACATGCCAATGACTTTGAAACCACCCGTCAATATGCGCCCTAAAACAAACAATCCAAGGGCTTGAGAGAAGGTAATCATAGGCAGATTGAACAATTCAGGCATCAGCCAATTCCACAATGCCATGACGAATGTGCCAAAAAACACAATATATAAAGCGACTATAGCCGCCATTTTCAGACCTTTTTTAAGCCAGAAATTGTCCATTATTTTTTGAGTTTTGGGTTTTAGGTTTTGAGTTTTGGGTTGACTCAAAACCCAAAACTCAAAATTCAAAACTAATTATTTACCAAATCTTCGTAGAGTGATTTCAGACGCTCGCGTAGGAAAAGTACGGCATAACGCTTACGCGATAGCAGAGTATTGATTGTTACACCTGTCTCGGCAGCAATTTCTTTAAAACTTTTATCTTCCAATTCATGTGCTATAAACACTTCGCGTTGTTCGGCAGGCAGTTCATCAAGTGCTTCAGTAAGGGCTTCCATGATGGTTTCACGCATCATTTCGACATCAGCCGTATGGATATTTGCTGCAGGCAACAAGTCGTCAATAAGATAAGGCTCATCTTCACCGCTGCCATTGAACGAAAAAACATCTTCGAGCAGCAACGGTTTTTTCTTCCGATAGCGGTCAGTGATTTTGTTACGCGCTACTGTAAAAAGCCACGAAGCAATTTTTTCAACGGGCTTCATCAAGCGGTACATTTCTGTAAACTCATAAAAAACGTCTTGCAAAATATCTTCTGCATCGTCTTGTCGCGGTATGCGTTGACGAATAAAAGCCAGTAGCCGTTGCCTTTCGCGCCGCACTGTTTCCTGTATTTGCTGGTTTTGTGAGTCAGCCAATTGTGGTTCGATTGTTAATGTTGCGTACTTCATCGTAAGTAAATGGACGAGGAACTGTGAAAAATATTTTAAGGAATAACAAAAATAGTGAAAAAGAGTTTGGAAACTCCAATGTCCCGCATGACACAAATAAAAAAGGCTTTTTACGCATTCTTTTCTGTTTTGTATAGAAAATTCTATAAATCAATTCGTGTAATTCGTGTATGTGGTGTCAGTCAATTAAATTTGCAAAAAAACGAAAAGCAACGTGACGACTCAACAAAAACGACATTTTCATTCTATTGACCTTTTACGTGGCTTAGCTGCGTTAACTGTGGCTTTTTACCATTATACTGACTTTTTCTTAGCAAAAACGCACCCCCTCAGTATTTTCTTTCATCATGGTTACTTGGGTGTCGAAGCTTTTTTTGTCATTTCGGGTATGGTTATCCCTTATTCGTTGTCTCTTAAAAGATACACTATTCGACAATTTGGGCGGCAGCTTGTAAGCCGTATCATTCGCATTGAACCTGCGTATTGGGCAAGTATCGTTTTGATGTTGATGAAAGATGCCAGCGTTTGGCTTGTCAAAGCCGATAGATGGATTGAATTGGATTACTACAATCTTTTTTTACATATTTTTCATGCCAACGCTGTGTTGCACGAACCGTGGTTGCGGGGTATTTATTGGACTTTGGCAATAGATTGGCAGTTTTACCTCGTTTTACTCATCTTTTTTGCTCTTTTCAATCGCCGTGAGTGGTGGATTCGTTACCCTATTTATTTCTTTTTTGCTTTCGGACATTGGTATTTTCCTTACGAATGGTTACCCTATCATGTTGCCTCATTCGGCGCAGGTTTTATTTTATTTCAATATTATCGCGGTTATATTGATGAGAAAGAATTAGCTATGCTTTTACCTGCCATGCTTTTGATGCATTATCGAGGCTTTGATATGAAACATTGTTTAGCAACAGCTATTCCTTGCGCTATCATTCTTTTTGTAAATGCTGAATGGAAGTGGTCAAAATTTATTGGCAAAACATCGTATTCATTTTACCTAACACACGTCGTCTCAGGTTGGCTATTACTTGATGGGGCATCCGTTATTGCAGGAGAAAACGGTTGGTTTATGGGGACGGCGGTGTTTGTTGCCGTTGCGTTTAGTCTCTTTTTTGCGAAATATTTTTATGATTGGGTAGAAGAACCGACGATTCAGTGGAGTAAAAACTGGCAGGAGTGGGTGAAAAAGCATTGATTAAGATTTTAAGATAAAATATTTTTTAAAGAAATTTATCCCCTCAGTATTTTCTAAAAAAACCCTTGCAAAACACACGTTTTGCAAGGGTTTTCGTTTTCTATTTTACAATAACAATTCAATAACTACTTATCATCACCAAAAAAAGCAATAATCTTATCTGCCAATTCCAAGCCGATATTCGCTTGTGCTTCAACAGTTGCTGCGCCAATATGTGGTGAAACAGAAATACGTGGATGATTAAGTAAATCTGCACGTGGGTTCGGCTCGTTTTTGAAAGCGTCGAGACCGGCACCGCCGATTTTGCCACTTTCTAAGGCAGCGAGTAAGGCATCTTCATCAACAACGCCACCACGGGCACAGTTGACAATAATGGCACCATCTTTCATCATCGCCATTTCGTCTGCACCGATGAGTGGTTTGCCGAGTGCTGGTGTGTGAAGGCTGATAAAATCAGCTTTTTTCAACACCTCTGCCAAAGGATATGAGCTTAGATGAATGCTCAATTTCACATCTTTTGAATTGTATAAACCAATCGTCAAATCTGTTTCCTTGATAAACGGGTCACTGACTAAGACGTTCATGCCCATAGCGAGAGCGATACGTGCCAACTCCTGCCCGATGCGTCCAAAACCAACGATACCCAAGGTTTTACCTTTGAGTTGAATGCCTTCCGCATAAGCAGATTTGAGTTTTTTGAAATCACCTGTTGCCATTTCACGATTTGAACGATGTAAAAAACGAGCGAGAATAAAAATATGCCCTATTGCCAATTCTGCCACCGATTGAGAGGATGCAGCAGGTGTTGTGATGATTTCGATGCCTTTTGAACGGGCATAATCCACATCAATATTGTCTGTACCCACACCACCACGTGCGATGATTTTGAGGTTTGGACAAGCATCAATAAGGTCTTTACGTACTTGCGTTGCTGAACGAACGATGATAACATCGTAATTAGGCAACTCTGTCATCAGTGCATCTTGAGGTACTTTTGTCGTATTGACTTCATACCCTGCTTCCTCGAGGAGTAATTTTCCGTCGGCTTCGATGCCATCGTTTACAAGAATCTTTACCATAATAAGTCGTGTTGTGATTTATGTAGAATATAAATGTGATAAAAAATTGGCGGATGGGTATTTGGTTATTCGTTATTGAAAATGGGTTATTTGTCCTCACGAACAACCAATTTACTAATAACTAATAATCAATTCCCCAAAAACGGTGCAAATGTACGTCAATGCCTACTGCTTTTATACAAAATCCTGAAAGTTGTTTATCAAAAATTCTTCATAAATAACGAGTATGTTCTTTATTTTAAAAAAAATCAAATCGTAAGCAGCGAAAAACGGTCAGACTGGCTCTTTATATTTAGCGGTTATTAAAAGAAAATAAATGTAAAAAAACTTGAAGTAGTTATGCATAAAAGGGCATAATTTTGTTGCCCTAAACAAACAAAGTCCCACGTGAACAGACCTGCCTAAAGTAATTTCAAAAACACTTTTTAACGACTCCCCAGTTTCTATAATACCCCCCTCAGTATTAAGGCTTTTTTTGATTTTTAAGTGTAGTGACAACAATAATTGGTAACCACATGGGTGGGTTTCAAACATTACTTAAGTTTATTAACTGAAAATCAATACTTTATGGAGATATATTTGATACTGAATTAATTTATACAAATACTTAAATACAACTTATATTCAATAAACTATACATAAATAACCATATTAATTAATAGTCAAATTCTAAAATGAAAAAAATCATCCTCTTTCTCTCTTTTGTACTCCCAAGTCTCCTGGTTTGCGCACTCAATACACCGAAGCTTGTTTGTAGCGCACCCACTACTATCGCTGCCCGTTCCATAGATGCAACATCTACCACTATAAGTTGGAACGCTACGGGCGCAGCCACTTATACCCTCGAATATCGCTCTTGTAGTGTTACTGCTTGGACGACTGTCAATCACTTGACAACGACGGGTACAAGCATCAGTGATAAAGGCGAATACATCATTCGTAACCTTTCTTCATGTCAATGTTACGTGGTTCGCCTACGTGCCAATTGTTCAGCAAACGAAGTGAGTGATTGGAAAACCTCTGAATTCCACACAACAGGATGCGTCGAGCCATGCAGAGTGCCTTCAGAGCTTTTTGCTGCACCGCGCGAGACGATGGCTTCGTTGAATTGGTCGCCTGGTATAGCAGGCACTATTTATACAGTTCAATGGAAACTTGCGAGCAGTGCTGATTGGAAAACCTATACTTCTACAACAAACTCGTTGATTATCAATGATTTACTGCCTTGCAATACCTATGAGTTTCGTGTAAAATCAAGTTGCACAAATTCTGCATTGAGTGAGTTTAGTACATCTGCGAAATTCAAGACTTCAGGTTGTGTTGCCCCATGTAGTACGCCTCGTGAATTGCGTGCAGAGGTTGCAGCTGACCGCAGTTATGCCTATCTCCAATGGGCAACAACAGGCGCAAGGGCTTATGAGGTAACCTACACGGTTGGTGATGCACCCGCTCAAACTGTTACGGTGACGACAAATGCTTTGCGTTTAGCAAACGTTGAAAGTTGCAAAACTTATAAATTCAAAGTACGAAGTATTTGCAGCTCGACAACCAGTACATCACCTATTTACAGCGAATGGAGTGCCTATATTTCGGTCAATACTGAGGGGTGTAGTCGTTGCCTTGCGCCAAGCCATTTGAGTGTTGCGGCAACGGATGGTGGGGCTTCTTTGAAATGGGGTGCTGTCGCGGGTAGTATTTCTTACGACATTCAATGGATGGGACCAAATGATACGGAATGGCATACAGTGGCAGGTGTTCGAGAAATAACATACCGTTTGACAGGTTTGGCGGTTTGTTCAGGGTACGCCTATCGCGTGAAAGCGAATTGTACAGCGACATCCAGCAGTGTTTGGAGCGCGCCTATGCATTTCAAAACTCTTGGTTGTGCTCCAATTTGTGCAGCGCCCAGAGATATTAGAGTATCGGTTTCTAATACGACGGCTGTCATCTCTTGGGTAGGCGCAACGAATGTCGTCGCTAACTACAAACTCTTGGTGGTTAGTGAAGATGGTAGTTTTACACGCGAAGCGGCTGTTTCAGGCAATACTTACACCTTAACAGGTTTGACACTTTGTAAAAAATACAAAGTACAGGTCAAGACAGTGTGTTCAAATACATCTGTCAGTGAAATCGTAACTGCTGCATTTGAGACACGCGGTTGTCCAACAATTTGTGAAAGAGTAACGGTTTTAAGTTCTGAATTAGTGAATGATACAGAAGCCTCCGTAAAATTCAATTTCATTGCGGGTCAACATTATACTATACAATATCGTATAGCAGGTACATCTGTGTGGACTTCAATTGTTTTAACGGCTGTGACAGCTAATAATTTCCCTGTTCGTATCACGGGTTTGCTCAAATGCACAAGCTATGAATGGCGTGTTTTGAGAAATTGCAGTGCAACAAGTTTATCTGAAAGTGAAGTGCAAAAATTTAAAACGACAGGTTGTGAGGCTGTTTGCGCTGCACCGAGGGATGTACGGGTCTCTGTGACGGATGCGACGGCTGTCATTTCTTGGGTAGGCGCAACGAATGTCGTCGCTAACTACAAACTCTTGGTGGTTAGTGAAGATGGTAGTTTCACACGCGAAGCGGTTGTTTCGGGCAATACTTACACCCTAACAGGTTTGACACTTTGTAAAAAATACAAAGTACAGGTCAAGACAGTGTGTTCAAATACATCTTTTAGTGAAATCATTACCGTTGCATTTGAGACACTTGGCTGTCCAACAATTTGTGAAAGAACAATAGGCTTAGCTTCTGAAGTTATCAATAATACAGAAGCCACCGTAAAATTCAATTTCATCGCAGGTCAATATTATACTGTACAATATCGTATAGCTGGTACATCTATTTGGACTTCAATTGTTTTAACGGCTGTTACAGCTAATAATTTCCCTGTTCGTATTACGGGTTTAACTAAATGTACTACGTATCAATGGCGTGTTTTGCGGAATTGCAGTTCAACAAGTTTATCTGAAAGTGAAGCACTGACCTTTATAACGAAAGGTTGCCTTTCTATTGAACCCGCTTCTACTCAATTAAATGAGAAAATAAGATACATTACTGACTTTGGCATCTATCCAAATCCTGGAAGCGACTTTGTTCAAGTGGCTTATAAATTGGAAAATGAAGCTAATGTTAAAATCGAATTGATGAATTTGCAAGGACAAATCGTCAGTCGTTTCGACGGTGGCAATCAAGAAATAGGTAATTATATGCAGACATTGGATAATTTGTCAAATGTACACAACGGCATGTATCTCCTTGTCATTCGTGCCAATGGTAAAGTCGTTGATACGCAAAAATGGCAGAAGCAGTAGTAAAAGTCATTATTTCCCTTGGTTTTGGTTGTTTTAGACAATTTTACTGAGGGGTGATATAATAAGTAAAAGCGCGTTCCCAACAAATAAGGAGCGCGCTTTTCTTTTTAATAAAAAGATTAGTCAGCATAATGAAACCGACAGGCTATAACAATGATAGTGCTTTCGGTCACTTTATAAACAAGGCGATGTTCTGAAGTAATTCGACGCGACCAATAGCCATTTGTACCTTTCAGTCCTTCTGGCTTTCCGATGCCCTTAAATGGAGAACGGGCTGTATCTTCAAGGAGTTGAAAAATACGGTCAAGTATTTTAGCATTTTCTTCTGCCCAATAACGCATTTGACCAAACGCTTTGGGGGTCAGTTGAATATCTCTCATAGTGAATGTTTTAAAAAGCAATTATTTTGAAAATTTAGCTTTGAACTCCTCTAAATTCACGCTTATTAATTCGCCTCCGTTTTCAACATATTCTATTTGTTCGAGCAAAAATTTCTTATTTGCCTCGTTTCCAAACAGATAGTTTGTTGATTCATTAGTTGAAAAAGCCCAGCCTAAACGCTTCGCTAATTGTTCAATTATAGCCAAGTCTTGTAAATTTTCGATTTCTAATGTTACTACCATATCATTATTTTTTCACAAAAATAGTTTTTAATTTTAAAACTTCAAAATTTTCAAAAATCTCAACGACTCTTCATTTTACCTTTAAATAACAGTTGCCCACAATGATTTAACGTTGTAGGCAACTGGTTGAGTTTTCTTAATGAGGGGGTCTATTTCCGTGTTTTAATTTTACTCAATACATACTTTCCTACATTTTGCCCTTGTATGATGCCAACGTCACAAGCAGGAGCATAGTGGATGCCCGCATACATGCGACTAACAGCCGCTTGTTTTGCCGCTTCATAAAACGATTTGAAACGACGGGGTGCTAAACCAAATTGCAATTCTGTACTATCTGTGTAGGCTGTGTTTTCTCCAAAAACATCTGTCAATATCGTGGAACTGGCACCCGATGCACATGAGTGACCGCTTGTATATTCAGGAAAGGGCGGCGTGACGAGTATCGGCATCCATTGTGGCTCTATGTATCTGCCGATATAGGTTTCTGGACGAATCACTTCTGTTCGATATTTTGTATCCCAACAACTAATAAACACATCAAATAAGCCAATGGCGACTTTTGCATAAACTTCTGTTGCCTCAAAAAGATTTTTCTTTTTTTCACGACAAGCATACATTGTCATCCACAGCCAATGAGCTGTAGGGGTGAATTTTTTTCTAACAATCATAAAATGACCTGCCGTGAGCGTGGCAATAGGATTATCATCCCAATACCAAGCCGTTGCGATGCGTTCAGGTGTGGAGTCAGCAACTGATTTATAGACTTCAAAAGCCTCTTTGTAGAACTTACTTGTTTTTACAGAATCAAAAGGTGTGGGTGGCCCGGGGTTAAATTGCGCTGCCGAATCAAGCACCATGGGGCGCATTTTGTTCCAATTGGGTTCAAGCGCATCTGCATAATCGGGCATCGTGGGTCGCCAAACCGTTTCGTCACGCTGTTTGATACTATATTTTGGCATCGAGCGAATGATACCATATTTGTCGCCCATGCTCCATTTCAAAACGGCACTGCCCACGCTGTCACCTAAAGCAATAGAACGTTCAAAAACGGCTTTCGGAATACCCACTTTCTTTAACTGAACCATCAAGCTGTCCCAATGAACATCCATACTGTCACCTGAAAAAGTCAGCTGTTTACCCACTTTAAAATAGGCTTTAAGGGCTGCAACGGGCAAACAAATCTCTGTGCCTGCTTCTGCCTTTGGCATTTCGGGCATGTCTTTCAATTGTCCCGCAAGGCTGATATAGGGGGGGGTCTGTGCATTGAGGGCTTCGTAAGCAGCGATATGCGCATACACATATATACGTGAGGCAATCATCGGCGGGAACAAATCGTGCTTGATAACTTGACTCAAATCCTTGAAAGATTGGTGCAAAAACTCTGGATTAGCGGCGTCTTGTTGATAATTGGGATTGGATTTTTCTGCTGTTTCGCAGCTCAAAAACAAGAAGAGAGTTGAAAATAGAAGGGTTGTAAAAATTATTTTTAATACATTCAATACATTCATTGTTGTCACTTTTTTTTTAAATTGAATAAACGGACACAAAGTTAAGAAAAATGGAAAAATACTGAGGGGTATCAAAAAATAAAAACGCTTTCTGGCAGAAACCGAAAAGCGTTTTTCATTATCATAAATACTTGACTATCAACGCATCAGCGTTACATCGCCTTTATACAACACTTCTTCGCCGTCTACGAATTCAATCATGAAAAAATAGACATAGACACCCGCAGACAATTGTTTGTTGTTAAAAGTACCGTTCCAACCCACACGGTCGCCCCCAAGAGGTAGGTTTTCGCCCGCATACATCAAGCCGCCCCAACGGTCAAATATTTTCATTGTTTTGATGCGCACTGCTGCGACATTGCCATAAGCAATAAAATAGTCATTGACTCCATCGCCCGTGGGTGAAAAGACATTCGGAATATAAATAGGGCGGCGTTTCAAAATCCTTACTAAAACCTCATCAAATGCGGTGCATTTAGTCGAGTCTTTGACCGAAACACGATAAGTTGTCGTCTGAAAAGGTGTGACGAGGACTGTTTCACAATCTTTACAATTCAGTGTCGTGTCTTGTGGTGTCCATATATAACTCACTGATTTTGAAGTCGGTACAACCACGGCACGTAAGGTTGCAGAATAACCCAAATCTATTTCCAAATCAGGTCCTGCATTGACCATTAACTGAGGGGGTTGTGGCACAACGACATCATAGGTCGTCTTGCAACCCGTCGAATCACGCACAACGACACTGTATTTTTTAGCTGGAATTTTCAAAAAAGAGGTATCACTTTGGAAACGTACCCCGTCAATCGAGTACCGATAGGGTGGCGTGCCTCCTGCACCTCGTACTACAAGTTCTGCCGTTGAGTCGCCATAACACAGAGAAGGTTTGATACGCGTGGCTGTCAAAAGGATTTGTGGCGGCTCGTCTATCCGTACACTGGTCGTTGTGATACAGTCATTTCTATCAAAAACGGTCACATTATAGTTGCCTTTTCGCAGATTGACGGCGGTATCTCCCAAGGCTCCATTACTCCAGTTGATGCGGTAACTGCCTACGCCACCTGCAGGTTTAGCAACAGCTTTGCCATTTGTTAAGCCATAACAGGATATATTGATGGTATCTACCGTCACTTCGAGTTTGGGCGGCGCGACAACATCGAAGGTAAATGAACCTTTACAATTATTGGCATCTCTAATATTAACAACCACTTGCCCTTCTCCGAGGGCAGAACGGACATTATCAAGCGTCCAAGGTCCTCCGTTCCAACTGTATTCGTAGGGCGCACGACCAGTTACGGGTTTGAGTGTAATTTGTCCATTCTGAAAACCAAAACAAGTGGGTGCTTTGACGGCAGGCACAGCCGTATCCAGTCCAATTTCTAAAGGACTCACACGGAATACAAAAGTATCGATATATACCCGTGACGAGTCCGTAATGGCCACTCGATAAGTGCCTTTTTGCAAATTACTGAGGGAGTCCCTTGTCGTAAAACCTGTATTTTCCCAATTATAGAGAATAGGCGCACGACCGCAGCTTATCACTTTCAAGCGAATCATGCCGTTGTTGCCCAAGTCACAAGTGGGTTGTCGGACAAGGCTATCGTATTTAAATCCTTCGACAAAAACAGAATCCAAAATAGTTGTCACTTGGCAACCTCTGTCGGTCGTAACAGTCAAAACCACGGCTTTCCAACCCGGGCTTTTATAAAAAACCTTGAAAGGACCAACGCCTGTAGCTGTATCAATCGAAGCATCTTTACCAAACCGCCATTGCCGTTTGGCAATTTGACCCGCTGAAAACGTAGAAGCATCGGTATAAGTAATGTCTTCACCCAAGCAAAGTCTTTTAGAAGATTTGCTGAAATTTATTTTGGCTTCTGGTCCGACGAAAGTACCTGTGCCGCCAAATTCAATGTTAAAACCATTGCCTGTACTTGTAAAATTATTAATCGCTAGGACATAACTTTTCCCCGCCACCATATCTAAGGGTCTAACAAAACCATTTTGTCCTGGGGCGCAACCAGACGGTTCTGAAATATCCGTTTCGCCATCTCGCAAGCCTGTTGGACCATGAACTTTGCACCCGCCTGGGGTTTCTCCTGTTGCCATACAACGCAAAATAGTACGGCTATTACAATCTTGGATGCCATTGGGCATTTCATAAAGGATAAAATCAATGTCATCATCTAAGAAAGTTGGTGTTATGGTAAAAGTCAAAGTGCCACTTTGCAAGCATGTCCATTTAAACCAAGTAGAGTTTGTTTCTACATTGGATTGCGGAACACCGTTTGAAAAGCAAGATGCCCCATCCATTTCCCGAGAATTTGTTCCTGCGCCAGTAACACTTTGCACGCCAAAAGGTGATTTATCACAAAGCGAAGCACTGGTTGGACAATCAGAAGAGATATTGGAAGGTGGATTGTAATTATTGATACATAAACGGAATGACCCTGTTCCCGCATTTGCGCCTTGAATCCTAATGTAATAAACACTACCGGGGAAAAGACCACCCATATAAAGTTCAACCGTATTGCCGCCCGTTAGGTCGCGGACACACCTAATTTCTGACTTATCATCGCAACTATTGCCATAATATAAGGCAACTTCAGGTCGCCGCAAAGTGCCACCCGCAGCGGTCGGTGTTGCCCCAATAGTTGTTATCCTTACATCCGTAGCGATTGCTGTAAATTTAAACCAAACATCTGCGCCATTGGCGGTAAAACAAGAAACACTCGCAACAGTTGACGGTGTTGCCCCGACATTGGTATAGGCGCGGTCGGCAGAACATTGAATACCACGTACATTTGGTAGGTTTATCGCACCTGCACATTCATTATTTGTAGGCACTTGGGCGAATAAAAAGCCCCCCCTCAGTATCAAACAAGTAAAAAGGAAAAATCTAATGTGAAAATTTTTCATAGCGTCAAATACGGTTTGCTATAGATTGGTGATAAAAACAGGCTCTCGTTCATATATAAAAGCGTTTGAAAATAACGGTCTAAAAGTAGAAAAATTACAAATAAAGACCACCTATTTCACAATTCATTAACTCATTTGGTTGATTGATTATTGGTTGATTGGTTATTAGTTATTGGTTAATTGGTTATTAATGCGAATAATGGGTTAAAAGAGCCAAAAAAGTAGAGCTGTGGCGATAGACCCGAAGATATGGGTCATTAAACCAGCGGAAGCTCTAACTTTAGAAGCTCTTTGAATATCTGTTTTTTGAATAATCCAGTTAAAAAGGCTTTCAATAGGCTGTCTAACAGTAGAAACAGCGGTTGAAAATAAATCATCAGCTGCTTTTTTGAACTGTCTGATTTTAGGTACTTCGCCCTTGACCAGTTTAACTGGAGTGTAAATATAAGTGTTTATATCTTTCATCAATTGCTCATTGAGTGCTTTATCTGCGTATGCTTTATCTGCAAAAATGGCTCTATTTAACAGCTTATTTAAAATAGGATAAAAGGCTGTCAAGTCATTTTCAGATGCAGGTGTCACACTGATAAATTCAGGTAATGGGAGTTTCTTTTTCCTTGAAAACGCAATTGCATGAACTTTGACCCCGAAGTAATATAAGTTTTTAGTTGCGCAATAACTTTTGTCAGATAATTCAGGTGCAACTTTGCCTTGTCTTTTACCAGAACAAAGAATAATTGGGAAAGAATCAATCAGTGAAATGTCGCTAATAAATTGATTCTCAATAACTTGTAATTCATCTAATTGTAAGGCTACTAAAGCATTTAAGGCACTCGACAAATTATTGATACGCGTATTAAAGTTAGCATAAGCAGGCAAATTTGGAAACCACGATTGAAGATAACGCTTCGCATAATCGTAAATCTCTGTCTTCAAATGCTTATTTTCATAGCGACGACAGTAAAAATATATGGTCAACAATTCGGCATCCGTCAATTTTTCATTGCTCGGTGTGCTATTGTTACTAAATCTTTGGTTGTACCATCGTAATTCACGTTCATAATATTCGCAGAAGTAGTAATACAAGCGAATGAGTTCTATCTCTTTCATTGGACTTTGTTTGTAGTTTAGTATCCACAAAGTTAAGTCCTTTTTGTAGCTGCTACTTCTGCTCTTTTAACCCATTATTCGCATTATTGGTAAAGGGCAAAAATAAACATTTTTACTGAGGGGGATATAGGCCCCAATACATTCTAATAATCAATCTTTAAATTCAGGTTTTTCCTTCGTCATACTCGCCTTAAACGCCTCCATCAAGTCATTGGAATAAAACATGGCGGCATTCCAATTAGCCATATAC
>JANOAU010000188.1:0-10407 GCA_031411275.1 Saprospiraceae bacterium | reverse complement strand
GCTTTATGATAGCTTTATGATAGCTTTATGATAGCTTTATGATAGCTTTATGATAGCTTTATGATAGCTTTATGATAGCTTTATGATAGCTTTATGATAGCTTTATGATAGCTTTATGATAGCTTTATGATACGCTTGTTCGCTGTAACCCATTAGTTCATTGCCCAATTTCACACTTAGCATGCTTGCGATATTTAAGACCCTGACCGCTGAGCGCCAATTTTTTTTATTATATCTACACCTAATGCTTCGCTCGCTTGACTGAGAACTGTTTGATATAACTGCACCCGCAAGCGTTGCTCTATCAATTCTTGCTCTAGAGCTTTAATATACATATGCTCTTGCTCATTCAAGCCAGGTGGAATATAGATGACAGACTTTTGTTGCTTCTTCTGCCTGTTGGTCATTTTTCTTGCACTTTTTGGTGCAGCTAATTTAGTTCCTTCTTGACCCATTTTTTGTCTATTGGTACTAAACTTTTTTCAGGGTAATACATTTGGAGCAGACCCAATTGATAGAAAATATATTAGCAAAATGGGATTAAAAGCGAACACCAACACAGGCACGTTTGATGGCGGGTTTGTCTTTTATGAATATACCTTAACCCAAAGTAAAGGAGACAAGAACACTTATTTTATCACTAAAAAACAACAAATATGAAAGAACTATTTGACCTTGATAACATGCCCAATTCAGCTTCGTACTTCTGGAAAAACTGGTCTATTGGAGAAAGAATTGTGGCTATTGTTGCGACAATGGCGGTTTTGGGATTTTTCGTTTACCGCTTATTTTACCGAGACAAAGAACAAAATGCCACCATTACCGATGGCGTGAAAAACTGACAAAAGCTCAAAAAGAGAAAGAAGCCTACGAACAATTTATTAGGCATACATTAGGAGAAAAAATTTCCAATCAAGTGAAAGAGGAAATTTCAAAGCTGCCAGATGAAGAAGAGAATGCTTAGAGGTTCTCAAATATTTGGATTGCTAATTTTGCAAAAGTGACTCCTACTCTACCGAATTAAGACGTGCTCCGTCTTTTTCAATAGAAATTCTGAAAAAGACGGAGCTGATGTTCCCTGTGTACCAAAGCGATTCTGAACTTTTTCTTTGAACGTCTTCGTTGAGGCATTTGACCCTAACAAGACTTATCAAACTTAATAAACCTTAAATCAAGCTAAATCAAGCTAAATCAAGCTAAATCAAGCTAAATCAAGCTAAATCAAGCTAAATCAAGCTAAATCAAACCCATTTTAGGCTCTCTAAGGACTTTTAAACAAAAACATGCAAAAAGGATTACCTGTCGTCTTTCTGCTCGCCTTGTCTGTACATTGGTTTGTGTATTGATTAATAAGGAAAATATCTTTTTCTCATCAAGCACCAAAAGCACAAGACAAACAGTTCCACAAATTTGTATCTAAGGCTCGTAGAATAGAATTGATCTGGACTTATAGTCATAGTTTTACATGGGTTTCCCTATGTTTTTGCTATTTTTTCTTTCAAGGCATCCATTGCGCTCTTATCCGCTGCCAAATGCACAAAATACTGAGGGGTCTGTTCTTCTATTTTGCTGATTACCCAAACACGTGTTGACATAGGTACTTTGATCAAATTCTCTGCGAATGAAAGTGTTTTATCAAAATGTCCTTTAAAAAGCAAGGAGCCATCACCGCCTGTTATTTCGTCGAGTAGGGATTCGTTCCGTTTCAGTAGGTCTAACGAAATGTTCTGTTTTTCTGTCCAAATCCTATCCCCTATTGCTTTCAATTCAGCTTCCAGTTTAGCTTTTATTTGTTCTGTTTCTTTATTTTTTTGTTTAATCAGCTCCGTTTTCTGAAGCTTTTCCATTTCAGGATTTATATAATTATCCTGCAAGGACTTCAAGAAAAAGCCTTGTAAATTTGAGATATGCCCCTTCTTTATCTCTGCTTCAAAAAATTGAAAACGCTCATTAAACCAATTTTTCACATCTAAAAAACGAGATTGAACTTTCAGACGTGTTTCAGTATCTTTGATGTTTTCAAACCCGAGTGCCAGTATCTCTTTTGCTTTTGCATTTGTGAATCCCATATTGACCAACTGAATCAGCAAAGAATCCCTCTCGTGAGGCGCCTTCACGGCCTCTGAATCAAAGAGATTCTTAGGTTCATTTTTAGCCTTATTATTCGGGTTTTTCCCTTGTTGCTGTTTGAGTTCAGTGTTTTCAAAAATAGTAAACAAAATCGAATTTATTTTTCGATTCAATCGTTTTTCTTTAAAAACAAAGTAAATATCTGACTTATTTTTGAGTTCCGTTTGCGCCGTTTTGAGTACACGCTTTTTAAAATCGGTGTATTCATCATACTTGTCATTAACCCCCAAAAGCGTTTTAAGTTCTTCTAAATCATATTCTACTTTACCTTGAAACTGATGAGATTTCAACAATTCATACATACGAATCGAAAAGCCGCTTTTGAGTTGGAGTATATTGTCCAAATTGTACTTCGTAAAATGGCTTTTAAGTTGCAAAAGATACGGTTTGAGTTTCTCTGAAAATTCAAACTCTATGATACCTGTACCCATTTCAATTTCAGCTGAAGCAATCCAGTTGATTATTTGCTGTTTACGTCCACCGTCTTTCGCTATTATCAAAGGTTTATCGTTCAAGTTCAAGACAATGTCTTTGACAACCTGATAGATACTCCCCCATTTTTTCCCTTCAAGGTTCAGGATTTTCTCAAATTCATTTATTTTGACACGGTAGAACTTGAAATCTTCATCGTCGGGCTTAATCAACGAAACCATGTAGAGTATGAATTTCTGTTCACGCACATTGAGGCGATATTTTGCCTCGATGATGCGATTCGATTTTACAACAGAAAGACCTTTGGGCTGGTCAAATAATTCAAAATTTTCCATTTATCATCCTTTAAGGCATAAAAATAAAGCAAAACACGGACACCTACAAGGAAGTGTCCGTGTTTTTTCAAGTAACCCATAAAACGTCCGTTTTCCGCCCCTTTTTTGTCATCCTTTCACCCCTTTTTTGTCCGTTTATCACCCACGAAATGTCCGTTTATCACCCCTTTTTTGTCATCCTTTCATGCTGTAATTAATTGAATTTCAATTAATTACAGAGGCTTAAACAATAAAGAAATTAAATTAATTAAACAACAAAAGAAATGAGGTTTGTTTTTTGTTTATAAACGGATAAAAACAAATTCTTCCTTTTTTTATGTACTAAACGGGGTTATATTTAAAGAACAAAAAGCTGACCCCTTTTTTGTCCGTCTTTCGTCAAATCTTATTCATTTCCTTTTGTCGTTTTTGTGTTTTCAATGGCTCGAAGGGTGTTTTTCCCACTTTTTGTCCGTCTTTCGTTTTGAGAATTACTTGTTTTGTGGTTCGAAAGATACCAATTCTCCCTTTTTGCATAAAGCATAAACTTAACACCATTTTCACCCCTTTTTTGTCCGTCTTTCAAATAGCGGTTTTAAAAGTCTCGATTAGGGATTTTTTGCAAGAAACTCTTCTAAAGCAGCATTGATTAGTTCACTCATGGTGCCAAAACGTCCTTTAAATTGTTGCACCATCGCCACCGTCATACGGTCTTTGAGCGATTCTGGGATATCTGAAAAGATGCGGACATATTTTTCAGTATCATTTTTGAAGGTTGGTCGCCCTACCCTCTTTTTGACGATGGCTTCTTGAATAATCGGTTTCCCTGCGGGGATGCTTGTACTTTCTCTCGCCTTATTGATGTTTGCGAGTTTATCTTGTAGATTTTTCATGTCTTTAATTTAGTAGATTAAACTAATATTCGTTTATTAGTTTTTAGAACTAAACTATTTTTCCTTTAAAATAATTTACAGGAAATACTGAGGGGGTCGAATTTGTCATTCACTTTCTCCTTCAAGAATAGCTAAAATTTCATTTCCGAGCTTAGAAATTTCTTCTTTAGCCTTCTCATCATTTCCGCCAAAAATACTGTCAGAATAAAGCAAACAGCGTTCAAACTCGACGCGCTTGGCTATTTCCGTTTTCAAAACAGTGATGCCCTTGTTTTTGAGATAGATTTTGATTTCATCTACGTGCTTCACACCGCCTGCGCTCATGTTGATGACCACGCCTGTTTTCAACTGTGGTTTCATTTTTTTGGCTTGGTTGATGAGTTCCATTGTGCCTTCAATGGCGAACATATCAAAAACAGCCGGTTTCGTTGGAACAAGTACAAAGTCAGCAATATTAAAAATTTCATTCAAGTTGGTGGACAAATAGGGCGGTGTATCCAAAAGCAAAACATCGTACTGGTTCAATTTTGTTAACTCTGTGAAGGATTGAAAGCTTTTTCTTTCAATCAATTGTACTGTTCCGTAAGCATTGTTTTCGCCAAAAGAGTGAATCAAATTGGAAATCGATCCTTGTGCATCGGCATCTACGACAGCACTTTTGACACCGCTTCTCGAAAAAAAACTTGTCAAGTTGAGTGCAAGGGTTGATTTGCCAACGCCTCCTTTTTGATGAGCAACTGCAATAATTAGTGGCATAAATAAATTAGTTTATTAGTTTAAAATAAAGTTTGCTGTTTAATTTGAGCAAATATTAGTTTAAAAGTAAAAACAAATGTATGTTTAATTTTTTAAACAAAAAAACAATTAAACTAATAAATCAATAAATTAGATTTTTAGATTAAACTAACAAATATTAAATAGATGAAAATCAGCAACTTATGTTTTATAACATAATTAATTAGATTAAGCTAATAATAGATTAAATAAATTATTTCAATGCGATATTTGATTTTAACGGTAACTCTTGTATATTTACATCGTATTTTTGCCGTTTTATACAACAATAATTGTACAATGAAATCATTTGTTTTGAGTGCAATTTTTTTAATAATGGGCAGAGTCTCGAGATAAATTAGTTTAAACAAATAATCTAATAATTAAATAATCTAATTTTAGTTTAAACGAAAACTTCTGCCAAAGCATTTTTATATTAAGACAAACCAGATATAAACTTAGAGAAAAACGAGAACAGAGAAGGGTAGGGGATAGGTATTTAAACTGTCTATCTTGCACGCATCAAAAAAGTAAAAAATGGAAAATAATAAAATTATTCTTTTTCAAGATAAAAGCGTCCGTCGCGTATGGCTGGATGAACAATGGTACTTTTCGGTGATTGACGTTGTTGGGATATTGACCGATAGCCCTCAACCATCTTCTTATTGGAATAAAGTCAAAAAGGAGATTTTAAAAGAAAGTGACCTTTTGCGGTTTTGGCAAAAGCTGAAATTGAAAGGTCAAGACGGCAAAACATACCCATCCGATTGCGCCAACACAGAAGGCATTTTAAGAATATTAATGAATATACCGTCGCCCAAAGTAGAGCCATTCAAACTGTGGATGGCGCAGGTGGGTTATGAGCGCATACAGGAAATAGAAAACCCTGAACTTGCCATAGATAGGGCAGGGGAAATGTATAGAGCTAAAGGGTATCCAGATGATTGGATAGGGTATAGAGAAAAAAGCATCTTGATAAGAAAGGAATTGACAGACGAGTGGAAAAAGCGAGGTGTCAAAGAGGGGCAGGAATACGCCATTTTAACGGCAGAAATATCAAAGGCAACTTTTGGTTTGACGCCAACAGAGTACAAAGATTTAAAGGGTTTATATCGTCAAAATCTGAGAGATCACATGACCAATTTGGAACTAATTTACACGATGCTGGGAGAGGAGTCAACGCGCAGTATTGCGGTTGATAAGGATGCACAAGGTTTTCAAGAGAACCAAGAAGCCGCTATAATGGGCGGTGATATTGCTGCCAAATCAAGGCATTATTTTGAGCGTAAAACTGGGCAAAAAGTTATTAAATCGTCTAATTTTTTGGCATTGGACAAACCAGAAGAACAAACGGGTGATATTATTGACAAAAAATGATAGAAATTCCCTTTATTATTTGATACGAAAGCAGTGGGAGATATGAGTATGAATGATTTAATCCAAATCTTTTATATGAAGAAAAAGAATCTCTATGTATTTGTGTGTAAAATTTTTATATCTGTGCCGTGAGTAAAAGAGAATATTTTTAAGCCTATTTCAAAAATGTATTACCCTGAAGTCAAAGTTGAAATGGACAATTTTAAAGCCCTAAGTATAACCTTCACTGTGTAATAGTTATAGTTGTATTTAGTTTTAAGTTGTAGTTGCAAAATGTTGATTATCAGTCATTTATATTCTAATATCAGAGGTATTGTTCAGTTAGTGATAATTCGATTTTTCGCCGTGTTTTGTTATGTTGTTATATAAAGGTATATAAAAGCGTTATGTTCGTAATAAATAGATCATTTCATTGAATATCAACTATTTATGATTTTTATTTTTATTTTTTTTAGTAAATTTTTTATTAAAATGCTTAGTCATAACCTCATTAAAAAGGCTTTCCATTTTTTTGAAGTTTCGTTCTGTTGTAAACAAAGAATCGTGTTTTGATAGCGTCGGAATATTTGAATACTGACATATGGGGAGAATTGTTTTTACAAAATATATACTCTCAATTTTTTGCAGGATGACAGAAAACAATTCATATCCCATTTGTTTTTTGAAAGGTTTGATGATATTGATAATTGATGGGTAAATTTGTTCAAATAGCTTTGAATACGGTGTTTGACCACCAACACCAAAAAGCAAATGGAAAAAAGCCGCTTTCGCCTGTTGACGTGTGATACCTGCTGCCTGTGCGAAATTATTATAGATTGTTCCGTTCTCGCATTGACTAATAAATACGTCGAAATCAGCACCTTTTTTTGCCTTACCAACAATGCTTTCCAATACTTCGAGTAATTCACCCAATGCTTTCACGTTTTGCTTTTTACCGACTAATTCGCTTTTCATGTACCTATTCATTTCTAAAAAATTGAACATCTTACTTTTTGATTTGCAGTTTTTGAGTAATACTGCAAATATTAGGAATTGAGGATTACAAATGTCAGTCCCTTTAAAGGTTCACCGTCTAAGCGCAGATAAGGCGTTAAAACACTTGGTAGTGACGTGAAAGACGTATTCAATAGTCCATTTGTAGGTGAAACACTGCAAAAGAAACTACCCTGCCTGATCTCATTGAGGATAATGCCGCAGAAGCTTGAGTATAGGAAATTTTTGTCTCCAAAAAAGAAGATACACTCTCTTCGATATAAAGCACCTTATTTTTTCTCTCATATTTTTTTGCGTCAATATCCAGCTTGATTCTGTCCATTACGTACTGAGGGGTGATAGACATTTGAAGGTATTGCTTCAAAAAGTGGTTTGCTTGCCAAATAGTCTTTAATAGTTTGCACGTTTTCTTATCACCTGTACTTATTGTTAATCGCTTAAGCACAAGCATTACCATTTCAACTGATTGTGGCTCAAAGTCAAAATTAATGCTGTCGCTGTGAGGCTTTATGTCTGTAAATTCAAAATCGGATAATCTGATAGGTATTTTCAATCTATACTTTTTGCATTGACCCTGACCGCCTTTTGCTTGGTAAGAATGATGAATATCAAATATTTCTGACAATTGCTTTTTGTAGATGTGATAATTTGGGTCACACCCCTTTAGTGCTTTTGATGGTACATCAAAAAACTCATTAGGATTTGCATCCTTATAATGGGCGATGCCTAAAATCCGATTAACGATGAATTTAAAATTAGCCTGTTTGCGGGATGTATTCAGTTGTCTAATAACTGAATAACAACAAAGTGTTTCTATTTCGATTTTTTTTTTAACCGCAGCAAAAAGGGAAAAAAATGGCTGGATTAAACTAAAAAAAATGTCCAATAAATCTTTGTAACTATATGAAATCTATTACTCTATACTTTAAAAATATCTCGTTTTGGTAAGAGGGAATTCCTAAAGAAGTAAGTGAGGGGGGATTGAAAATCATTCGACAGAGAATAAACCCTCATCTTTTTTCAAATGGGTTGAATTCTGTCACAAAGTTAGTATTTACTTTTGAAACGGCATAAATAAAATACTTTATATCTAAATATTGACTGTTCATCTGTTTATTACATAGTCGTAAGTATTTACAAAAAAGGAACAATCCATATTCACTCTTCTAAAGCATAAATACCACTGTTACTATAACCACTTTCAGTGTATGATAATATAGCAAGAGGTGTTCGGGCTTTAATATTGAGGTTAAATAAATAAAATAAAGGACTTAGTAGTTGGTTATTATGACTAAAAGAGCGTCCAGCCAGAATTTCTAATTTCAGTGTAGATTAAAAATTCATTTATCTCAATTAACAAAATTGAGGGAGGTGTTTGTTTTTACATATAAAAAAATCCGAATCTTCTCTGTTAGAAAACTCGAAATGCCTTACGTGTATATTTATGTCGTGGTAAAGAAAAGGAAGGTTTTCTTTACTCCTATCTAAATAGAGTTAAAGTGCTACCTCGATATTTATGTGACTGCCTCAAATGTCAAGTCTGAAAACTTTTGTAAACGTGATAACAGCCGTTCCCCCTAATAGCCGCAGGGTATAAAATCCACCTGCCGTCTCAGTTTTTGAGATATCGAAAACCAAAGCCAGACATACTTGTTTGTGTTATCATTTCAGCCGTAGAGCCGTAACAAGGGTCGCGGTCACTCGAAACTTTTATGGTGATTGCTTGTCTCGCATGGGTTTTGCCAAAGACTTCATACACAAAATAGCCATTGAGTTGGGTGTTCTCGGGCACAATTTGGATTGACGCGACTGGCACAACTTCACTGATTTATCCAGCTGTACAGACCCACTCTTGTACTTTTAATTTCAATTCTAAAGTGGTGCGGTTAAAAGCCGCAACATGATGTGCGGCGGGTTTGTAGGTTATGCAGTTTCAATTCCAAAGTGGTGCGGTTAAAAGGCTTTTTTATCTGTGTGCGAAACGTTGCCGTTTCGTTGTTTCAATTCCAAAGTGGTGCGGTTAAAAGGTTCAAATCAATGATTTCACCTACACCTTCAACTTTGTTTCAATTCCAAAGTGGTGCGGTTAAAAGATGGCGTTGCACAAATGCCCCCCTCAGTATTATTTATTGTTTCAATTCCAAAGTGGTGCGGTTAAAAGGATTTCTTTCTGTATTGCTTTATCACTAAAGCCCCTAGTTTCAATTCCAAAGTGGTGCGGTTAAAAGTTTAGTAATTTTCTTAATCGTCTTCCCTGCTTTACATGTTTCAATTCCAAAGTGGTGCGGTTAAAAGATGAGAATTGGGAAAACAAACCGCTTGGGTTTGCAGGTTTCAATTCCAAAGTGGTGCGGTTAAAAGATACATAGGCAGTAGTGTTCTGTCTCTATCGGCAAGTTTCAATTCCAAAGTGGTGCGGTTAAAAGTTTGTTCGTCTCACCACCGATAATGGTATAAGCCGCGTTTCAATTCCAAAGTGGTGCGGTTAAAAGGGTATACAACGGCACTTGGACACCGTTGTATGGATAGTTTCAATTCCAAAGTGGTGCGGTTAAAAGGGCAATACGATAGGAATAAAACAGTCGGTAAACGAGTTTCAATTCCAAAGTGGTGCGGTTAAAAGCGGCGAATTAAAAAAGATGATTTGGCGTGAACAGATATGTTTCAATTCCAAAGTGGTGCGGTTAAAAGGAATAACCAATGAAACGGGCGCGAACTTCTTAGAAGTTTCAATTCCAAAGTGGTGCGGTTAAAAGTTCAAGTGACATAACGATAGACAATGTCAATGTTATGTTTCAATTCCAAAGTGGTGCGGTTAAAAGATGAGACCCGTCAGGCATCAAAGTTTTGAAGGTTACAAGTTTCAATTCCAAAGTGGTGCGGTTAAAAGTCGGTATTATTCAAGTTTTTAAAAACGGTCAATCAGTTTCAATTCCAAAGTGGTGCGGTTAAAAGCAATTATCAGGTGTCATATAGAGTATGCCCCAGCCAGTTTCAATTCCAAAGTGGTGCGGTTAAAAGAATTGAAGAAAATATTGAAAATATGGCAGAAAATGAGTTTCAATTCCAAAGTGGTGCGGTTAAAAGGCAGCTTTGCTGCTATTGTTGCTTTTCAAACTCAAAAGTTTCAATTCCAAAGTGGTGCGGTTAAAAGTCGCATTGCCGACTTAGAAAAGCAGGTCAATGAACAAGTTTCAATTCCAAAGTGGTGCGGTTAAAAGTAAAAAAATGCGGTTTTTACGGACGGCGCAATCGTTGTTTCAATTCCAAAGTGGTGCGGTTAAAAGATTTATCCCGCTTGCTTGAAAAGCGAGTTCGACAAAGTTTCAATTCCAAAGTGGTGCGGTTAAAAGTTTAATTTGCTCTTTTGTCTGCTCCAACTGAACTTGTTTCAATTCCAAAGTGGTGCGGTTAAAAGCACGTGCCATAAATGTTTGTGAGTCAGAAGTCCCATGTTTCAATTCCAAAGTGGTGCGGTTAAAAGTGATTACTTC
>JANOAU010000187.1:0-6036 GCA_031411275.1 Saprospiraceae bacterium | reverse complement strand
TCATCTTACTGATATATTCTTGTGGAGAGTCGAAACAAATTTAAAATAAATATTTTAAAAACCAAGACCCCTATTTTTTTTATCCTTTTTTTTGGTTTTTTTCTTCTTTATAAAAGCAGTAAGTGGGACTATTTCCAATGAAAGAGACCCTCTTTCTGCTTTTATAATGAAGAATAAAACCAAATAAATGGATAAAATACTGAGGGGTCTTGTTTGGTAAAATATTGATTTTAAATGTGTTGCGACTGTCCACAAGTATATAGCAGTAAGCTGAAAATAGTTAATTGTTTGAAAATCGTAAGTTTTGCTTTGAAAAGTGTTACAAAAGCAGGGGCAATGCCACGACCTTTGCACTTATAAATTATTAAATATTAAAGCAAATGAATTTTTTAAAATCAAGAATGCTTATCAAACAAGCCATACTCTTTTTTATCTTTTTCCTTACTTCACATTTTTCTTTTGGCCAACAAGAAGATAGTACAAAAGCCATCAGCCATTTTTCGGCGGCAGTGAGTGCTACTAATAATGGTATTTCTCTTTTACCCAATTTTTCGTTGGGCAAACCAGCGGTCATCTTCAATATGGCAATGGGCAAAAAGAAATTGAGTTTTGAACCCGAAATGCGCTTTGCAATGACGGGCAAACCCTGGTCTTTCCTTTTTTGGTGGCGTTATAAAGTCGTAAAAACCAATAAATTCTCGTTCAATATTGGCGCACACCCAGCCATTGCATTTAAGGAAAAGACGTTTATCAATGACGGAGAACCAAAAACAGTGTTGGCTGCACAACGTTTTTTTGCGGGAGAGTTGTCGCCCAATTATACCCTCACAAAAAATATAAGTGTGGGTGTCTATTACTTACATTCCTTTGGATTAGATAAAGATGTTACTAAAAATACGGATTTCGTGGCTTTAAGAAGCAGTTTTTCAGATATAAAAATCTCAAAGCAGTTGGTTTTGAAGATAGCACCGCAAGTGTATTATTTGAAATTGGATAATAAAGATGGAATTTATACAAGCGCAACCATTACGTTAAGTAAGAAGGATTCTCCATTCTTTATCTCCTCTATCATTAGTAAATCTATTGAAAGCAATATAGGCGGTAAAGATTTTGTTTGGAATGTCAGTTTGCATTATGCTTTTCATAAAGATTATGTCAAATCATAATGAACTTGATGGCGTTTTACACCCGTGTCATGCCTTAAAAGCCGAGTAAAGGGCATTCAACTCAATTCTGCGATTTATACCGATACAAATATGGTGCTTTATGCGCCCCACCTGTATATTGTTTGTCAAGTCGTTCTAAAATATTCAGTTTCAATATTTTTTCTTGAAAATTATTCCGTTTCAGAGGCTCATCCAATATGGTTTCATACAAACATTGTAGTTCTTTCATGGTAAATATAGGGGGCATGAGGTTAAAGCCAACTAATTGATAATCAAGAGATTGTTGCATAGTTTCTAATGCTTTGTCTATTATTTCGGCATGGTCGAATATCAATGTCGGCAGATTCTTGATATCGTACCATTCACTGCTTTCAAAGTATAAAGTTACTGAGGGGGATACTTTTTCAAAATCCACTAATGAATAATAGCCAATAGATAAAAATCGCTGATTCAAAAACGGTATGGCTTCAATATCAATAGCGTGCCTTTGGAGTGCCTTTTTAAGTGTATCGCTGTATGCAGAACGATGGGCTTTTCCAAAAGTGTAGTATTGTTTTAAAAAAATATTGCTTAGACCCGTCAACTCTTTTAAAATGCGGACGGCTGCCACATCAATGTCTTCATTTTGCAAGATAAACCCCCCTTGCAATGCCCATAAATCTAAGTTTGGAAATTTTGACAGCAATACTTTCAAAGTATTATTATGAAAACCGAAAATAACGCAGTCAATAGATATTTGTGGGATAAACTGTTCAAATTGTTGTGGTATAACATGTAACAGCTTGTTTTCTTTTGCTTTTTCTGTATTTAATGCCATAACGCTAAATATTTTGGGCAAAATTAGATAAAAATTTGGTGAGACAAAATTCCTGTTTTATTATTGTCGGAAATCCAGACAATAATAGTAATTTATCACACTTAAATGTTAATTAAAAATGAAAAAAGCAAGTATCGTTCTATTCGTCTTATTTTTTGCAGTGGTGGCAAATAGTTTTGCTCAATCGTCTGCACCTACTGATTTTTTTGCGGGCAAATGGGAATATACCGTAAAGGGAACACCTAATGGCGATGCCAAATTTGTCACGAATCTTATGCGTAAAGATGGCAAATTAACGGGTGAATTAGTAGACCCTACGGATGCGACTAAACCTAAAATTGCCATTACGAATATTGAAGAAAGCAGTGATAAAATCGTGATTTACTTCACGGCACAAGGCTATGATTTAAACTTAGACCTTTCAAAAGTGGATAATGATAATCTGAAAGGCACTCTGTTCAATATGTTTGAATCCAAAGGTGTAAGAATCAAGGAGATGGCTGCACCCGCCGATTTTTATGCGGGCAAATGGGAAATTTCAATCATGGGTACACCCAATGGCGATTCCAAATTGACAACGGAACTTATTAGAAAAGACGGTAAATTGACAGGCGAACTCAAAGACCCCTCTGGTAAAATGGATAGTGCTATTCCCATTGAAACCATAATTGAGGAAAAAGGTAAAATAATCCTCGGCTTCACAGCACAAGGGTATAATATTAGTATGGATTTGGGAAAAGTAGATGACGACAACCTCAAAGGCTCTATCATGGATGGTCGGTTTGATGCAGCGGCTAAAAGAATTAAGTAATCGTTTTTCTATCGCTTGATCCCTCAGTAAAAAGAGTAAAATGGATAAAATAGAATCGTTAGAACAGTTTTATAAAAGAAAATTTTATTGGATACCCGAGAATATAAAAAATGAATTCGGGCATTTCAATGTGTTTGAACATGAGCCTATTGAAGTCAGTAAAACAAAGCCCTTGCCTTATAAACGAAGGGATTTTTACAAAATAATGCTCGTGGTGGGCGATATAAAAATAAACTATGCGGATAGGGTGATTTCTGTCAAAAAACAGGCTTTGTTTTTCTCAAACCCACAGATTCCTTACAATTGTGAGCATTTAGAAAGGATTTCAACGGGTTATTATTGCATTTTCAATCAGCATTTTTTCCATAAATTCGGTGATTTGAATCAATATTCAGTCTTCCAACCGACAGGCAACCATGTATTTGAATTGTCAGACGAACAGGCTGAAAAGATAAGACCCATTTATCAAAGGATGTTTGAAGAAATCAATTCCGATTATTTGCATAAACACGATGTGCTGCGCAATTTGGTATTTGAACTCTTGCATTTTGCAATGAAAACGCAACCGTCTGCGCAATTCGATAAGCAACAGATAAATGCTTCTCAACGCATTTCAACCTTGTTTTTGGAACTATTAGAACGGCAGTTTCCGATTGACGAAGACCACCCCTCAGTAAAATTGCGTTCTGCATCCGATTTTGCAAACCAGTTAAATGTTCATGTCAATCATTTGAACCGCGCCGTCAAAGAAACAACGCAAAAAACAACTTCTCAAATCATCGGCGAGCGCATTTTACAAGAATCTAAAATTTTATTGAAACACAGCCATTGGAATGTGTCTGGAATTGCCTACGCTTTAGGTTTTACAGAAGTTACGCATTTCAATAATTTCTTTAAAAAACAAACACAAACAACGCCTTCCAAATTTAGACATGTTTGAATCTCGTAAATTTCTATTTCATAATTATTACTTTGAGACGTTCCCATTTTAGACCTTTGTAGCAGAATATCTTTTTAAAAAAAAAACATGCACCACAACCGTACTGTTCTCATTTTGATTTTGGGTTTGCTGTCTGCTATCGGTCCTTTTTCGATAGATACTTACCTGTCGGGCTTCCCAACCATTGCATCTGATTTGCACGTAACAGTAGATGAAGTATCTTATACTTTATCCAGTTTTTTCATCGGCATATCTTTAGGACAAATGATTTATGGGCCTTTGCTCGACCGTTTTGGACGCAAAAAGCCACTGATTGTAGGCATAGTGATTTATTTTTTAGCTTCCATGGGTTGTGCTTTGGCGACTTCTATTGAGATGCTGATTGCGCTGCGTTTTTTACAAGCTTTGGGCGGTTGTGTGGGTATGGTGGCGCCGCGAGCCATTGTACGCGACATGTTTCCTGTTCATGAAAGTGCTAAAATATTTTCAACTTTAATTCTCATTTTGGGCGTTTCACCTATCATTGCGCCCACTATTGGCAGTTATTTGATAGTGTCAATGGGCTGGCAATCGGTGTTTTGGTTGCAAGCTTTTATGGGCGTATTGTTGCTTTTAGCCGTTATCTTTTTATTGCCAGAGAGCAAACAGCCCGATTCAACATATTCGCTAAAACCCACGCCCATTATTTCGAGTTTTTGGTTTGTATTCAGAACCCCTCAGTTCTTTACTTATACATTGGCAGCGTCTTTGGTTTCGGCGGGTGTTTATGCCTATTTATCGGGTTCACCCTTCGTATTTATGAAGATTTTTAAAGTCACCGAACAGCAATACGGTTGGATTTTTGGCATTTTAGCCGCAGGCCTCATCATGAGCAGCCAATTAAACAACCTGATGTTGAGACGTTTTAATAGTGAACAAATCATTAAAACAACCTTGTTGATACAAACCACTGTTGGGCTTGTTTTATGTGTGTCAAGTTATATGGATTGGCTCAATTTATACAATACCCTTCTCCTCATATTTTTATTCTTATGCTGTCAAGGATTCAGCTTTCCGAATGCGGCGGCACTTTCGATGGCACCTTTTAAAAAAGAAGCGGGTACGGCTTCGGCATTGATGGGTGCCTTTCAAATGGGTTTTGGTGCTTTAGCGGCTGCCTTTGTTGGCTTTTTGAGTAATGGCACCAGTTTGCCGATGGCTGGAGTTATGGCGGGTTGTGCGGTGTTCGGGTTGGTAGTTTTGCTTCTGGGTTTATCCAACTTAGAGCGCAAAAAGGTTGTAAGTAATGATAAATGATGAATGATAAATTATTCATCGTTCATCATTTATCATTCATCATTACTTAAGCCGATTAGTGCAACGCACTTATCGGCTTTTTTGTTTGTGTTACAACAAGTTTCCATTGCCTCCATCTTTAGATGGAGAACGGTTTTTGTCCATTGGGTTATTTTGTATACATAACAGGCAATTATTTGCACTAAATATTTAAAATATTGTAATATTCGTAGAATTTTCTCCTCAAATAAGAGTTAAATAAGCAGGTACATTTTTTTTACATTATTAAGAATTTATAGTTTATGTGCTTACATTGTATAGGTCTATAAGATGCCTGTACATAAGTAGTTACATATTTTTTTTAATCTTTTTTAAAACATAAATAATATGATAACCCTTAGCCTTAGTATCGTGGGAATTGCTTTAATTGGAGGAGTCATTTTTTCACTCACCATCCTCTATTTATCTTATTGGAAATTTGAACAAATAGATCAGGAATTTGATAACTTGCTAGAGGACTATGATAATAAGGCAACCAAGCATGAGCGTGTGTAGCAGCGGTAAACAACCACTCATTCAATAGCGCAGCTAACATTTTACTTATTTATACTCCTTTGAAAATGGATTGCCTATAAACGGTGTCAACCCTAAAGGGCTTATGATGTATTAGTTCGATGAATTTTTATAGAAATTCAGTATAACTAAGTAGAGAGTAGAAAGAAATCGGGAAGAAAGATGAGTTATAACGATTTGGTTTTCAATGCTTTATATTCCCCTCTACTTTCTTCTTATTTTCCCTCTACTACTTACTTCTTATAAGTAGATGAACAAAAATAAACGGGGAATGGATTTCATAGAGATAATTGATAATCAACATTTTGCGCCATTCATTGTTCATCATTTCTCATTACTTAACGTGTTTTGCAAGAGCTTTTTAATTGCAATACCCCTCAGTATAAAAGCACATTCAAGCTAAAATTTAATAAAAAAGTTTTAAAAGTTTGTAAACAAGGCATACATGTTAATG
>JANOAU010000186.1:0-40412 GCA_031411275.1 Saprospiraceae bacterium | reverse complement strand
CTCGAAAACACCTTTCCAAAGTTCATCATTTGTCTGCATAGTAGGCTTGTTGTAATTGTTTTAAAAGCCTAAATGTAGAAACATTATTTTAAAATAAAAATACCTATATTTTATATTTTTCTTTCAAATACTATTGTTTTTCATGTTTAATCATTGTTTTTATGAAAACAATTTATGTTTGTATTTAGTGAATAATGGATAGCTGATAATGGATAATTTAAAGCGGTGATAATCAAATTCTTGCAATAATACTTTTGCAAATCATTTTCAATTGGAGTTTAAAATCAATATTTCAATAAGGCTTCCAAAGCTTCTTCGACTTTTTCAATTGAAGGTACCATCGTCCGCTCCAATACTTCATTTAAAGGAATTGCGGGCATATTGACTGCACCGATTGTTCGTATAGGTGCATCAAGATATTCAAAACAAGACTCTTGAATACGTCCTGCCAAACTTTGGGCAAATGAGGGATTCACTGCCTCTTCTGTCACCACCAAACAACGTCCGTGTTTTTTGACGGTTTCAAAAATCAAGGCTTCATCTAAGGGGAAAAGCGTTCTTAAATCCAAAATTTCTATGCGCCCTTTGTATTGTTTAGCCGCATTCAATGCCCAATGTACGCCCATGCCATACGTGACCACAACGAGCGATTTTCCTTTTGCAACACATTCATTATCAGCCTTTAACGTAATATTAGCTTTGCCAAAAGGCAATACATAATCGGCATTGGGTTCAATCGTTTTGGCCCCCTCAGTACCTTTGACTTTTGACCAATACAAACCCTTATGCTCAAAAATAATGCAAGGATTTGGGTCATAATAAGCGGCTTTCAGCAAGCCTTTTAAGTCCGCACCATTGCTCGGATAAGCGATTTTTAAACCTCGAATCGCTGTTATCAAAGTCTCAACGCTGCTCGAATGATAAGGGCCGCCACTGCCATAAGCCCCAATCGGCACACGTAAAACCATCGAAACGGGGAATTTACCATTCGATAAATAACAAGAACGGCTCACTTCTGTAAACAATTGATTGATACCTGGAAAAATATAATCCGCAAACTGAACCTCAACAATCGGCTTTAAACCCACGGCAGACATACCGACTGTTGAACCAATAATAAAAGCCTCTTGAATAGGGGTATTAAAAACCCGCTCATCGCCAAATTTCTCTGCCAAGGTTGCTGCTTCGCGGAAAACGCCGCCAAGGCGACGACCTACATCTTGACCATAAAACAAACATTCTTTGTGCTGACTCATCAATTCTTCAATAGCATGAAGGGCAGCATCCACCATGACGACTTCTGGTTTAAGGTGTGGCGTTCTGTTGCCCCGTTCTTCTGTAATAGGTGTGGGAGCAAAATCATGTGTCAATAAATCATCGGGCGTAGGATTGGCAGCGGCTTTTGCTTTTTCAAAATCGTTGATAACCACAGTTTTAACTTCGTTTTCAATATCCAAAAGGTCCCCCTCAGTAAAACCTGAATCGAACATCAATTGGCGGAGACGGGGGTAAGGATCTCGTGAAAAATGCTCTTCTAAATCGTCTCGATACCATTCTTTGCGAACGCCAGAGGTGTGATGTGTCAACAAAGGCACTTTGGCATGAATCAAAAATGGTCGTCTTTCACGCCTTATTATATCAATCACTTCATTAAAAGTGGCATAACACTCTGCAAAATCGGCTCCGTCTATGCGTCTTGTTTCCAAACCATTGAAGCCTTGTGCATAAAAAGCAGCGTCTTGGGCGCGGGTTTCGGCAGCATTTGCCGAAATATCCCAACCATTGTCTTGAACCAAATATAAAATGGGTAATTTTTTTAAAACTGCCATTTGAAAAGCTTCGGAAACCTCCCCCTCAGTAATGGAAGCATCTCCAAAGGAGCAAACGACTATGGGTTTTTCATCATCGTCTTTATCCGCTAAACCAACGGCTTCTTTGTAAGCAATACCCATTGCCGCGCCTGTCATCGGTATCGCTTGCATACCTGTGGCTGCGGAAAGATGTGGAATTGTCGGTTTGTCCACATCTTTCAAACTGGTATGACAATAATATTGGCGTCCACCTGAAAACGGGTCGTCTCGCTTTGCCATCAATTGCAGCATCATGTCCAAAGGCGTTGAACCTATGGCGAGCATCAGCGCATCGTCTCGATAATAAGGGCCCAGCACATCTTGTGGCAATAATTGCATTCCCAAAGCGACTTGAACAGCTTCATGTCCTCGTGAGACAGCATGGACGTATTTGGAGACAAAACGAAAGTTTTCTTCATACGTTTCTGCCATCGTTTTAGCGGTGACGACGAGGCAGTACCCCCTCAGTAAAACGTCCGTGGAAACAGGTCTGGATAAGAGTTGGGCTTCAAATTCGGTTGACAACATTCGTTTAATAATTTGGTTAGGTGATTTCAAAATACTTTCAATAAGTAAGCCTATGGAGGGCAAAAGTAGATTTTTGAAGCGAATTATTCAATTTTTATCTTTATGCAAAAAATGCCCTACTGAAATAACATTCAGCAGGGCAGTAGCAAAAAAGGCTTCAAAAATAGTTTGTTGTTAGTTTTTGATGATTTTTTCTGTAAATAAAATGCCGCTATTCTTCTTCAATTGAACAAAATAAATACCATTTGAGAGGTTATTAACAGGAATATTCACTTGATTTGCCCCCCTCAGTATATTCGTCTTTTTGGACAAAATTTGACGACCCATAAGGTCTGAAATGACGATTTGCGCTTCAAATCCTTCATTGCTGTCAAAAACTAAATTCACAGCATCCAAAATCGGATTAGGAAAGACTTTAACTGAAAGTTGCTCCCCATTGAGTTCAAATGTACCAGTTGGTAAACATTCACTCTGCAAATCTTTAGCGATTTGTCCTCTGATTTCACCCCCACTGTTGGCGGTTGTATGGACATTATAATAGCCCAAACCGTTGATAAGTGAGTCCGCAAATGTTGTTCTTGGTATATCAATGACGAGAGATGCCGCATTGCCCGATGCGCCTGTGATATTTAACCCTTGAACAACAGGACCCACAACACCTTTAGCACCAAAGTGTATATGACCGGATATGGCATTGCCTGTTAAGCCATTCGTTAAAACTTGAACGTGCATTTGCTTTTTACTTCTATCAATAGTGAGTAAGCCTGCACCTATAGCGGTGCTATTAACGATAGGCACTTCCTGTTTACCACACAGATTGGCGACCAAGCCTTCACGAACGGAAGTAAGGGTTTGCCCACGAATTTCACCATTAGGGTTAGCCGCTGTATGAAGATTCAGGTAAATATCCCCCCTCAGTATTTTAGCCAATGTATCGGGTTTCACAGCTACGCGGGCAGAATAGAATTTTGTGCCTGTAATAGCTGCTAATCCGATTAGCACACCCCCATTAACACCCGCCGCACCTGCATGGAAATGGGCATTTGTCGGTACGATACTATCATAAAGGACTAAATAATCCATTGAATCTAATTCTGGTGTCATCCATCCCAAAGCCAAAGCCTTCCCGACAGAGGTTGTAGCAGGCACTTCATTGGCGCCTATTGCCAAAGCATCAAAAGCGACTTGACCTGTAAAGCCCAGTTGCGAACGAATTTCACCGCCTGAGTTTGTAGCCGTATGAACATTGATATAGACTTTTGAACTATACAAACTATCTACAAATGCTGAATTAACATCAATTGTACCAATCAATGTATTGCCTGAAAAGTTTAATGGATATGCCACAGGTCCTGCCCTGCCGGCCGCACCAAAATGAACATGTGCTGAAGCAATAGGGCCTGACAAGCCTGAAACAAGCACTTTGTATTCCAATTTTTCTTCAGAATAGTTCAAAACGAAACTCCCTAAGCCTGTGCCATTGGTTGTAACAGCAGGAACTTCATTTGCACCAGACAAAACGGCACCAAAATGTAAATCTGTTTCAGGGTAAACCTGTCCTCTTATTTCACCCCCGGAATTAGCAGCAGTATGGACATTGATGTAAATGCCATAGTTGTTTATGGCTGCTATAAGAGCTTTTGTAACAGTTACTGTGCCGCTGATTTGATTACCTTTGACTAAAGGTAAAAGGTTTTGAGTTACAGCGCCGCTGACACCAAAAGCACCTGTGTGGAAATGGCAATTGGTAACAGGGCCGCTCAAACTATCGAAAACGCCAAAGATCGTCATGGTTTTGCCATCTTCTCCAAGTATGAAGGTGACCAAGCCCTTGGCTTTGCTGTTGATAGCAGGTACTTCTTGCGATGCTGAAAGGCGCGCAAACATATATATGCGTCCGTCTTTATTGCCAGCAAAAATGTTGTTGATAGAAAAAATAGATAGTGAAAGAAAGAGAAAGAAGTAAAGTTTCTTCATCAGATAGTGGTTTTTGATTTAAAAATGTTTTTCAGTAAGACAGAATGCGTCCATTTTGAACTACGATAAAAACAAGTAGAGGGTTTTCTCTACAAACAAATAAACTATTTGAATGGCTTAAAATTTCCGAGAATAAATAAACCCCTCAGTATCCAAGCTGTTTTTTGAATTGAAAAAGCTAATTTTGCGCCGCCCATTCAATTATTGCTAATTTTTAATTCCTAATTTTTAATTCTTCCTTATGGCAGGAAATACATTTGGACAAGCCTTTCGCATTACTACCTTTGGTGAATCGCATGGTGTCGCTATTGGTGTCATCGTTGATGGTTGCCCAGCAGGTGTGCCGATTGACGAAACTTTTATCCAACAAGAACTTGACCGCCGCCGTCCTGGGCAATCAAAAATTGTGACGCAACGCAACGAATCGGACAGCGCTCAAATATTAAGTGGTGTTTTTGAAGGTAAAAGTACAGGGCATCCGATTGCTTTAGTCATTTATAATGAAGACCAACGGTCAAAGGATTATAGCCATATTGCCGACAAATATCGCCCAAGCCATGCCGATTTTACCTACCAATCGAAATATGGTCATAGAGACTATCGGGGCGGCGGACGTTCTTCAGCACGTGAAACAGCGGCAAGGGTTGCAGGTGGTGCAATAGCCAAAATGATGCTGCATACTGAGGGCGTCTCTGTCAATGCGTATGTCAGTCAAGTTGGCAATTTGAAAACCGAAAAGCCTTACAACCTATTGAATTTCAACGAAATAGAATCAACGCCTGTACGTTGCCCTGACCTCGATATGGCTGAACAAATGATTGCTTTGATACAAGAAGTTAAAAAAGCAGGTGATACCATTGGGGGTGTGACGACTTGTGTGATACAAGGATGTCCCATCGGTTTGGGCGAACCTGCATTCGACAAACTTCATGCGGATTTGGGCAAAGCAATGCTGTCAATTAATGCATCAAAAGGGTTTGAATATGGTTCTGGTTTTGAAGGGGTCACGATGCGTGGTTCGGAGCATAATGATGCCTTTTATACTGAGGGGTCAAAAGTTAGGACAAAAACAAACCACTCAGGCGGCATTCAAGGAGGTATCAGCAATGGCGAAGACATCTATTTTCGAGTCGCCTTCAAGCCTGTGGCAACCATTATTACCGCCCAAGAATCTGTAAATATGGCTGGTGAAGCCGTAGAAGTGACTGGACGTGGACGACATGACCCTTGTGTTTTGCCACGGGCTGTACCTATTGTGGAAGCCATGGCAGCGATAGTCGTAGCAGACCATTTGTTAAGAAACCGATTGGCAAAAATGGAGTCATGAAACGAAAAGGGTGGCATGAATTGTGATTAACTGCATTTATGCTACACCAAAACTATAATTTAAAACGAATTAGGGAAAGAATTAAGAAAAACGGTCTATCTTGTTTGCTTAAAAACAAACAATATCTACTAAGACAAACTTACTTCTCTACCATGAAAACCTATTTATTATGCCTTATTATACACACTTGTTGTATAATACCCGCTGTTTATCCGCAACAGCAGATTCAAGGAGGCTTATATATTGGCGGTATTAACTATGAGGGAGACTTGGCACCCAGTTCATTTATCCTTAGTTTCTCGGAAACTCACCTTGATTTTGGTGCATTTGTGTACCTTAAAACGAATAATTGGTTGGCTTTAAAAATCAATTATCATCATGGCAGCATAAGTGGTTCTGATGCCCATGCTCATGATGAAGGGCGTTACAATAGGAATTTACATTTTTGGTCTCCACTTGATGAACTAAGTGTGTCGGGTGCTTTTTTTTACGCGCCTAAATACCATCCACGACGTATTATTAAGCCTTTTTTGACTATGGGTATTGGTGCATTTCGATTTAATCCACAAGCTGAATTAAATGGGAAATGGTATGAATTGCAACCCCTCAGTACAGAAGGTCAGGGTTTGAAAAACTTCCCAGAGCGCAAACCTTATAAAAGGGTGCAAATCTGCTTTCCTTTAGGTGCAGGTATCCAAATAGCGTTGAGCAAACGGACAGAGTTGAGTTTTGAATTATCTCTCCGCAAAACCTTAACCGATTATTTGGATGATGTTAGCACCACTTATGTACCCTTAGAGGATTTAAGTAAAGAGAAAGGTGATGTAGCGGTTCTTTTGTCAAATCGCACATTATCGAAGAATGCCAAACTTGATAGCTACAATCAGATGGGTCGTGGAGACTCTAAAAACAAGGATTGGTACATCATCGGGTCAGTGGGCATTATTGCCAATATTGTAGGAAACAACAAACGTGATAATTTTTTCAAAAAGAAGCATAGGTATTCGAATTGCAAAAAGCTTTTTAGAAAGAAGAAATAAGGTCTTTATTTAGGAAATGATGAATGATGAATGATGAATGATGAATTTGCAAAAAATTGATTTTCAACTGATTGTAAATTCATAGTTTATCATTTAACTAAGTAGATGAACAGAAATAAACGGGAAATATATTTACCACAAGTATGTGATAATCAACCTCTTACATTATTCATCGTTCATCATTTATCATTCATCATTACTTATTATGGTCAATTTGCCATGAATTTAGGCAGGGTAAAATAGAAAGTTGTTCCCACCCCCTCAGTGCTTTCAAGCCAAATCTTACCGCCAGCACTTTGAATGATTTTTTTGCAAGTTGCCAAACCGATACCCGAACCTTCGTAGTTTTCTCGGGTATGTAAACGTTCAAAAATTTTGAAGATCCGTTCTTGATGTTCTTCTGGAATGCCGATACCGTTGTCTGTTACAGCAAACATGAAATCTCCAGTCAGCGTTTCGCTTACCTTAATTTCGATATTAGGCGCAACGCCCTCTCTCCGAAACTTAATAGAATTGGCAATAAGATTTTGAAATAATTGAATCATCTCAAATGAAGAGGCTCGGATGGTAGGCAAAGGACTGGCGAGAATAGCAGCGTCGGTTTCTTTCATACGCACCATAAGGTTGTGAATCACCATAAAAATGGTGTCATTGAGGTCAATATTCTTTAATTCATTTTTATTTTTACCTAAACGGGAATAATCAAGAAGGGCATCCAATAGACTTTGCATACGCCCAACACCATCTGTTACATAGCCCATAAACTCTTTGGATGAGGCATCCATTTTGCTATCAAGGCGTTTTTTTGTAAGTTGAGTGTACATGCCTATCATTCTCAAAGGTTCTTTGAGATCATGACTGGCTGCGAATGCAAAATTCTCAAGATCTTGATTGGTTTCAAGCAGGCGTTCTTCGATGGCTCTTAGTTCTGCATTCTTGCGGGCAATTTCTTCTGTTTGTTCGATAAGCATAGCTTTTTGATTGGTCAACAATTTGATAATTAGGAGCTGACCTGTTTCAAAAATGACAACAACAATAAAAATAGCGATGAATAAAGATACATAACTGATGAGATAATATTCGGGTTCTTCTAATGTGATTAAAGCTACATTCGTCTTGTCAGAATAAAACAGATACAAATAATAAGTATAACCTAACAAAATTGTTAACCACAGCGCACCCCAACGGATGTTGGCAAACAATAGAACACTGAGGGGGGCCAAAAAAAGCCACAATAAATTGTCGGAATATAGACCTTTGGTTTCGGGTATGACGTGCATCAATGGCAATACCCAAAAAACAGCTAAAAGGTTACTAACGAGAACCGTATTGCCTGTTTTTTTAAAAATAACTAATAATAGAAAACCCGCAATGATACCTGGATAAACCAGAACTTGCTCATTGTTATTGAAAATAAGAGAAAAAACCTTATTTAGAATACCTGTCAATATCAAATATAAGATGGTATGAATCAATACTTTGGCTTTCCGATAGACAAAGGGGTCGTCTTTCAGTTTACTTGAAATAAAGAAATTTATTAATAAACTAAATTTTTGCATAAAAAATAACAATTGTCAAATTGAAAAACCTCCTTGACAATTGCCAAAAACTATACCGTGTTTTAGTTGTTTTGTAACACCATGCCGAAGGCGCGATGAATATCGTGGCGACTGACTTTCGCTTGACGTTCCATATCTGTGAGATGCTCTGAAAGGGTCGTCAACATTTCATAAATATCTTGTTCCGTATGGTATGTTGTCAAGGCCGTTCTCATACCCGTATGTTTGTATGAGACAGAAGGGAAAGAAGACGGATTGAGTAAATAGCCAGAATGGAGCATACGCTGGGTGATTTCGGCACCCGTATCAGGCGTTCCTACGCCAATAAAAAAAATAGGTGTTTTGTCTTCATGCACAAGTGGTAGGCGGAGTGACTTAGCTGTGAGCATAAAATAGCTCATCAATTTGCCCAATCTGTCTTGTCTATCAATGATTTCGGGCGTTAAATGGATTTTTGACGAAGCAATCATCGCCCCCAGGGTGGCAGGTTGAACTGGACCGGATGCTCTCAGTGTCGTCCCTGTATTCAGTACAATGCGTCGAATAGCTTCATTTGGCAACACAATGGCAGCACCGCAAGCACCAAAACCCTTAGCAAGCGAGGTTAATAAAACCATTTTGTCATGGAAAAAAGGTAGTTGGCTCAAGGCATAACCACAACCATGTTTTCCAGTCCAACTCATGCCATGGGCATCGTCAATATAACAATAAAAATTGTCATAATCATTCATAAAATCCCATAGTGTACTGAGGGGGGCAGCATCGCCAAACATAGAAAAAATGCCATCCGTCATAAACCAAACGCGGTCATATTGTTGTGTGAGCTTTTTGAGCCGACTTTCAAGCATATCCATGCGATTGTGACGTAGCACTTCCACCTGCACACCTATATTTTTAGCTATATTAATGGCATCGTGCATACTTGAATGGGCTTGTTGGTCAATGATAATCACATCATTACGGCGCATCAACACAGGTACAGTGGACATGTGAGCGAGCGTCGTTGTCGGTGCAGCGATGACAGGTCGCTCAAAAATTTGGCTTAAAAGAAACTCTAATTCGTCATAAAGAGGAATGCGGGCATAGGTACGAGAGCAGGAAAACTGAATACCATAACGTTCGATGGCATCAATAGCCGCTTCTTTAAGGCGCGAATCGTGTTCTAATCCAAGATAGCTGCAATTGCCATAATAAGTGACACGTTTGCCATTGATGATGATGTTTTTACCATCGGTAGATTCATTGCTGATAACGTGGTGGAGGATACCGATTGACCGACCTTGCTCAATAATTTGGTTAGCAAGCTCGACATGGGGAGATAGAGAATTTTTCATGCCTATTTTTAAGTAGATTGTTAAGTTGGATAATTTGTATTTGTTTTTATTTCACATGTAAAACTAAGCACACATTTGGGTTTAAAAAATTTTTTATGTGATTTTAGACAAAGTGCACGTAAATAGATACATAACAATCTTTTAAATACTGTGTTTAAATATGTTATAAAATAAAATTCAATGCAAAATGATATAAATAAAGCGATATTTAAGCTAAAAAAGCCTAAATACCGCTTTATTTTTTGATAAAAATATCTACATTTTTACAAATTTAGTCGGCACATGCCTCCCCAATTTAGTTGTTGGGACTACGAGATAAATACCGTTTTCTAAGTCTAAGACATCAAAAAAGAGTTTATTTCGACCTTTTTCTACTTTTCGATTTTCTGTTTTCAACCGCTTGCCTAATGTATTATAAAACTCGAAAGTGACTTCACGTTCATTCAGACTCTCCAAATCAACCGTTATCGCTCCCTCTGTTGTTGGGTTAGGCGAAATTTTTTGTATGACAATAGGTATCAATTGAGTCGCTTTTTGTAGCACAGATGCATTAATAGGGGTGCGCGGTGGAATTAAAATACTTGCTTGATTATTGACAGGGTTCTGGTCAGCAGGTATAGATGTCAGTAATTGCGTCGAAGCATTGATTATGGTGGCAGAGCTAATGACATACAGCGGTACATTAAGCGTTGCCGTTGCGCCGACTGCAAGGCTTGGTATCGTCCATTCATTACATGCGGTATTGCCACAAAAGGCACTCCAATAACCTACTGAGGGGGTCGGATTACCACCGTTCACAGTTCCTTGTGGATAAGGGAATTGTATTTTGACATTTGTAAGCGTTTGATTGCCAACATTTTTTGCAATAACTTGAATATTTAGAACACTATATTTCACATAAGTAGGTTGGCTTGATGTAAGGCTCAATGCCAAGTCTGCTATATTTGTAGGAGGACTTTGAACAAGAATATTGAAACTACACGATGCTTTATTATTCCGCGCATCGGTTGCTGTATAAATAACCGTTGTCGTGCCTATTGGAAAGCAAGAACCGTTTGAAAAATTGGCAGATACTGAGGGGGCGGTAGTACAGTTATCCGAAGCTGTTGGTAGTGTCCATGCGACTGTTGCACAGTTTTGGTTCGTATTAACAGTCGAGTTTTGTGGACAGTTGGATAAAACAGGTGGTTGCGTATCTGTATCGCATGGATTTGAACCATTTGTACAGGTAACAGTTTGCTCATTGTTCAATAAAAAATTGAACTGCCCAGTGGAAAGACCACCCATGATAAATTTGCCGCTGGCACCCAGCAATTCTATGCGTTGTTGATTTGCCCCAATACCAACCTCAAAAGGGGAGTTATTAAGCGTTATAGGTAGCACAGCATTTGAACCAAATTTGTAAGTACCTGTCATTTGAGGATAATAAAACCAACCCGTCGTTGCTGAAATCGGTTGCGATTGCATACAGAAACTACGGAAAGGCGCACCTGTAGGCGGCGTTGTCGTCCCTCCTGCGAGTTGTATATCAATGACAATAGGCGTCCAATTGGCATCTCTAAAAACGCCTTTTAGACTTGCCGTTCCATCGATATTCTGTTGAAAATCAACAAATTGTGCGCTTATACGTGTGCCAAGACAGTTGCTGCTATTAGCTATAGGGTCAAGTAAAATAGCATACGGCAACCATTGTTGTGCGGAACATCCGCAGAAATTATTGACATCTGTAACGGTATATTTTTTGCAACTGCCCGACGGCACGGGTTGATTCACTTGAATCGTAAATTGGCATCTCGAACTGTTTCCAGCGTTGTCCATTGCTGTATAAATGACGGTTGTTGTACCTAATGGAAAGCAAAAACCGCTGGGAAAATTGCTTGATACTGAGGGGGTAGCTGTACAGTTGTCGGTAGCGGTTGGCAACGTCCATGTTGCTGTGGCACAAATTTGAGCCGTTGTCAAAACGATATTTGATGGGCAGTTTTGAATAACAGGCTTGACAGTATCCGCACTACAGGGATTTGAAGCGCGTTCAAAAATGGCAGTCAAATTTGTATTTGCCGAAAGGCGCAGATTAATCGTTGGAGAATTGCCCAATGTCACATCAGACCAACCGCGAAATACATAGCCTACGGCGGGAACGGCTGTAATGGGAATATCAACACCTGTAAAATACATGCCTGTGAACGGTAATACTGAGGGGGTCAAATGGAGGGTACTGAAATTGACCGAGCCACCATTGGCAGGCATTGCCGCAATTGTCACAGATGCCGTACCTGTGACTTCACTAAATTGTTGCTTAACGTGATTCATTACCTCTGGAATGCGTTGATTGCCAAAACTGCGTATTTTCTCAATATTAGCTTCCCACAATATACCATAAGGAGAACCCCAACGGGCGGCATGGCGTTCCATTTCGGGTTGATATTGCGTTTTGAAACCGTCTATTTTTTGCGAAATACGAGCGGGTTTAAAAACGGTATTCAGCATATCAGCCATGCGGTTGATGAAGTCGCGTCGAAAATTGCCATTTTCCATACATTTCCTAAATAAAAGAGTCGCTTTTGAAGGATTAGGCCAGTTGATATCAGTGGCATTGAAAAGCCGTGCCAATGAGTTTTGACGGGCATCGCTTGTATTCCAACCGTTACCATTCAACAAATATAATCCAAAACTAAAATCATGGTCATAGCTGATAAACCGCCATTTGCCTCCTGCCTTCACGCGGAAGCAACGCACATTGTTACCTGGCCAATCGGTGTTGTCAATAAAGACATTGAATACATTATAATCAAGGAAATTGGATACATCTAACTCGGTTTTGAACTGCTCAAAAGCGATATTGTCTGCTAAATTTCGATTTTGAAGGCTATTATAAAAGGCTGTAAAAGCAATAGAGTCGCCATTTTTCACTTCCTCACCCCAGTTTTCAATCATATCGTAGTCCGCAGATTTGAGGTTGTAATGCTGTTCGGCATAAAATTTATTCATGCGTTCGCGGATACCATGAATGCCCCAATATTCGCCATTGAAATAAACCACTGAAGGTCTAAAATCCTGCATATCCAAGTCAGGTGTGCGAATAATACCGTTCAAATCCGAGATTTTGAGTGCGAGACTGGTCGCCAATTCATCTCTGAAAAGCGTAACGCCCCAATCTTGGCCACCATTTCGCAAGACAAAACGCTTGTAGGCAGTGAACGGCAGTTCCGGAAAAACCTTATACGGCACGGCACTATATGCGCTACTCGCCTTGATTTCCAATGATTTCTGTGGTAATTGAGCCGAAGTAGAGCCTTGAATTTCGATGCCCACCATCTGATTGAAAGCCGCTGTTTTAGCACCCGATTCAAAGAGTTCGATATTGACAGGTACTTCTAAAGCATTTTCGTATTTGACATAAATACCCGTTGTCTCGTTAAAAAAATCGGATTTTTTGAAGCTCAACGCCACAATGGGAAAAGTATGAGTCGTACCGATAAAATAAGAATGTGTTGCTGTTTTGCTCGGCGTCATACCCACTGCAAAACCTTTGATGCGTAAAGTGGTGTTTTTGTCAATACGAATGGGCGATGAATAGAGTAACGCGTTTTCAGTGGGCTCACTGCCGTCTAATGTATAATAAAGATTAGCACTCCTTGTCGTTGTCGAAATACTGAGGGGGAAACCGCTGTCGTACTTTCCACCCACCGTGGACACAACTGGCCATTCGACTTGGGTTTGGGCTGTTAAAATAAAAGGAAGAAGGAACAGAGCAATTGCCCCTCCCTTAAGCGTAGATGTGAAAGTCATAGTCTATGTTTGTTAAATTATGAGATAAATAAGTTGTTAAGAAAAGTGAATGTAATAATCAGAAATATTAAGTTATAAAATACTGCTAATGAGCCACTTCATAAAGATTCAGTCTTTTTTAGTCATTTTTAATTTCTTAATATCAGAGTAGAATGTGAGAGGATAAAAATTGAATATGGACAAAAATAACAGAATTTGCCTTATTTTTCAAAATAAAACTCAACGGACTTGGGGGAGAACTTGATATTCCTCACCCAATTAGGTTGTTGGGTAAGGAAAATAGCGACAGTATTATTTTTTGTTTTAAGGTCAATTTTTTTTAAATCCACCTCTGCCACAAATTTATCGGCATCTAAAAACGCATAAAGACTCAAAGCAACCGTACAATCCAATTTGATTTTATTGGGAAAAATACGCAGACTTTGGGGCGCATTTTTGACTATAATAGGGATAAAAAGCAGCTTTTCCGTAAATTGTTCTGTCCTAATGGTTGCCTTTATGTCCGTGGTATTGAATTTAAAAAGCGGATTTCCACGCAGCTTTATTTTTGTTACCACCGAATCTTTGAGTTTTTCAAAGCGCAAAGTATCTGTTTGAATGGCAACCAAACGGTCAATGGCTGTACGAGGCCCTTCTACTTCTATTACTGAGGGGGTCAATTCGATGCTGTCAGCGAGGTCATAACCTTTGACAAAATTGATTTTTGCAATGGCTTGAACAGGTACTGAAACGGTTTTGGAGACTTCGCTAAAAACAGTCACTTGTTCAGGGCTGACACTGATAATGTCACTACCAAATTGCTGAACTGTCAAGTCCTTGAGCGAAAGACGTTGGATACTGTCTATGCCCACTTGAATAAAAATGCGCTTTTGATAACCCGCTAACATGTCCCAACCCGTTCCTTGCCACATCACTTGCGCGTACTGAGGGGGTATGACCGACAATGCCCGACCAGATGGTACGACATATTCTAACTCAATGATTATGTTTTTTTTAAAAGAATTGGACAACCGATTGAGTACCCAAAAAAAAAGGGCAATGCCGATGCAAGCCATCAGCACAGCCCTTTCACGGGTCAAAAACTGCCTCATATTTGGCGTTTTCGCAGCCATTTCTAAGCTTTTGGTGTCAAAAAGCCCTCAGTCATTTCTTTTGAAATCGAGGCTTTGGTGACACGAATGAAGGTATTATTAGCGACTTCCAGAGTTATGACTTGACCATCAATTTTATTGATTTTGCCAATGATGCCCGATGCTGTTACCACTTCTTTACCTTTTTCAAGCGAATCAGAAAAGGAAGACTGCTCTTTTTGACGCTTCATCTGTGGGCGAATCATAAAGAAATAAAAAACGACGAGTATCATTGCTAAAGGGGCAAATTGGACGATTGCGCCCATACCACCTGCTTGTAAAAAGAACATAGTTTATTGATTTTTAATGATTTGTAAATTATTTTTTTAAATGTTTGTTTCGCATAAACTTGTTTGTTTGCTCGAAGGTATAATCTCCAAAAAATGACTGTTTAATGGGTCTATCGTCTTGGGTGTAAGCGTGTGTTCTATCATATTGGCAACACGTTCCCAACGTTTGGCTTTGGGTATTGGATGCGTTTTTATATCTGACAAATCTTCAAGTATTTTTTTTGCTAAAATATGTGCCATACGGACAGGAACGGCATTGCCTATCATTTTATAACCTGCAGCTATATTTTTGTAATAAAAGTGAAAATCATCAGGGAATGTTTGAATTCTGGCACATTCTCTAACACTTAATCTGCGATATAAATGTTCTTGCCCTTCAACAAAAATCCTTACATTTTCTTTCACTAATTGCATTTTAGGGGCTTGCGGATGTATGGGCGCATGACGACCACTGGCTTGGATGGTATATGATACTTGATCCCAACTACGAACCCTATTGCGGGACATATAGATAGGAGAAAAACCGCCTGTCATATATTCATGATTTGGAATAAGACAATTTTCACCATTGGTTAAATGACCCGTTAAAGCGGGCAAAGCACTGTCTTTTAAATCGCCAATCGCTTCTCTCAACCGTATTTTATTATCTGAAGTTGTGGGTTTTGGAAAGTCAAAATGAAGACCTAAATCACTTCTATAACCGATAAAAAAGACCCTTTTCCTATCTTGTGGCACACCAAAATCAGATACATTAAGCAGCTGAAAAGACAAATTGTAACCACATGCTTTGAACATACTCTTTATATTTTTCACGGCATTATCATGAACAGGCAACAACATACCTGATACATTTTCTGCGAGAAAAAACTTAGGTTGTTTATCTGCCAATATTCTAATAAAATCATAAAAAAGTTGACCTCTTTTGTCACTAATGCCCCGTAAAGCACCCGCTTCCGACCAACTTTGACACGGCGGACCACCAATAATGCCATCACAATCGGGTACTTCATCCGAGGGAATATCGGTAATACTTCGTTTGTCTAAATAAACCTCTGTATGGTTTTTTTCATAAGTTTCCCAAATCTCTTTGTCATATTCATTTGCCCAAATAACATCAAAACCAGCTTTGGAAAAACCCAAATCCAATCCACCCGCCCCGGCGAAAAATGTAACCAATTTCATACTAATCTAATTTGAATGTTATTAAAGTGCAATCCAATAATTGCGCAGGATTATCTGGGCTTTTAATTTTTGTCGCTTCAAAGGCATAATTCACTTTTTGAAGATGCTGCAAAGCTATTTTATCCTCATTTGGGAATGAATTGAATTTTTCAGTTCTCATCAAGCATAAAATTTGAAACGAGGCATTTATATCTATTTTATTCAAGTAAGAAAAAATTTTATACGGATTTTCAATATGCCACATACCTCTGATTCTCAAATCGGTCACACCCAAAGGGTCCACTTTTTTAACTTTTCCTAATTCTTTAGTATCTGTAAATTCAACACCTGGAATCTCAGAAATGCCAGAAGAAATGGTTTTTCTAATTTTTTCATACACCTCTTTGTGGGCAGCAAAACAATCACCATATACAAACCACAAATATTTTATACTTGTATCTGTGGTATAACCTATAACGTAAAGAATATCTTTTTCCACCCAATTTTCACATTTTCTACAAGCAAATGTCAACATAGGACTATCAGCCAAAAGTTTTGCTTTCGGATAGGAACTATTTAACGCTAAGGCACTTGCGGGGCTTTGAACTTTTTTTATCTCAATAGCATCGCCCTCACGAAGTATTATATCAGGCGGATTATTTTGATTACCTAAATACGAAAATACATCATTAAATCTTTGCAATTTATACATATCGGACAACTCAAAAGAATTGGCAAAAATATCTTTTACATAATTTTCTAACGCCTCTCCTACCGAATTTGCCCTATTTCGACCTGCGTAATAGTCTCTAACGTGGATTATGGGGTTTTCAATGATTGATTTTATTGCCTTTAGCAAATTTGACATACTTATTATTCTTATGTAAAAATCAACAAATTTTGGGGTAAAATTAACAAATTTTCAAACAAAATCACCCCCCTCAGTATTTTGCTCTTCCAAGACCTTATTAATACGGGGTTGCAAAAACCACAAACCCACTGGGAAAAACCAAAACAAAAAAAACTCGCCTATATAGTCTCCCAAAAGAGCAGAACGCTGTAATTCCACTGATGTCAGAGCCTTGGCGTTAAAGTAAAAAATGAAAAAAATACATGCCATGGACGTAAAATGAGCTGTTAGTATCACTCCTAAATTTTCACCAATAAATAGTTCGGACATTTCATTGCCCCACATAAGTTTGGCAACAAACCAGCAAATAAAAATAACATATAGAGTCGGAATGATGACCGCACCTTTGAATAAACCACTCGGCATAGGTGTCTCAATAGGTAATTTTTTTGCCAAAAACACACCGACCGACCAAAGCCAACCGAACAGTACACCTATATACAAAAGCAACAAAATAGGAAAAATGTGTAGAAAACGCTCTAATCCGCTTGAAAAATCACCCGCAGAGAAGATAAAACCGACCGTAAAAAACTCAAAAATAAGCGGTATGCCGATGAGCAAAACGAAAAGTTGCCAATGTTTTAATTGCAAAAAAAATTTCATGTGTTTGCGATTTATGTGAAAAAAGGATATGATTAAAATCGAACCTTGTAAAAGTAAGCGGTTTGACTCAGTTCTTCAAAAGAATCGCCTACTTTTACCCAATCAATATCAATAGAAACTGAAGCAAAAATTATTAGGGCGTACAGATTTAGAAAATTTTATAATTTTCTTAAATCTTGAACCAAGCATTTATGGAAACTTTTACTACTCTTTTAAAGCTCACTTTCTGCGGCGCCACTGTTGTGCAACTCATCTTTTGGCTTTTCGTTTTTTCACGTTTGGCATTTTTCAATCAAAAAAAGCATCTGGGCTTAGCACCCTCCGCAGGTTTACCAAAATCTCAACAAGCTGTTTCTGTGATTATTTGCGCCCGAAATGAAGCTGCAAACCTCAGGCACAACTTACCTAAAATTCTTGAACAGCACTACCTTAACTTTGAAGTCGTCGTCGTCAATGACGCTTCTACCGATGATACGGCTGCGGTTTTAAATCTATTGTCAAAGCAATACCCACACCTTAATATTGTTTCTATTGTCGAAAAAAAGAAACTCGGAAAAAAAAGTGCTTTAGCAAAAGGCATTGAACACGCAACCCACGACTGGCTGTTGATGACAGATGCGGATTGTACCCCCCTCAGTAAAAACTGGATTGCGGGCATGATGGCAGGTGTTTCAGAAGGGAAGGAAGTGATTCTGGGTTATGCACCCTATAGAAAACGTGACAACAGTTTGCTCAATAAATTCATCAGATTTGAAACAGTGTGGACGGCGACCCAATATTTGAGTTTTGCTCTCATAGGACAACCATATATGGGAGTTGGAAGAAATTTGTTATACAACAAAAGACTATATAAAAAAGTTAATGGTTTCACTCAACACGAGGACTTGGCATCAGGTGACGACGATTTATTTGTAAATCAAGTTATTACACAAAAAAATTTTTCAATTATTTTGCTGCCGCAAACATTTATGGTTTCAGAACCGAAAACTCGATGGAATAGCTACTTCACCCAAAAAAAGAGGCACTTATCGGTCGGAAACCGATACATAGTAAAACATCAAATACTATTAGGATTAGTATCTTTCTCACATTTTTTATTCTTTGTGACACTGTTTTTGGCAACGTATGCAAAAATTAGCACGATGTTTGCAGTAGCAAGTATCGTTGTAAGAACGATTTTGATATGGACAGTTTACGCAAAAATTCTACGAAAGTTGCACGAAGAGCGGCTTTTGTGGTGGATACCTCTACTTGATGTTTTATATGTCTTTTTCTATCTCGTCTTTGCTTCAACTATTATCCTTAGAGCAACGCCACGCAAGTGGCAATAATCCAAACTGTATCTGAAACCAAACCCATGACAGCAACAGCACCTACAGTCCACAGCAGACTGTCTCCTAGAGCTACTGACGATTATTCAATCGTCGTTCAAGCCGTAAACGGCAACCAAAAAGCGTATGAAACGCTGATGAATCGCTACCGTCATTCGGTATATCACGCGATGTTCAAAATGGTCAACAACCGCGATGATGCGGATGATTTGACGATTGAGGCATTCGGCAAAGCTTTTAATAAGCTGCCGAGCTATGCGCCCAATTATGCTTTTTCGACATGGCTTTTCAAGATTGCCATTAACAATTGCATTGACCACATTCGCAAAAAACGACTTAAAACGTACTCGATGGATGACACGATTACGTCGGACAGCCTTTGCGAGTTTTCGCACAACATTCGGGATTACGAGCCTGACCCTGAACAAATGATGATGCACGATCAGAAAATTTCGCACATCCGTCATTTGGTCAAAACGCTTAATTCAAAGTACCGCGCTATGATTGAATTGCGCTACTACGAAGAGTTGAGTTATGAAGAAATCGCTACGGAATTGAACCTACCCCTTGGTACGGTCAAAGCGCAGTTGTTCCGTGCGAAAGAACTCCTTAGCCACCAACTACAGGGAACGAATTCAGAGCCTTTTATTGAGGTACGCACAAGGAAAAATAAGAATTTGGCAGAAGCTGCGTAAAAAACAACAAATATACTGAGGGGTAGAGCTATGCGTTTTACCCCTCATTTTTTATGTAAAAAAGGCAGGTGTATCAATTAAGAATGTGGTTTTTAACGTCTAAATAACTGTCTTTTTTCTAATCATCATAACGTTTGTACTTCTTCTTTTTTTGCCCAGGCGCATTGTCTCGTCCATGACCGTGATGATGGTCATCTTGATTATAGCGACGAGGTGCTATATATTCCCACTGTCCTGGTATCCAAATGTCTCGGTGCGTATAGCTGTCATAGACCCAATGTCCCTCTACCCAAACATGGTCAGGACTTGGGCAAGCAGGTCTTTCAATGACAACCACTGGAGGCGGAGGCAAGCCAATTCGGACTTGAACCAACTGTGCTGAAACCAATTGTACTGAAAACATGGAAACGAAAAACAAAAGACAGGCAATTGTAGTTAGATGTTTCATTTTGAAAGTTTTTAATTATGAATTTTCACAAAGGTAAAACTGCAAAGTATAGGCATCGGTTAAGGCAATTTTAAAGTACGTTAACGTGAAGTTAAAAGAAAATCATTATTTCGCCCTACTTTTGCGTCTTAACGATTGAAAAAATATGGAACTCAACTATAAAGAATTTGGCACTGGTGAACCGCTTATCATTTTACATGGATTGTTTGGTACGCTCGACAATTGGCAGACGATAGCGAAGCAATTATCAGATGAGTTTACTGTTTTTATACTCGATTTGCCCAATCATGGTCGGTCGCCACATACTGAGGGGGTGTTTGACTACGAAACCATGGCGGATGCTTTGGCTGAATTTCTACAAAACCATTGGATTTATGAGACACGGCTCATTGGTCACTCCATGGGGGGTAAATTGGCGATGCAGTTTGCATTGTCGCATCCAGATATTGTCAAAAAATTGGTTGTCGTTGATATTGCCCCAAAATTGTATAAAAATGGACATCAAGATGTTTTCGATGCCCTTTTTGCCATTGATTTAACAACTTTGAAGGACAGAAAAGAGGCAGAAACTATTTTGATGAATAAACTTAATGGCGATATCGGAACGGTTCAGTTTATGCTGAAAAACCTAACACGCAACAATCCTTTCAATAAAGAGAACACTACTGTTGAGAAACTAAATCCCGTTGCTTTAGGCAAGGAGGGTACTTTTGAATGGAAAATGAACCTAAAAGATTTGTTTGACAATTATCATAATATCCTTCAAGCACCCCATGGTGAGCCTTTTTTAAAACCCACTTTGTTCATTCGGGGCGGCGAATCACGTTATATAAAGGATACTGATGACCTAAATAGTTTGTTCCCCAATGCAACTTTAGAAACCATAGAAGGCGCAGGGCATTGGGTTCATGCTGACAAACCCAAGGAATTGTTGGCATCTTTGAACCGTTTTTTACTGTAAAACTTCATAATTTATACTTCATAATTTATACTTCATACTTCATAATTCATAATTCATAACTCATAACTCATAACTCATACCTATCTTGGATCACTTAGACCATACAGACACAGACCCAAACGCACCAAATCGCAAACGCGACCACATTGAGTTAGCACTCAAATCGCAAGTCAATACCTTAGACCCTCGTTTTTATTATGAACCGCTTTTTGCAGCACATCCTGAGCAAGGCAGCCTAAAACCCTTTACTTTCTTAGGAAAAATGGTTAAAATACCTATGTGGGTGAGCAGTATGACGGGTGGAACAGATATGGCACGCATCATCAACCGAAATTTGGCACGCGCTTGTGGCGAATTTGGTTTTGGTATGGGCTTGGGTTCGTGTCGGCAATTGCTGTATTCTGATGAACATTTTGATGACTTTAATGTCCGTCCGTTGATGGGCGATGAAGTGCCTTTATTCGCCAATTTGGGCATTGCACAATTAGAAATATTGATTGAACAAAAAGAAACAGCTCTCATCATCCAACTTGTCAAAAAACTAAATGCCGATGGCTTGATTATTCACGTCAATCCGATGCAAGAATGGCTGCAACCCGAAGGCGACAGGTTCAAAAAACCAGCGATTCAAACCATAAAAACCCTTGTGGAATGTTTGGATTGCCCTTTAATTGTCAAAGAAGTCGGTCAAGGGTTTGGTTATGAAAGCATAAAGGCTTTGCTACAATTACCACTCGCGGCTGTTGACTTTGCAGCGGCTGGTGGTACCAGTTTTTCAAAGCTCGAATTACTGAGGGGTGCCACAGAGCAACAAAAAATGTATGGTGCTTTGGCGCATATCGGTCATTCGGCTGCCGAAATGGTGGATTTTACGAATCAAATCGTTGCAGAATTAGGAGATAAAATCCGCTGCTCACAAATCATTGTTTCAGGTGGTATTCAAGACTTTCTTGATGGTTTTTATTGTATCAAAAAACTCAAATTGCTAGCGATATACGGACAAGCCTCTGCTTTTTTGAAACATGCACAAGGTGATTACGCTGATTTGAAGGCATTTGTAGAGATGCAAATACGTGGATTGGAGTTGGCGGAAGCGTTTTTGAGGGTTCGATAGTAATTGGTTATTGGTTATTGGAAATTGGTTATTGGTAAATTGGTTATTGGTGAATTAGTTATGTGAATTAATAACCAATTTACCAATAACCAATAACTACCTACAAATGTATCACCTCACCATACGCATGAGCTGCTGCTTCCATAATCGCTTCGCTCATAGTCGGATGCGGATGTATAGATTTGACGATTTCATGCCCCGTCGTCTCCAATTTACGAGCAACAACCGCTTCGGCAATCAATTCAGTCACGTTCATACCAATCATGTGGCAACCGAGCCATTCGCCATATTTAGCATCAAAAATGACTTTAACGAAACCTTCAGGCGCACCTGCGGCTTTTGCTTTTCCACTTGCTGAGAAGGGAAATTTTCCTACTTTTATGTCAAAACCCGCCTCTTTTGCTCCTGCTTCAGTGTAACCCACAGACGCAATTTCAGGTGAGCAATAAGTACAGCCAGGGATATTGTTGTAGTCAATTTTTGAAACATGTAGTCCTGCCATAGCTTCCACACACGTAATACCTTCCGCACTCGCTACGTGAGCCAAGGCTTGTGTTGCCAATACGTCGCCAATAGCGAAAATGCCCGGTACATTGGTCTGATATTTATCGTCAACGACGATAAAACCACGTTCCGTTTTGATGCCCAATGCCTCCAAACCGATGTTTTCAGTATTGGGTGTGACCCCTGCAGCAGACAAAACCACATCACATTCGATGATTTCTTCTGCACCGTCTTTCTTAGCTTTTGTTTTAACCTTTAAAATAGCCCCCTCAGTATCAACTGACTCAACAGCCGTTCCTGCAAGAGTGCGGATGCCTTTTTTCTTATAAATTTTAGTCAATTCCTTTGAAATATCTTCATCTTCACGTGGTACGAGACCTTGATCCATAAATTCCACAATCGTCACTTTTGTACCAATTGAGTTGTAGAAATAAGCAAATTCGACCCCAATCGCACCTGCACCTACGACAACCATGCTTTTAGGTTGAGTGGGTAGCGACATGGCTTTGCGGTATTCAATTATTTTAGTGCCATCAATTTTCAAATTAGGCAGCTCTTTAGCCCTTCCACCAGTAGCGATGATGATATTTTTTGCAGAATAAATGTCAGATTTACCTTCGGCAGTCGTGACTTCAACAGCCTTACCCCTCAGTAATTTGGCGTTGCCCATAATGACCGTTACCTTATTTTTTTTCATCAAAAACTGGATGCCTTTACTCATGCCGTCTGCAACACCGCGTGACCGACCAATCATGGCATCGAAATCAGCTTCTGCCCCTGCTATTTTGATACCGTAATCTGCGGCATGGTTCAGATATTCAAATACTTGAGCACTTTTTAACAAGGCTTTTGTAGGAATACATCCCCAGTTCAAACAGATGCCGCCCAACGATTCGCGCTCGATAATCGCTACGTTCATACCTAATTGTGACGCACGTATCGCTGCCACATAACCGCCCGGGCCCGAGCCGATAATTATTAAATCAAATGGATTCATATTGCCTTTCTATTATTAAATTATTGAAAATCAAATACTTAGCTCAATAGCTATTTATGCGCCGCAAAGGTAAAAAAAAGGAAACGTTTCCCCTTATTTTTGAACATCGAATATCAAAAGCCGATTAACGAATGTTGCCGTACACATGACTTCGACATCCGTTAATCATTATTTAATCTTCTTTTTTTATTTGATAATAAACTCCACTCGCCTGTTTTTTGAATGCCCTTCTGCTGTATCTTCAGTCGTCATAGGGCGCATATCGCCGTATCCTTTCCAAGTTAAGCGGTCATTTTTGATGCCTTTTTTTATCAAATAATCCACAACGGCACTGGCGCGTTCTTCCGACAATTTGAGGTTGAGGGCGGAGTCGCCCACATTGTCCGTATGCCCTTCTACAATGACTTTTTTGTTCGGAAAGCGTTTGAGCATAGCAACTAAGTTGTCTAATTCCTCAAATGACTCAGGCTTCATAATGGGTTTGCTTTTTTCAAAAAGGACGTGTTTTGGTATAAATTTAGTGGCGGTATCCAAATTTAGTGGCGGTATGGGCTTTTTTGGAGAAACGATGCTTTTGGATTGAATAATAGGTTTTTTCACTGCCGGCGGCGGCTTAGTAGCCACCGTTGGTTTTGCAGGTAATGATACAACAGATTGAATAACAGAGGGTTGTGAAAGGAATTGAGGACTAATGGGTTTATAGTTATGTCCAAAAAACAAGGTTTTGTCGTTTGGTGTTTCCCATAAAAGGTGAATTTCACCTTCCCGCAAGCCGTTAAAATATTCAATTCTTAGGTCATATTTTTTACCCGCATCTAAAGCAATCGTACCCGAAAAATCTTCTGAATCATGCATTCCCCAAGCATCTAAAACTTGGATATTGCCCACCCAAACCCGAATACCATCATCCACTTTTGCGGAAAATGTATAAGTGCCAGAAACGGGTGCTTGCAGTTTGCCCGTCCACCGAATCGAATAAACATGTGGACTTATACCTTTTGCGGGCGACGTACCTATTTGCCAATCGAAATCAATTTGTGGGTCTATGCGGGTCATAATCCATTTATCAGCGTGTAAATCTTTTCCATTGTAATAATCACCCTTTAGACCTTGTTGTGCCTGTAGTGAACTTAGAAAAAAGAGTGCGGATAAACTCAAAAATAGGCATAGCTTTTTCATATTCATATTGTTTTTGATAGTAAAAATAGGTTGTACACTCATAACAGCCTTGTTTCTTCGACCTTTTATAGATGAAAAACGACGAGTTAAGGGTGTGTCACTATTAACATTAGACCTAAACTATCCATAAAAAACATTATGCCGCACATCAATTTTAAGTTATAAAACTAATTCTTTAACTTAAACTGCCCCAACCAGTACAAACGCCTTGGATTTGCCATTACTGTTGCGTCAAAACGTTTGTTTAAAGCCAAACGTTCTTTGGCAGTGAAGAGGAAAACGGCAGGTTGCTCATCGTAAATAAGGGCTTGAAATTTTTTATACAAGTCATTCCGCTTCATATCATCGAGTTCAGAGCCAATTTGGGTAATGAGGGCATCGGCTGCTTTGTTTTCAAATTGAAAACGATTACCTCCGTCAGGTGTATTAGATGACGTCGCCCACATCTCTTTGGGGTCATCCATCGAAGCCGAAAAACCTGCGTTGTTGATAAACATATCAAAATCCCGTTTTTTCAAAGCCCCTAAAAAAGCGGCTGCTTCCAACGGTTCTAATTCGATTTTAACACCTGCTTGTGCGGCATTTTCCTGCATCATCAAACCAATATTTTTAGCAATACCGTTGTTTGCCGCAAATGCCAAACGCAACGTTAACTCGGTTGTTTTGCCACCGATTGACTTGTCTAAAGTACTGTCGCCATTGCTATTTTTCCAACCTGCAGCGGCTAAAAGGGTTTTAGCTTGGACTACATTTAAGTCAATAGGCTTCAAATCCTTGTTATAATAGGTACGTTGCGGTACAAACGGGCCCACACAAGGCTCTGCCAAACCACGCATTAATTTAGAGATAATTGTCGGTACATCAATCAAATGAGCAATAGCACGTCTTGTTTTTTTATCATTTAATTTAGGACTTTTACAGTTAAAACCCAAGTGTGCCAATGCCAGTGAAGGGGCTGTTGTGAAATTATAAATGGTCTTAAACGTATCGTTTTTCGACATTTCCAAGAAGTCTTTGGGGGCTAATTTGACCATTGCATCAAATTGACCGTCTTTTAACAATGCCATCGCCGCCGCCTCATCTTTGACAGGACGGAAGTGCAACTCGTCGGGCAAAGCCATGAAAAACGGACTTTGTGATGCTAATTTATCGCCCCACCAATTCGCTTTTTTCTTCAAAACAATGCGTTCACCTGCCTTCCATTCTTCAAATATGTAAGCACCACAGCCCACAATGCCGCCTTTTTCTCTTGAAAACTTAGGCAATTGGAAGTTATTGGCAAATTGAGTCAACGCCGCACCTATTTTTGCCGTGTCAGGTTTAACCAAATCGGCAACCGAAAGGGATTTTAGCACCCCCTCAGTATCATAGACATATGCGGGCAAAAGCGGCATCGTTCCGCTTTGGGTTTCTGCCAAAAAGTATTTTTTATCAGAAAGAATCGTGAATTTCTTAGGATTTGCGGCATCAACGACGATGTTTTTGATAAAATCTAAACCACTACGCAAATTACTTGCACCCGATTTAGGATTCAAAATGGCTTTGACAGTAAATACAAAATCGGCAGCCGTAACAGGAGAGCCGTTGTCCCAAGCGGCTTCGTCTCGAATTTCATAAGTGTAGGACGTGCCGCCTTTCATTTTGCCCGTGTCAATAGTTGCCACAACAGGACGGCTTTTAGCCAAAACAGGCGTTAATTCAAGCGTTTGCGGGTCAAAATCGAGCAAAGTTGGGAACATATAGCTCATCACTTGCATTGCATTTGCCTCTTCAGTCGTCAACGGATTGAGCCGTTCAGGTTCATTCGATAAACGAACGTATGCTTTATTGCCTGTCAAAGCAGCCGTTTTGTTGTCGGAGTTACAAAAATAAAAAGTAGCAGTTACAAAAACGAGTAACAAGGCGAGAAGGAGTGCTTTCTTCATGTGTAGGCGGGATATTTTATATGGATGAAAATGACGATTTTTCTGACAATGATTTCGCAAATATATTAAGATACTTTAAAATCAATAAAGTTTTCCTTGCTTTTTCCAAATATGAAAAAACAATTCAAGTATGTACATTTGTGCATCAATATTTAGAGCGAAAAAAATATACGTTTGATTCAATGACCTTTTAAAGAACAGACGACATGACGATTGAACAATTACGTGCAGAAAACACCCTATTATTCGAGTGTATTAGTGGCAGTCGAGCCTACGGAACAGATTTACCGACTTCGGATACAGATATCAAAGGCGTGTTTGTAATGCCCGAAAAACGACTTTTCGGCTTGGGGTATATCGAACAAATCAACGATGAGCGCAACGATGTGGTCTATTACGAATTGCGCCGTTTTGTAGCGTTATTGATGAAAAACAACCCGAATATCCTTGAAATGCTCAATTCGCCTCAAGACTGCATTTTGTTTAAAGACCCACTTTTTGACCTTTTGACAACCGAACTATTTTTATCCAAATTGTGCAAAAATGCCTTTGCAGGTTATGCTTTTTCGCAAATCAAAAAGGCGCATGGCTTGAACAAAAAAATTGTCAATCCGATGCCAGAGGAAAGAAAGTTGATTCTTGATTTTTGTTATGTTGTCAAAGGTCAAGGCTCGATACCCCTCAGTAAATGGTTGAAAGACAACGATTTACAACAAGAGAAATGTGGATTAGTCAATATTCCGAACATGCAAGGTTGCTATGCCGTTTTTTATGATACAGATGGTTCAAAGCATTACAAAGGCGTTATGAAAAAAGAAGAAGCCAATGATGTCCTTTTGAGCAGTGTTGTGAAAGGCGAGTCGCCTGTGGCAACGATGTTTTTCAACAAAGATGGTTATTCAAAATATTGCAAAGACTATCGTGAATATTGGGATTGGGTCAAAAACCGCAACGAAGTGCGTTATGAAAACACCATAGCTTCGGGCAAAAACTACGATGCCAAAAACATGATGCATACTTTCCGTTTGCTCGATATGGCAGAAGAAATGTTGAAAACGGGTCAAGTCAATGTGCGGCGACCGAATCGAGAGCAGTTGCTTAAAATCAGAAAAGGTGAATTTGAATATGATACCTTGATTGAACAAGCCGAGCAAAAATTGGTTGAGATAAACAAGGCTTTCGATGACTGTGATTTGCCCGATACGCCTGATGTCGAAAAAATTGAACCCATTTTGATAGAAATACGTCGAAAGTGGTATGCAAGGAAATATGAATGATGAAATATAAATTATGAAATATGAATGTTAAAATATGACAGCTACTCAAGCTTTTGAATACATGAACGAATTGGGCAAACTGCGCGAGCCGTTCCTTTTTATTTTGGATTTTGATGTCCTAAAACCGCTTGTTTTCCCTCTAAAAAACATACAAAACAGTGCTGAAATCGTCTTTGATATCAATGGTCAGCGCAATTTTACACCCCTCAGTAAAAAGCCATACAAAGCTGTTTTTTTTGAAAAAAAGCCGATTTCTTACGCAGATTACAAGGCGAAATTCGATTTCGTGCTTGAAAATCTACAATTCGGCAATTCCTTTTTAGTCAATTTGACGCAGCCGACAGCGATAGAAACGAATTTGTCGCTGTCTGAAATTTTTCACAGTTGCACAGCAAAATACAAATTATTGGTGAACACCGAAACAGATAAATTTGTCGTTTTTTCGCCCGAACCTTTTGTAAAAATAGATGAAAAAGGTGTCATTTCCTCCTTTCCGATGAAAGGAACGATTGATGCAGGGATTGAAAACGCCGAAATTAAATTGATGAACGACCTAAAAGAACAAGCAGAACACGCTACAATTGTAGATTTGATTCGCAATGATTTGAGCCAAGTGGCTTCGCAAGTACTTGTAGAACGCTATCGTTTTGTGGAACTTGTTCAAACACATGCTAAAGAATTGTTGCAAGTGAGTTCAAAAATAAGTGGTCAGTTACCGTCCAAGTATCATGAAAATATAGGTACTATTTTCCAAAAATTACTGCCCGCAGGCTCTATTTCAGGCGCACCGAAGCCTAAAACGATAGAAATAATCAAAACGGCTGAAGGCTATGAACGCGGCTATTATACAGGAATTGTCGGCATTTTTGATGGCAAACGCTTGGATAGTGGTGTAATGATTCGTTTTATTGAAGAAACTACGGCTGATACTGAGGGGGGCTTGATTTTTAAAAGTGGTGGTGGTATTACCGCTATGAGCGATGCAGAATCTGAATATTTAGAAATGATAGATAAAGTATATGTCCCAATTATTACTCGAAACCCTGCACATCGTCAACGGGCAGTTGCGGCATGTGAAATGGCATAATGAACGGTGCAATCGGTCACGTCAAATGCTCTTTGGCTTGTTTGAACCCATAGACTTGGCATTGATTTTTGCTGAAAAACAGGCAAAAGGAGAAGTGCCTTATCTCAATTCGGCTGCTGATAACATAGATACTTACGACCGTTGCCGCTTCATATACGATGAGCATGGCATTCAACACATCGAAATCGTCCGCACAGCTCGACGTATTATCCGCAGTTTGCAGTTGGTAAATGCCGATGATTTTGATTATTCTCATAAATTTGCAAACCGTTCGCATTTTGAGCTATTATCAAAAAATATCGGAACGGATGATATACTCATCGTCAAAAATGGCTTTTTGACAGATACAACTTATGCCAATATTGTTTTTAAAGACAAATCAGGGAATTGGTTTACCCCTTCAACGCCCCTTTTGGCGGGTACAAAACGAGCAAAATTGTTAGCAGAAAACAAAATTGAAGCGGTTGAGTTATGTCCTAAAGACATATCCAAATTTGTTGAAGCGCGGTTGATTAATGCGACAACGGATTTGGAAAATAGTTCTAAGATTTTGATGGGGAGTATTTTAAAATTGTAGCTCAAAAGGCATGGATTTGTAGCTCAAAAACGCAATGGATTGAGCCATATTTATACCATCATTAAGTTTGAAATAAAACTTAAAAACATCCCCCTCAGTAAAATTGGCAAAAATGGATAAAATTAAAGTCATAAAAGGCGACATCACAAAATGCCAAGTAGATGCCATTGTCAATGCGGCAAATACATCGCTCTTGGGCGGCGGTGGTGTAGACGGCGCAATACACCGTGTAGGTGGCAAAGCGATTTTAGAGGATTGTCGAAAAATAATCGCTCGCCAAGGCGGTTGTAAAGTAGGGGAAGCGGTGATAACGACGGGCGGCAATTTACCCGCAAAATTTGTCATTCATACTGTAGGTCCTGTTTGGAATGGTGGGAAAAGTGGCGAATATGATTTGTTGGGAAATTGCTATTGGAATTGCTTGAAATTAGCCGTTGCTAATGGCATTAAAACCATTGCTTTTCCGAATATCAGTACGGGTATTTATCGTTTTCCCAAGAAAGAGGCAAGTTATGTGGCGATTGATGTTGTGACAGAATTTCTTATTGACACTGAAAATGATGAACACCAGATTGAAGAAGTGATTTTTGTCTGTTTTGATGATGAGAATTATGACCTATATAAAAGGATTCAAGAATAAATTTTCAAAAGTTATGTAAATCAGGAATTGGATTCCCGATTTACATAACTTTCAAACCTAAATCTTTGAAAATCAACTATATGTATAAACTTTTACTCAAACCTATTTTATTTCAAATGTCCCCAGAAAAAGCGCATTATACGACGATGCGCCTTTTCCGTTTTGCTTTAAGTCTGCCTTTTGGCAAATGGATTTTCAAGCAATTATATGTGCCGAATGACCTAAAATTAAAGCGCACACTCATGGGTTTAACCTTTCCAAACCCTGTTGGATTGGCAGCAGGTTTTGATAAAGATGGTAAGTTTATCAACGATTTGGCATATTTAGGCTTTGGTTTCATTGAAATTGGAACGGTCACACCCCTGCCACAAGACGGCAACCCGAAGCCACGGCTGTTTCGTTTGCCCGATTATGCAGCTTTGATAAATCGCATGGGTTTCAACAATGAAGGGGTTGAGAAATTGGTTGAAAGGTTAATGGAATATCGTAAAATCCAAAACTTAAAACCCCAAACTCAAAACCATACTGAGGGGGTCATCATTGGTGGAAATATTGGTAAAAACAAGGTGACTCCTAACGAAGAAGCCTTTCGAGATTATGAAATTTGTTTTAACGCCTTGTTTGAGCATGTGGATTATTTCGTTGTCAATGTCTCGTCGCCCAATACGCCCGATTTGAGGGCTTTGCAAGATAAAGAACCTCTGAATCAATTGCTGGCACATGTGCAGAACCTCAATCATCAAAAAGCAAAACCCAAACCGTTGCTGCTAAAAATCGCTCCTGATTTGAACGAATCGCAACTCGATGACATTTTGGAGATTGTTGAAACCAACACATTAGATGGTATTATTGCGACAAATACGACAATTTCAAGAGAATTGGTCAAAAACGACCCCCTCAGTATAGAAATGGGTGGTCTGAGTGGCAAGCCCGTAAAAAGCCGTTCGACGGAAGTCATTCGTTATTTACGCAACCATACAAGACAAAAAGAATTAGTCATCATAGGTGTAGGCGGTATTCAGACAGGCGATGATGCCTTAGAAAAGTTGAATGCTGGAGCAGATTTAGTTCAAATTTATACAGGTTTAATTTATGAAGGACCCAGTATGGTCAAAAAAATCAATCAATTTTTGCTGAAAACCAAGTAAAAATTGGTCGTTTTTGCGTATTTTAATTTTACCTTTGGGCAATATTTTAAAAAATAATCAATCGTTAATAATCAATAATCAATCAAAATATGTCTTTTGAGATAGTCGGCAAACTGTATAAAAAATTCCCAGCGGAAAGCAAATCACCCACCTTTCAAACCCGTGAGTTCGTTTTAGAGTTTGCAGAGGGCAATTATCCACAACTTATCAAGTTCCAATTGACGCAAGACCGTTGCCAACTTTTGGAAAATTATGAAGAAGGCGAAGAAATAAAAGTCCATTTTGACTTGAACGGACGCGAGTGGCAAGGCAAATTCTTTACAAATTTAACCTGTTGGCGCATCGAAAAGTCAAGTGCAGACGCATCTTCTGCAACTACTTCAGAAAAGCCTGTTCAACCCGTTCAGAAAGCCGCTACTCAAAAAGCTGCTGTACCACCGCCACCAAGTAGCGATTTCCCAACCTTAGCAGATGAGCCTTTTAAAACAGTTGGTGAGGACGATTTGCCGTTTTAATGTAATGATGGACGATAAATTATGAATGATGAATATGCGTATTCAATTCATAATTTATCATTTATGATTAAAAAATGACCCCTCAATCATGCAGATACTGAGGGGTCATTTTTTTTTTGACAGACTAATATTTACCTTTAACTTTCGTTAACAAATGAAACGAGTTTAATCAACTCTCTCTTTTCAAATAACTACCCATCTTTTTATGGACAAAATCAAAATATTGTGGGCGGATGACGAAATTGACCTTCTGAAACCGCATAAACTTTTCCTTGAAAAAAAAGGCTATGAAGTCCTAACCGTTTCTAATGGCTATGATGCTATCGAAGAATGTGAGCAAACACGCGATATAGATGTCGTGTTTTTAGATGAATCCATGCCCGGTATTACAGGTTTGGAAACACTGGAACGTATCAAAGATATGCAGCCCAATTTGCCTATCGTGATGATTACAAAAAACGAAGCAGAACACGTCATGGAAGACGCTATTGGGCAACAAATAGCCGATTATCTCATCAAACCTGTCAATCCGAACCAAATTTTATTGACCTTAAAGCGCATTATTGACAACAAACGGCTGGTATCGGAACGCACGATGCAAAGTTACCAACAATCGTTTAGGGAGCTTTTTATGCAAATTCAAAGTGGTTTAAACCATGTAGAATGGGTGGATGTGTATAAAAAACTCATCGGTTGGGAATTGCGTCTTGATGCCAGTGGCGGCGACAACATGGCTGAAATACTGGCTACGCAGAAAGCCGAAGCCAATACAGAATTTTCAAAATATATCATCAAAAACTACCTCGATTGGTTGGGTACAAAACGTGACACCGCACCCACCTTGAGTTATAACTTATTGAAAAACAAGATATTTCCTCATGTAGGCGATGATACTCCATCAGTAATGTTATTGTTAGATAATCTACGTTTTGATCAATGGAAAGTCATTGAACCCATCATTACCGAGTTGTTTCGGATTGAAGAAGAAGACTTTTTCTACGCTATCTTACCTACTTCTACACAATACAGCCGCAACGCCATTTTCGCAGGTATGATGCCTGCCGATATTGAAGCCCGTTACCCCAAATGGTGGCTCAATGACAATGACGAGGGCGGTAAGAACATGCACGAAGCCGACTTACTGTCTGAAAATATTCAAAAGATACAACGAAAGGCTTGGAAATTCGATTATGTGAAAATCACCAATGTTGCCAATGCTAAAATATTGGAAGACAATGTTTTAAATTATTTAAACAACGATTTTACAGTCATCGTTTATAATTTTATTGACATGTTAAGCCATGCTCGAACAGAAATGGAAGTGTTGAAAGAATTGGCAGGTGACGAAAAGGCTTACCGTTCTTTGACCCGTTCATGGTTTCAAAATTCACCGCTTTATGGGGCTTTACAGAAGTTAGCCAATAAAAATGTGCGGCTATTTGTCACGACTGACCATGGAACGATTCGCGTCAAAACACCTTCCAAAGTAGTAGCCGATAAAGAAACGACTACTAATTTACGTTACAAAGTAGGTCGTAATTTGCAATATGATAAACGCCATGTTCTTGAAGTGAGAGACCCCAAAGTAGCGGGGTTACCGCGTCCAAATGTGAGTTCAACTTTTATTTTTGCGAAAGAAGACGTTTATTTTCTCTATCCGAATAACTACAATCATTACAACAATTACTACCGCAATACTTTTCAACATGGCGGTATTTCGTTAGAAGAATGTATTTGTCCAGTTATTCGATTAAAATCAAAATAAGGGTTTTGTATTGTTATATTTTTCTGTGGTTAAATTATTGTTTTAATTTTCATCAAAAAGCTTTTAAAACAATGTGTTTTCAAGGCTTTTTGATGAAAATACTGAGGGGGGTATTTCACTTCAATTGCTAATATGGCTTACCATCGAATCAAAGCTGAACCCCACGTAAATCCACTACCAAACGCTGCCAAACAAACCAAATCACCTTTTTTGACTGCCCCAGCTTCGTAGGCTTCGCACAGCGCAATCGGCACAGAAGCTGCTGTGGTGTTGCCGTATTTTTGGATATTATTCCACACTTGGTCGTCTCTAAGACCCATTTTGCGCTGTACAAATTGCGAAATACGCAAATTGGCTTGATGGGGAATGAGCATATTAATATCTAAAGATGTCAAATCCATCTCTTTCAAGGCTTCCATAATCACTTCTGGAAATTTCTGAACTGCCATTTTGAACACAAACTGACCTTCCATATTCGGATAGGTTTGAGCATTATCCATCATGTGCTGAGTAAGGAACATACCGCCATAACTATCCGCATCGGGGAAACCGAAATCAATAGGTTCACCCATCTTGTCAAAATGATAACCCCCATGAGAACCAGGATTTATGTATGCCAATTTTTCAGCATAAGTGCCATCTGAATGTAGTTTTGTGGTCAAAATACGGCTCTCATCGTCTGAGGGTTGAACAATAACGGCACCTGCGCCGTCGCCAAAAATAACAGTCACATTGCGCCCACGTGTTGTGAAATCAAGCCCCATCGAGTGCATTTCAGCCCCCACCACCAAGACGTTTTTATACATGCCCGTCTTCACAAATTGGTCGGCAATCGACAGCGCATATATGAAGCCTGAACATTGGTTGCGAATATCAAGTGCACCCATTTCCGTTTTCGTAATTCCTAATTCGCGTTGCAACAAAACACCACAACCTGGAAAATAATAGTCAGGACTAAGCGTCGCAAAAATGATAAAATCCACATCCTCTTTTTGAATACCCGCCCGTTCAATAGCAATTTCAGCGGCTCTTGCGCCCATTGTGGTGGTGGTTTCTTTGTGTTTGGTACCATAACGACGTTCTAAAATGCCTGTGCGCTCTTGCACCCATTCATCGGTCGTTTCCATTATTTGGGTTAAATCCTTGTTTGTTACAACATTATCAGGCAAATATTTTCCAATGCCTGCTATTTTTGAATGACGCATTTTTCTTTTTAATTTTAAATTTGATTAGTCAAAACATGTTTGAATACTGAGGGGTCTCCATATTGCGGAAAATTAGCGAAGTTTCTATAAATTGAAAGGATATTTTTTTAATTTTGTTTTAAATACTAAAAAAAAGTGCTTGTAAAAAACTGATTGTCAACCATTTGCAATTTATCGAAAAACAATTTTTATTTTAAGATGAAAGAATTTGCTCAAAATATAATAGAACTCGTCGCGACATGTGAAATGGACAAAGCCTTGGCAAACATGTACAATTTGCTTTCTGTAGCAGAGTCAGAACTCAAAAATGACGCCGTCATACTGAGGGGCCGTTTCAGTAAACTCAATAGCGATAAACGCAAAGGCATCATCACAATTTCAGAGGAAAACCTTGAATTTAGCCGCATAACAAACGGAACACTTGAACTTTTGGACGAAATGCTTCAAAATGAAGAAAAATATAATCCTTTTATCAACGATGTGAACGACTCACTTGCCCGCGACACAAAAGACGAAATTGCGCTCGACGAATCCGTTTCTCGAAAAATGTTGCCTGTAACAGATGCCCAAAAAGAGGCTCTTTTTCGCCGTATGGCTTACATAAAAGATATGAAACACGACATTCACGCACTATGGTTTGATGATACACCTGATTGCGAATTGAGTGAACTGCGCCTCATTTTGGCATTGGGTATTAAGCTTGACAGAGCATCAACGGCTTCACAAGCCGAAAAATTGGTAGAAAATACGTCTTATGATTTTATTATTTCTGACATTTGGCAGCAGGATAATCCCAAAGGCGGCTTAGACTTTTTTAAGAACCAAGTACAAAAAGGCATTAGGATTCCAACCATTTTTTATATAACAAAATACGAGGAAGCGAGAGGGACGCCACCTTATGCTTTTGGTATTACAAACCGACCCAATGACTTGTTGCATTTGGTCATGGACGTTATAGAAAGAAAATAAATAAAAGAATTGTTTATTTCTTACAGTTTAAGGCATCAAATTCCTCTTTGGGTAAATTATCTACACCCCCGTTTTTAATAGATTTTTGAATAAAAAACTCAATTTTATTCATTATTTCGATGTATTAATCTAAGTTCTGAATTTCTTGTACCATGTTTTACATATAAAACAAAACCCCTTAATATCAACCCAATACTGAGGGGGTCGTTTTATCTCAAAAAAGTTTGTTTTTCAAAAATAGTCAATTATCTTTGGAAAGTTTTAAGAAAATAAAACCTGTAAAATGGAAAAGTTAACAATTCACTATGGTATTCAAGGCAACGGTATGAAATTCGGCTTGACAGTTCGCAACTTTAAGCGAATTAAAGAGCTTTTCCCAAATGCACAACCCGCAAAAGGGCTTTTTGTGGAGTACGATATGCGAACAAATTTTGCAGAATATCATCCACAACTCGAACGCTATGTTTTTCCCGCCCTTTTAGGCTTAGCTTCTGATGCCGATTTAAAAAAAATCAAGCGGATAGAGTTCGTCAAAACGCCTGAAATGATTGTCACACATACTATTGACCAAAACCAAATCCTCCCTAATCATGTCCAAGAAGTTCAATCTGTATCTCGGTAAAGCAGGGCAACTCGCGGCAATGTCTTATTTTTTAATGCGTGGTTGGAATGTCGCTACACCAGAAGTTGACGTGGGCGATGACCTTTTTGTTGTTGAAGATAAAAAAGGTATTTTCTATCGTGTTCAAGTCAAAACATCGCAAGCTGTGGAAAGGCAAAAAGGGTATAGCGTTCAATTCAATTTATCTTTGGCACAAGTGCTTAATTTTACCGACCCTGATATTTACTTTGTTTTTGTCGTTTGTCGAAACAAACAATGGTCTGATGTCTTTGTCATTCCTCGTGAAGATTTGGCTGATTTATACTCTGAAAACAATATTGGGTCAGTCGTTAAGAGAAACCTTATGCTCTATATCACTTTTGAAGACAATAAAATCACCTGCTCAAAGATAGATTTTACACGTTTTCATAACAATTATGAAGATTTTCCCTTGATTTTGCATTAAACCAAACCCCTCAATATCCAGCAGATACTGAGGGGTCGTTTTATCTTAAAAAAAGTTGTTTCTTAAATCACAACATTAATCATACGCCCTGGCACGACAATGACTTTTTTGATGCCACCACCATTGACCCATTTTTGAACAACCTCTAAATCCACGACCGTTGCTTCGATTTCCTTAGCATTTGTTCCTGCTGGGAAAGTAATTTCTCCGCGTTTTTTGCCATTGATTGAAATGGGGTAAAGGATTTCGTCTGAAACCAAATAAGCCTCATTCGCAACGGGGTAAGAAGCGTCTAATACTGAGGGGGTGTTGCCCAACTGTTCCCAAGCCTCTTCTGTGATGAAAGGCGCAAAAGGTGCCAATAATACAGTCAATTCATTCAAAATCAATCGTTTAGAACATTTTGCCGATTTCAATTCATTGACACAAACCATGAATGCAGAGACACAAGTATTGAATCCAAAACGCTCAATATCATCGTTTACTTTCTTTATCGCTGTGTGCAAAATCTTCAATTCGTCCTTTGTCGGCTCGCCGTCAGTGACCAAAAACTTGCCGTTTTGGTCATAAAACAAACTCCAAAACTTGCGTAAAAAGCCCGAAACGCCTGTGATACCACCTGTTGACCACGGCTTTGCGTCCGTAATGGGTCCTAAAAACATCTCGTACATACGGAAACAGTCTGCACCGTATTTGTCAACCATATCATCGGGATTGACGACGTTCAAGGTGCGTTTTGACATTTTTTCAATTTCAGGTGTCAAAGACGTATATGCTTTACCATTTTCGTCTGTTAACCACTCAATATCACCATTTTCTACTGTATCATTGATATTTTCAAAACGGTTGTCGTTTTCAACCATCGTCAAATAAACATCACGATACAAACGGTCTTTTTCATCTGCCAAATTGACATTGACAAACAAACGACGACCAGTTTTCAATTTCAAATACAGTGAACGTCCCTGAATCATCCCTTGATTCAACAACTTTTTAGCATATTCTTTTTCAGGCACAAGCCCCAAGTCGTACATAAACATATTCCAAAAACGAGAGTACAACAAATGTCCTACGGCGTGTTCTGTGCCACCACCGTACAAATCCACTTGTTTCCAATAGTTGACCGCTTCTTTTGAAGCAAATACAATGTCATTTGAAGGATCCATGTAGCGATAAAAATACCAACTCGAACCTGCCCAACCTGGCATCGTCGACAATTCATATTCATACCCCTCAGTATTTTCCTCATTTTTAGGATGATAACGCCACTCTTTGGCACGTCCCAAAGGCGGTTCGCCTGTTGCAGTCGGCAAATATTCATCAATAACAGGCAATTCTAAAGGCAATTCTGATTCTTCAATCAAATATGGCACGCCTTCTTTCCAATATACAGGCACCGGCTCACCCCAATAGCGTTGACGGCTGAAAACAGCGTTGCGTAAGCGATATTGCACCTTGCCCTTGCCTAAACCACGTTCTTCAAGGGCATCAACCAACGTTTGAGTCGCCTCCTTATAAGTCATACCGTTGATGATACCCGAATTGATATACTGCCCTTCTTTGGTATTATCCGCTTCGATTTCAACGTCTTTTTGCGCATCAAGTATTGGAATTATAGGCAAATTGAAGTGTTTTGCAAAATTCCAATCCCGTTGGTCGCCAGACGGTACGGCCATGACTGCACCTGTTCCATAACCCGCTAACACATAATCTGCTATATAAATCGGCACTTTTTCGTCATTAAACGGATTAATGCAATACGCACCCGTAAACGCACCCGTTACTTTTTTACCTTCTGACAAACGGTCAACTTCAGAACGTGAAGATGTCCAGCGTTTATAATTCTCAATTTCTGTTTGCTGTTCAGGCGTTGTGATTGAAGCCACCAACTCGTGCTCGGGCGCAAGCACCATGAAAGTGACGCCATATATCGTGTCTACGCGGGTCGTAAAAACCTCGATCTCCCCCGCCCCCGAAGGGGGAGCGAACGAAGAGGTCGTTTGCGCAGCACCCCCTTCGGGGGCGGGGGAGGCTAACGGGAACTTTACAGAAGCCCCTTGAGAGCGACCAATCCAGTTGCGTTGTTGCTCTTTCAAGGATTCTGTCCAATCCAAATCGTTCAAACCTTCAATCAAACGGTCAGCATACGCGGTGATACGCATCGCCCATTGTTTCATCAATTTGCGCTCAACAGGATAGCCGCCACGCTCTGAAACACCGTCTTTCACTTCGTCATTCGACAAAACAGAACCCATTTGCGGACACCAATTGACAAAAGCCTCTTCGGGCATCGTCAGACGGTAGTGCAATAAAAATAATTGCTGCTCTTTTGAGGGCATGGCGTTCCAATCAGCTGCGGATACTGAGGGGGTGTCTTCGTCGCAAACAGCGTTGACTTTAGTGTTGCCTTCAATAGAAAAACGTGCTGACAAATCACTGATTTTCAATGCTTTATCTGCATTTTTATCGTAATAATGATTGAACAACTGCATAAAAATCCACTGCGTCCACTTGTAATAAGCTGGATCAGAAGTCCGCACTTCACGCGTCCAATCAAAAGAAAAACCGATTTTATCTAACTGACTGCGGTAAGTATCAATGTTTTTTACGGTCGTCAAAGCAGGGTGCGTCCCTGTCTGAATCGCATATTGTTCAGCAGGTAAACCGAAAGAATCGTAGCCCATCGGATTCAAGACATTGAACCCTTTGAGGCGTTTGTAACGGGCATAAATATCTAAGCCAATATAGCCAAGCGGATGCCCAACGTGCAAACCCGCACCCGAAGGATAAGGGAACATATTGAGGATATAATATTTCGGCTTTGTGCCGCCATTTTCCACTTTATAGGTTTGGTTTTTACCCCAAAACGCTTTCCATTTTGATTCAATACTATTCGGATTATATTCCATATTCGTTATTTGTTAATGGTTACTCGTTATTCGTTAATTCGTTATTGGTAATCGGTTAGTTAGTTGTTTGAAAATCAACTATTTAAATTATTCGCCATTCACCATTAAAATTACTTTTCATAAAACTCAATCGGCAAACCATCAGGGTCAGCGATAAACGTAAATTTCTTATCTGTAAATTCATCAACTCTAATCGGTTCAACTTCAATGCCTTTGCTTTGCAATTCTGCTACAATGTCTTCAACAGAATCTACTTCAAAAGCGATATGTCGCAAGCCACAAGCCTCTGGTCTCGACGAACGTCGGGGTGGATTTGGAAAAGAAAACAACTCAATTTGGTAGAGGTCACCTACCCTCAAATCTAATTTAAACGATTGCCGTTCAGCACGATACACTTCTTGTTGTATATCCAATCCTAAAATATCGGTATAAAAAGCCTTCGATACTGTATAATCTGAACAAATAATGGCGACATGATGCAAAGCATTGATTATCATAGACAATTATCTTTTGAAAAATTTCGCAAAAGTATATTTTTTACCACGTAAAATGGTAATTCGTTTGAATTTGAATAGATTAAAAAAATTCGACCCCTCAG
>JANOAU010000185.1:0-6577 GCA_031411275.1 Saprospiraceae bacterium | reverse complement strand
ATTCAGATGCTTTCGCTGCGCTCAGCATGACAAAAAGGTTACTAATGTTGCACCAAAACCTTAGCTTTATACTGTTTCGTTTTTGTTTTAATGTTCAAAAAATACAAGCCATTGGGGAGGGTAGTAGTGTTGAGTTGACGTTGTATTTTACCAAAATCATACACTTGTCCAAGCGTATTTGTCATAAAAACAGACCCCTCAGTATTCAGTTCATTTTCAGGTAAATTAAGCTGTAAAATGCTTGAAACAGGGTTGGGCGAAACGCTAATATATTGACTATCAATATCTTGATTAGAACTTGTACAACTCATTTTTGACAACCTAAGCCATAATTCGTTGTCAAAATTACTCAATGCGTATAGTGGAATATCAGACGTTTCGCCCATCCGTACCACAACCATGTTTTGAGAGGGAATAACATAGATTTTCTGATCGTTTTTGCCCAAAGCGGCGTACATATCGATCGGCGCACTGTCTACAATGCTGCCTGGATAAACCAACCGGATTTGCGGCAGCATATATTCAGCCTTACCATTCAGCCACCATAAATAACCATAGGACTTGTTCATCGGTTGCGATGTATTGATGCTTGCTCGCCAATAAGCAGTATCGCGCAAAATACGTTCTCCATTCCAAACGCCATTTGCCAAAGCCAATAAGCCGAAACGTGCGGCAGAACGGGGTTTTGAATAGAAAATATGGTCTAACCAAAGCCCTGTAATGCCTGTTTTTGTTCCTAATTTCTGTGTTGTGTATTGAGTGATGGTCAAGCCCGAAGCCTTTTCAATGACATCATGCACGAGGTGATACGGGGCATTGTGGTATGCCCACCGAGTGCCAGGGTCAGCTTTGTAGGTGAGACAGGGCGGGGTCGTGCAGTTGTCATCAGACCCACTATCGTCTAAGCCAGAGGACATGGACAATTGATGCACGACCTTGATTTTACCTTCTTGTGTAGGTGTTAAACTTGTCCAGCCTTTACCTAAATATTTAGAAGTTGAATCTTGAATGTTCAAAATGCCGTCTTGTTGCGCCATGCCTGTCAAAAAACTGGTTAAAGACTTACCCGCAGAAGCCCAATACCAAGCAGAATCTTGCGTAAAAGTGCCAAAATACCATTCCACAGCGATGCGTCCGTCTTTGAGAACAATAAAGGCTTTAGTTTTTTTAGTGGTTAAGTATTGCTTCAGTGAATCCATTTTAGGCGTACACCAATTCATAGACGTTTGTGGTGCCACGGTTTCCCAAGTATTGCCCAAAACGGGCGGAAAATAGAGGTTTTGAGTAAAGCCACTAAAAGTACTAAGACACAAAACGAGGATGTAAATTTTTTTCATCATTTTTATTTTTTATTTTAGAACGCCTTTTTAAAGGATAGTTTAAATGGTACTTTCATGAATTTAGTGTTAAGTCGCTTTTGTTATGCCGCTTTTGTTATTCCGAGTACAGCGAAAGAAGCTGTATAACTCTTTCAAAATCAATTGTTTATTTAGATTTTTTCGCTGCGCTCGAAATGACAAAAGGAGACTTTATTATTTAATTGTTACATTGTTAAAATAGAACTAAAAATTTGTGAAATTCGTGTTCTTTAAACCCGATTCATTCTTTAAATTCAAATACTACAACACATGAAAAATCCCTTTTCGCTCATTTTATTCTTTTTTTTGGTGTTGAGCATACCCCTCAGTATAAACGCTCAAAAAACCACTTTTGACCTACTCATCCGCAATGGAAAAGTAATTGATGGGTCTGGAAACCCGTGGTTCTGGGCGGATATTGGCATTGTGGGTGGCAAAATCGCTGCCATAGGTCGCTATGATTCGACCCAAGCGAAACGGACGATTGATGCAAAAGGCATGGTTGTTTCGCCTGGTTTTATTGATGTACATACCCACGCAGAGGATGGCATCAAACGCGTGCCAACGGCAGATAATTTCATAATGGATGGCGTAACGTCTATTATCACAGGCAATTGTGGCAGTTCAGAAGACAATTTGACTGATTTTTTTAAAAAAATAAAGGAGAGAGGCATGTCTGTCAATATCGGTTCTTTTATCGGTCACAACAATGTGCGGCGGCAAGTGATGAAAAGAGCCATGCGTGACCCAACGCCCAAAGAACAAGCGGAAATGGAACGCCTTGTTGAAAAAGCCATGAAACAAGGGGCAGTGGGCTTGTCAACAGGTTTAATTTACATTCCAGGCACCTATGCCAAAACGCCAGAAGTGGTGGGTTTAGCGAAAGTAGCGGCTCGATATGGTGGTATTTATTCGTCTCATATTAGAAATGAAGGCGAAAAAGTAGAAGATGCTATTGCGGAAGCCATTACGATTGGGCGTGAAGCACAGATTCCTGTAGAGATTTCTCATTTTAAAATCTCCTTCAAACCACTGTGGGGTAGAAGTACGGAGACAGTAGCGATGGTCGAAAAGGCACGTCAAGAAGGTATTGATGTCAATATTGACCAATATCCGTACACCGCCAGCAGTACCAATATGGGTACAATGTTGCCCAGTTGGGCGTTGGCAGACGGCGATTCGGCCATGAAGGCACGGTTTACAGACCCCTCAGTCCATGCGAAAATTAAAGCAGAAATGATTGAAAGTTTGACAAAAGACCAACGGACAAATTGGGATTATGCGGTGGTCGCTCATTGTGTAGCAGACCCCAAAATGGATGGTAAAACGCTTTCAGAAATCAATATACTGAGGGGTCGCCAACCAACTGCCGAAGAGGAAGTAGAGACGGTTTTTGAACTTTTAGCTAAAGGAGGCGGGCAAATGATCTATCATAAAATGAGTGAAGAGGACGTGGATTATATCCTAAAATATCCAAACACGATGATTGCGAGTGATGCAGGCGTTCAGGTCTATGGATTTGGCGTAACCCATCCGCGGGCTTATGGCACTAACGCCCGGGTGCTGTCACGTTATGTGCGTGAGCGCAAGACATTGACGCTTGAAGATGCGATTCGGCGCATGACTTCATTACCTGCACAACGGTTTCGGATTGACGATAGAGGTTTGTTAAGGGTGGGTTATGCAGCAGATATCCTCGTATTTGATGAACATACAGTCAGTGATAAAGCGACGTATGAACGGTCACATGCCTATTCTATCGGCTTTAAATGGGTGGTTGTAAATGGGGAAATCACTGTGGAAAACACGCTACATAATGGGGCAAAATATGGGCAAATTATTCTTGGTAAAGGTTTTTTAAAATAAAATATAATATCAATTTCTCTTTGAGAGCGTAACAAATTTATACCTTTGACCCATTACCCTTTATTGATTATTATCATTGATTATTTTTTTTTGATTAACTTTATATTTTTTAGCTATTAAAAACATATTTTATATAACTTTATTTATTTAAATCTACTATCTATGAATACGAAATTAAAACTCTTCGTCATTCTTATTTTCTGTGGCTCATTAGCGTCTTGTGTCACGAAGAAAGAATTCAAAAAAGTCCAAAGCGATTTAGAACTTGCTAATCAACAATTGGGCAAATGTGGTGAAAACCTTAATGACTATATGAAACGCCTGGCTTCCTGCGACCAAGAAAAAGAAAAACTTAAAGGTGACATTCGCTCATCGCAAGGTACAGTACAAGCCCGTGATGAGCAGATTAAAGATTTGAAAGATCAAATCGGGGACATCAGAAAATCACGCGACAATCAAGTACAGCAAGTGGGTGATTTAACCGTTTTGTCTCAATCTGCCAGCAACAACATCAAGGCAACCTTAGACCAATTAGAAGGTAAAGACCGTTACATCAAATACCTACAAGCGGCTAAATCACAAGCTGATTCCATAAATTTGGCATTAGCAGTGAACTTAAAAAGCGTTTTGAAACAAGGTATTGATGACCAAGATGTGGACATCAAAGTGGATAAAACGGTGGTATTTATCAATTTGTCTGACAAAATGTTGTACCAAAGTGGCAGTGCAAACATCACAGCAAAAGCCAATGACGTATTGGGCAAAATCGCTCAAATCGTCGCTTCAAGACCCGATGTTGAAGTGATGGTTGAAGGTTATACGGACAATGTGCCAATCAAAAATGCTTGTATTGATGATAACTGGGATTTGAGTGTGAAAAGAGCGACTTCTGTTGTTCGTGCATTACAAAAGAATTTCAAAATTGACCCGAAAAAACTCATCGCAGCGGGTCGTGGCGAATACAATACTTTGGCAGACAATAGTACTGCCGACGGTCGTTCAATCAACCGTCGTACGCGGATTATTATTATGCCTAAATTGAATCAGTTTTATGATTTGTTGAACCCTGCGAATGTGCCGGGTGCAGGAGGTAAATAAGGATTTTTAAAACGCTTTATTTTAAAATACAAGGACTTGGTCGTATATGCTACCAAGTCCTTTTTTTGTACTTTTATGCGTATTTTACCTTGTACTTCTCGCATTTTAAATCAATTTACATGAAACACGATATTATTTCTTTTGATGAATCTAAAATTCGTAAAATTTGGCACAATGACGAATGGTATTTTTCGGTCGTTGATATCATTGAAATTTTGACAGATAGCCCAATACCACGTAACTATTGGTCTATTTTAAAAAAAAGAGAACCCCAACTGCATACAGTTTGTATGCAGTTGAAATTAAAAGCGTCAGATGGTCGGAATCGCTTAACAGACTGCGCTAATACTGAGGGGGTCTTCCGCATAGTCATGTCTGTCCCTTCGTCCAAAGCAGAGCCTTTAAAATTGTGGTTAGCCAAAGTCGGGCAGGAGCGATTGGCGGACATAAACGACCCTGAAATCGCACTTGAACGTTTAAAAGAGAACTATAAACTCAAAGGTTATACCGATGAATGGATTGAACGCCGCTTAAAAAGCATAAGTATTCGCAAGGAATTAACTGATGAATGGAAAAATAGGGGCGTTAAAGAAGGACAAGAATATGCTGTTTTAACTGCAGAAATTGCTCGCGGTACTTTTGGTTTAACACCCTCTCAGCATGCGAAATTAAAAGGATTAGAAAAAGAAAATTTACGTGACCACATGACAAATCTTGAACTCATTTTTACGATGTTGGGTGAAGATGCCACCCGTAGTTATACCGTGGAAGACGATGCAAAAGGCTTTAATGAGAATTTTGATGCGTCTCAAAAGGGTGGTCATGCAGCAGGAGGCGCACGTATCAGTTTTGAAAAATTGAGAAATCAAACAGTGGTTAGTTCGGACAATTATTTACATCTGAAAGGGGAGGATGAGCCGAAATTATTGGACGATAAGAACAATTAAATTGATTGATAATCAATAGGTTATGAAAATTTATTTAAATAAAAAAATCATTATTATGCAAATTTTAACTAAAAATTTCGGTCTTTATGCAGCCCTTTTTTCGGCATTTATTCTCATGTCCGCCGCTTCATGTAAAAAAACACAAGGGGGTGACACGCCTATAATACCCTTAACATCAACCCGTGTTTTTTATACACCCGATAAATTTGTGATGGGTGCTGATTTGTCCTATGTCAATCAAGTGCAAGACTATGGCGGTATTTTCAAGGACTCAACGAAGGTGAAAGACCCATTTGTGTTGTGCAAAGAGCGAGGTACAAACCTCGTGCGGGTGCGCCTGTGGCATTCGCCAACTTGGACAGCACCTTTGAACAATGGAAAAATGTACAGCGACCTTGTGGACGTGGCGAAAACCATCAAACGCGCCAAAGACGCAGGTATGACTGTCAACCTCGACCTCCATTATTCCGACACGTGGGCTGACCCCAACAAGCAGGATTTACCTAAAGCCTGGGAGGGACTACCCCTCAGTATTTTGAAGGATTCGGTCTATAATTACACTTTAGCAGTCTTAAATTACTTGAAAACAAGAAATTTAACCCCTGAAATGATACAAATTGGCAACGAAAACAATAATGGGATGTGTTGGCAAACAGGTAAAATTATCAATAATAATTTCCAACCTTTTGCGGATTTATTGAAAAGCGGCATCAAAGCCGTGCGTGATTTTTCGACGGCTTCAACCATAAAACCACAAGTCATTATTCATGTCGCTCAGATGCAAAGTGCAGAATGGTGGGCGGATGGTGTCATCAATAAAGGAGGTGTAATAGATTATGATATTTTGGGTTTGTCCCATTATTATCAATGGTCAACGGTGAACAACATGGCGGATATTGGTACGACTATTAAAAATTTAAAAACTAAATATGGCAAAAAAATAATGATAGTTGAAACCGCCTATTCTTGGACAACTGCCAATGCCGACTCTTACAATAACATCATGTCCGACCCGTCGAAGACCCCTCAGTATCCGTTGACTTCTGAAGGGCAATACAACTACATGAAAGATTTGACGCAAACGGTCATTGCGGCAGGTGGTACAGGCATCATGTATTGGGAACCCGCTTGGATTACGTCTTCGATGAAAGACCTTTGGGGAACGGGGTCAAGTTGGGAGAATAATGCACTATTCGATTTTTCGGGTAATGCTTTACAAGGGTTTGATTTTATGACGTATGCCTATAAATTTTGAGTTACGAATGACACAGATTTTACGAATTGAGACATAAACAATATGTCTCAATT
>JANOAU010000184.1:0-103024 GCA_031411275.1 Saprospiraceae bacterium | reverse complement strand
CTATGCTTTGCGTAACGCTTAGGTTTGACGAACAGTTATCGGTTATTGTAGGTGTAGTAAAACTAAAGACCTTGTTGCATTGACCTGCCCCGAGCGTCATCGTGGTGTCTTTTGGACATTTGAGCATTTTGGGGCGAATAGTATCAATTATTGTAACGGCTGTGCTGCACTGTGCGCGATTGCCTGCGGTGTCGCGGACGTACAAAATGACGTTTTGCGTACCCACATCGGCGCATGTAAAGCGTGTTTTGCTTGCACTGATGATGATAACAGGGCAATTGTCCGTTGAAAAATTGTCAAGGACTATGGGTGAAATGTACTTTGTACCCAATGTGTCGAGATACCCCGTAACGGTTGTCTTGCAGACCGCATGAGGTTCGATTGTATCTCGCCAATTGACAGGGCAATAGGGACAGTACAATATTTGAGCAGATAAAGTTGTTGTTTGTAAAAGCGTAAGGAAAAAGAAGAAAAAACCAACAAAACAAGAAAATGACTTCCGATTTTGGAAGCTAATGTTTAGTGTAAATGTTCGTGTCGTCATGGGCGGTACACGTGTTTGTATGCTTTTTCTAATCTAAAATTTGGGCATTAGAAACCACGGAAGAGCGCAATGTTTAAAGTGTAGAATTATAATGATGTAGCTCCTCGTCTAAAGTTTTAATGCTTTATTTTTTTGAGAAAAAATAAGCAACGGTTTTCGGTAATGATATATGTTCGCTTTAAACTAATGGTCAAATGTAGAATGTTTTTTTTGTTCATACAAAAATATTTGTCATAAATTTTTGCTTTAAGACAATATTTTTTGAATAACGTGTTTTTAACAACTGTTTTGGACAAAATAAAGCGAATATACAGGTTTATGTTAATCCCTTTTTTAATTTTGGAATGAGAAAAAGTAACTTAGTGGTGAATGGTGAATAAAAAACTGCCACACTTTGGAAACCCAAAGTGTGGCAGTTTTTGTGAATAACCGCAATTTCACCCTTCACCCTTCACCATTATGATACATAAATCGTCACAGGTGTAGACATATCGCTCATCACACCATCAGAACCTTGGGCGGCTATCCGAAACTCATAGACTGTATCAGGTTCGAGATTCGTAAAAGTATATTCCTTTTTGTTGTTGTAAATGCCATTTTGCCAAACCGTTTCCGATTTTTTCTTGTAGCTGATGGCATAATTGATGGCTTTAGGAACACCGTTCCAATTGATTGTGGCAAAACCCGATTTATTATCAATATTTGTCGCTTTCAGAACAGGCGTTTTCAATGTTGCCACCGATTCTCTTGTTTTTGTAGCGGTATTCCTTACTTCAAAGCCGGCATCTGTGATGATACTTGTATCATCTTCGTTGTCCTCTGTCATAATTTCTAATCTTTTGGCGACTTTTCCTAAAACCACAAGAAGTGCCTCACGGCAAACATTTTTTGCCTCTGTCAGTTTTTTGCCACCTTGAGCGGCATTCGAGATGCCCAAAATAAAGGAATCATTTTTTACTTTAATGTCATCCACAAACGACTCCAAAGTCGTGTATTTTGTATCAGAAGACATGTGTTGGTAAACAGTATTGGTAAAAGTGACCAATTTGTCATCTCCAAACTGTTTAAAGGATAAAGAAACGTAGAGTGCCATATTATATTCATTTAGGCGTGATGTAATAAAATTTTCATATAAATAATTATCAAATTATATGCCAAATTTATCATGCACAAACGATTAATTTTCAGTACCCGACATCTTTTTTTTCTGCTTAATGAATATTCAATTTAGGTCATGTTTATTTTTCCCAAGAATCTGATAAAATAATAAAGGTGCTTTTATGAATTAAGAGGCAAGTCGCTTTTGTCATTCAATAGGAAACTTTTTTATATATTTGTTGAAGACAAAAAGTTTCCTATTGAATGACAAAAGCAATTTGCCTCTAAAACTAAGCTTGGATAGCCCTAAATTAAACTTAGCCTGAACCAAACTAAGCTTGGATAGGCTTCACCTAAATTTAGTCAGCCTTGAACTAAGCTTGGATAGCCTTAAATTAAACTTAATCTGAACCAAACTAAGCTTGGATAGGCTTCACCTAAACTTAGTCAGCCTTGAACTAAGCTTAGATAGCCCTAAATTAAACTTAGCCTGAACCAAACTAAGCTTGGATAGACTTCACCTAAACTTAGTCAGCCTTGAACTAATCTTGGATAGCCCTAAATTAAACTTAGCCTGAACCAAACTAAGCTTGGATAGACTTCACCTAAACTTAGTCAGCCTTGAACTAAGCTTAGATAGCCCTAAATTAAACTTAGCCTGAACCAAACTAAGCTTGGATAGACTTCACCTAAACTTAGTCAGCCTTGAACTAAGCTTGGATAGCCCTAAATTAAACTTAGCCTGAACCAAACTAAGCTTGGATAGGTTTCACCTAAACTTAGTCAGCCCTGAATTAAGCTTAGATAGGCTTCACCTAAACGCGTTCTCTGGCATTTGTTATGGTCGGAGTGACACTACAAGGATTTGAAAAAACAAGCAGAAAAAAAAGAGAACTGCAAGGATTTGAATGACACCAAGACTGATTTAACCGAAATCAAAATTTGGAAATTTTATTATTTATGAATAATATTTCAAATACTGCTTTTAAGTTTGCCCCTGTAATGATAAGACACTGTTTTCAAGCTGGTAGACAATGACATTACACACTCAGGATTGGCACTATAAAGCCTGTAAGGTATTACTATACTCACTTGAAAATGGTTTGCCTAAAATATATAGACTCAAATTATTCGTAAACAAGGTTTTCATTTTTCATTTTTCATTTAGTATAAAACGTAGGTTACGGGGTCAGAGACCCCTCAGTATAGGACGATTCGGTTAAAAAACCGAATCAAGCGCCGCCGTTCGTTGTCTGTTTGAGGTAGACCCCGCGCCATCGGTTATCAAAATACAGAAAAAATGATTCAAAATTTCGCTAATATCGATCCAGAGAACTTTGCTAAAGTAGATAATTTAACTTATAAAAATAAATCAGGAAATGAAATCAACGTAGATGTAGTGGTTAAAGGAGGAATAACAGGAGAGCATATGGGAGGGTTTACATCCTTAGCAGTAAATTCAACGACAGGGAATATAAGTGGAAACTCCATAAATATTACAATAAGTGCCAATTTTGGTATTTCATCAAATGTGCTTGCACATGAATTTGGGCATAGTTTTACAATAGCATCCAACCCAGTGGGATATAAAGACGCATTTTCAGTCGGTCATAATTGCCAAGACCCAGCTAATAGAAATAGTTTTATTTCAAAAACAGCAGTAGATTGGCAAGAAAGGTTTGATGATTTAAGAAAAGCAAGAAAATAATTCATTCTATAAAAATAATATAAAAATGAAAATTAAATTTTTATTAATGATTTTAATACTAAATTTTCCATATAAGATATTTTCACAAGTATCAACTGATGCTAAATCTATATTTAAAATGTGGCTCTTTTTAGATAAAATGAATGTTTATCAAAGAAATCCAAAAACAACTATCAAAGATGATTCACTATTTTCTTTATTTGAGAATGTAACCGATTTTAAATTAGATACACTTCAAAGTAAAGGATTTGATAGAATAGGTTATCAATTTTATCTGCTTCATTTAAATAATTTAAAAATATTAAAAGATTTGAATGAAGATGAAGCTCAATCCTTATTAATATTTACAGGTAAATTTGATTCTGTTATTATTGGTTTAAATTCAAAAACAGGTAAAAGTTACAGATTATTAGGTTTTAATGGAAATGATTTTTTAAGTTTCCTTATAGATATTACAGAAAATAACAGTATTAATAATGAAGGAATATCGCAAAAAAAATTCTTTAATGAATTTAAAGTAGAAAAATTAGATTTTAATTGTTTAAATAAGGCGTTAAAGGATAAAAACTTAGATAGGCGTAAGTATCCTTGTCTCATAAGATATAGTGATCCTATAATCACGCATTAATATTTCTGCTGGTAACGGGTGTCAGACTGTGCAAAAAAGATTTTCAAGTTTTTAGTAACAAATTATTATCTGCTGGCAACAGGTGTTCAATGAATTTTTCTTCCATCAGTTAATAAAAAACACGGACTGCTGGTATCAGCTTCATCCATATGAGTCCTTTGGATAAGCCGACATCCACTATGTGTCAGGTCTCCGACCTACGAAATATTCACTTACTCAATATGAGGAGAAAAGCTCCGCTCGGCAAGGGTGTTCGTTAAAATAACGCACATCCACCAAGCAAAACAACGACGGTGCTGGGTTCGGTGTTTTCACCGAACTCACTTATACGGCAAGTATCCGACCTACGAAGTTGATTAAAAGCGGCGTAAAGCAAACAACTGCTGCCGTTTACGTGGGTCAGAAAAAAGGCGGTGTGCGAAAGGGGTGTTTCTTTCCTTTCGCCCCCCCCTCAGTAAAAAGGGCAGAAAAAGATAGAATAAAAGCTGTAAACGGCACTTATTCGCCCAAAGCATCTTTAAGAGAAAGTATTTTCAAGCCTTTTATACCTGTATAATCTTTGATATTGTCCGTAAAAAGTGTCAAATCGTAGGTCAAAGCTGTAGCGGCGATAATAGCATCAGCAAGGGATATTGGTTTTCGTTGCCGTAGCTCAATCGCTTTAGTCGCGACAGCATCATTCAAAGGAATGATAGGAATAGCGTTGAAGAAGTTCTCTAAAAAAGTCCTTTCGACTTGTTGCAATTGGTGATAGCCCAATACTTCAATTTGAGAGACAATAGATGTTTGTAAGTCTTTTTCGTTTTTTCTCAAATAGTTTATCAACTTCACTTGCACACGTTTGGAAGCGATGATAATGATGTTACTGTCTAAGAGCATGGTGTTTGTTTTTTAGTTATCGGGAAGCGAGTTTTCTATCTTGTCGTATGTTCTGTTGCCATTCCACAGGGTCTTCTATGCTGCTAAAGCTGTTCATTTTAGCCAATTGTTCAAGCCAATCAACAGCAGAAGTGCTATTAGGCTCTGTCGCTTTTTCAGTTTTGGGTGATGAATTATGTCCCAACAAAATAGACAAAAAAGCGTCCAATTGCGCTAAACTATTCGGATTCAATTGTCCCAATTTTTGTAAAACGGATTGATATAAAACAGTATCAGTCATCAGTCATTTATTTAAAAATCTTAGAAATAAGAACAAATATAAACCTATTCATCAAAATTATTCAAAAAATCTAATCAAACGCGATATGAAAAACATCCTCTATCTCATTTTATTCCTCATGCCTGTGCTACTTGAAGCCCAAAATAGAGCCGACGTACAAGAAAGGCTTTTACTGCCAAAAACACCACGGCGTTACTTTACACAAAAAAACCATCAATGGCTTTTGAGCATTGATAGAGAAATGGCGCGGCGACGTGCCTTCTTAAATATGCAACTCAACCTCAATACACCCGCATTGACCGAAGATGTGACCATACCCGTTGTCGTTTATATATTGTACAAAGCGGGTGCAAGTCCGCTCGGAAAGGGGTTCAATAAATGAAGCACTTCGACCGAGCCACGCACCACGACGCAGAGTTCGGGATTAGGCTAAAAAAGTTCATTGACATAAAAAAACAACGACCCCTCAGTATGGCGGCAATATTTCGCAAGTTGTATGGCAAGTGCGCGGACGTTTGTGGGGTGAAAAATAAATCCTCAGATGAGGGAAAACTTCGGTTGAGCGGGTGTTTGAGGTAGACCCCGCGCCATCGGAGAAATTTATACCCCTCAGTATTTTTAGCCAGTTGAGCTTTATTCAACTATCAATCCAATAGATTTTGCGTGTAAAATAGCCTCATCCGTATGTTGAGAAAGACATGTATAAATCCTTTTATTTTGAATAGTTGCCAATAAATCTAAAGTCGACAATTCTTTCTTGAGACTAATATTTCTAATATAAATAGCGAAAATTTTATCAGGGTATTTGTTCGCAATCGCTACATAAATAGACGGATCGCTTTGCGAATTGTCGCCCAATAAAATAAAACGTTGTTCTGGAAATGCGTCTATTATTCTTGCAACACGCATTAATTTACCTTGATGTTTTGTGCCGCCCGTTTTAAATAATTGATACCATCTTTTTATCTCATTTAATAAGAAAACACCTTTTGGTAAATCATTAAATTTAAAAAATTCATTGAGGTAATCATACAAATTCCATTCGCTGCTGGAAACATAAAAAAACGGATTAAGTAAGGATGATTTTGTATGGGCTATGGCTAATAAATTATAAAATTTAACAACATCAGCAAATGTTTTCCTGCTGCGTGGATTTTTAGTAAATAAAACCTTTAACTTTTTGCCTGTTGACGCAGAATGAGAGACAAGCACTGTGTCATCAATATCAGAGATAAATCCATATTGAGTAGAATGGGGAACGAATATTTTCCCTTCGCCTATTGTACTTATATTTTCTTGATTATCAATTAGTTGAACGATTATTTGATGCCATCCAGCCGCTACTTCAGTTTCGGATTGCCATTGAAATTTGAAAAAACCATCGCTGCCAGTTGTGCTGTAAAAGACTTGATTTTGCCATTGCAAACGGACCTTTACACCAGGCAAAGGCTTAACAAAAAACAGTTTAATTAAGTAAAAAATATTGAGTACGGAATTGTTTTTGAACTTTGAAACGGCTGTTTTACCCGCCAACACATGACCGTAAACAATGAGATTATCCTTATGCCCGTAACCATGATAAACCTTTACGGTGGTGGTTGTGTTACTTATTTTATTTTCCATAATTTACTAAATGACTGAAAAGAATAGCTTGAAATTATTTTTTATTATCAATCCAAAATCGGGAAGCACTAACATTGATTGGGCAGTTGAGATTACCCAATATTTCGCTTCATTGACCCATACCATCCAATTGTACCCCCTCACACATACTTGTAATGTGGAAACAATAAAACAAAAAATAAAGTTGTTTGCCCCACATCAAGTTGTTGCTGTCGGCGGCGATGGTACGATAAAATTAGCTGCCGAATGTTTGATTAATACTAATATTCCTTTAGGCGTATTGCCCGCTGGCTCTGCAAATGGATTGGCAAAGGAATTAGGGATAAGTCCTATTCCCCAAAAAGCAATTGATGTACTTCTTGAAGGATACACAAAAAAAATACATATTACAAGGATTAACAACCATTTATGTATTCATTTAAGTGATATTGGATTGAATGCGTATGCCATGAAAAAATTCAAAAACCAGAATCGGCGAGGTATGTTGGGATACTTTTTTGCTTGTCTAAAAGTGTTATGGCAAAATCCAGTGATGGAAATAAATATGAAAATAGGCAATGAAATTATTGAAATTACTGCGGCTATGATTGTTATTGCCAATGCTACTAAATATGGTACAGGTGCTGTTATTAATCCGATTGGTCAGTTAGACGATGATGAATTTGAAGTCGTTGTCGTTAAGAAAATATCGCTCCGCGAAATGTTTAAAATGGTTTTCTCTCATAAAACTTATGACCCCGATAAAACAGAAATTTTTCAAACAAATGCCTTATCTATCCGATCCCTTAAACGAGTGCATTTTCAAATTGACGGAGAATATTTAGGGAAAGTAAAAGCCGTAAATGCTGTACTCATACCTCATGCAGTTGAAATAATAATGCCAGATCAGCCTCTTAGTATTTCTCCTACTTGAACTGAGGGGGTAAAAACGATGCCTTATCAAAACATTTAAATTTAAATGGCGTAACTATAAACGTACAAACTTATTAACAATATAACGACCTGCCTGCTTGGCAGGATTAGTTAAATTAACTTCTATCGCTAAAAATGGATTCAAAATTTAATTCAGCGGTATATAAATATCAAAAGTTGCCCCACCATTCACTTGCCCTTTTGCAGTGATAATACCATTGTGATTTTCTACAATCTTCTTTACGATGGCAAGACCAATGCCTGTACCTTTATATTCTGTTCTGATATGCAGGCGTTGAAAGACTTCAAATATCTTTTCGCTGTATTGTGGCTCAAAGCCAATACCGTTGTCAGAAATTGATAGATAACAATATTTTACATGGGGTATGAGCTTATCGTTCTGGAATTTGATACCAAGTCCCGTTTCCCTCTTTATTTTGATGACAGCAGGCTTGTTTGGATGAGAAAACTTTAGGGAGTTACTTACGAGATTAAGCATCATCTGACGAAACTGGAAAGGAATAATAGTCAATTTTCCTAAGTCCGTTGTTTCTATCACTGCTTTTTTTTCTTCTAATTCATCTTTCAATTCATCTTTTACTTCTTCAATAATATCATTCAAATCAACAGTCTCGAAACGGCGTTCAGTCGAGTTTGTACGCGAGTAAGCCAATAAATCTTGAATAAGCGTCTGCATCCGCGTAGCCGCATTTTGCATTCTTTTTAGGTTATCTATGGTGCTTTCTGATAAATTCTTTGATTCTCTTTCTACAATACGCGTTGCAAAAGTTTGAATCTTTCTCAAGGGTTCTTGCAAATCATGGCTGGAAATATAGGCAAAAGACTCCAATTCCTTATTCATCTTTTCAAGTGCTACATTTTTTGCGTTCAGTATACTTTGTTGATTTTTTTCTTCTGTTATGTTCTGCAAAGTGCCAATCATCCATTGCACACCTTCGCTATCAGTCAGTATTTGCCCTGTCCCGCGCACATAAATCATTGAACCGTCTTTACATATCATGCGATATTCCCATTTGCTAAAATGCTTATGAGAAAAGGCTTGATTGGTAGCATCTAACACATATTGTACATCTTCTGGGTGAACGTACTTAATAAAATTATCAGGTCCGGCAGTAAATTCTTGCGGTTCGCAACCTAAAAGACGATAGAGATTATCTGAATACTCAAGTTGTTGTTTTTGAAAATTATAACGGTAACTACCGAACATGCCTATTTGTTCTGCATACTGATAGGTTTGATTTAAAGTACGTATTTCTTCTTCTGCCTTTATTCTTTCAGTAATATCATGCGTAATAGTCATCACAGCATATACTTCATTTTTATTAAATAAAGGAATGTAATTAACTTCATAGTATTTGTCAAAAACGGCTGATTTTAATTTTTTAAGGACAGTATTTCTTCCTTCAAAAGCCTCTTTTATAGGTTCTAATGGGGCATTTGGAAACACCTCACTAAACAATTCTCCAATCATGCTTTTAGGATAATAATCGGCGTATATTTCGACTGTTTTCTTATTAACTGACACAAACCTCAATTCTTTATCCAAGACTATAATTATATCTACCGAAGCATTGATAAGTGTTTCTACAAAATTATTACGCTCTTCTAACTCTTCATTTTGCTTCTCTAATTGTCTATTTGTTTTTAGTATGCCTGTAATATCGCGCGATTGTGCAATGATGCCTATCACTTCATTGCCCCTTATTAAAGGGGTATAAATAACTTCAAAATGTAAATCCGTTGCAGCAGAATAAAAATCATTGCGATAAACGGTTTCACCTTGCAAGGCTTTATACATATCATTTATGGCATCCGTACTTGGAAAAAGGTCAGTAACTTTTTTGCCAATAAAGGCGGGTGTAATTTGATGTATAATCTGTTGTGCTTTTGTATTAGCCGTTATATATTGCAAGTCTTTGTTTAAGACTATAATGTTATCAGGTGAACAATTTAAAATTGTTTGAGCCAAAGTTTTCTCTTCTTCTAACTTTGAGTGCAATTGTTGCGATTCCTTGAAAGCGCTATTTATTCTAAAATAAGAAACAGAAAGAATAATCAATGCGCCAAAAAATAGAACAATAATAAAGAAAGGCGTAACAAAAGACAAGCGATAATATTTTTCCGTTCGTTGGTGTAGTAATTCCTCCTCTGTTAAAGCCATTTTATAAAGTTCTTGCCTCACTTTATCCATTTTCCCAATCCCTTCTACAATATTTGCTTTAAATTCAGGATTAGTCTCAATGGGAGAATATAATTCTAATACTTTCTTCATACTTAATAGCTTTTCATCGATAGCGACATGTAAAGTTTTAAGATTTTCAATCTGTTTGGGGTCTCTTAATAAACTATCAACTCTCTTTAATTCAGTTGATAATTTAGTAAAAGCTTTATCTCTTTTATACAACAATAAAGCATCGCCTGTCAAAAGGAAGCCTCGTTGATTTGTTTCAGCCTCGTTTACAGCAGTCGCTATTTTTTCAAGCGACATATTAATCTCGTTAGTATCATGCATCAATTGAGCAGAATCTATCAAATTCATCACTTGATTAAAAGCATATAAAGAAAGCCCTACAAGAAATAATGTCGTCGCTAAATATATCACCTTTAATTGTGAAATAGAACTATTATTCTTAATCATGTAAAGAGTCGTTGTTTATTTATTATTATCTTATACCTCAAAAAGGCTTTTATACTGAGGGGGGGAAAAATAGTATACACCATAACAATATTTTAACTCTAAAAAGCATAAAGATAGAAAAAAGTATGAAGGTGATAATGTCGTTTTTTTAAACTGATACTACTACTCCAGTTTGTTATATGACAATTGGACTAATAAAAAGCGGTCGAAGAACTTCAAAAGTTCTTCGACCGCTGGCGCAGAGGAGTCAGACTGTGCAAAAAATAAATTTTCAGATAGAAACAAAGTTATTACGGGTCGTAAAATAAGCTGCTACTTCAACATTTTACATGCGTTAATTATTATTCGATAATACTACTCAACCGTAAAAAAGTAACCCACACCCTTTACGGTCATAATTTGTACTGAGGGGTCGCCTTTAAGATAATCACGCAGCTTTGTGATATAGACATCGAGGTTACGGGAGTTGAAAAACGAGTCGTCGCCCCATATTTTCAGTAGTATTTGCTTGCGTTCAACGGTGAAATTGCGGCTTTCGCATAGGATTTTAAGCAATTCCATTTCACGATGCGAGAGTTTACGCACCGTATCGCCGTTTCTTAGTTCATACTTTTGAGGAGTAAACTGGAATTTGCCGATGGCAAAAGGGTCAAAATGGGCAGGAGAATTGCGTGTCATTGCCAACAGGTTTTGAATCCTTACAATGAGTTCTTCCATGCTAAACGGCTTCCGCACATAGTCGTTGCCACCTGCTTGAAAGCCGCGTAAGACATCGTCCGTTTGTGTTTTGGCGGTCAAAAAAATGATGGGTAGGGTAGGAGAGAGTCGCCGCAATGATTCGGCAAGCGCATAACCGTCTACATTCGGCAGCATGATGTCCAGTACTGCAATATCAGGCTGAAAGGCTTGGAAACCTTCAATCACTTTTGCACCATCTGAAATCATAAGGACTTCAAAAAGGCGACTTTCAAGGCTTTCTTTGACGATTTTACCCAGAAAAGGCTCGTCTTCGACGTATAGGACTTTGGTTTTTGACATAACTTTTGTTTTAGACACGAATTTCACAAATTACACGAATTATTTGTTTCACTCTAAATTCGTGTAATTTGTGAAATTCGTGTCTATCAGTTCATTTCTTTGGTAAAAAAACACTAAATATACTCCCTTTTTCTAAAACACTCTGCACTTCGATTCGGCCACCATGTTGCCTCAGGACGCTTGATACATAGCTTAAGCCCAAACCATAGCCTTTGACATTGTGAATATCGCCAGTAGGAACACGGAAAAACTTGTCAAAAATTTTGTCCCTGTATTCGGGTGCAATACCGCAGCCATCGTCTTCGATATTGAGTTGCAGGGTGTTGAATTGTTCTTGAAGATTAATGTTTATGTTTTTACCATTGTATTTCAAAGCATTATCAAGTAAATTGTAAATGACACTTGTTAAATGCGTTTTGTCGGCTTCAACAAAAGCGTTTTCCGACCCCTCAGTATTGAAGGTGATTTTTGCGCCAATTTTCTCAAATTGGAGTCGCATGGAGTCTAAAACCTGTGCCACTAGGGCAGCTATATCTATTATTTCTTTCTTCAATTCAAGTTCTTTTTGCTCAAAAACGGACAGTTTCAGCACTTTGTCAACGAGCATAGACAGGCGGGCAAGTTCGTTTTTTGAAATATCAAGATACTCTTTCGTGAGTTCAGGTTTTTGCAAAGCGTTGAAATTTTGCAGAGCTTCGATGGCAACGCTGACGGTTGCAATCGGCGTTTTTAATTCATGGGTGATGTTGCTGATAAAGTCGTTTTTCAAAGCAGTCAAACGCTCTTGTTGTCGTAAACTTCTATAAACCAACCCAAACGCTAAGGTTGTTATGCCTAATAAAAGCATTGAAAAAAAGATTTGTGGCAAAGTTTTGCGAAACAAAAAGGCTTGATATTCAGGGAATTGTGCAATATACACATTGAATTTGGGCATACCTGCAAAAACAGGATTTGTCCTCAATGTATCCTCTTTTTTATCAGAAGACAGCTCTCGATTGTAGGGTGAAAAAGAAGGTATTTGACTTTGGTGTAAGCGACGAATCCGAAAGGGAATGTCAATTTTTTGATTCGACAAAGCCAACCAATAATGGGTGGCAATGTCTTCAATCCGCAAAGAATCGAGATTGAGATTTATGAAAATAGCCGTGTCTTTGGTGTTCAATCTTTTGTTGATTGTAATTCGCGTTTTACTCAATGTTTGAGGATGTAGCGTTGAATCCGAAAATGCAAAATGGGCAGTCTGTACTTTACCCTTTTGTTTTAACACCGATAAACGCACACTGTCGCCCTGCTTAAAATAGACCCGCGTTAGCAGTGAATCGGCACGATAACCTAAGAAGTTAATGACTTGATTTTTGGATAGACTATCGGGAACAGGCTTGTTGAAATAGGCTCTTGAGACAATACGCGCTAAGTCTCGTCCGCTTAAACTGTCGGAAGCCACGGTTATTTTGACACCGTCCTTTTGCGTGAAACTTATCTTATTTTGCTTGGTAATATCCGATTTCGAGGCACTTTTGCCTTGGTTTTCATGGATTTCAAAACTTTGAAAATTTTCAGAACGGGGTAAAGAAGACGAAAAATTTGGTTTTCTCTCAATTCTATTGGTACGCATAGAATCGCCTTGCACCTTGGGGAAATCGCCAAAACTGCTTTGAATCATAGAGTCTTGCATCGCCATGACGGTAGAGCGAAAGGTGTGGTCAAGGTCTTTTTTTAAAGCCACGTACTGTTCGTCATAGACTTTTTTTATCCAAAAGACTTGAAAGACGACGAGCAAGGCAAGGCTGCTGACGATGAGCGCGATGAGTCCATGTCTATTAAAACGTTTCATTGTCGGCAAATTTAAAGGCATAAAAAGGATAAAAGTGTGATTCTTAACTTTTATTAACCTTGTTTCAAGGCTATTTAACTTGTTTGAGCGTTAAGGATTGTATTTTTGTCACGCCGAATTTGCAATCGGTACTTAATATTTAATTTTTCAACAAAATTATTTTTATAAAAAATGAAAAAAATCCTGATTTTAAGTAGCTGTTTACTCTCCATTTTGTCTGTTTTTGGTCAAAATACTGAGGGGGTCATTACGTTCGAAGAAAAAATGAATTTGCATCGCCGCATTCAGAACGAGGAGATGAAAGCCCGTATTCCAGAATTTCGGAGCAGCAATATGCAGCTCGTTTTTCGAGGCGACGAGTGCATTTACAAAGCGATCGAAGAGGAAGAAGATGAACAAGCGAACGCAGGTGGTGGCGGTGGTGGCTTTCGTTTTCGCCGTCCAAACGTTGAAATTTATCGCAACTATGCTACCAACAAACGCATCGAACAACGTGAAATGGGGGATAAAAAATACCTTATTGAGACAGATATGAAGCAACCTGCTTGGAAATTGGGGACAGAAACGAAAAAAGTAATGGGTTATGAGTGTACGCAAGCTACGTTGAGTGATACGGCTCGTAAACAAGATATTGTTGCTTGGTTTACAATGGATTTGCCATTGGCAGCGGGCCCTCAAAACTTTGGTTCTTTGCCAGGCATGATACTTGAATCTGATATCAATCAAGGAGAAATTGTGTTGTCTGCTAAGAAAATTGAAATGAAAAAAGTCAAAGACAACGCTATTAAGGCGCCGTCAAAAGGAGATAAAGTGACAGAAGAGGAATTTAGAGCTAAAATGGAAGAAATGAGGAAAAAAATGGGCAATGGTCAAGGGGGCGGTCCTGGTTTTAGAGTTATACGGCAATAGATGTTAGATGAATCGTCAGAGAAGCGGTTAAGGAAATGGAGGTTTCTTTAACCGCTTTTTTATGCCTGCTACAAGGCAAATGTGCAGAGGCACAAAAGAACTATATCTTTTATTTTGATTACTCAAAACAAGGCGTTGAAGAAGGTAAATCGGATTTTTTTGCTCTTCAAAAATTCTAATATTTTTCACAAGGATATGTATATTATCGAGCAATTGATTGCGGAAAGAAGTTTCAATAAAGATTAAGGATGCTTATGGGAACGCAATAATGAAATCATTTATAATCGTATCCACTTCTGTATCTTTGCACACGAAACTAAATTATCGTAAGAAAAGTCTTAACCAAAATCACGTCGATGTTTAAAAGTATCAATCCATTCAATCAGTGTGTTGTGGGCGAGTACGCCTGTTTGACAGATACCCAACTACAAAGAAAAATAGACATTTCAGCGACCACTTATCGTGATTGGCGTAAAACAACATTTAGCCACAGAGCAGAGTTGATGCACCGCCTTGCCAATATTTTGACAAGAGACAATGAATTGTTTGCTCGATTGATAACGTCTGAAATGGGTAAAATTATCACAGAGTCCCGTTCAGAAGTTGCTAAATCAGCAACACATACGGCCTATTTTGCTGATCATACTGAGGGGTTGCTGCGCGACAAAATTATAGCAACAGAAGCGCACCGAAGTTTGGTTGCTTTCGACCCAATCGGCTGTATATTAGCTATTATGCCTTGGAATTTTCCGTTTTGGCAAGTGTTTCGGTATGCTGCCCCAACGATTATGGCAGGCAATGTGACGATTTTGAAACATGCGTCCAATGTTTTTGGCTGTGCTGAAACGATTGAAAAAGCGTTTCTCGAAGCAGGTTTTCCAGAAGGTGTTTTTCAATCTGTTGTCATTGAGACCTCCTCAATAGAGAGGCTTATTGCGGCGGATATTGTACAAGGTGTGACGTTGACAGGTAGTGAACAGGCGGGTTCTCAAGTCGCTGCTTTGGCGGGTAAATACATCAAAAAATCGGTTTTGGAACTGGGCGGCTCTGATGCTTTCATTGTTTTGGCAGATGCAGATATTGAAAAAGCGGCAAAAGTGGCGACACAATCTCGTATGCTCAATGCGGGGCAAGCCTGTAATTGTGCCAAAAGGTTTATAGTTGTAGATGCTGTAAGAGATGTGTTTTTAGAAAAATTTCAAGCACATATTCAAAATTTACGTCAAGGCGACCCTTTTGATGAACAAAATCAAATGGGAACGTTGGCACGTTTGGATTTGGTTGAAACATTAGAAAGTCAAGTAAATAGTAGTATTCGAAACGGAGCAAAACTTGTTTTTGGCAATGAAACGGACAATTGTTTCTATATGCCAAGCCTTTTGACGGATGTAAAAGTGGGAATGAAAGCCTTTGATGAAGAACTTTTTGGTCCTGTGGCTACCGTTATTGCTGCAAAAGGTGAAGTAGAAGCTCTTGCTTTAGCCAATAATCATCGTTATGGTTTAGCGGCTTCTATATGGACGAGTGACCTTGAACGAGCCTATCGGATGGCAAGAAACCTTGAAGTAGGTAATGTTTTTGTCAATTCGATGGTTCGTTCTGATTCTCGTTTGCCCTTTGGTGGTGTTAAAAAATCGGGTTATGGGCGTGAATTGGCAGAGGTGGGGCTTAAAGAATGGGTGAATTGGAAGACCATTGTTTTGGAGAATACTTAATTTTTAAGTAGTAGAGAGAAGGGTAAATATTGAAAGCTAAGACTTTATGTACTGTCTATCTACCCCATTACTTTCTACTCTCTACTTAACATTTTAGCCCCCCTCAGTATTTTCGGTATTTTACGCCATTTTATGTATAAACCAGTAGGGTAATTGTTCATCAACATAGAAATCATGTTTAACAACTTAGAAGTTATGTTTGATAACATAAAAGCAATAAAAGAAAGAACCAATGAAGTGGGCTATAAAATAGGTTCTAAGGTTTTTACTATGTTTTCTATGCGAATACACCCTATCTGAATATGTGATTAAAACAAAAATGCAAAAGCCGCTTCGATTCTCTCGAAGCGGCTTTTGAAAACTTTACTGAGGGAGCTTACAACTCCCGAATCCAGATATTGCGGTAGCTCACTTGATTGCCGTGGTCTTGCAACTTAATACCGCCTTTGCCGTGTGCAATGATTTTAGGTGAACCGATGTATTCGGTTGTGCCTTGAATCATGGTATGGTTCTGCACATAGATACCGTTGTGAATGACGGTGACATATGGCGCTTTCTCCATCGTGCCATTTTTGCGGAAAACGGGTGCGGTGTAAAGAACATCGTAATAGTTCCACTCGCCCATTTTAGCGCAAGCATTCGCCATCGGTGGTGATTGTTTGTAAATACTTGCTGTTTGACCGTTGGTGTAGGTCTTGTTTTGATAGCAATTCAAAACTTGTAATTCATACTTTTCTTGAAGGAAAATACCTGAATTGCCTTTGCGTTGCCCTTTCAAGCTGTCTGGTTCAATCGGTGAACGCCATTCGACGTGGAGTTGGAAGTCTTGAAACTTCTTTTTTGTTTTGATGTCCCCTGCACCGCCTTTGACGGTCATCGAGCCGTCAGCATTGAGCGTCCATTTGGCGGCACTACCGTCTTTGTCCGATTGCCATTCGTCAAAACTTTTACCATTGAACAAAACGATTGCGTCAGAAGGTGCACCTGCAAAGGTTGCTGCGGGTGTAACGGTGGGTGGCACAGGCTCATAAAACTCTGTTTGTTCAGGTTTTGTCAAGGCTTCTTGTGCGTAAGTGGTGCTGAATGTTGCCATAGCAAGAAGAGCTAAAAGTGTCTTTTTCATAAAAATCTAGTTGTTTAGTTTTCTCCGACAATTACTTTGCGGAGCGATGTTAAAAATGTTTTATCAAAGGCTAAAATTGAGAAAAAGTATTGAAAGAATGGTAAGAAATATGTAAAAGTTGCCTTTTATGTAAAAATACTGAGGGGTCGTTTATCTCACCAATAACTTATACAATATATCCGCCACCAACTGATTCCCCACTTCGTTCAGATGTACACGGTCACTTGTCAAGATACCCGCCTCTCTGTTGTCCTTGTTTTTGTCCAAATTGTACTTCAAAAATTCCTTTCTGAAATCTGCCACAGGGCAATCATATTTGGCAGCGATGTCGCGCATGATTTGTGCATAGCGGTTGAGGTCACCGTCTTGTTCGTTTGAGAAATCGGTGCGTTCACCAATCGTGGAAGGTGTAGCGACAATGACTTTTATACCTTGTGTTTGCAGTTTTTTGATGATAGCAACATAGAATTTTTCAAATTTATCGAGGTCTGTGCCTGTGCCGAAGGTGCGTTTGTGCCATACGTCATTGACACCAACCCATATCAAAACGACATCAGGGTGTTGCTCTAATACGTCTTCTTCGAGCCGCAAATAGAGGTCATAGATTTTATTGCCGCCGATGCCTGCGCCGATAAGTTGGTAGTTGTCCTTGATGCCATTTTTGTCCAACATCTGCTTGAGTTTGTCAATATAGCCATCGGGTCTGATACCCGCTTGAGTAATGGAATCACCGAAGAAGATGATTTTCAAAGGTTTAGGTGATGGTATGGCGGACATAAAGAGTACCGCAACAAAGAGCAATGCGAAGGAGTATAGGTTTTTCATTTTGTTATTTTATTGATTAAAATTCAAAAAATGACAACCATTTTAAGTTATGTCTTTTTCAGAAATAATGGTTGTTCCAATAGGTAATTTAGTGCGGAGAATTTCTTTTAAGCGAGGAATCATAGGCATTAATCGAGCGTAATAACTCCGATAAGCTGAAAGCACAATGACTGGAATAGGATATTTTTTGAAGTTTTGCTGTTTAAACAGATTACCATCGAATGTTATTAAGGCTTCAAAACCTTCTTCAATCATCTTTTTCAAAAGTTCACCATTAGAATAAGCGGCCCATTTTTTTTCACGAACTGTATAAACTTCATCTTCTTCAGAAAGGTCTTTTTTCAAAAGTTTTGTAACGTTTTCATCAAGCAGCACTTTCATAAAGTTCCTGAATTTTGGGTGATTTTAAAAACGTATTTGTCCATTCAAGTAAATCAACGGCTTGTTGGCGTGTAACACTTGGAAACTCATCAATAAATTGTTCAATTGAAAGCCCATCTTCTAAAAACTCTAAAAGGTAGTTCGCTGGAACGCGCGTTCCTTTGAAGACGGGTGTCCCGAATTGAACATCGGGGCGAATTGTTAAAATGTCTTGAATTTTCATGTTGCCGCTTTTAATTAAAAACTTACCGCAAGTTCAGAACTTGCGGTAAGTTTGTGAGCCTTAAATATCACAGATTTTAACGCATTTCTCCAAAGACCCTAATTTATCCGTATTTTTAGGAATAAACTCCTGTGCTGTGAAGCCTTTAAAACCTGTATCAACGATGGCTTTCATGATAGCAGGATAATACAATTCCTGTGAGTCATCAATTTCGTTGCGCCCAGGAACACCGCCTGTATGATAATGCTTGATATATTCGTGATTGTCGCGGATATTGCGGATGACATCGCCCTCCATGATTTGCATGTGGTAAATATCGTACAACAAACCAAAGTTTTCAGAACCTACGGCTTTTGTCAAGGCAACACCCCAATCAGTATGGTCGCACTGATAGTCTTTGTGGTCAACTTTTGAGTTCAGAAGTTCCATAACAATATTAACCTTATATTTTTCAGCCGTTGCCATGATTTTTTTCAAACCCACAACACAGTTAGCCATGCCTTGGGCTTCGCTGATGCCCGCCCGATTGCCCGAAAAGCAGATAAAGTTTTTTAAGCCCAATTGAGCGACTTTTGGGATACGGTCTATATAGTATTCGACTAAATCTTTATGGTTTTCAAGACGATTGAAGCCCTTCGAAATACCATAACCTTTGAGGTCGTGATGCACCATGGAGCAAGTCAAGCCATATTTTTGAGCCGTTGGCACTTCTTCAAGCGTCAATAGGTCAATGCCTTGCAGACCGATTTCTTTACCGCGCTTGCAGAGTTCATCGAGTGGGACACTACTGTAGCACCACCGACAGGCAGAGTGATTGATTTTGCCTGCTGTTACTTTATCCAGCACAGCATTCGTGGCTTCGAGACGAGTTGAAAGGCTTTCAGAAACGAAAGCGGCGGCAGCGGTTGTTGTCATAGTTTTTAAAACAGTTCGACGATTCATATTTTTAGATTTATTATTGATTATTGCTGAATGATTATTGTTAGTTTAGTTTTTTCTGCGTTACCCTTAAAATACTGAGGGGGTATCTTAACTCAAATGTCAATGCCCCTTTCTTCAAGATAATTATGAATATTGAAAACGATACCGTCTATTATCTCAATATCATTGTGCCAATCCATTGTTAGCCAAGCTGTTTCAGGAGTAGCCACAATGACTTTACGACTATTAGTGAGTATCCAAATGACTTTCTCAACACCAAAATCAAGCATTTTTTGCGTTTTTGTATGCAAATAGTCAAAATCTGACATACTCGTTGGGTCAATATCAATGTCTATTTCAAGAACGATTTTAGGCGAGTAGTCAGCGTATTTTTTGGTAATTTGATTGGCATTAAGGCGATTGAAAATAGCAATATCGTTTGAGATATTGTCTTTATATTTTAAATGAACACCTGGCTCACTAATCAAATAATCATAGATATTATCATCCAATTGACGTGCTAAAAGTTTCGATAAATAAGTTGTAATGAGCGATTGATAGCTGCTTGTTCTCATAATGTCTTCAATAGTTTTAAGTTTTCTCACCACATCCATATAGCCTCGACGGTATAAAGGTTTGCCATCAAGCACTTCCCAAATAAGGTTATCTGGAATTTTAGGTACACGTTTAGGGCGTTTGGCGATAGCTGATGTTTCCATATTTTTTATTTTTTGTCAAAATTAACACTTTTTCATGGATTAACAAAAAGAGACCCCCTCAATATCGAATTTACTGAGGGGGTCAATTAAGTCACTTGAATTGCTTAGTAATGATGTGTAAACTATTTCAAATTTCCTTTTTTCAATTCCGAAACAGCATAATCCGCAGCACGCGCTGTCAAAGCCATGTAAGTCAAAGATGGATTGACGCAAGAAGCGGATGCCATACAAGCACCGTCTGTTACGAATACGTTTTTGCAATCGTGTATTTGATTCCACTTGTTCAAAACCGATGTCTTAGGGTCTTTCCCCATGCGTGCTGTACCCATTTCGTGGATTGCCATGCCAGGCCAAGAGCCATTGTCGTAAGTGCGGACATTTTTCATACCTGCGGCTTCGAACATTTCTTTGGCATCATTTGCCATATCTATACGCATTTTTTTCTCATTCTCTTTGAATTCAACATCAAAAATGAGCGTCGGTTGCCCCCAAATATCTTTTTTGTCGGGACTCAAACGGATATGATTTTCATGGTAGGGCAAACATTCACCAAAACCTGTCATGGACATACTCCATCCGCCAGGCTCTGTTGCCATCGCTTTCATTTCTGCGCCAAATCCTTCTTCTGCCACGACCCGACCCCAACCACTGCGGCTTGCGCCACCTTGATAGCCAAAGCCACGCACATAATCGCGCTTGTCGTCGCCAACATTGCGATAACGAGGTATATAAGTTCCATTTGGACGACGACCAAAGAGATATTTGTCTAAATAGCCTTCAACCTGTCCACTTGCACCCGTTCTGAAATGGTGATCCATGACATTATGTCCTAACTCACCACTCGCATTACCTAAACCATTAGGGAATTGAGGTGAGATGGAATTCATCAAAATCCAACCTGAGCTGATAGCAGAAGCACAAACAAAAACGATTTTCGCATTGTACTCAATTTGCTCATTTGTTTCAGAGTCAATGACTAAAACACCTTTTGCAGTTCCTTTTTTAGCATCGTAAAGGATAGAATTGACGATAGAATGGGGGCGTACAGTCAAGCGTTTGGTGGCCATAGCAGCAGGTAAAGTTGAACTTTGTGTACTGAAATAGGCACTAAAAGGACAGCCCCGACTACACATATTGCGATAATTGCAAGCACCACGACCATTGTGATTTTGTGTCAAGTTGGCAACACGACCCATTGTCATACGCCGATTTGGGAAAGCGGCTTCAATGCGCTTGCGGACATCTGCTTCAACAACATTCATAGGCATCATTGGCAGTAATTGCCCAGGGGGATATGTCGGATAATTGTCCAAATTTTCACCTGAAATGCCTACAAATTTCTCTGCATAGTCATACCAAGGGGCAATATCTGCATAGCGAATAGGCCAGTCAACCCCATGTCCATCTTTCATATTGGCTTCAAAGTCAATATCTGTCCACCGATATGATTGACGACCCCACATAATGGATTTGCCACCAACAATGTCTGGACGAAACCAATCAAAGCGTTTAACCTCTTCGTAAAGTGCTTTTTTATCTTCAAACCAATATTTAGCATTTTGTTCCGACATCGGGTAATCACGTTTTTGGAACGGATTGTCAAGAGCTTGTTGTACCGTAATTCTGCCCCGATGCTCGTATTCCCAAGGGTCTTTATTGGCTTCAGCATAGCCTGTGATGTGTTCAAGCGGTTTACCACGTTCGAGCATGATGACTTTTAAGCCTTTTTCAGTCAATTCTTTAGCAGCCCAACCGCCGCTGACACCTGAGCCGATGACAATGGCATCGTAGGTTTTCTTTTTTATTGCGTCCGTATTCAAATTTGCCATTATTATTGTTTAGATTTATTGTAGTAAGTGTAAAATTCCACAATTCCATCAATATACTGAGGGGTATCTTCATCGAATTGTGGAAACTATGAAATTTATTTAGCCAACGTAGAAACCCACGCATGGATTTTTGTCAAATCCTCTTTTGGAACTTTAAGGGGTGCCATAGGGGCATAACCTGGCCAGTTAGTTGGTACAGGTTTAGCAACGAGGGCTTGAAATTGTTTAAAACTGTATTTTTTCTTTGCCACATCAATCCATGCTGGACCTACCATTTTTTTATCTACTTTATGGCACGTATAGCAAGTATTTTTTTGCAACAAAGCAGTAATATCCGCGGGAATCGTTTGTGATTTTGCAGTTGTGAAGATAGTTGCCAAAGCCAACGTAAATAAGACTTTTTTCATTATTTATTGAATTTTAAAATTTATGAATTGAATGAACGTGTGATTGAGTTTAAAATTTAGTAGCGCTCAAAAAAGGTACTGTATCTGATTTATTTAACCTGTTGCCCATGCTTTATCGCCTTTTTTGTAAGGATAGTCAGGAATAAACTTCATTGGAACAGCTTCATAGCGCAAGGCTTGTGTACAACCAATTTCAGAAGTAAAATAACCTGTTACTGTCAAGTCTTTCATCACCGTAAAGAAAGGACGTTCACTTGGTAAGGTACTGCTGTCCCCCCATGATTGCGCTTCTATTTTAAATTTAGGTGCTTCTGCTTTCGCTTTTTTCTCGTACATTTTCAGAATTTCAGTACGCTGTTCAGTTGTTGCGTCTACGAAGGATGTACTGAATTTTGCTCTTGTATCTGCTTCAACAGCATCTAATTCCTTCATAAAATAATCACTATAAGGTTGACGATAACAATCTGCCAACATTTTTTTGATGAAATTAGGTACTCCCGCCGCTTTTGCGCCTGGCGTATCCGTTGTAGGCACTATTGTTTCTGCAATTTCTGCAATTAAAGCCTCTTGTGCGGCTGTCAACCGAAAGTTTGGATTTTCAATCATCGGATGCGTCCAGGCTTTTAGGACATCAGGTATCAAGAGAGAACCACCAAACATGAGGGCGGCTTTTTTTATCGCGTCTCGTCTATTCATTTATTTTTATTTAGTTGATAGTTGATAGTGGACAGTGTATAGTTTTTAACTATACACTATTAACTGAATGATTATTTTTGTAATTTATCAAGCATTTTACGCAAGTTCTTGTAAGAAACTTTGATATCGTCCATCGGTGATTTTTTATAATCTTCCAATTCAACGATGATTTGACGGATGCCGCCTTTGCTCATATTTTTCAATATCGCTTCAAAATCAACGACACCTTCGCCGACAATAGCAGTTTCACGTTTGCCTTCTTCAGTCAAATCCTTGAAATGCGCCAATGTAAACCGTCTTGGATATTTTTGAAACAAATCAATCGCATTGCGTCCACCAAAAACTACCCAACAGAGGTCAAGTTCCATCGTCACTTTTTCAGCATCGAGATTGTCCATCATCATATCAAACATCGGTACGCCACCAAACTCTGTTTTGAACTCAAATTCGTGGTTGTGATAGCCAAATTGAAGGTTTGGGTTCTGCGTCTTGCAATAATCACCCGCCATATTCAATACTTCACAAAGTCGTTTTACACCGTCTGCATCTTTGCGATCCGACTCAGCTGTAAAAGGACTAATCAAATAACGTTGGCTCATAGCGGAACTCCCTTCAACGACTTTTTTGAACTCATCAGTGAAGTCTTTTTTCGCTCTATCGTAGTGATTTGTCGTCACAACATAGTGTGAACTCGTCATTTTGAGTTCATACTCTTTCAACATTTTTTTAAATTCAGAAGGCGTTTTGTCAAATATTTTGCCCTTTTTAGGGTCAAAACCATAACCTTCCACGAATTCATAGCCAATCTTAGCAATGCCCTTCAACACATCTTCAAGGTAGCCGTCTTTGATGTCGTCACGAAGACTGTACAATTGAATGCCAATGGGTTTATCTGTTTTCAAAAAATCAGGCATATTGCCAAAAGCCGCTGTGGCAGCTGCCAATGTAGCAGATGATTTTAGAAACTTACGACGTGTGAATTGTGTCATATTGTAGGAAGTTTTTATTTTTAAATTTAAGACGAATGATGCAATAACGTCTTTTTAGACGTAAAAATACTGAGCGGGGGTGTTAAAAAAAACTTAAAACTTTGTTCAACAAATCACTTGTTTGATTCAGTGTTTTCAGAATTAAATTTTGATTTTCTGTAATTTAGGTGTAAAATTATTTTTTAAAAATGAATTTTCATTAAAAAATAGTGACTAATTGTAAAAAATACAATTTTTACACAAAATCTTTTGCATTTCAAAAATGTGTTGTAATATTGCACTTTAATTGTCAAATTGACATTTAAAATTGTATTTTGCTTTATTCTCTTTTTGTAATTGAATATTTTTTAGATTGCTTTTTATAGCATAAAATATTTGTAAAATGACATAAATGCAGATAGGTAGTGAGTTAAATTTATGTTAGACACTTCTTTGGTAGTGAATCAGATAATAAAAGTGAATATAGTTGACTAAAAAAGAGTATGGCATCATCAACACATAGCCTTACTGTTCACATAGTTTTTTATGTGATAAATAAAACCTATGGCGACTATGTGACTATATGTTCCAAAAATAAAAATTTTATGAAATATTTACTCGGCTACGACATCGGCAGTTCATCTGTAAAAGTAAGCTTATTAGAAGCAGAAACGGGTAAAACCGTTGCTTCTGCCACTTCGCCATCTTCTGAAATGGCTATGGCTGCACCCAAAGCAGGTTGGGCTGAACAATCGCCTGATATGTGGTGGCAAGAGGTTAAAAATGCAACCACTATACTGAGGGGGGCATTTTCTTTTGATAAAAAAGATGTTGGGGCGATTGGCATTTCCTACCAAATGCACGGCTTGGTTTTGGTAGATAAAAACCAAAATGCGCTGCGTTCTTCTATTATATGGTGTGATAGCCGTGCCGTCGAAATAGGAGAGAAAGCATTTCGAGACTTAGGCGAAGCCTTTTGCTTAGAAAACTACCTCAATTCACCTGCCAATTTCACCGCTTCAAAACTGAGTTGGGTCATTGAAAATGAGCCTAAAATTTGGGAAAAGACAGATAAAATGATGCTCCCCGGAGACTTTATTGCGATGAAAATGTCAGGTGATATTCGGACAACAGCAAGCGGCTTATCAGAAGGCATTTTTTGGAATTTTAAAAAACGAGGTATTGCTCAATCATTACTTAAAAACTATGGTATTACTGAGGGGGTCATTCCCGAACAAGTCGAAACGTTTGGTAATCAAGGTTTTATGTCCTCAAAAGCAGCCGCTGAATTGAGTTTACAAGTGGGTACACCTATCACTTACCGTGCAGGTGACCAACCGAATAATGCGTTCAGTCTCAATGTTTTAAATCCAGGAGAAATTGCTGCAACAGCAGGCACTTCAGGCGTAGTGTATGGCATTTCAGACAAAAATGATTATGATGAAAAGAGTCGCGTCAATACGTTTGCCCATGTCAACGATACAGAAACGGCACGACGCAACGGCGTTTTACTCTGCATCAACGGCACTGGCATTTTGAATTCATGGTTGCGGCGCATGACGGGCGGTTTGGATTATGCCGCTATGAACGCAGAAGCAGCTAAAATTGCTCCGAATACTGAGGGGGTACTTTTTCTCCCTTTCGGCAATGGTGCGGAGCGTGTTTTGGAAAATCGTCAAATTGGCGCACAACTTTTGGGCATCAATTTCAATCGGCATGGGGCGGGTCATTTGTTCCGTGCAGCGCAAGAAGGCATCGTTTTCTCCTTGAATTATGGTTTTGAAATTATGAAAATGGTGGGTGTTCAAGCCAAAACCGTTCGTGCGGGACAAGCAAATATGTTTCTAAGCCCTATTTTCCGCGAAGCGTTTGCGAATACTACAGGTGCAACGGTGGAGCTATATAATACAGACGGAGCAGCAGGCGCGGCTCGTGGCGCAGGAGTCGGTGTTGGTTTTTACAAAAATTTTGGAGAAGCGTTTGTGGGTTTAGAAAAAGTGGAGACGATAGAGCCGACAGCGACTTTGCAAGCGGTTTATAGGGAGGGGTATCAAAATTGGCTTTTGGCACTTGAAAAAGCGATGATATAAGATAGATTTTCAAAGGAGAATGTCTAAAAAAGCAGCAGGTTTTATGATTTGAATGCCTTGAAAAGGGTGCAAAACAAGTAAATCTTCATCGCCAGAAACGATATAATCGGCATTTGCAGCGACTGCAAGCGTTAGGAATTTATCATCTTTGGAGTCTCTACAAGCGACTATTTTAGTTGTTATATTTTCAATAAAAATCGCTGATTGTTCGTATTCGTCAACGATAAATTGCCGCGTTTCATATGTATTATATTTATCAAATTTAGTGCGTTTCGAAACAGTCTTAATTTCGTTAAGCGTGTCAATTGAATAAACGACTTCACCTTGTATCAGTCCTTTTTGAAAGGCTTTGAAAGGAACTGATGTAGGAAACAACATAGCACTGATGAGCGTATTGGTATCAAATACGATAATTTTTGGTTTCATAATATGTTATGATTCATTGAGTATGTCATTTAATATTTCTTCGGTCATGCCATTTGAAACGGACTCTTCACCGAGTGCTTTCATCAATTTAAGTAATCTAAATTTAGATTCTATTCGTTTTTTTTCGACTGAATTTGGAGTATTCAACCATGAAGTAACGAGTTCATAAAGGTAATTTTTATCTGTGGGTGATAACGATACAAAACGTTTTGCAGCGTCTAATGGTAATTCAAATACAACAGTTTCCATGTATCAATATTTTAATTTAAAAATTAAATTTCTGACAAAAATAACTCTTTTTTATGAAAAATACTGAGGGGGGTAAAAAATGAGCAATCATTTCATTAAACAATATGTTTTTAAAATATCTGAATAGCTTTATGAAAATGTTTTATTTTGAGCTTTATTTTTAAAATTAGTTCAGTAAAACAAACAATATGATGGAAAATCAAAAGATTATTCTATTTCAAGAAAAAAAAGTTAGGCGTGAATGGCATGAAGAGGAATGGTATTTTTCAGTTGTTGATGTCATTGAAGTTCTGACGGATAGTATTGCACCGAGTAAATATTGGAATGCCCTCAAAAGGCGTGAGCCGCAGGTTTCTACAATTTGTAGAAAACTGAAAATGAAAGGTATTGATGGCAAAAACTACCCAACAGAAGTCGCTAATACTGAGGGGTTGCTGCGTATCATTATGTCTATTCCGTCGCCAAATGCAGAGCCATTTAAGTTGTGGTTGGCGCAAATAGGGAAGGAGCATATTGACGAAATAGAGAACCCAGAATTGGGTTTTGAACGCCTTCGGCAAATATATAAAGCCAAAGGTTATACGGATGATTGGATTGCGTTAAGGGGTAAAAGCCTTGAAATTCGTAAGGAATTGACCGATGAATGGAAAAATAGAGGGGTAACGGAGAACAAAGAATATTCGATTTTAACGGCTGAAATTGCCAAAGCGACTTTCGGTTTAACACCTTCGGAACATGGCAAAATAAAGGGTTTGGAACGCCAAAACCTACGCGACCATATGACAAATTTGGAATTGATTTTTTCAGCCCTCGGCGAAGAATCAACGCGTATGATAGCCATCAAAGACGATGCACAAGGCTTCACTGAAAACCGTGAGTCCGCAATAGATGGTGGCAATTTGGCAGGAAAATACCGCAAGGAATTGGAAGAAAGAACGGGACAAAAGGTGGTTTCGACAGAGAATTTTTTGAACTTAAAAGGAAAAGAAGAAGCGAAAGAAGTGCTTGAAAAATCCGAAAATACTGAGGGGGATAAAAGTGAAAAGTGAAAAACGAAAAGTGCAGAACATTCCTCACAGCCTTAAAAGGGCGTTATCTGATAGCAATATGTAACGCCCATTAAATCAAAACGATTCAATAACCCTATTTGTAAATAACAAATTGATTTTCAATATTTTAATAATAAAAATAAAACAATAATGGCAGCAACAGAATATTTTAAAGGTATTCCACAAATCAAATTTGAAGGACGGGGAACGGACAATCCTTTGGCATTCAGATGGTACGACGAAAACCGTGTCGTAGCGGGTAAAACAATGAAAGAGCATTTGCGCTTCGCAGCGTGTTATTGGCACACGTTCTGTGGCACGGGCGGCGATCCATTTGGCGCACCGACGAAGGACTTTCCTTGGAATCAAGACACAGATGCTGACAGCCGCATGAAGGCGAAAATGGATGCAGCGTTCGAGTTCTTCACCAAAATCAATGCGCCTTATTGGTGTTTTCACGATATTGATATGATTGAGGATTCAGAAAGTATCGCTGAATACGAAAGTCGTATGATTATGTTGACTGATATTGCGAAGCAAAAACAAGCAGAAACAGGCGTAAAACTCTTGTGGGGAACAGCTAATTTGTTCAGTCATCCACGATATATGAATGGTGCAGCAACTAATCCTGATTTTGCAGTTGTGGCACGTGCGGGTGTTCAAATCAAAAGTGCGATTGATGCGACGATTGCATTGGGTGGTGAAGGCTATACTTTTTGGGGAGGTCGTGAAGGCTATATGTCGTTGTTGAACACCGATATGAAGCGTGAGCTCGACCACATGGCGCAATTTTTAACAGTTTCAAGGGATTATGCACGTAAACAAGGTTTTACAGGCAAGTTTTATATTGAGCCGAAGCCTTGTGAACCGTCGAAACATCAATACGATTATGATGCGGCTACGGTCATTGGCTTTTTGAATACTTATGGTTTGGCTAATGATTTTCAACTCAATTTGGAGGTCAATCATGCGACTTTGGCAGGGCATACATTCCAGCATGAGTTGCAAGTTGCAGTTGATAACAATATGTTGGGGTCAATGGATGCGAACCGTGGCGATTATCAAAACGGTTGGGATACAGACCAATTCCCAATCAATATTGGTGAATTAACGGAGTCTATGTTGGTCATTTTAGAAGGCGGAGGCTTCAAAACGGGCGGTATTAATTTCGATGCAAAAACACGCCGTAATTCAACAGATTTGGATGATATTTTCTTGGCACACATTGGCGGTATGGATGCTTTTGCACGTGCATTGGTTGTTGCGGACGATGTTTTGACGAAATCGCCTTACAAAAAAATACGGACTGACCGCTATGCGTCTTATGATGCAGGTTCAGGTGAAGCCTTTGAAAAAGGTACTTTGACGCTTGAAGATTTGCGTAAATTAGCCCTTATCAGCGGTGAACCAACGCAACGCAGTGGCAAACAGGAATGGTTGGAGAATATTATTAATGACTATATTTAGGCTAATGATAAATGATAAACTATAAATGATGAATTTTTAAGCATTGATTTGCAATGCATTATGATTCAAAATAGTAGATTTTATTTCATTCATTTTACTAAGAAAAATGAAATGGGCAACTTCGGTTGCCTATTTTATTTTGAGAACAACTATTTTGAACCCTACAATTTTTTATTACAGAATGCACCTTTAAAAATGAAATTCATCACACTTCCAATTCTTTGTTTTTAAACAACCCGTAATGGACAAGAGGGGATATGTGTTCCTGAAAAAAGCACAGTTCAAATATTTAAAACAGTATTATGCTCGGTTTTTTGAAAAATAGAAAAATAATATTTTGCTTTTACAAGGGTTGCACCAAGTTATCGGAAACGTTTTCGTTGAATTATCCGAAAACTTCTCTCGCTTAAAGTACATTTGTGCTTAAACCATAATCCAATAAAATTCAACAAGAATGAAAAAAATACTCAACCTATTCCTCGCTTTTGCTTTTTTGAGCGTCCCGCTCTCTGCTCAATCAAAAGCGGAAAAAGCCGTAGCCACTGCCGTCGAAAACTTGCGTCAAGCGATGGTGAGTGGTGACAGAACAGCCCTCACTAATATTGCCGCTGAAGACCTAAGTTATGGTCATTCAAGCGGTCTGCTTGAAGACAAAGCCAAATTTGTTGAAGCGATTGCAAGTGGAAAGTCCAATTTTGAAAAAATTGACTTGACCGAGCAAACTATTAAAGTGGTACGCAAAACGGCAATCGTGCGGCATAACCTTTTTGCCGAGACAAATAACGTAGGAAGTGCGCCTGGAACGGTAAAATTAACCATACTTACAATTTGGCAAAAACAAGGTTCTCAATGGAAACTGTTGGCACGTCAAGCCGTGAAAATACCTTAGTTGTTAGAAAAATCTTCTTTTTTTAGGTCAGATTGATAATATACTTGAATATAGAATACTCTAATAATCGTACTTTGTGTCCTCAAAATTTTAATTAAAAAAAACTAAAAACGTATGAATTTATTTGATTTAACGGGCAAAACTGCCCTCGTAACAGGTTGCAAACGCGGTATTGGTAGGGCGATGGCAGAAGCTTTGGCAGAAGCAGGGGCAGACATCATCGGTGTTTCAGCAAGTTTAGAATTGGAAGGCAGCGACATTGAAAAGGCTGTTTTACTGAGGGGTCGAAAATTTAAAGCCTATCAAGCTGATTTTGGCAATCGTGAAAGCTTGTATGCCTTTATTGAACAAGTGAAAAAAGACAATCCTGTCATTGACATTTTAGTCAATAATGCAGGTACGATTATGCGTAAACCCGCTGCAGAACATCCTGATGACTATTGGGATACTGTGATTGAAGTGAACTTAAATGCACAATTCGTTTTGTCACGTGAAATCGGTAAGGAGATGGTAGAAAGAGGGTCAGGTAAGGTCATTTTTACGGCTTCGTTGCTCACTTTTCAAGGCGGCATCACTGTTCCTGGCTATGCGGCGTCTAAAGGAGCGATTGGGAGTTTGACTAAGGCTTTGGCGAATGAATGGGCGGGCAAAGGAGTCAATGTCAATGCCATTGCACCCGGTTATATCGCTACGGACAACACATCTGCTTTACGTGCCGATGAAGTCCGTAATGCCGCTATTTTGTCGCGGATTCCTGCGGGTCGTTGGGGCGAAACCGATGACTTTAAGGGTGCAACCATCTTTTTAGCATCTAAGGCTTCGGACTATGTGCATGGCACTATTTTGACCGTTGACGGCGGCTGGATGGGACGTTAAATAATGGTGAATATTTTAATGGTGAATAACGTGAGATTTACGAAATTTTTAAAATTTCGTAAATCTTGAGCTATTTTTCACAAATAATTAAAAATCAATTAATTAGGTTGCACGAATAACGAGTAACTAATAACCAATTAAGGATATGCAAACAAGATATGAAAGTAGCCCAAACGAAGTCAAAACCATGACAACAGGTCAATTAAGAGAGAATTTTTTGATTGAAAATAGTATAGTTGCAGGTAAAATAAATTTCGTTTATTCGCACTATGACCGCATGATTATTGGCGGTGCAATGCCGACTACTGAGGGGTTGACATTGGGCAATTATGAGCAATTGAAAGCCGATTATTTTCTTGAACGCCGTGAAATGGGCATTATCAATGTTGGCGGTGACGGTACGGTCACAGCTGATGGAGAAACCTATAATATGAGCCGTTTAGATTGTGTTTATCTTGGAAAAGGTACGAAATTGGCTGTTTTTGCAAGCAATGATGCAGCGAATCCTGCACAATTCTACATTCTTTCAGCACCTGCACATCACGATTATCCAAATAAATATATGCCCAAAGAAGACGCTTCGCCTATGACAATCGGCAGCGCAGAAACGGCCAATCATCGCACAGTTTATAAGTATATCCATGCCGATGGCATCAAAAGTTGTCAATTAGTTATGGGTTTGACAACACTGCACACGGGCAGTGTTTGGAACACCATGCCGTCGCATGTACACGACCGTCGTATGGAGGCTTATTTCTATTTTGATGTGCCGAGCGACCAAGCTGTGGTGCATTTTATGGGTCAACCACAAGAGACACGCCATATTTTTATGGCAAATCATCAAGCGGTTATTTCGCCCCCGTGGTCTATTCACTCGGGTTGTGGCACGACTAATTATGGCTTTATATGGGGTATGGCGGGTGAAAATTTCAACTATACAGATATGGATGTTGTGCAAATTAATGCATTGCGTTAGAGCATTGAATCATTAAATTTAGTTCGTCATTGCGAGGAACGAAGCAATCTTTTTATTTGAAATTGTTAGACCATTATGAAAGGACATCTGCTGAAAATCATACAGATTGCTTCGTTCTTCACAAGGGCAAATAAGACAATAAACAATTGAAAATGAATCTTTTAAATAAAAAATACGCTGTTGAAAATTTGAATATTGATGCGGCACAGTTTGACTTGCCTGAGCGTGTTTTACAGTTCGGAACAGGCGTTTTACTGAGGGGTCTGCCCGACTATTTGATTGATAAAGCGAATAAGCAAGGCGTGTTCAATGGGCGTATTGTTGTTGTCAAAACGACGAGTTCGGACTCATCGGATTTTGACAAACAAGATGGCGTTTATACCCTTACAGAACGCGGTGTCATGGGCGGCAAAACGGTTAATCAGTCAACCGTTCTCACAGCTATCAGCCGCGTGGTGAATGTAACAGACGAGTGGATCACGATTTTGGCATGTGCCGAAAACCCCGATATAGAGATTATTATTTCAAACACGACCGAAGCGGGTGTAGTGTATGTTGAGGAGGATATTTTTACAATGCCCCCGAAGTCATTTCCAGCAAAATTGACAGCTTTTTTACATAAAAGGTACGAAATCGTAGGCGGAAAAGGCGGCGGTTTGGTCATTGTACCGACTGAATTATTGGTCAATAATGGCGATATACTGAGGGATATGGTGGAGCGTCATGTTGAAAGAATGGGCCTTGAAAACGGCTTTTCAGAATGGTTGAAAACAGAATGCTCTTTTTGTAATTCATTGGTTGACCGCATTGTACCAGGGTCAACGCCAAAGGTGGAGAAAGCGGAATTGGAGGAAAAATTGGGCTATACCGACAATTTAATGATTAATTCAGAGCCATTTTTGCTGTGGGCAATTGAAGGCAATGACATTGTGAAAGAAAAATTGAGCTTTTGGCAAACGGACAATCGGGCAGTCATTACACCTGATATTTCCCTGTTTCGAGAGCAAAAATTGCGCTTACTAAATGGTGGGCATACGATTTCAGTGCCTTTAGCATATCTCTCGGGTTTGAGATTGGTTTTGGACATGATGAACGATGTCGAAATGGGCAAATTCGTTGAAAATGTGGTGTTAAATGAGATTTTGCCGACCCTTGATTTCGATGCAACTGACTTCGCTAATGCCGTTTTAGACCGTTTCAAAAACCCATTTATTGAGCATAAACTGTTGAGTATCACGGTTCAATGCTCTGCAAAAATGAATATGCGCAATGGCGCAACATTTGAACGCTATTTGAAAAAGTTTGGTAAATTACCAGAATTGATGTGTAAGGGTTTTGCTGCTTATTTACTGTTTATGAGACCCGTCAAAGAGGAAAATGGACAGTATTTTGGGCAACTTACTGAGGGGGGAGATTTTTATCCAATTCAAGACGACCACGCTGCTTTTTTTCATACGATGTGGTTAAAAACAGATGAATTGGACTTGTCCAGCCTTTGCGATTTTGTAGAAGAAGTGATTTCAAACGCTGCTATTTTTGACAAAACGCTTAGAGAAATACCCATTTTTTCTCCAAAAGTTGCTGATTTAATGTTTGAAATGACAAATGCGCCTACGATGCATTAATAGAATTAGAGCTATAAATTTTAGATATTTTACTATATAATATATCAAATCAATAATACACATTATGTTAAATATTGCAAATCCGACAACATCTAATGGTGTTAAAAAACAAAGTTTTCTAAGTGAAAACTTCTTGTTACAGTCCGAAACAGCGCGGCAGCTTTACCATGATTATGCAAAGCTAATGCCTATCATTGACTACCACAACCACTTGTCGCCCAATGAAATTGTCGGTGACAGGCAGTTTGAGAATATCTCAAAAGCATGGTTGTATGGCGATCACTACAAATGGCGTGCAATGCGAACGTGCGGTGTCAATGAACGCTTTATCACGGGCGATGCGACGGATTTTGAGAAATTTGAGAAATGGGGCGCCACTGTACCTTACACGATGCGCAACCCTTTGTATCATTGGACACATTTGGAATTGCAGCGTTATTTTGATGAATATAGATTATTAAATGCGGAAACAGCTGCCGATATTTTTCACGCCACCAGCGAAAAATTGAATACCCCTCAGTACTCCGTTCAAAATCTGCTGCGTATGAGGAATGTAGAAGTGACTTGCACAACCGATGACCCAGCGGACAGTTTAGAGTATCATCAACAATTCGATAGTTCAGAAACAGGTTTCAAAATGTTGCCCGCCTTCCGTCCTGATAAATATATTTTGATAGATAATCCAAGTTTTGTCCAATTCATTCAGAAATTAGGCGAAGTATGCGGTTACGAACTCAATAATTTCGAAGATTTACTGAGGGGGTTGCGCCAACGGGCTGACTTCTTTACGACACTCGGTTGCCAACTGTGCGACCATGGCTTGGAGCAACTTTATGCAGAGGATTTTACGGACATAGAAGCAGATATCATCTATAAAAAAGCATTGGCAGGCGTAAAATTGATAGACAATGAGGCATTAATATATAAATCTGCTATTTTGCACCATCTTGGCGAAATGTATCATGAGTTGGGTTGGACGCAACAGTTTCATTTGGGTGCTTTGCGCAATAACAATACGCGTATGTTGCGCCAATTGGGTCCAGATACTGGTTGGGATTCAATTGGGGACTTCAAACAAGCTGTAGGATTGAGCAAATATCTGGGTCGTTTAGAGGATAATAATCGTTTGACAAAAACTATTATTTACAACCTCAATCCTGCGGATAATGAGATTTTTGGAGCGATGATAGGCAATTTTAACGATGGAACGATTGCTGGAAAGGTACAATGGGGCAGCGGTTGGTGGTTTTTAGACCAAAAAGACGGGATGACAAAACAGATAAATGCCTTGTCAAATATGGGTATTTTGAGCCAATTTATTGGTATGTTGACCGATTCACGCTCATTTTTGTCATTTCCAAGACATGAATATTTCCGTCGTTTGTTGTGCAATATTTTTGGCGAAGACGTTGAAAATGGCGAATTGCCGAATGACATAGCTTGGTTGGGTAAGTTGGTACAGGATATTTGTTATTATAATGCAAAGAACTATTTTCATTTTTAATAAAAGTTTCCTAAACAGCAAAAATATCAGCGATGGAAATATCAATACCTGTTGTTTCGTCTCGAATCACCCCCTCAGTATAAGTGCGGGTTTTACCATCGGGCGTTAAAACTAAAACAGTTTGATTTCGTGGCAAGATAATCCAAGCAGCTTTGACATTATCTTGAAAGTAAATATTGTCTATTTTTGAATTAATGTCATCTAATGCTTGGCGAGGCGATAAAATTTCAATTGCAAGGATGGGTGCTTCTGTCCGTCTCAAAATATCTTTTCGCCAATCAATGGCAATTTTAGGATAAATACAGACATCTGGCACCGCACGACCATTTAGTAATTCGATTTCAAGTTCTGTGAAAAAACTGAATTCCTTGCGATAAGGGGCTAAGGCAAGTACAAGATTTGTTTGTATTTGCGAATGATTGGTGCTCGGCATAGGTTTTCCTCTTTCGAGTTCGTAATGGTTTTCAATATTATCTTTATAGTCTTGACTTATGAGTAATTCCATTGTGTTTTATAATTTTATGTGCAAGTTTAAAATAGAATTTCTAAATTTTTATCCAAAGTTAAACATATTTTTTCAAAATATTCAATGTAAAAACTTTAATATTAGGGTAAAACGATACTTTGCAAGCCTTTTCGGTAATAATTTCAGTTGAAATTTAGAAGATAAATTTATGAAAATCATCTGCCTTGGAGAAATCATGTTGCGTTTAAGCACACATAATCAAGAAAGGATACTTCAAACACGACAATTGGAGGTTCAATTTGGTGGTTCCGAGGCAAATGTCGCTGTTTCTTTGGCGCAATGGGGTCCAAAGACATCCTTTATTACACGTGTTCCCGCAACGGAATTGGGCGAAGCGGCCCTGTCAGAAGTGCGTCGTTACAAGGTAGATACGAGCCTTTCTGTGATAGGGGGCGAGCGGTTAGGTTTGTATTTTTTGGAGCCTGGAACAGGTAATCGTCCGTCAAAAGTCATTTATGACCGCGCCAATTCGGGTATGGCAACGCTGGAACGCGGTATGATTGATTGGGATAAAGTGCTTAAAAATGCTACTTGGCTGCATTGGTCAGGCATCACACCTGCGATTTCACAGAAAGCAGCGGATGCGACTTTAGAAGCTATTGAAGCCGCACAAAGGCAGGGTTTGATGGTTTCTTGCGACTTAAATTATCGCCGCAATCTTTGGACTTATGGCAAACATCCTTCTGAAATTATGCCTCCATTACTGAGGGGTAGCCATGTGCTTCTCGGTGATGGCGATGCAATTAGTACCTGTTTTGGTATAGAAGGCTTTGATTATCAAGATGTTATAAAGAAAACATTTTTAGATTTTCCGAAATTAAAATACATCGCCATGACGGCACGTCGGGCTTTTCATGCCACACACAACGCCTACAAAGGTTTTCTGCACGATGGCGAAACGATGTATGAATCAAGGGAATACGATATTCCAGACATCAATGACCGCATCGGTACAGGCGATGCTTTTATGGCGGGATTGATTTTTCAATTAGCGCAAAATGCCCCCCCTCAGTATGTGACTGATTTTGCGGCAGCCGCAGCTGCTTTGAAACATACGATTCAAGGCGATTTCAATTTGGTCAGTGTTGCTGAGATTGAGTCATTGATTGACGGGAATACTGGCGGCAGAGTGAGTCGGTGATTAGTCAAAAATATCCCCAATATCTTTGTTGATTTTTTCACATATACGGAATAAAGGTAAGTCGTTGGAATCGTGTCCAAAAGGTTCTTAAATTTCTAAAAAATCCATAATTGATATGAAACAAGAATTTTCTGTATTTCAAAATAAAGTAACAGAGCTTGACATTAACATTAAAGACTACTATAAACAGTTTGAAACACCAACGCGAAAGCTAATTAGTGATGGGATAGTCAATGTACAGGAATACTTTGATTCGCCAATAAAAATTCTTTGGGTGCTCAAGGAGCCATATTGCGATGGTAATAATGGTGGTGGTGGTTGGTCAATTGTCAAAGATTTAGATGAGAGTAGGTCGAGAAGCCCAAAACAAGACTCTTCAGGGCTTTGGTCTAAGATTATTTATACGTCTTATGGCATCCTAAATCAGTTTTGTGATTTTACAGAAATGAAACAAATGCCCAAAAGCGATTTGAGGAATGTTTTGAGGCAAATTGCATATATCAACATTCAAAAGTTGCCAGCTACATCAAAATCTAATAATGATGTAATTCAAAAAGCTTTTGAACAACATAAAAGTATAATACTTTCTCAAATCAATGTGTTTAACCCTGACATTATTATAGGAGGTATGACTATGCATTTATTTAAAAACGACAAAATATCAATTAATAATTCAGAAAATAAGAAATTTATAACTGCATATCATCCAGCGTGTCGTCCAAAAACGAAGCGTCAAGAACCGTATGTAAATGACATTATTAATTCAATTAAAGATTGGTATCAAAATAAAACTACAAGTTGATTTTCAGTAAGCCGTAGGATAGGTTTTTAAAAATCAAATAGTTATCAACGTAAAGAGTTTTTTCAATTTATTAAATAAAATCAATTAATTTAAAATGAGCAAGAGAGTAGTAACCCTTGGCGAGATTATGATGCGTCTATCTACGCCCGATTACAAACGATTTGAGCAGTCAAACAGTTTTGATGTTACCTATGGCGGTGGTGAGGCAAATGTTGCAGCCGCTATTTGCAACTATGGTGAACAAGGTGTTTTCGTTACGAAAGTACCAAAGGATGCACTTGGTCAGTCAGCTATCAATCACTTGCGTCGTTATGGTGTTGATACACAATTCATTGCACGCGGTGGCGACCGTATCGGCATTTATTTCTTGGAAACAGGTGCAGCGATGCGTGCGAGTAAGGTTATCTATGACCGTGCAGGGGCAGCAATTGCAGATGTAGATGCGAGCGACTTTGATTGGGATGCGATTTTTGAAGGTGCGGACTGGTTTCACACAACAGGTATCACCCCTGCATTGAGCGACAAAGCAGCGGCTTTGACTTCGGCGGCTTTGAAAGCGGCAAAAGCGAAAGGTATCACAACAAGTATTGACTTGAACTACCGCAAAAAATTGTGGAGCAAAGCAAAAGCGCAACAAGTGATGACTGAATTGTGTCAATATGTGGACGTATGTATCGGTAACGAAGAGGATGCTGAAACGACTTTGGGCTTCAAATCTGAAGATACAGATATTGAAAAAGGCACATTGAATTTGGACGGTTACAAAAGCGTTTTCAAACAAATGAAGGAGAAATTTGGCTTCAAATACATCGCTTCGACATTGCGTGAGAGCCACAGTGCTTCAGACAATGGGTGGAGTGCCTTGGTGTATGACGGCAACGAATTTTATCATACAAAGCATTATGAAGTCCGCATTATTGACCGTGTGGGCAGTGGTGACAGCTTCGCAAGTGGCTTTATTTATGGCTTGGTGACAGGTAAATCAATGCCTGATGCGGCTGAATTTGGCGTGGCAGCCAGTGCTTTGAAACACACCATTCCTGGTGACTTGAACCATGTAACGGTTGACGAAGTCATGACTTTGGTAAAAGGTGATGGTAGCGGACGGGTACAACGCTGATTTAATGTAAAATGTAGATTAACAAATGTAAAATGTAAAAGTGTGGGTACGTCCTTCTTACTTTTACATTTTACATTTGTTAATCTACATTTTACATTTACATTCCCTACTGAGGGGTGCTTTTTAAAAACCAATTTACGAATAACCGTTAACGAATAACGAACATGATAGTAGATACGATAGGCAATGCCGCTAAATATTTTGGTGTACATCCTTTGTTGGAAAAAGCTTTTGCTTACATCAACCATACGGACTTGGCGAATACTGAGGGCCGGTTTGACATTGATGGCGATAATTTGAAAGCTATTTACTCTAACAAAGACGGTATGACGGCAGAGCAATCAACGGTTAAGTTTGAATGTCATAATCGTCATATTGATATTCAATTGTGTATCAATGGCGTAGAAACAATCGGTTGGAAGCCACGCGAAAAATGTATGTCAACAAAAGGTGAATATAATCCAGATAAAGACGTACAGTTTTATAACGATGCACCTGATATGTTTTTTCAATTGACAGATGGACAATTTGCGATTTTCTTTCCCGAAGATGTTCACGCACCAATGATTGGTGAAGGTGCTATTAAAAAATTAGTGATTAAAGTAAAAATTTAGCCCCTAAATCCCCAGAGGGGACTTTTTACATATCTGAAAGTTCCCTTTTGGGATTTAGAGGAAATAAAAATAAAAAAAATTATGAGCAATATAAGTAAAGTAACAAATGCCATCCTTGAACAAGGTGTTTTACCTTTATATTTCAATGCCGATGAAACGGTGAGTGTGGACATTTTGAGAGCGATATATCGTGCGGGTATCAAAGCAGTTGAATATACCAATCGGGGCGAAGCGGCTTTGAAAAATTTTCATAAATTGGTCGAAGTGCGGAATGCAGAAATGCCTGATATGCTTTTAGGTATCGGTACCATCAAAAATTTGGCGCAAGCAGAAAGTTATATGACTGCGGGTGCGGATTTTTTGGTCAGCCCAGGTTTTGTGTTAGAAGTTGCTGAATATGCAGTTGCCAATGGTATTCTTTACGGCCCAGGCTGTATGACGCCGTCGGAAATCATTGCAGCAGAGAACGCGGGTATCAAATTCATCAAATTGTTCCCTGGCGATATGCTTGGCCCTAAATTCGTGAGCGGCATTAAAGCCATTTTCCCGAATTTGTCCTTTATGGTAACGGGTGGTGTTGACACAACTCGTGAAAGCATCAGTAGCTGGTTTACAGCAGGCGTAAAAGCAGTAGGCATGGGCAGCAATTTAGTGAGTAAAAAGCGGATGGACGAAAAGGATTATGCTGGTATTGAGGCTATCACAAAAGAGGTTTTAGCTTTGATTCAGACCATTAAATAGAAATCTATTAGTAGAGACCCAAAATTTTGGGTCTCTACTAATAGATTTCTAAAAGGTCAATGTCCGAATTTGTTGCCATCAGTTCTATATCCTGTTGATATTTTAACAGTTTTTGAACTATTATATCAGTCGGAACATTGCCAAAACGAAACCAAATTACTTTAGGTGGTGCACCATATAAATTGGAGAGTTCATAAAAATCTTCATCGTAAGTAACAATGATAAAATCGTTTTGACGAGCAAAATGCCAAATAGTACGGTCTTTTGCAGGTTGAACTAAGCCTGTTCTTTCGACATGGAGTGAATCAGGGAAAGTAGCTTGAATTTTTTTAACTACTCTAAAAGAAATATTGGCATCTAGAAGTAATTTCATAAAGCAACTTGGGCTTTTCGTTCTTTTTGAGCAGCATAAGCTAAACAAGCCAAAATAGCTGTTGGTGTCAAAGCTGGAAAATCGTCAATAATTTCGGCTTGAGTCATGCCTAATGACAACCATCCTAAAACATCATAAACAGTAATACGTGTTCCTTTGATGCACGGTTTACCAAAGCGGATTTCCGAATTTATCTCAATATAATCTGAGTAATTTGTCATTTATCATTTATTTTTTCACAAAAATAAGGAAAATAAATGTTTAATGTTCTTTATTTTCAATAACCTGCTAACCGCTCATTTCTATTTTGGTACATTCATTTTTTAATTACTAACAAGATGTTTTTTGTAACTGTTGCCCCCTCAGTAAAAAGATAAATTTAGTAGGAAACAATTTTTTTGAATTTCGAAAAATACAACTAAACAATGAATGAACAAATAGGCAAGTATCGCTGGACAATCTGCAGCTTACTTTTCTTCGCCACCACCATCAACTACCTTGACAGAGCGGTTATCGGCCTAGTCAAAGAGTATTTGGACACTGAATTCAATTGGACAAAGACAGATTATGCCAATATCACCGTTGCCTTTCAACTCGCTTATGCCATAGGTATGATGGGTGCAGGTCGTTTGATTGACGCTTTGGGTACTAAATTGGGCTATGCACTTTCCTTGTTTACTTGGAGTGTAGCGGCTATGGGTCATGCTTTGGTGGGTAACACTGCCGGCTTCTATGTTGCAAGAGCAGCTTTGGGAATATCTGAATCGGGTAACTTCCCTGCAGCTATTAAAACAACGGCAGAATGGTTTCCTAAAAAAGAACGCGCTTTGGCAACGGGTATTTTCAATTCGGGTACAAACGTCGGGGCGATTTTAGCACCCCTGTCCGTGCCATTTATTGCGGATAACTATGGTTGGCGAATGACATTCGTTATCACGGGTGCTGTTGGTCTCATTTGGTTGGTTTTTTGGTATTTTATGTATGAAGTGCCTACAAAACATAAGAAATTATTTCAACCGGAATTCGACTATATCCACAGCGATAAAGACGAAGTAATTGCTATTGATGCGCCGACAGATAGAGTCAGTTGGGCTCGACTATTGGCATTCAAACAAACATGGGCTTTTGCATTAGGTAAATTTTTGACCGATGGTGTTTGGTGGTTCTATCTATTTTGGTTGCCCGACTTCTTGAAAGAGCAGTATCATTTGACCAAAACAGACCTTTCTTTACCAATTGCGCTTGTTTACACCATCGCAACAGTAGGCAGTATTTTCGGCGGCTGGTTGCCCATGTATTTTATCAAGCAAGGTTGGGCTGTTTTCAAGGCACGCAAGACGGCGATGTTTATTTATGCTTGTTGCGCTCTACCCGTCGTCTTTGCACAAGTAACGGGTACTTTGAGTATGTGGTATCCAATCCTTTTTATAGGTTTTGCTTGCGCGGCGCATCAGGCATGGAGTGCCAATATATTCACAACGGTCAGTGATATGTTTCCCAAAAGAACAGTCGGGTCGGTTACAGGTATTGGTGGTTTTGCAGGCGGTGTAGGCGGTATTATCGTTACTAAAATGGCAGGTTATCTGTTTGACTATTACAAAGGCTTAGGCAACATCCAAACTGGCTATTATATTATGTTCATCACATGTGGGAGCTTGTATTTAGTCGCTTGGTTTATTATGCATCTATTAGTACCTAAAATGGAAAAAGTTGAAATTTGATTGTTAAATGTCTATTCGTTTGGCGAATAGGTAATCGTCAATCAACAATAGGCATTAAAAAATATTTGGTTTTATTTGGTTAGGTTAAATCGCTGCGACTTGGTTGTCGCAGCGATTTTTTTACCCCCTCAGTATCCATCACATATCTGGATTCGGGATGAAATTAAGAAAAGCATTAAAATCCTTTTTATACCGTTCCGCATCTAATTGGTACAAAAATGCTCCTTTTTTCGAGAAACCTTTTTGTTTTTCCTTCAATTTAATCAAAAGACTAGTGGAAAGGATTTTGCGGCTGAAATTCCGTTTGTCAATCTTAACACCAAAAATGGCTTCGTACAGGTTTTGCAACTGCGGTAATGTGAACTTTTCGGGCAGCAGTTCAAAGCCTATCGGATGAAAAGCGGCTTTATATTTCAGGCGTTCTTTTGCACTTTCAACCATATCGAGGTGGTCAAAAAGCAATTCGGGTAAATCCCGCACAGGAAACCAAGCAGCATCAAAGGCATGGTTAATTTTGTCATCATAATTTGGCACATTAATCAGCGCGAAATAGGCAATCGATACCGTACGCTCAACAGGGTCGCGCAGAGGATCACCAAAAGCCCCTAATTGCTCGAGATACACGTCATCAAGCCCTGTAAGTTCATGGACAATGCGTTGTGCTGCTCCTTCAAGCGTTTCGTTTGGACTCAACCAACCACCCATAAGTGACCAAGTATCATGTTCCGTTTCGATGCCCCGCTTGACAAGTAATAGTTTCAAATCCGTACCATCAAATCCAAAAATGATGGAGTCCAAAGCGATAAGACACTTCGTTTGAAGGCGATACTGTTCTAAAAAGTTGATTTTCATTCTCTTAAATCTATTAAATACTGAGGGGGATAAAATTGATTTTCGTTCTATTCACAAAAATAGCTTAAAATATTTGATACTAAATTTTTGTGAGCCAAAATGTAAATGTCATATTTACATTTTAAATTTCTAAAATCATTTTTTATCAACTAACACAACAACAGAACGAAATGCAATCATCAAGTCTCCACATGTTGGACTACGTCGTTTTCTTCTTTTATTTCATTATGGTCGCTGGTTACGGCTATTGGATTTATAACAAAAAAAAGAAAGCAGAAACAACTTCAGCCGATTATTTCCTCGCCGAAGGCTCACTTACTTGGTGGGCAATCGGTGCTTCACTTATTGCTTCCAATATTTCTGCGGAGCAAATGATTGGTATGTCAGGTAATGGTTTTATACTCGGTTTGGCTATTTCCACTTATGAATGGATGGCGGCGGCAACGCTCTTGATAGTTGCCATTTTCTTTATGCCTATTTATCTGAAAAACCATATTTTCACGATGCCGCAATTTTTGAAGCAACGTTACAATGACCGCGTGGCTATGATTATGGCTGTTTTCTGGTTGTTGCTCTATGTTGTTGTCAATTTGACCTCCATTTTGTATTTGGGAGCTTTGGCAGTCACAACTATTTCGGGAATCAATTTTACGGTGTGTATGATTGGTTTGTCTGTTTTCGCGGTCATTATCACCTTAGGCGGTATGAAAGTTATTGGCTATACCGACGTTATTCAAGTTTTCTTTTTGATATTGGGTGGCTTGGCAACAACCTATTTGGCCATCAATATGGTATCAGCGAAATTCGGTACAACGGGGGTCTTTAATGGTTTAAGTCTTATGATGGAAAAAACGCCTGACCATTTTCACATGATTTTTGATAAATCAGATGATCATTTCATGTCATTACCAGGTTTGACAGTCCTCATTGGAGGTATGTGGATTACTAATTTGAACTATTGGGGTTGTAATCAATACATCACGCAACGTGCCCTCGGTGCTGATTTGCCGACAGCACGAAACGGTATTCTGTTCGCTGCATTTTTGAAATTATTGATGCCTGTCATCGTTGTCCTTCCAGGTATTGCCGCTTATGTATTGCACCAAAGCGGTGATTTTCAAACAGAAATGCTTGGAAAAGACGGTACTTTGTCGCAAGACAACGCCTACCCTGTCCTACTCAATTTACTCGCACCAGGTCTCAAAGGTTTAGCATTTGCCGCTTTGACTGCTGCGATTGTCGCTTCTTTGGCAGGTAAAATCAACTCCATTTCAACCATTTTTACGCTTGATATTTACAAAAACCACATCAAAAAAGATGCAACAGAACGGGAGCTTGTCCGCATCGGTCGTTATACTATTTGGACGGCGATGATTATCGGTATCGTCATTGCTCCATTTATGGGTATTGACAAAAAAGGTGGTTTTGAGTTCATTCAAGAATATACAGGTTTTGTTTCGCCTGGTGTATTTGCGATGTTTATTTTTGGTTTCTTCTGGAAAAGAACGACCTCAAATGCAGCAATGTTTGCGATTGTCGGCGGCTTTTTATTGTCTATTTTCTTCAAATTCCTACCCGGCATGATGGATTTGTCTTTCCTCAACCCAATGGGTTTTTCAGTGATTGATACAGATGCTTCTTCACCGTATTTTGGTAAATATGCGATTCCGTTCCTCGATCGCATGGGTTTTGTATTCATTATCATTGTCATTGCCATGATTGGTCTCACATTAGCTGATGCGTCATCAAAAGATACAAATAAAGGCTTAGAAATTGATACTTCGATGTTCAAAGTATCGAACGGTTTTGCTGTCGGTGCATTACTTGTACTCGGTATTTTGCTGGCTCTTTATACTTCCTTTTGGTAGTCTTAATTGATCATTAAAAGATAAACGCCTTTGTATTCGATGTAATACAGAGGCGTTTTTTTTAAAATACTGAGGGGTATGAAATTACGAAATTTTAAAGGTGTGTGGACTACGCACATTTTTAAACACAATACACTAAAAATTTACGCTTTTGTTTTACTTTTGATGTGTTCATTTTATTCATCTAAATCAATCCAACTATTTATGAAACCATGTTACTCTCTTCTACTCTGTCTTTGCTTAATAGGTAATCTCTTTGCTCAAAAAACGGTTAATAAACCAACAGCAAGCACCCCCTCAGTATCAAGCGACCTAAACACTTATTTCAAGCCTATGAGATGGCGCAACATAGGACCCTTTCGGGGTGGTCGGTCAGTGACTATAAGCGGTGTCACCAATAATCCACTTGTTTATTACGCGGGTACAACGGGCGGCGGCTTATGGAAAACGGAAGATGCGGGTTTGAGTTGGCAAAATATCTCTGATGGCTTTTTCAAAACAGGCTCCGTAGGGGCAGTAGCAGTCTCGGAGTCTGATGCAAATGTCGTGTATGTGGGTATGGGCGAGCATCCGCCGCGTGGCGTGATGAGTTCTTATGGTGATGGCATTTATAAGTCAACAGACGCAGGTAAAACGTGGAAAAAAATGGGTTTAGATGCCACACGACACATCGCAGGCATATCTATTGACCCTAAAAATCCAGATATTCTGTACGTCGCTGCACAAGGAGCGATTCATGGGGCGACAGAAGACCGTGGCATTTACAAATCAACAGACGGTGGCACGACTTGGAAAAAGATTTTTTATGTAGATGAAAACACAGGCTGCGTTGATTTGAGCATGGATATGAGCAATCCGCGCATTCTGTACGCTGCTATGTGGGATTACCGCCGCACGCCGTGGGAAGTCCGAAGCGGTGGCAAAGGCTGTGGTTTATGGAAGACAACGGACGGTGGCGAAACATGGACACGCCTTGAAAATGGCTTACCAACTGAACTTGGAAAGATGGGTATTTCCGTTTCTAAAGCGAATCCTGAACGGGTTTATGCAGTCATTGAATCCGATTCAAAAGCAGAAAAAGGCGGTGTTTTCGTCTCCAATGACGGCGGCAAAACGTGGTCACGCAGCAGTAAAGACCATGGTTTGGTGCAACGTGCTTGGTATTACACCGAAATCATTGCTGACCCACAAAACGAAAATACGGTGTATGTTTTGAATACATCTATTTTGAAATCCATTGACGGCGGCAAAACGTGGTCGCGTTTGAGCGGCACACATGGCGATCATCATGGTTTTTGGATTAATCCAACGAATAATAAAAACATTGCCAATGCCAACGATGGCGGCGGCGCAATTACTTTCAACAGCGGTGCAACCTGGTCGCTGCAAAGCAATCAACCGACCGCACAATTCTACCGCATCAGTGCAGATAATCGTTTTCCTTATCATATTTATGGCGGACAACAAGACAATTCCTCTGTTATGGTGATGAGTAGAAACCCGACAGGCGGCGGCATTTCAGACAAAGATTGGACGGCATCAGCAGGTGGTGAGAGTGCATTTTTGGCTTTTGACCCCAATAATCCACGTTATGTCATGGGCGGCAGTTATCAAGGGACGGTTGAGATTTTGGACACTGAAACAGATGAAAGCAAGCCCGTTATGGTCGCCCCTGTTCAGTATTTAGCGAAACAGCCTAAGGATATGGTGTATCGTTTCAATTGGAATGCACCGATTATTTACGGACAACATGAGCCAAATACCTATTTTCATGCAGGGAATAAGGTCTTTAAAACATCGGACATGGGCAAATCGTGGCAAATCATTTCTCCTGACCTCACACGCCACGACACCGCCAAAATGGGTTTTAGCGGCGTGCCTTACACCAACGAAGGCGCAGGTGGTGAAAACTACGGTACGATTGCCTACCTCGTGGAGTCGCCTTCTGAAAGCGGTGTTATGTGGTCTGGCAGCGACGACGGCTTAGTGCATATCACCCGCGACGGTGGCAAAACATGGACAAATGTTACGCCCACAGGTCTAAATGAATGCCTTATCAACTGCATCGAACTATCACCACACGACAAAGGAACGGCTTTCATAGCTACAACCCGTTATAAATTCAATGACTTCACCCCCTCAGTATTTAAGACAACAGACTACGGAAAAACGTGGACAAAACTCAATAATGGCATTCCAAATGGTGCATTTACGCGTGTTGTGCGTCAAGACAGTGAGCGTAAAGACTTACTTTTTTGTGGAACGGAGTTGGGTTTATATGTTTCATTCAATGGCGGCGAGTTATGGCAACCGTTCCAGCGCAATTTACCTATTTGCCCGATTACAGACTTGAAAATACATCAAGGCGATTTGATAGCAGCTACTTCTGGTCGTGCGTTTTGGATTCTCGATGACTTAGGGCTTGTTCGGCAATATGCTAAAACAGATGATTTTACTTTTTTCAAACCCGAAGACACTTATCGGACCTCATCAAGTAGTTCGTTGGATAAAAATGGTGATGATGACAACGCTACGCGTATCGGACGCGGCGGTTTTGCAGGGACAAATCCTGCGAGTGGCGTTGTTTTATATTATCAACTGCCCGAAAAAAAGGATTCTAACAGCGTATTAAGCCTTGATATTTTGACAGAAAAAGGGCAAATCGTACGCAGTTATTCCAGTAAATCAGACCCCAAATCCACCTCTTTTGCAGGCGGACCCTCAGCAGAACCAACGCTTTCGACGAAAACAGGTTTGAATCGTTTTGTTTGGGATATGCGCTACGAAACATTGCCGGGCGTACCTCCTGTGCTTATCGAAGGCAGTTACGAAGGGCGCAAAGTCGTACCGGGCAGCTATCAAGCCCGCTTGAAAATGGGTGCTTTAGAAAAAACAGTCTCGTTTACCATTCTGCCCGATCCACGCCTCAATTATGCGGCTGCCGATTATGCGGCGCAAGAACAATTGCTTAATGACATCGAAAAGAACATAAAAGATATTCATGACGGTATCAATCAAACGCACCAAATCAAAAAACAAATCACTGATTTTATGGATATTTTGAAAGATAAAACAGACATGAAAAACGTGAATGACGCAGGGAAAAAGGTTGTTGAAGGCATAGATGCTTGGGAAAATGAACTGATTCAAAACAAATCACAATCCAATGATGATGTCATTAATTTTGAAAATAAATTGAGTGCCGATTATTTTTTCATCAAAGGCTCACTCGATGTCAATGTACCGTACGTCACTGAAGGACAAAAGCAACGCTTATCTGAACTCAATGCCGTTTGGCAAAAGCGACAAGTCGAGCGTGGTGCGATTCAAAAAAGCATTGATGATTTCAATAATTTATGCCGTCAGATGAATATGGGCAGAATTGCCATGCCGCTTGTGCCGAGTGAAAAGTGAAAAACGAAAAATGAAAAATGATAAGTGAATAACGTGGATAAAGCTGCGTTTTTCACTTATCACTTTTCGTTTTTCACTTTAATGATTTCCGCCGCAATACTCACCGCTATTTCCTCAGGTGTTTGGCTATTAATGTTCAAACCAATAGGCGTATGAATACCCCTCAGTAAATCGCTCGTAAAACCTTCATTTTCAAGGTCTTGTAACAACGTTTCCATTTTGGAAGCACTGCCCAACACACCTAAATAGCGGACTTTTTTATCCAAAAGCTGCCGCAACACAAGCGCATCCGTCCGATAACCAACGGTCATAATTACTACATAAATATTGTTTCCCGAAGGAATATATGCTCCAATGTCGCTATAATCAATCAAGTGTTTTTGATGAACAAAGGTGTTTTTTCCCAAAGTATTCAAGTCTGAACGGTCATCAAAAAGGTGAATCCGAAAGTCCATTTTAGACATCAATGCCGACAATGCCAAAGCACAATGCCCCCCCCCGATGATGTATAGCTCATTTTTAAAACCTACATTTTCGGTATAAACAAAACTTGTTTCATCAATGTAAACAAAATAAAAGGGATAGATAAGTTTTTGATTTTCAAAGACTTGAAAATGGTGGGGTGTCAATTTTAAAACTATCGGCAAAGCATTTTCCAAGCAAAAAATAAGGCGATTGACGGTAAGCAAGTCCGTTTTTTTAACGGTATAAAACAATATCATTTGTTCACCCGAACAAATCATTCCGCTTTGGTCGTGCGGTGTATTTTTATGGTGTATTTGTTTTTTTAAAAAAGGAACATCTTCATCTTTTTGTAAAAGGTCTTTGGCTAATTCAACCAATTTTATTTCCATAATGCCGCCGCCGATTGAACCTTGGAGTACCCCTTCAGTAGTCACAGCCATTTTGAAGCCTTGTCGCCCCGGGCTGCTGCCTTTGCTGTCAACAACGACAAGTAGTAAAACTTTCTCGTTTATATTTAATTGATTTTCAATGAATTGCCAAAATTGTAATTCTTTATTCATTCATAATCTCCTTCAAGTTGTGAGGGCTTTTTGAAACGTAATAGAACATAATAATGCGAAGCAAATGCTCAATTGTTGCACCATAACAGTATATTTTTTTCCATCGGATGATTCAATTTAAGTTGTCGACAACTTGTCGACAGGTCAGCTTTGCAATTTTCTAAACTATACTCTTTGGTATATCAACATACAAACTCATCAAAACCTTCTCCGCCGTAAAAGGTGCGTCAAATACTGAGGGGGTACTGCCAAACGCTTTCACCGCATCTCGAATCGCAAAGTACGCCCCAATGCCATACATCAATGGCGGTTCGCCCACCGCTTTTGAGTTAAAAATTGCTAAATTTTCCCGTTCCGTTTCTAAGGGAATAATGGTTATTTCCTTCGGAACGCTGTAAATATCGGGTATTTTGTAGGTCGAAAGGGCATTTGAACGCAGCTTTCCCTTGTCGTCATAAACGAGTTCTTCCATCGTCATCCAACCGACGCCTTGCACAATGCCACCTTCAATTTGTCCAAAATCAATTGCCGAATTCATCGTCAAACCAAAATCATGTACCGCCCGAACAAAGTCAATATCATAAGTCCCCCGCAAACAATCCACTGTCACGCCCACCGCTGCTGTTCCGTAAACATGATAAGCAAACGGATGTCCTTTTCCTGTCGTCCAATCAAAATTTACTGAGGGGGTCGCATAGTGAGCATGATGAGATAAATTAATACGTCTGCCATATGCTTGATTAACGACTGTTACAAAATCCAAGTCCGTTTTTTCATTTTTGACGTAAAAAAAGCCATCTCTATACGTCAATTCCTCTACAAAATCACCTGTTTTTAGTAATTCTATTGCCACACCACGCAGCCTTTCCATAATTTCCGTACAAGCCATCAAGGTCGCTTTACCATTCAAATCCGCCGTAGCAGAAGCGGCAGACGGAGACGTATTGGCAATTCGCAGCGTATTTGTTGAGTGAATTTTAATTTTTTCTATGGGAATATGAAAGGTTTGGGCTGCTATTTGAGCCATTTTGGTATTCACGCCCTGCCCCATTTCCACAGCACCTGTCGAAACAGCAACCGAGCCGTCCGTATAAACATGCACCAAAGCCCGCGCTTGGTTCATCATGGTTTTCGTAAAAGAAATGCCAAAGCAAATAGGCATCAAAGCCATGCCTTTCTTAGTGTATGTGTTTTGTTTATTGAATAAATCTATCTCTTTTCGTGTTTTTTCAAATTCAAAATGAGCGTTTGCGGCTTGCCAAGTCGTTTCTGCTTCACTTTCTGCCTTCTGCCCGTAGGGAAATTCATCACCTGTTTTTAAAAGGTTTTTTTGCTGAATTAGGGATGCGTCAACGCCCAATTGTTCAGCTGCATGAACAATTGCAGACTCCAAAACGAACATACCTTGCGGACCGCCAAAGCCTCTAAAAGCCGTATTCGGCGGCAAATTAGTCCGACAACTATAAGCTGTAGCCGAGACATTTGGGATAAAATAGGCATTGGTGCAATGAAAAAGCGTGCGTTCCAACACCGCAGGAGACAAATCGGCTGCCGCACCAGCATTTTGATAAAAGGTCACTTCGTAAGCGATGATTTTCAAATTTTCATCTAAACCAATTTGATAATCAGCACTATACGGATGTCGTTTACCTGTCATGCGTAAGTCTTCCATACGATTGAGACAGTATTTGACAGGGCATTTTGTGAGTTGTGTACCCACCGCACACAGGGCAGCCCACGCATTGGCTTGGTCTTCTTTGCCCCCAAAACCGCCACCGAGTCGGGTCACGTCCACCTCAATTTGGTGCATCGCCAAACCCGTCACTTTGGCGACAGCCCGTTGCACTGCTGTTGGTCCTTGCGTCGAAGAATAGACCTTCAAACCGCCTCCCTCAGTAGGCAGGGTGTATGCGCCTTGTGTTTCGATATAAAGATGTTCCTGACCATTGACATCAGCACGTCCCTTGAAAATATGAGTGCAAGTGGGAAATATTCCCTCAGTATCACCCAATTTAAACGCCTTTGGTGGGACAATTAACTCATTTTTGGCAAAAGCGACTCGTGGGTCTGTGATGATTTCCAGCGGTTCTATCTCGACTTTTATCTTTTTTACCGCCGTACGTGCTGCTTCCTCTGTTTCTGCAAGGACTAAAACAATGGGCATACCTTGAAAGTCCACAATCCCATCAGCCAACAACGGTTCGTCGGGAATAATACCGCCGATTTGATTTTCGCCTATTAAGTCCTTAGCTGTAATGACGCGCACCACCCCCTCAGTATTTTTCGCATTTTCAAGGTCAATCGCTTTCAAAATACCATGAGCAACAGGTGAATCATAGACCACCGCAAACAAAGTGCCTTGCTGCAAAGGCATATCGTCGAGGTAAATAGATTCGCCACGGACGTGGTTGATACCATCTATATTTTTCATGTTTAATTATTTTGCTAGAAAATGCGCTTTAAAAAGCTGTCTTGCCAACAACCGTTTATAATCTGCTGAACCACGCACATCTGAAATAGGGTTGATTTCGCTTTGCAAAATGTCATTCGCTTCTGAAATGACCCCCTCAGTAATTTCCTTATTTTTTAAGAAATCAGATGTTTTTTGCAAATACAAAGGAATCGCTGCTACACCACCGACTGCTACATGTGCCTCAACAATACTATTTCCCTCTATTTTCAAGGAAATAGCCGTATTAACACTGGCTATATCGAGATGGGTGCGTTTACAAACTTTTTCAAAATTGAAAAAGCTGGTGTCATTGGGCTGGGGGAAACGGATATGCGTGAGTATTTCATCTGATGTTTTATCAAGCATTTTATAGCCTTTGTAAAAATTTTTTAGTGCAAATTCTCGCTCCTCCCCTGCGTCGTTTTTAAGTAAAATCGTTGCGTTTAACGCTAAAAGAAACACTGTCATATCACCAATCGGAGATGCGTTGACGAGATTACCCGCTATTGTAGCCATATTGCGAATAGGCGTAGAACTGACGAGTTTTAAGTGTTTTTGCAAATTTGGAAACGCCGCGTTCATTTCAGGTGACTCTTTTAAGTCTGAAACCGTTGCGGAAGCACCGATGGCGAACAATCCATTTTCCCACTTTACCCCCCTCAGTATTTGATGATCAAAAAGGTGTTTAGCGGCTAAGTGGGGCATTTCATCATGCTTTTGAACGTATAAATCTGTACCGCCGCCAACAATATGATGCGTGGATATTTCAACTCGTTTGTTTTTATTCAGTTCCGTTAATTTTAATTTTATGGTCGAAAAATAAGACGGAACTATTTGATTATCAATGGCAAAGCCAAGTGCCGTCTGCCCTTCTGCTTTTTGATTCAACAAATTTGTTAATCTTTTGGCTGCTCGTTCAATAGATTTGTAACCTGTGCAACGGCAGATATTACCGTCAATAGCAGCGATACCGCTCCCCTCAGTATGCCCGCCATTTTGTAACGAAAAACCTGTAAATGACATGACAAAACCCACCGTACAGAAGCCGCATTGTGTGGCATTTTCTTCAACCATGGCAGACTGCACAGGCGTTAAGCCTTCCTGATGATTGATGCCTTCCACTGTTACCACATGCTTGTTTTGTACATTTGCCAAAGGCAATAAACAAGAGGTCATGGAGCGATAAACAACCTCGCCCGCATTTGACAATTCGCCTACGAGGACAGTACAGGCGCCACAATCCCCTTCACGGCACCCGATTTTCGTTCCCATCAGATGTTGTTGATAACGGACAAAATCGAGTATGGTCATGCCCTGCGGCAAGTCTGTTTGGATGATTTTATTATTAAGAAGAAACTGAATCACTGTTTTGAACTGATTTTTGTGATGATTACAATTTTATAATATGTATCAAACCTACATAAAATTTAGATATTTTGAGGTTTAAAAATAAAAAAAAAGCGCCATAAGCTGATAAAAGGCTTATGACGCTTTGCGCATGTTCATTATCGAACATCTCTCACACCTATGAAACTACCGTTTCGTCACTTTCTGGACAAAAGTTTCGCTACCAACTTTCACTTGTACAAGATATAATCCTCTTGGCAACTCAGATAAATTTAATTGATTTTGTTTTGATTGCAATATCAACTGACCATTCCCATTCCAAACATACACATCGTCAATGCGTTTGTCACCATTTTCGATGGAAATGTACCCCTCAGTATAAGTGGGAAAAATCTTAACTTTTGCACCTTTAAATGCCACACTTACAGCTTTTGAATAAGTCGTTTTACCATCCATATCTGCCAATCTCAAACGATAATAGCTCACGCCATAGACAGGTTTTTCATCTATAAAATTGTAAATCAATGTTTTAGCACTATTGCCAGCCCCTTTCATACGTCCAATTTCTTCAAATAAGCCATTCGTTTTGCTTTGTCTTTCTATGGCAAAATAAGCACTTTGCTCTTCTGTTGCAGTTTCCCAAAAGACAGCTACATGTTCATGGGACAGGTCTGCAGTGGCATTTATCCTCGTTAACTCTACAGGAAGGACGGGTGCGCCCGAAGGACTGTATTGCCAAAAATCTGAATATCCAATGTCCGAGAAGATGAAATTTCCTGTACCAATAAACAAATTTTGACCGACCGCAAATCCCACAGCTTGGGAACGTCCTGTTCCTGTACCTGGGAAATCAAGAGATAATTTTGTCCATGTACCTAAAGGCGAGCCTACTGTTGGCGAATCAAATTCCCAAATTTGCTTATATGAAGTTGTAGCGTGGTAGCCTAAGCCCACATAACCTTTTGTGCTGGTAGCAAATGAAACTGAATTGATGCGTGCTTCTCCTCCCAAAGAGGCTACTTGAGCCCAAGAACCTCCATTGAGTCCTGCACCAGGCGTATATTCATAAAAATTTTGATTGTTATTATTATTTTCATCTAAACCCGCACCGACATACCCTTTGCCATTAATCGCAAAACCAGCACTGCCTCGTAATACGATACCGTTCATTCCAGCTTCCAGGTCTTTCTTTTGCGTCCATGTGCCACCTACACCCACTGCAGGATCATATTCCCAGAAAGATGTTTTATTCAGCATGGCTGTGAGACTGCCACCACGAAAATAACCTTTTGACCCAATGGCAAAGGCAACGCCTTGATATTCTGTGATGCAGGGTTCTCCTGGGAGGCAGGTATATGGTGCGTTGTTGGGTAGAGGAGTCATCTGCGTCCATGCGTTTGAACCAGGTGTGTATTTCCACAATTCACGACTGTTATTGCCCACCCCCACATATCCTTCATTATTAATGACGAAGGCGACCTGATTGCTTTTTGCGCCACCGCCAAAAGGTGCAATTTGAGTCCAAGTCCCAGATGCGGGGTTAATTGCCCAAAAATCATTTGCTACCATATTGGCATTTGTTGTACCCTTATCACCTGTCCCAACGTAACCTATACCGTTTATAACAAAAACGGCAGCACCAAAACGAACGCCACCCCCGAAGTCGTTTAGCGAACTCCATGTAGGTATTGAATATGCTGTATTCATAAATAACCCAATCCCCAAAATAGTATTCAAAATTTTCATTAAAGTATAAATTTTTTATGTGCTTAATTAAATTAAATATTTATCTATCAAAAAGCACCCACTTGGTGTAGTTCGGTAGGTGATATATTAGGTAGAGTTTCGCCTTTTTTCATTTTTCCGATGAGAAAGAGGGCGACTTTTTCAGCTTTTTCAGCTGATTTGAAGCCTAAAGTACCTGATAGACCTGGCATGAAAGGTTGATGTATATATTTTTTACCGTTAACAGAAATATCGTAGCCAAAAGTGTTATCAGAACCTGCAATGATTTGATAGGTAATATTTTGTGATTGTGAGGCACTCAACACTTTTTGACTGTTAGCAGTTGTCCCAGTAATTTCTTGATTTTGGCAAGATAAAGAACAGGCAAAAATACATACCAATAAGAATTGATATTTGTTCATATAGATTGCTGCGATTATTAATTAATAGCTTATATTCGTTACAATTAATCAAACAAAAATATACGTTTTTTAAAAATAAAAAAAGCATTCTTTCAAACGCTTGATTTTTTATCTATTTATGGTAAAAAACTAATTAAAAATAAACCCCAATTGAATTGTTAAAGCATTGATGTGCCATAGGTCTTGAGTAATATGTGTTTCATCAATATATCGTTTGAAATATAGGTTACCAGATTGCACAGCCGCAATGCCTAATGTCAATGAACGCCACAAGCGCCATTGTGCTTCTACTTGAAAATAAACAGGCTTTGAATGCTGAGCGATATACACCATATCTCTATCTAAAGTGCCGTCGTGCATCTTATGTTTAAGTAAATACCCAAACTCTGCTTTGACAATCAAACGTTTAGGATAATTGTGGCGGTATTGAAAACCTAAACCCATACCTGATCGTTTGAAAATATGCTCTCTACCAAAAATTCCAAAGCCAATACCAACGGCGGATTGCTCATTGAAGCAATAGCCACCGCTGATTTTAGCTGCCCACGACGCATTTTCTTTTTTAGGCAAATACCCTATATTAGCATCAAAATACAGAAGACTATAATCTATACCCTTCAAAGACTCATGATACTGAGGGGGGGTAATTTCATTAGTTCTCTGATTATTTTGAGCCTTAACTCCTTGTATGAGTAGGAAAAAGCATAAAAAAGTAAGCACCTTATTCATTTCCCAAGATTGATTATTGTAAAACAGAAGTGTTTTCTTCCTGCCTTTGGGCATTCGACGTATTATGCGATGGAGTGCGTCGAATCATGATATTCTCTAAAACAAGCATATCCATATTCGTGCGCAAATAACACTCTAAGGCGTGTTCGGGCGAGTTGACAATGGGTTCATTTTCATTAAAAGACGTGTTGACCAAAATAGGTACACGCGTTTTTTTGTAGAAATTATGAATCAAACTATAGTAACGAGGGTTGTCTTCATAACTCACTGTTTGCAAACGACCCGTTCCATCAACGTGCGTGACGGCAGGAATTAAAGCACGTTTTTCTTTTTTAATCGGAAAAACTTTTTCCATGAAAGGGGCATTGTCATCTATTTCAAAATACTCCGATACATATTCGGTTAGAATAGAAGGCGCAAAAGGGCGGAAACTCTCACGGCGTTTGATTTTTGCATTGAGCAAATCTTTCGCATCTGCACGGCGTGGGTCAACCAAAATTGAGCGATTGCCTAAAGCACGCGGACCAAATTCTGCGCGTCCTTGAAACCAACCGACAACGCCACCGCCAATTAGACAATCGGTAACTCTATCCATCAATACCTCATCTTTCAATTCTTCAAATTGAATGTTACGACCTACAAGAATGGCTTTGATGGTATCATTATCAAATTTAGCACCCGTATATGCCTCATGTTTGAAAATAGGGCGCGGCATATTGAGGATTTGATGTTGCAAAAATAAAGCAGATCCAACGCTTGTACCTGCATCATGTCCTGCGGGCGGAACGAAAACGTTTTTAAACGGTGTGAAAGACGTGATTTTACCGTTGCAAACAGAGTTTTGAGCCACCCCGCCTGTGATGCACACACTGTCAAATTGCGTTTTGTCGTGCAAGTCTTTGAGCATGTAAAAAACAACTTCCTCACAAACTTTTTGAACAGAAGCCGCTAAATCCTTGTGGTACTGTGTCAACGGCTCATCTTTCTTTCTGGCAGTACAAAAAGTCTTTTCCATGTAATCGGAATACAAAGTGCTGATATGTGGGTCGCCCCCTTCCCAAGCCATCTGAATACCCGTTTTGAAATGCGCGAAAAACTTAGGATTCAGCTCAAAAAGCCCATTGGGTTTTAAAATGACGGCACGATGGACTTCTTCTACATATTTGGGGGTGCCATAAGGTGCTAAACCCATGACTTTGTACTCATCGCCATAATGCGGAAAGCCCAAAAGCTGAGTAAAAGCGGTATAAAATACGCCCAGTGAATGCGGGTACGAGACGCTGTCAAGCACTTTTATCTTATTGCCTTGACCAACAGCCCGCATCGTTGAAGTGAAATCACCAAAACCATCAACCGAGAGAATAGCACACTTATCGAAAGGCGATACCATGAAAGAGGAAGCAATATGACTCCGATGATGCTCCACATAATAAATGGGTGCTTTGACATATCGAATATCAAAATTGAGCCGCTCTGCTATCTCTTTCTTCAAGTTTTTGATTTTTATTGAGTTCTTAGCCCGTGACCCCAATGATTTCAATGTAAAAACGTTGCCCAATGTATAAAGTATTTTTTCGCCAAATTTAGCCTTTGGGTCACGAGAAATGGTGATATAATCAACATCGCCCAGCGTAATACCCGCTTCTTGCAAGCAGAATTTGATGGATTCTGTTGGCAAACCTGCCCAGTGTTTGTGGCGACGGATACGTTCCTCTTCAGTCGCCGCGATGAGGACACCATTCTTATAAATACAGGCTGATGAATCGCCGTGAAAGGCGTTAAGTCCGAGAATGATCATGTGTTGGAAAATTTAAAGATTTAAAAAATAGGTTTGTTCCATTAAAAATACTGAGGGGGGTAATTTAGAACATAGTTTAATATATTGATTTTCAATGATTTACAGTTTTACATCTCATTTAAAACGATGTGTGCATGTGTTCAAGATTTTATGAGGTTGTACCCCTCCGTATTTTTTCATAAACACCTTCATATTGCCGTGCCACCGTTTCAGGATTGAAACGATGAATATTTTTTAAACCATTATCAATCAACGCATTGCGATATGTATCATCCTGCCAAACACGCTCAATACCTTTCCGAATGTCCGCAATACTGAGGGGGTCAACCAAACACGCACCGTCCCCTGCTACTTCTGGCATAGACGATAAATTACTTGTAAGAACCACTCTCCCAACTGTTTGCGCTTCCAAAATCGGCATCCCAAAACCTTCGCTTGTTGAGCAAAACAATAAAACATCGGCTTCCTGATAGGCAGTGTGTATTTGTTCATCGGTCAAATTGATGCTAATTGTGTAGTCAATGCCTTCATTTTTAAGTATGTCTATTTCTGATTCTGAAATCTGACCAATGACGTGTAACCGACAAGGCAAACCCGACAAAGCCTTAGCATGATGTGTCAAGTTTTTGTTGGGTGAATTGCCTATGTGCAAAAATGTCGGATAGTTTTTGTTAAAATCTTTTGGATTATAAAAGAAGCCCGATTTGATGATGGTAGGGATAACAATTATTTTATCCGGGGAACAATGGGTCAATCTTAGAATATCTTGCTTGGTGGCTTCTGAAACCACTGTTAGTATTGTACATTTTTTTATGGGTAATTTTAGCCAAAATGTGTATAAAATCCATCGTGCCAAGCTATTTTTACCGTCTAACAAACCGCAATCGTGTATCGTTAAAACCGTATTTCGATGCGGCAAACCCAAGACTAAAAAATTGGTATCCCCTGTCACATGATTAATATCTGTTTTATTTCGATGCACTTCTAAAATCGCTTTCAAACGGGGCAAAAAACCTTTGCTGTAAAAAGAAGATGTAAAAACATCTAATCGAAAACGGCTATTTTTGGGGAAATGTGTCCTCATGGATTCAAACGAATTTTCAATACTCACATTCCCCGTTGGATTCGCTCGGCGAAAAAACAGATGCACCTTAACTTGTTGATTATCAGACATTTATTTACTTAAAATACTGAGGGAGTAAAGTTATCAGATTGAACTTGTTTTGATATCAAACTTGGAAAAACAGCCTCTACATGATGTTCAATAAAACAAAAAGCCGCTGCCGTCGGACTTGCTGACTTAACACTGGGAAACATGGCCGTAGAAAAATGATAGAGATTATCAATGCCTTTGACACGGCAATTTGTATCCAAAACAGCATTTTCATCATGCCCCAAACGGATAAAGCCAGACGGATGATACACGTCTTCTATCTTTGTGCCTTCAATATTCGGGTCATAAACGACCGTATATTTAATGTTTTCAGCGTCTAATTTTTGTTGTAAATACGTTTTCACGTCATCAATCGCTTGGCGGTCACTGTCCGAAACTTGCCAATTCAGACGAGCGACTCTTTGACCATATGTATCCTTTTGCTCTGCCAAACTGATACTGTTATCATTCGGAAATGCTTGTTCCATCTCTAATTGTAAACTCCAGATATTGCGATGTGTATACATTCTCTTCAAAATCAACACATTGAAGGCAAAACGGATGAGAAATTCAAAACCTTCAAATACCTCTTTAATGCTAAAATCCATTTTTTGTTTCCCAAAAAGCATTCGTTTGATGGACGTAAATACTTTCACTTCTTTATTCAAAACAGGATGCGCAAAGCCCACCCGACCCGTTTTGTCCTTAACTACCCAACGTTTTGTCACCATGCTGCCTTTTACAAAACGGGGTAAAAAATCAGTATTGTCAATAAAAGGACGATGCTCAATTCTGAATAATTCGACCGATAGGTGGTCTCCATAATGTTTACCCAAATCTGTTGAGGTAATAACATTATGTTCTTCATTGATGTCTAAAAGCAACCGACACGACCCAATCGCTCCTGCGGTGAGGTAAAAAACATCGGCATCAATAGCCATTGTAGATGCCTCCTTTTCTTCGTCCTGTACCTTGACGCTTTGGCATAAAACGCTTTTAATTTTCGTCTTATCAAAAACAAAACTCGTGACACATTGATTTTTAATAATATTAACTGACGATAAATGCTCTTTATTCAAGGCTTTGAACATATTGCGTTTGGCATATTTAAGCCAAATACCTGTTTTTTCATTGCCTTTATCACTCATCAAAGTCTCTATTTTGGGTACATTGCCCAATAGTTTTTGAAGGACAACACGACGATATTGATTGTTGATATTCACAATCGTATCCCAATCACGCTGCTGCAAAGGGTTGTCTCTTTCATCAAAAAACAACACTTGACCGCCCCATCGAGCCGATGTGCCACCCAAACCAAAGTACCGACCTTGAGATGCCGCCCGTGCAGAACCGGATTCAGCTGCCAAGCCCATTTCCTTTTCGTCTTTAGTTTTCTCGTTACCAATTTCGATAACGGTTATATGAATATCATTGCCATATTTTTCTGATAAACTTCTTATCAAATACGAACCATAAGTGCCGCAGCCGATGATGCAAATTTTTGTAGACATTAATTATTGTGTATGTTTGTTGTTGTAATAAATGGGAGGTTTGTTTGTCTTTTTTTGTGTCTAAACGTGCTTCTGTTAAACGAATAGAGAGTAATATTTCAGCTAAAACCCGTTGCATGGCATAGTGCCAACCGTATTTACCGTCCAAAAAGCCCCCCCTCAGTATAAAGCAATAAAAAAAAGCAACGAAAGGGGCTGGGAAGATGAAATACCGCAGTTTATCCACCCATTTCAATTGATTGAAAGGTGTTTGCAACAATTTTTCCGCTTCTTTTTTCAAATATCGGTCTTGCGAAGCAATCCAATGCGAGAAGGATTTGCGGTCATCGTGGATTATAAAACCATCCAGTGTTTTAATCGTTCCGTCAATCAAAACAGTATGCCCATGACCATCATTGATATAGTGTGCGCGGTCTTTGGCATACAAAACTTTACGCGGTGGATACATGCTGCCACGTACTGGTTTTCCAAAAATAGCATACTTAAATCGAGCCGAATAACCAGCCGTTTGAGTCGCATCAAGCGGTTGATTCAGAATAGATTGAACAATGGTATCATCTAAAATATAATCTGCATCCATTGACAAAACCCATTGACTATCAATCTGTTGTAAACCAAAATTGCATTGGTCAGCAAAGGAAACGAACTTGCGTTGATACACTTCGACTTGTGGAAATTGAGCTATAATATCTAAGGTTTCGTCTGTACTAAAACTATCAATGACTACGATACGCTTTGCCCATGTCAATTTTTCAAGGTTGCGCCCGATGTTTGGGGCTTCATTAAAAGTTAGAATAAGCGGTGTAATATTGTTAGAATTGTTCATGCCGTTTGGTTTTACTAAAATGTACCTGTTTTTATACTATGTTCAAACATTACTCACAATGGGTTTCCCTGTTTCACACTTGGCTATCCGTTAACTTGACGATACATACTGATATAGCGTTTCGCTAATACCGAGCGAGTAAAATCCGTCCGAATTTGGTTAGGCGCAGCATCAGCGATACGCTTGCGTTCATCATCTTCAAGATAGGCTTGGGTTAAGGTAGATTGGATACTCTCTACAGTGGTATCGCAGATCCAACCCAGTTTTTTTTCAATAATATAATCTGATAAACCGACATGTTGGCTCACTAAAACGGGTATGCCAACAGCTAAGGATTCAATGACGCAAATAGCAAAATTCTCATTATGCGAAGTCAAAACGAACAAATCAGCGGCTTCAAAGGCAGCCAACCGCTGTTCGGTGTTGACCCAACCAATCCAGTTGATTTTATTATCAATGTTAAGATTTCGGCTTAGTTGCTTCAATTGCTCTGTATAACCAGCCGCCCCATCGCCTGCCATCGTTAGTGACCAATCGAACGGCACGTCAGCGAGGGCATTGAATAGTAGTTCTATTCCTTTTTTCTCGTGAATCCGCGATAAAAAAAGTAAACGAAACACCTTGTTTGGTGTTTTAGTAGAGGCATCTATATTCGTTTTTTTGGTGGACGGGGGTAGCGTAGCTAAATCCAGAAAATTGGGTAGATTTTTATACATCAAGTCAGGTATCAATGCCAAACATTCTTTAGCTTCTTGGTTTGAAGTAACATGTAAAAAAGTCTTTTTTAGCATTTTTGTACCTATAAAACGATGGAAAATCGGCTTAAACCGCCCTGTTATTGTAAATGGACTTAACATGCCATGGGGGGACAATATGGGTTTGACACCCCTCAGTATGCAAATCGTCGTTGCAAATAAAACAGACAAATTCCACCATGAATGAATGTGAATAGCATCATATTGTTTGATATTTCGCCACAGCCACCACAATAAGCCAGGTGAAAACTGTGAATGGTCTTTTGTCCAGCGACGAAAATAATAAACGGGTACACCGTCAACAATAGTTGGCTCTCGACTAAACTCAGGCAATTCGGCTTTACCGTTTGCTGTTGTTGAAAGTACCGTAACTTGAATGTTATTTTCTGCAACCAGCGCTTCACATAACAAACTAATGGCAGTTACTGCCCCACCATATATAAATGCAGGTTTGTAGGTTGGAATAATTTCTAATAATTTCATAGTGAATACATAAGGGATTGGATTTATTCCGCGCTCGCTTTTTTGAGAGAAAGAATGATATTTTCATAGCTGTAATGATTAATTATTTCCCTTGAGCGTTGGCGCATCGCTTGAAAATCGGTATCAGATTGCGAAAAAATGTATTGAATATGGCTCGATAAGGCTTGAATATCGCCTGAATGATACATAAAACCGTTACCATCTACTAAATCGTAAGCACAACCGACCATATCGGATAAAATGACGGGTAAGCCAAAACATAGTGCTTCATTCGTTGACAATCCCCACGTTTCGTACATACCTGAACACATCACGTAGAGGTCGGACACCAAATAATATTGGGGCATCTGGGTTTGATTGACGAAGCCTGTCAAGAGGACATTTTTCTGCATGTCGTGGTCGTCAATAAACTGTTCCATCTCTTTCCGCAAGTTGCCTTCGCCGACAAAGACGATAAATATATCGGCGCGATTGGGCAGCATCTGAACAGCTTTGAGCAAATCTAAGGGACGTTTTTTGTCAATATACTTACCAGAGCAAATAATGACTTTTTTACTGAGGGGTATACCCAGAGACTGACGTAGAGTGACAACATCATTTTTATGTTGTGCACTAAAATTTATAAATCTTTGATTATCAATGCAGTGTGGCGCAAAAACAATTTTACTTTGTGGCACATTTAACATTTTATAATAATCCATATTCTGATTGCCTACGGCAAGAAAGGCGTCTGTGAATTTAAAAATGACCTTGCTCAACCAAAAGGTTTTTATCTTTTTTGCTAAAGTATTAGGCTTTTTTTCTTCAATAACGGCTGTATTGTCGCCCCGTAAAAAGATACGGTGTCCTAAGAGTTTACCAACAAAAACCGCTAAAAGATTGGTTACATAATTCCAACCATGAATCCAAATAATGCTTTTGCGGGGTGCTTTGAAGAGTTCTTTGACAACACCATAATTTGACAAACCTGTGGATGTATCGAGTGACTCCTGCCGTGCATGGTTTTTAAGAAACTTATATTTGTAGTTGCTCAATAACGGAATATCCCACTTCACAGCGACCCCAAACTCCACATCTGTCTTGTTTTCTATGCCTGTTTTGGAGCAATACCATACCTCAAAATCGAAATTTGGGTCTGCGGCGAGACGCTCATATAGCGGCACGTAGTATTGAACAGGGTGCGAAATAACTTGTATGAGGTGGGTTTTGGGCATAAGAGTTTTGTTTTAATTACATAGTTTACATAGGCATTTTCACATAGGTTCGCATAGATTCTTTTGTTTATTTTGACTAACAAGAAATATTGTTTAACATAAATTCAAAAAAAACCTATGCGAACCTATGCGAACCTATGTGAAAACTTCTATGTCCCTATGCGATTAAAAACAAATTATCACCATTTAACTAAGTTCGTATTAAACCCAATCGTGGATTCTCCCGCATTGAAGTATTTGAAATTATTTTTCGCCAATTGTGTATAAATATTTTCTCGGCAATTCATTTCGTCGTGGATTTCGATGATGACGAAACGAATTTTTGATAGGAACTTGGCGACTTCTTCTTCGGCTTCAAAGATGTATTTTTCAGAACCTTCTACATCCAATTTAAGTAAATCAATGATATCGCCGTCAAATTTCTGATTGATAACATCTGTAATGGAGTAAGCTTTAAGGGCATTGGTCGGGTCGTCTGTTTCTTTGACAATAATAGACCAATCTTCGCCATCTCTGAAACTGCGTTCGGTTTTGATATGCGTGTTTTTGCTCCACAAACCGGCGTTTAGAAGATTGCCGTTGGCGGAGAAATTATTGATACGCATATTGTTCTTTATCATTTCAAAATTATCTTTATCGGGTTCGATGCAGACAATTTTCGCATTGGGTAGGTTTTGATGCAAATACAAGGTTGTTAGACCAATATTGGCACCGCCATCAATGATATTCCAACCTTTAGTTTCTTTCTTAAATTGAAGCATGAACTCAATGATGACCTTGTATTCTTCAATAATAAATATCTGATTGAAGACAATTTTATCGCTGCCATTAGCCCTCACAGCTACTTCTAAAGGCTTGTTATTGACTTGAGTTGTCACATATTCAATGTCTTTAAGGTCTGATAAAGGCGTTTTTTTGAAGAGGTATTGACCAATACCGATGCTATTTAAGAAGGATTTAATCAGTTGTTTCATGTCTGTCTTTGATTTTTTTAGCGGGAATCCCGCCGACTATCGTGTTGGTTAATACATTCTTTGTAACGACTGCCCCTGCGGCGACGATGGCACCCGTTTCTATGGTAACGCCGTCGAGGATGCTGCAACCATGGGCTATCCACACATTATCCTGTATCACAATACCTTTGTCCGTAGAACCTTGTAAACTAATGGGTTGTGTAAGATCATTGAACTTATGATTGTTAGGAATAATCATGTTTGCACCCGCAATTAATACGTCATCACCAATCGTTAAGCCACCATGTCCGTATAAAATATTGTAGGGATTGATGCTGCACCTTTTGCCGATAGTAATGTTGCCGCCATAGGTCAATATCAATACCCCTTCTAAAATTTCAGTCTGCTCGCCTATCGTAATTTTACCACCTAAACGAGTCTCAATAACGGCTGATTTAGCGATATATACTGAGGGGTGTATAAAAATATTTTTACGCGCATAAGTCCTTAATTTATAGCGATGTAAGAGACTTTTAAGCGCATTTTTTATTGTTCCGACCATGTACAGTTTGCAAAGACATTTCCATAATTGCTGCCATCAAAAGCAGCAAATTCACTACCGTTGTCAAAAATATCAAACGGTACTTTATCGGATAAATATTCATACACATTGCCCGCACCACTGAACAAAGCGACATCCAATGAATACATGCCTGGTGTGAGTAAATTTGGCGGTATAGTACAAGAGAGTTTATTCTTCAAATCGCCATTCATGTGCGGTTTGTGCATCGTTGTGAAGACTTTGTTCTTCATTTTGTCTAAAACCGCTATACCGAGTGTGACATCTGCCAATTTGGTTTCTTGGGCTTCAACATCCACATGAATCACAACGGGTTCATCGTGCTTGAACTGGCTTGTAACCGCTTTTTGTACATCGGTTAGACCCATTTCAGCGACTTTAATGACATTAAAATTACTCTTATTATTGATATAATTACCTACCGTAGCATCGGTATTGTTACCTTTTAAATACTTTTCGATGGCTGTATTGGTGTCGCCGAAAAACTCAACGCCGCCTTTGTTTAAGACGATACATTTTTTACATAATTGGGCAATAACGCCCATATTATGACTGACAAAAAGTACCGTGCGTCCTTGGTTTTTGCTCACATCTTCCATTTTGCCAAGACATTTTTTCTGAAATTCGGCATCGCCAACGGATAAAACTTCATCAACTACGAGTATCTCAGGCTCTAAATGTGCCGCAACGGCAAAGGCTAAACGGACATACATACCTGAACTATAACGCTTTACAGGCGTATCTAAAAACTTCTCAATGCCGCTGAATGCAACGATTTCATCAAATTTTTGCTTGATTTCAACGCGGGTCATACCCAAGACTGCACCATTGAGGTAGATGTTTTCACGTCCTGTCAGTTCAGGATGAAAACCTGTACCCACTTCCAAGAGACTGGCAACCCGTCCGTGCATTTCAATTCTACCTGCTGTCGGTTCTGTAATGCGCGAGAGCAATTTGAGTAAGGTACTTTTACCTGCCCCATTTCTGCCGATGATACCGATGGCTTCCCCTTTTTTTATTTCAAAAGAGACGTTTTGAACGGCCCAAAATTCTTCGATTTCGTCGCCTGTCACCATCGCATCGTTGCCTTTTTGAAACATCTGCTTCAAGCTGCGCGCCCAGTTTTTGACGCCATTGACTAAGACATCACGCAAAGCGGTATAGCTTTCTTGTTTCTCGTGACCGATGAGGTAACTCTTTCCTAAATTTTCTACTTTGATTATCGTTTCTGACATAAGTTTTTGTTTAATTTTTATCACATAGTTACATAGGTGTTTTCACATAGATTCACATAGTTTTTCTTTTACGTTTTACATAGAAAAAACTATGTGAATCTATGTGAAAACACCTATGTAACTATGTGATAAACCCTCAATCATCTGGTAAAGCAGCAAAATACTCGTTTATATACGTCTTTTGACCTTCTTTAAAAATGTTTTGAACATGATAGTTAATCATAATCCCTTTGGGTATTTGTAGATGCTTCATATAAGAAAGAAGCGTTGCAACAAAAATGGGATGAATGTCTTTTGTGGCTTTGTTTTCAATCAGAATCAAGTCCTCAACAAGCACATCATATCGCAATTCGCAATCGAGCATAATCTCTTTGTAAGGAATTCTAATGGTTTGTTGACTTCTTGTTTTTAAACCCCGCAAAGAGAGTTCATACAAAAGTGCTTCTTCATAATTGCTTTCTAAAAGTCCTGGGCCTAAGATTTTATGGACTTCAATGGCAGCACCAATGATTTGATAAGACAATTCATTAATTGTCTTTTTTGTAATAAGTTGATTCACAGTATCGGTTTTTATATTAAAAATAAGTTTTTATCGCATAGTTATTGGTTGTTTTATCACATAGGCACATAGGAGTTTTCACATAGGGTCGCATAGGTTTCTTTAATTCTTCTGATTCTATTTTAATTACATAGACATAGATATGTTACGAATAAAAAAAATCTATGCGACCCTATGTGAAAACTCCTATGTGCCTATGTGATAAAAGAAAAATTATATCAAGTCCGCAAACGTTTTTTCCATTTTTCTAAACTTACGGATAGCCAAATACATGATGGCTACGGACATACCGACCGAAAAAAAGGCGTACACACTGAGGGGGTCGGTTGGACTGTCTTTGATGATGCACCAACGGAAACCATCAATAATTGTCACCATCGGATTGAGATAATACAACGGTTTCCATTGTTCAGGAATGACATTGCTGCTGAATCCAACAGGCGAAATGTATAAACCAAATTGAACAATAAACGGAATAATGTATCTAAAATCACGGTACTTGACATTCAATGCTGTCAAATAAAGACCCAAACCGAAGGCAGCTAAGAAAGACAGAAAAATGTAAATGGGCAAAAAGACAATGCGCCAACTCGGAACGTATTGATAGTAAAACATCAAGACAATCAATAAGCCGAATGAAATCATAAAGTCCACAAAACTGGTGATAACGGAACTCGCTGGTACAATCAGCCTTGGGAAATAGACTTTTGACAACAGGTTGGCGTTGCCAATCAAACTGTTACTCGCTTCACTTAACGCATTGGAGAAAAATTGCCACGGCAACATCGCTGCAAAAACCATGATGGCATAAGGCACATTACCTTCCGGTTCCATTTTTGCTAATTTACCAAAGACAACGGTGAAAACAACCATTGTTAAAAATGGGCGCAAAACTGCCCAAAGGACACCGACAACTGTTTGTTTGTAGCGCACTTTTAAGTCACGCCACGACAAGATGTAAAACAGTTCGCGGTAGCGATACAAATCTGTCCAGTAGTTTTTCTCGGTTCTACCAGGTTCAATAATGAGACTATACGTGTTCTTCTGATTCGACATAAGGCGATTTTATATTATTTTCTCTGTTAAATATGTCTGTGACGACATCAAAAACTTGTTGATGATAGGCATCCCATGTGTATTGGTGGGCAATATGTGCGGCTTGCTCACCGACTTCTTTCAATAAATAGCGATTGTAATAATATTTTTCAACGGCATTGACCCACGCCTCTAAATCACCAATAGGCAGCACTTCGCCACCGCCTTGAATGACGGCATCTTTTGCACCTGTATTTTCAGAAACTAAAATCGGCGTGCCGCAAGCCATGGCTTCAATGACCACTTGCGCCCAACTGTCAATATTGGAAGGAAAAAGAAAGATGTCTAAACGATGGTGCATCTCTACTAATTCCGCATGGTTCAAAAAAGGAATATAGCGGAAGTAAGGTACGTTCAACTCAGGCACTGGAAAATCGTCAACAGGACCAATAAGCGTCAACCGCACATTAAAATTCCGTTTGATTAAGGTATCAAGGACTTGCATCAAAAAAGGCAAACCCTTACGCAACATTAAAGTGCCGACAAAATAAAGTTCAAGCACCCCCTCAGTATATTGGGGGTTTTGGGTCGTGAGTCGTGGGTTTTGAGTTAACTGATGACTATTTATATTGTATTTTTTCTTTGGATAAAAAACAGTTTGATTGATACCCAAATACGTTTTATAGATATGGTCGGCTGGAAAACCGTTATCTATCAAGGACTTTTCGGCAAAAGTGGATAAAGCAATAATGTAGTCTGTATAAACCAATGCTTTGTCTTTTTGAGCCGAAACATAAGCCAATTCTTTGGGGTTTGTATAAACACCTGCTTGGGTCAATATGGGATTTTGATAGCTGTGATGAACAGCCGTCATATCTAAAATCGTCGTTTTACCGCGTTGTTTGGCAACTTTAAACGTCTCTAAATTAGATGTTTCGTAGCCAATGACCATATCAAAATCTGCTTTTTTTAGCATGTTCGCCACCCGTTTATCAAACCATTTTTGAGCAGTCTTTATAGTCCAATATTCTGACCTAATAACTTTTTTAACGGCAGCAATAAGCGGGAAATGTGTGATTTTAGTGTCCTCGATACCTGTATAGCGTTGTTTGCGAATTTTTACAAGTAATTCATTCCCTTTTTTGAAACCAATCGTTTTAGGCAACCAAATTTTATTAGCAGCAATAGACGTATAAAAACGGGTCAAAACATTGTTTTTATACAAACCAATAAGTAATGCGTTAACGTGTTGTTTTCCTACATGACTAACGATGATTTTCATAGTCTGTCTATTTAATTTTTGTAAAGATGCCATGAGAAAGATAAAATTAAGCAACTAAACGCTCAACGAGCCTTGCACAAAGTGCCATCATCGTCAACGTAGGATTAGAATGAGAACCCGTTGGAAAAACCGAACTGCTACACACATAGATATTAGGATGCCCCCAAACTTGTAACTGATTATCAACCACACCTTTATGTGGCGTAGCGCTCATGCGTGTACCACCGATGTGGTGATTGGCATCCGTTAGATACTTTGCCCAATCGGGGTTATCCGTATAGATATGTGCATGAGTATTTACTTCGCCCAAAGCGTGTTTATCAAATTCTCTTTTCAAAACTGTAGCCATCGTATTGACGGTTTGCCACGTTTTTGGCGTGATTTGCCAATTTATTTTGGCTTTTTGTATGCCAAACACATCTTTTTCGTCGCTCAAACAGATAAAACTGTCCGTCGTCGGTTCTTGCTCTAACATCAGTGTAATTTTAGGCAAGGCTTTGTGTTTGTAAACAAATTGCTCCGTTAATAAAGCCTTTGCAGTCAACCAATAGCTTTTATGGTTTTTCGCTATCTTTTTGAATGCTATCAAATGACGTTTATTGCTTGGATTAAAAAGACCAGTGTAGGGATTTTCTTCGGGGCTTGAAAAATGTATGAACTCAACGAGAGCCGAGGCATTCACCAATTCCTGTTCTCTTTGCGCCTTTTCTGTTAAGCTCAAACGGATAGAATACTTCCTTTTTTTGTAAATATGCGTATTGAACATCGATTGCAGCTTGTAATGATTAGGGTTTATCACATCGCCCAATTCTATGCACGGATGATCCATAAAGCACTTGCCTAACCAACCCGAATGATTGCCAATACCGCCCTTCGCTTGATGATTATTTGCCAATAATATTCTGTTAGCCTCAATACCGCCTGTCGCGATTAGGAGATTGTTGACTTTTATGTAGGCTTGTTGTTGTTTAAAATTACGAATCTCTATATTATTCGCGTTACCATCAGAATCTACATCAATACGCGTTAAAACGGCATTATAAAGCACGGTAACATTTTGTTTAAGCTGCTCATTGTATCGTTTTTTGAGATTAGGATGTGGTGACCATTTAGAAAAATGCTGATAAATATCCCCCTCAGTAAAATCCATCGCTTCGTACTTTAATCTTTTGAAAATATCATCTTTATAATCCCATTCGTCAATGCCCAGAAACCGATTGGCGATAGGGTAATAAGGCATTAAATCACTTAAATGGATGGGCCAACCACTGCAGTTTATCCATTTTTTTTCTTCAAAATCAAGTTGTGTAAACGGTAAAGATTGTCCACCCCAAGCGATAGAAGTGCCGCCAATGGCTCTTTTGCGCCCAATTATCACATTTTCAACGATTTTGCCTGTTTGCTCTGCTTCATTGAGCACTTGACGCTGTTCGTCTTCTTCAAAATGACCTGATTCGATGACCAATACCTTTTTTCCTTTTTCCATTAGCTTAACAGCCAACAAAATACCAGCTACACCTGCACCAATGATTGTAAAATCGAAGGGATAATCGAGGTGATTGATGGCTTGTTTGTTGAAATCTATGTAAGGCATTCGTTATAAACAATGAATGGAGAACGGAAAATGTATAATTTTAGCGAAAATACTGAGGGGTGCTTCTAAACTTTTGAAAAGTTAGAATTTTTGAAAACTTGGATTTTTATAGTAATTCTTATAACTGTTGATATTATTTTGAAGGTAGTTTTTATGTCGTGTCGAAAAGAGAATCATCCCATGGGGGTTTTGCGCCGCACATTGTGCTAAGATATAGCCTACTTTATTTTCTTTTTCGATTTTTTCAAGGCACACGATGTCTCTATCTTTTAGACAACTGTGGTGAAAATGCCTTTTATCTGGAAATTGCTGCATTATTGTTGATGTCATTTGAGCATTATTTCCTTCGTATTGCAATATATCCCAATATTTAAACGTCTCTTTTTCCAATGTTTTTATGTCATTAATATTTGTACCAATGCCAATAGCGCCTACTCGTCCTTGTTTTTTTAAATTTAATAAAAAACTAAGTGCTTCATCAGTCAAAAAATGTGGTAAGCCCTCGTGTAGCAAATAATAATCTATGTATTCTGTTTTCAATCGCTCTAAACTGCTCTTAAAACTTTGTTCGACAAGTGCTTTATCAATTTGCCGATAGGCCACTGGCTGATGTGGTTCATCGGTAAGGGGTAAGGTGGTTTTAGTGCGTGCTTTTTTTAATGTTGAAAAATAATAATTCAATGGCAACAGAACTTGAATCGGCATGACTTGATTTACTGAGGGGTTGCCCAAACCAAATTTAGTCGTAATCGTTACGTCTTTACGTTTATCTTTCAAAAAATGACCATAAATCAGTTCTGAATATCCTTTACCATACAAAACAGCGGTATCAAAATGGCGAATGCCTTCTTGATAGGCGGTGTTGAGTAAATCCTTAACCTCTTTGTAAGATTTTATACTTGTCAAAGAAGCACCGCCGAAACCTAAATTGAACTTGATTGTAGTCATCGTTTAAAAGATACGCCCCTCAGGACATTAAGTCGCTTCAAGAGATAAATCCTCCTCTTTTTCAGGGTTTTTCTTTAAATAATAAATTTTATCTAACAAAATAATTCCAAAAAAGACAAAGGTTGTGTGATGCGTATTAAAAACAAATAGTGAATAAAACAACACATACATCATGATAAAAGAAGAGAATAAAAAAGGAATATTCAATTTCACTATCAAGTAACCAAACAGCACTAAGCGCACGATAAACAATAAAAATCCGCCTTCAAGAACGATACGTGCTGGCTCATTTTCGCAGTACCCATATTCAACAAGTTCTGGTGAACGCCCCCAGGTGTTTGTAGCACCCTGATAAGTTGCGCCTAACCCAATACCCAAAAGTGGATATTTACCTCGAAATTCTATAACTTCTTTGAATGTACTGAGTGTGCGTTCTGAATGTTCTCCTGTTTTTTCGCCCGTTTCGACCCGTTCCGCAAAGGAATTGAAAGCTTTTTCTGCTAAGGCAATTTGTTTGTCAACATTGTAAATCAGACCTAAGACAATTAAGGTGGCAATAATAGCAAGGGACTTTGTCTTTTGTAAAAAAGAACTTGATGCGACGAATCCAAAGAACAGAAAAACAAGGACTGGAAACATGATACTTCGGCTGCCATTCATCAATGTGCTTATTATGTTGAAAACAGCTAAAAAAAGTAAGACAATGGTTGGACGGCGACCTTCGACGACTAATGCCCAAATCATCATGCTTAAGAAAAATAGAAAAGAGCCAAACCCTGCGATATAGGAAAACGTGCCAATGACACGAACGCCTCCGTCATTGATAAAACCGTCTACAGCATCCGCATTGACGTAACGATTGACAATATGGGAAGGCGATAAGCTGAATTGTATAAACGAAAAGAAGACTTCACCAAAACCAATTATAAGGAATACAGGTATTAATTTTTCAATCGGAAATAGGTCGCGCTCATTGACATAAGTGAGCATTACGAGCCAAAAGCCAAAATGCTGAAGAAAGCCAAAAAAACCATGAAATACTGTTTGATTCATGGGATTGAGCGCAAAACAAATTAAAAGCAGGGCGTAGGGTACAAGTAATGGGTATGAGAAAGCCGATTTTTCTCTTTTCATGAAATATAAAAGCAAAAAGGGCATCAATAATTGAAACGTAAACAGCACGTTTCCGATGGCTGAATTACCAAAGAAAACCCATTTGCGTAAGCCTCCATAGAACGTGGTATAAAGAAAATAACCCAATAAGAGGTATTGGTTTCTTTTCAAATCGGCGGCAGTTATTGTTGACTCGGTTATCATTGTGTTAGGCTGCTTGAGGCATTTTTGCCCATGCTTTGTATTTGTTGACAATTTTTGAACGCAAAGGTTTCTCCAAAATTTTATACGTTAAGGCGGATAAAACGAAGAGTGTTACCAAGCCAAGGGCAAATTGTAATAAGGGATTGACCCCCTCAGTATAATGCAGTACGAATGAGAAAACAGCCCCTTGCAATAGATAAACACCATAACTGATGTCTCCAAGAAAAATGAAAAATGGATGGCTCAAATACCGTTGACTGAAAGCGGTGTTTTGCAATAAAACAATAAGTAAACAGAGATATAAAGCTGCTAAACCTGCTTGTTTGAGGGATAAACCCATAAAAACGGGGTGTAATTGAAACAAGCCCAGAAAGGCACAACCCAATAAAAAGAGAATTATAATCACGGTCGCAGGGACTTTTATGTTCCGAATATAAAGAAAACCTAAAAGGTTGCCCAAAAAGAAAATGGGGATTCTAAAAATAGGATGTTCGTACAAGTAGCCTTCTTTTAGGTCGGCGCGTAGAAAAGGAATGTTCGACGCATGTATAACATAACTAACCGTTACCCCCACTAAAAGTACCAAAGTGGCAACTGAAATGGACTTCCGAAGCGATACTTTCTGCCACTTAACAATATAAAGTGGGAATAAAATATAGAAAAATAGCTCGCAACTGATTGACCAAGCCACATAGTTAATTGAACCTGAATAAAACCAAGACTGAACCATTAAAAGCTCAAAAGGTAACTTACGCGGTAAGTTTGAAAAGCCCGATTGAACGAAGAAATGGAATGCCAATGTTAAACTTAATGCAAATACATACAGAGGATAAACGCGGGCAATACGCTTCACATAAAAATCAACAGGGGACAACCGATTTTCTTTTATCAATTTCTCATAAGCTACAACTAAGATGAAACCTGACAGTAGAAAAAAGAAACTCACTGCCTCGCCACCATTATCAACCAAGACATTCCGAACGGGTGAATAATGTTTTATAACCACCCAAAGGGCGGCGATAAACCGCAACAAGTAGATAAAATCGGTATTGTTTCGCATGTGTTTTTTAATTTTTTGAGTCCGTTGTAAGATGTGTGTTGTGCGTAGTATGAAGTTCAATCTGCTGCCTTTCCGTACTTGTTGCGCGACGATTAGGGTAATATTTATCCCGAATATTTAAAAAGAAGCCTTCAATATAGTCCGTCATTATAATTCCACACAAAACGCTTATCGTTGAAGTGACCAAAAAAGTAAGATAGTCATTAGAAAAATGAATCTTATTGACGGCTGTATGGATGATGTAAATAGAATAAGAACAAAATCCGATGCGACTGATGAGCGTCACAACAGGAGTCGTAAACAGTCCGTTGAGTCTTTCGTTGATACGTTCGTTTAAAAGGAAGTTGATTAAAATGATGCTAAACGATATATAAAGGCATGTAAATCCAATTGTTTTGACAAAAAACGACGTAATAGCATCCAAAAATGGCGTAAACGTCAACAAAACTGCTGCCAATATAAACGATGGATATTTATACTTTTCATACAATGATTTTAGGTAATCCAACCTAAAATGATAGAGATAAGAGACCAAAACACCCGCCAAAAGCGAGTCGATACGCAAATGCGTCATCGTTGTATTTTTAGCCATTTCAAAAGGATAGAGCGTGTTGCTGATGAATCGAAGTGCTAAACAAAAGAGCATAATACTCGGAATTAATATTTCCATTTGACTCAATTGTTTGCTGTCCCCCGCTACTTTTAGCTTTATCCAATTGTTTTTAAATGCTAACCAAAGGAATAAAGACAAACCAAAATAAAAATGCTCCTCAATTGCCAACGACCAACTCGCCGAATAAGCATATCCCCAACCCCAAATATAGTTTTGTAAAAACGTCATGTCCGCCGCAAAACCCGTAAAATCCAAGCGACCATTATAAAATTTGGGAATAAAATAAATAGGATATGTCAAGTAATAAATTGGATAGATTTTAAAGCCGCGTCTTATCAAAAACCGAGCGGGTTTGATGTTACCATATTTCAAATATTCTCGAAACAAAAGCCCTGAAACCAAAAACCCACTGAGTACAAAAAATAAATCAACACCAATCCAACCCATACAGGTCGTAAAAACAGACACTTCTTGATGTCGAAACAAAACAAGGATAATTGCCATGCCGCGCAAAAAGTCTAATTCGCGCAGTCGGTTTTGGACTTTCATACTGAGGGGGGTATTACTGTTTGTAAAATAGCATTGAGGCGTATTTGATATTGCTTGTAACTAAACTCCTCTTTGCGTATCGTTGTATTGCGCTGTTTTTCTGTCCATTGCCCATTCAACAACAATTTTATTTTGTTAGCCAAATCGTCAGCATTGCCACTTTTGAACGTATAACCTGCGTTGCCCACCGCTTCAATCATGGCAGGTTGGTCGGATGCAATGATAGGGATGCCGAGCGTCAAAGCCTCTGCGATAACCAACGGATTCCCTTCGATATGCGTTGACGACGGTACGACCAATACTTTTGATTGTGCATATATGTCCATCAACTGTTCTCTATCCAATCTGCCGAGATAGGCGATGTTCACCTGTTTTTCTGCGGCATATTTCAACAAATGGGCTTCGTGCTCACCTTTGCCCGCGAAGGCAATATTGAGATTCATCGCGTTTTGCACCTTTTTCAAGGCATCAATAAGAATAAAAATACCTTTGCCTTCAATAATACGACCTGCAAAAAGAATGTCATAAACCTTTGGCGTAGGTGTTTGGCTTTTCTGAACAGCTATGGCTTCTAATTCCGCATCAATCGGATTCACCAAAGTCTCAATATTAGGGTTGGACAACAAACCTTTCAAAACATCATGAGCGTGTTGGCTCACTGTAATATTGAACTGCGCTTTATTAGCCATGAATTTCCGAAAAGAGGTGTTCATAAGACTCAACAAACCGTTGTTGTCACGCAGGTACAAATGTGAATTTTGATAGATAATCATGTATTTTTTTCTCAAAATCCAAGCTAAAAGGCTTATTTTCAGTGCCATACCACCGTTGATAAAAACAAGGTCAGCATCACGAATCGCTGAAAAATACGTATGATAAGCTTGACTTCTGATCACTTGAAATGGATACTCTCCCTTCCCAAAAACATCTGGATGGACTGTTTCAGCATTCTTTTCAGCTTTCGTTGTTGTCAAAATAGTGGGTGTATGCCCCATGCCCATTAAGGTTGAAGCCAACGTAAAAGTGTTGCGTTCCAGACCTCCCATATTGGGAAAAAAACTCTCTGTGTAAATCAGTATTTTCATATAGCTGTTTTCATTTTTTTCTGAACAACACACCCATTGACGAAGATAAATTACCTACTTTCAATCGAATAGGTAGTTTGGTCAAGGGCATTGTATCGGCATAGTTGTAATGAAAGCCAAGAAATTCTAAATCGTTTTCGCTCAATATGCGCGTAAAATCCTTTTTCGTCAATACTGAAATATGAGCAGGATAGCTAAAGTCCTTGAACCAGCGATGTTCGCTGTTGAAAAAGAAATTGATGCGACTAAAAATGTTTTGGTTGTTTGGTGTACTGACAAAGCCATAGCCTCCTGGCTTGATTATCCGCTTCATTTCCCGCATAAAATGACGCGGGTTTTCAATGTGTTCAATGACTTCAAGTGAAAAAGCAAAGTCAATCGAATCGTCTTCAATAGCCCAATTCTCGTTCAAATCTACTTTAACAAACTGTGCTTTCGGCAACTTTTCAGGGTTTTCAAAGTCATCTGCCATCCATATTTTATTTGCATAAGGCGCTAATAAACGCGTCAAATCACCTCTCCCCGCCCCTATGTCGGCAACGACATCATACGTTTTGTTACCTAAGGATTGCAAAGCTCGAATTGCCATTTCTTTGATTGTACCCGGAGATTCTCCTTCGGTTTGCTTTCCTATTACATTCATTTCTAAAACATTATCCATAACTATTCTTTATAATTGTTAATAATTGTCAAGACGTTTAGCAAATTTAAAAGTTTCCTAAACTTGTACGTAATCGTTTCAATTTAACGCAATACAAGGCTTTCGCAGAGTTCAACAACTTCTTGACTGACATTTGACCATGTGTAACCCGCTACACGTTTTTTTGCATTTTGGGCGTAAGTCGTTACTAAGTTTCTATTTTGAAGAATGTTTTTTATTTGGACTGCCAAATCCTGAACGTCGCCCGTTTTGAACAACAACCCATTCTCTTGATGCTTGATGAAATCACGTTGACCACAATTATCAGCACAAATACAGCATAAACCAGAAGCCATTGCCTGCGTCAAAGCCAAGGATTGTCCCTCAAAATAGGAAGGTAAAATAAAAGCCTCGCAACGTTCGTACAAGGCTGTTTCTTCTGAAGGTGTGAAATAAGGGATAACCTCAATATTGGCATGAAGGTGTTTCGGAAACTCTTTCAAAATATCTGTTTCTTCATGACGAACACCTGCTAAGACCAAACGCCAATCATGTGGAAAAACCTTAGAAACTTCATCAAAGGCTTGAATCATTAACGTTTTGCCTTTGCGTTCTAACCAACTGGCATTAAAAAGGAAGGAAAGCGTTTTATACTGAGGGGTGTCTTTTTTCTGTGGAATATTCGCCTCATAATAGCCATTTTTGAAAATACTGATACCTTCTGGCGATCTTTTAAGCAAATTAATGAGGTAATCTTTATCTTCTTCATTGGATAACATGACTTTATCCGCTTTTTTTAATCCTTTAACACTGGCTCTAAAACGTATGAAATCTGGCATAAACAGCGATTTAAACGTCTGGTTACGGAAATGATATTTGGCTTCGGCAGCCCAACCACGTTTTTCAATACCATGACTAAACACCACAACGGGTACACCCAAGCCGAGGAAATAGCCAGAGGCGGGTTCATGTGCTAATATCACGTCGGGCTTGATATGATTATCTACCATGTAGCTTTTAGCTACCCTGCCCCAGAGCGTTGGATGCAAGGCATCAGGACATTCTTTGGTACCGATATGAATAAACTTATGCCCTTGCGCTTCAAATGTGGCGCGCCAATTCCAAGCGATGCGGCCCATGCCTGTTTGTTCAGATAGTGGAATAGAAGCGACGTGAAGAATAGTTAAGGGTTTTTTCGCTGCTTTTTTTTCTATTGTTGGGCGCAGTGACGATGTGACCATTGTTTTTTTTTATTTGATGTTATAAGAAACTTTAGGAAAGTTGTTGTACTTTGAAAATCCCTATGGCGTCCTTTGGACAATGATTTAGATAAAAATACTGAGGGGGCGAACAATGATTTACAAGACCTTACTTTGCAAAATGTCTATCATAATCGCCGTTCGTTTGTCTCGACCTTCTTTGTTGAGATGATATGCCGTATCAAAATAATAAGTATCTGGAAAGACAAACGATTCAGGTGTATTGATAATAGGACATTTCAATTCTTGTTGAAATTGTGCTTGATATTGGTCGATGACAGCTTTGTTTAGTTGATATTCTGATGACATGTAGGCGGGAAAGGTATAATACACTTGCGCCCCTTTCTGATTGGCAACATCAATAAACATATTGAAAGCGTTTATGACCTCTTTATAGTCTTTAAAAACCATTTTACCTCTATCAGTTTGACTGGAAGGCTGCGGTAAACTCAAATGACCAATCATATCACCTTCTTTTGTAAAACCATCTCGTCGGTAAATGTTTTGTGGGTCATTGCCCGCAACATCTAAAAACAGCGAACTAACACAACGTTGCCAATTAATGTCCATGAGCCTTAATTGATCATTGAAGGTATTGTCTAAATATCGGGCAGCATTGGGATTGAGATCCATGAGTTGCGAATATAACTTTGTGTCCCCTTTTTTGGTCAATCCGTATTCAATGGATAGCACCACTTTATCCCCCTTTTTTAGTTGTTCTTTGACTTCATTGAGCGCAAAAGCAACACCTAAACCGGCATGTAAACTCATATTGACAACGGGCAAATGAATCGAATCACTGATTTTTTTACTGTCCAAACCCAATGTCAGATTTGACCCACCGACAAAAATCAAGCGGGGTGAGGACACTTCAGCTAATCGTTTCTCTTTGTCAATCGTTGCGCCTACATAAGCGTTTGTGTCGCGTATGCGGGGGGCTATAAAAGTTTGCAGCAAAAAGCAAAAACCCAATGTGAGTACAACAAAAAGAGCGGCTTTTAGAAAGAATTTTATGAACATGGATGCATTAAAAAATCGAAATTGATACGACGGGTAGGAAAGTTTTGAATTTTGCTAAACGTATCTCCTAAAAAATAAATCGTATAATTATTTGTAAGTCAGTACTTTATCACGTAAAATACTTATCATCACTTGCGTCCGTTTCTCTCTACCTGCCCTATTGAGATGATAAACATTGTCGAAATAGTCCGTATCTGGAAACACAAACGAGTCGGGTGTATTGATAATCGGACAGGTCAATTGCTTCTGAAATTGAGCATCGTATTTTGCAACCACCTCTTTATTGAGTTGATATTCCGAAGCCATATAGGTTGGGTATGTATAGTAAACATCAGCATCTTTATTTTTGGCATACGCCACAAAGTCATTAAGCGCATTTATTTCGTCACTATAATCTCTATAAAGGATTTTACCTTTATTGGTTTTGTTTTCGGGGTCAGGTTGGTCTAAATGAGCAACCAAATCGCCTTCTTTTGAGAAGCCATCTCTGCGATAAATAGCTTCATCGGGGCTGCGGAGGGCAGCAAAAAACAAGGAACTCACACAACGTTGCCAATTAATGTCCATCAATTTTAATCTATCGCCAAACGAATTGTCCAAAAAACGTGCGGCTTTAGGATTAACATCTATCAGCTGTGCATACATTTTGCTATCGCCTTTGCGGGTCAAACCGTATTCAACAGATAACACGACTTTATCACCCTTACGCAATTGTTCTTTCACTTCATTGGGACCAAAAGCGACTCCTAAACCTGCATATAAACCCATATTTATAACAGGTATGTGTAGTGAATCGCTTATTTTTTTACTGTCTAAGCCAAAGGCCAAGTTTGAGCCACCCACAAAGACCAAACGCGGCGACGGCAAGGCTGCTAATCGGTTTTCTTTTTCAATGGTTGCAGCTACATAGACGTTTTCGTTTCTGATGCGTGGTGCAACCACAGCTTCTAATAAAAAACAAAAACCCAACGTCAAGGCAGCAAAAACAGCCACTTTCAAAAAGAATTTTACAAGCATTTTTTTATTTGTTAGAATAACTTAACGTTATTTTTAAACTTTTAGAAAATTGTAACTTTTTAAAAATCAATAATTTATAAAAAAAGCCTCCCCTCAGTAAAATCAAGAAAATCCGTCTAAATCAATGATTAAAATTGGAAATAGATAAACTGCTGATTCGTCTCGAATGCCCCGAACAATAAAATGGCAATACCCAACAACACATAGACACTCCATCGCACATATACAGGCTTGACATCCAACCAAGTAATGAGCGATTTACCTCGTTGCAACCACTCTGTCATCACTAAAATTAATAAAGAAATAAAGATGATTTGTAAGTCAAATTTAGCGATAGCTAATTTCGAGAATAAACCTTGGATTTGGAAACCATGCGTCATATTAGTGAGGATATAAAACGCATCATGTACACTTTGCGCCCGAAAAAACACCCAAGTCAAGCAAATAAGTGTGAATGTAAGAGTACCTTGAATTAATTTAAGCAACAAAGGAAAACGATTAAGTTTAACCAATTCTACTACTTTACCTAACGGTTTTGTCAACCACAACTCAATAATAAGGTACAAACCGTTCAAGCCGCCCCAAATCACATACGTCCAGTTTGCGCCGTGCCATAAGCCACTTATGACGAAAGTGACCATCAAATTGAAGTATAAACGCCCTTTTGATACTCTATTTCCGCCCAATGAAATATATAAATAGTCTCGAAACCACGTGGATAGAGAGATGTGCCAGCGTTTCCAGAACTCTGAAATAGACTTAGAAAAGTAAGGTCGGTCAAAGTTTTTCATCAATTTAAAACCCATGACTTGCGCTGAGCCAATGGCAATGTCTGAATATCCTGAAAAATCACAATAGATTTGAATCGCAAAAAATACCGTAGCTATGATGAGTGCCAAACCTTCAAAATTCTGTGGATTGTCATAAACACGATTAACAGTACTCGCCAACCTATCGGCAATTACTACTTTTTTGAACAAGCCCCACGCCATCAGTTTCAACCCGTCTGTTACCCGCTTGTAATCAAAATAATGCTTTTCATAAAACTGATGTAAGATATTTTGGGGTCTTTCAATGGGCCCTGCGACCAATTGCGGGTAAAACATGACATACAAGGCATATATCCCAAAATGTTTTTCTGCTTTTTGATTGCCTCTATATACTTCTATTGTATAACTCATGGCTTGAAATGTATGAAACGATAAGCCAATCGGCAATAAGATGGACAAATTTGGAATCGAATTCTGATAACCAAGCGAATTGAGGAATACCGAAAGAGTGTCGTTCAAAAAATTATAGTATTTGAATACCGCCAACACACCAATATTAGCAACTAAGCTATAAATCAAATAACGTTTCCGTTTAGCCCCCTCCGTATTTTCAATATAAATACCTGCGAAATAGTCAATGACAATTGTAAAACCCAATATTAAAATATAGATGGGCATAAAAACCATGTAGAAGTAACTACTCGCTGCTAAAAGCCACTGCCAGCGGTACTTATGCGGCATTGCGAAGTAGGCAGTCGTGACTATTATGAAAAAATAAACGAAATGTAAAGAGTTGAAAAGCATCGTAAGTAATGATGAATGATAAATGATGAACGATGAATAACATAAAGTGTTGACAATGAACCTATTGCATTAAGGTCTTTCTGCCAATTTTCGAGCAGGAACGCCTCCCCATATTTCATAAGGTGCAATGGATTTATTGACGACTGAACCCGCCGCAACGATAGCACCCTTACCAATATTGACACCTTTTAAAACAACTACATTGACACCCAACCAAACGTCATCTGCGATGGAAATAGCTGCACTTGTGGGCGTTTGTTCGCCGATATAAGCCTCTCTATTGTCAAAACCGTGATTGTGGTCAATAAATTTACACCCCGATGCAATTGCACAATGGTAGCCTATCGTAATATGTTCTGAAATATTGAACTCACAGCCATTACCTACAAAAGTTTTATCATCAATCACAATCGCATACCCCTCAGTAAACGGCCCATCGTATTTGAAAAAAACGTTTTTTTCTATCGTACAACCGTTACCTATTTTTACTTTATGATACCATGTAAAATGTGCACCGTCAATAATTGTATTTTTTCCGATTGACACACCCATGCTACGGAGGAAAGTCCTTCTAAATGATGATGTTGTTTTCTTAAAAAATCGAAACCGTAAAACGAATATGATTTTAAAAAAAAGTGCGCTCATAGTTTGTCAGTCAATGTTTTATCCAACCTACTGATATTTTAGACCTCTCTAAAGGATTCAAATTCACATTGTATTTTTACTTGATTTACTGAGGGGTACATCAGTTTTAAAAACTGCTCTGCCGAAGCAGACCATTGTAAAGATTGGTCATGAAATTGGCGAGCTTTGCGCCCTAAATGCTGGCTTAAACTATCTGAATCCAAGCAGGATTTGAGGGATTCATAAATAGCCGTTTCATTTCTAATATCTGTCAATAATATATTTTCACCATGAACGAGCAACTTATTATTCATGTCGCCTTTTGACCCCACAATCGGAATGCCGAGTGAGAAGGCACAGGCTAATGAACCACTTTTATTACAAGTGCCGCCTTCACCTGTTTCAGTCACTGAGTCGGGCATGAAAAACAGATTGCCCAAGCTGAGATGCTGATAGATGCGTTTGGCTGGCATCTCGCCCACATGACGGATATAACTTCTACTTTTTAGAACCTCTGAGGGTGTGGAATTTTTGCCACATAACAACCAAACAAGGTTGGGGTATTCCTTAACCAATTTATCAAAAACAGGCAAATAGGAAGCCACTTGACGGTCGCCAAACGTGCAAATGATTTTAGCATCCTTGTCTATTTGACAACGGTCTTTCAGATGTTTTTTCCAACCCTCGCTAACGGCAATGGGGGTGATATTGGAAGCAATGGGTATAATCGTTTTCTTGTTCGTCGATAATTTCTTCAAGTTATGGTCATAAAAATCAATGCTTGTCACGACTTTTTTAGACATATTGGCAAGTTTATAGGCTATTTTCCCTTGCAAAAACGACATAAGTCTTGTTTTCAATGCCTTTTCTGGTCGTATTTTGACTTCATGAAAAACAGTTAAAATAGAAATATCCAATCGAGAGATAGACCGATATAAAGACACTAAAATTTGCGGCAAACCTTTCGGATGAAATGCATGAGGCACATATTGGACGATGAGCCAGTCAGGCTGAATGTTTTTAAGCAGATGAACAACCGCACGCACCCCCTCAGTATTCCATTGATTGACAATAGGATACACCTTTATATTATCTTGCTGCATCACTTTTTGGTCGGCAGAACAAATAACGTGTACCTGTATGCCTTGCGCTATCATGGCTTGCGCCAAATGAGAGGTGTGATCGCCCACGCCACAAATAGTGGGTGGATAATTACGTGTTATAAAAACTATTTTCATGGTCATTATATAAAATAGTGTAATGCCGTTTTGACTTTAAGAATCCAACCCGAAGGTTTTGTGCGCCGTCCCAATATTTGTTTAATCAAAATTTTCACCTCTGCTTTGTGCTTGTTGCGATGTGCATCGCGCAGAATAAAGTAATCGAAAATATTGAGATGTTTGTTGAGGTAAATCGCTAAATCAGGAAAAATCTTTTTGAGTTTTTCATACATGTCTGCCACCATCTTGGTGCGTTGCACGGGTTGCAATGGTGTAAAGACACTGCTTTCATTTAGACGGAAAACAGCACATAAGTCCTTCAATTTCAAAGCATAACCCCCACTTTCTGTTAAAAGTGACAAATACAAGGGGCGATCACTCAAAGGCATATCGGCAATACGGTCAAGCCATAAGTCCGTTTTAGGTTTTCTGAAAAGAATGGTACAAGTATGAAAAAAGGTATCTTGTGCAAAATCTTCGAGCGTGAAACGGTCTCTATCTATATCGTTATACACATCTTCAAACTCGTCTTTATATTCATGATAGTTTTTTCGACCTGTAAAACACGCTGTCAGTTGTTCGTCTTTTTCTAAGGCATCCACCTGTTTTTGTAGTTTGAGGTCGTCAATCCAGTAGTCGTCACTTTCTAAAAGAGCGACGTATTTACCTTTACATGCCTTGATGCCTCTGATGTGGTTTTTCATCATGCCCAAATTAGGTCCTTTAGGCAATAAGCGAACAATATTTGCATAACGTTGCACATAACCTTCGCAAATTTCACGCGTGCGGTCTTTGCTGGCATCATCACCAATGACGACTTCAAAAGGGAAAGTGGTCTTTTGCGCTAAGATGCTGTCCAATGCTTGCTCGATATACTGCTCTTGATTGTAGGCAATGATGGACACACTGACCAAGGGTTCGACACTGGTCGTTGTTGAATTGGGTTGGTTAGAATAATTGGTTTGTATCATCGCGTCTTGTTTTATCATTTATACTGAGGGGGGTGTTAAGTCAGAAATCGCGCTAAAGCACTGGCTATTTTCAAATGCGTCTTTTTGAGCATGTACTCACGCCGACTGTAAATATTGATAGGCTCAGATACGTAATCCAAAAAGATGCGGTCGGTCGGCGATGGGCGTTGTCCGTCTTTGACGACGACCTTTAACCAGTTTTTTTCCCAAGGTTTTACCTTGCTGGCGGCATGAGACATGATGAAGCCGATGCCTTGAAAATCCATACCACTGTTATCCACGATAGACACCGTTTCATGAGTCATGTCTTTAGCAATATTGAGGGCATCTTGGTCGGTACGGTTGAACATGTAGTTCCGACCTTGTAAGCCAGAAGCGACATCGCCTTTGTGGCTGTTGTGCAAGTCCGCTTTGATACGAGCCATGTCTTCTAAGACTAAGTTCTGCACATCGCGCCATGTTTCTAAAAAACTTTTAGCATTTCTGTGCAATCCGAGAAAGCCGCCATTGACGTATTGCGGATTGTCGCGGCGCACTGTCATGCCGTATTTTTTGAAATATTGCTCCCATTGATGACGCAAAGGATGACTGATAGGTAAAGGAGAGTTGACATCTTCAGACATTGCCACGCCGTAATCCACCCATTCTTCAAAATAAGAAAAAGGGCATTTGATGATAATGTCGCAATCTATATAAAAAATCTTTTCTGCTTCGGGTTGATATTTATCTAAGAGGTCAATCATAAAATCGGGCTTGCAATACGGCAAAAAGGCTTCTTTTGGGAATTGAATGAAGTGCAATTTGAGATTTTCCTGCACCGTCATCACCTCTCCTACCCCATTTGCGGATTCAATGACTGCCCAAGGTGGCAAATCGCCTTTGTAGCCAATCCAAACAATGCCCTCATAGCCATGTTTGCTCAAAGAATTGACCAAAGCGGCTACGCCCTTATGGTAATGTCCTTCAAAAACGGTGCAAACGATGGTCTTTTTATTCATTTTTATAGTTGGTTTTGATAGTTTTAGAAACACCTCAAGGCTTCCTAAGACTGAGCTAACTCTAAAACAAGCTCGATTAATCTATGTAAATCATCTTCAGTCAGGCGATGGTCAATGGGTAAAGCGAGTATGTTTTGAGACATTTTTTTTTCAAAAGCATACCCCTCAGTATTTCGCTTCAAAACTTCTTCCCAAAGGTTTGGGATAAAAACTTTTTGGTCATGGAAAATACTTTTATCAATGGGTTTGTGGCACAAAAAAGGATAACAGAACGGGACAGCATCATGTACGAGATTTAAAAGATTTTCTGGCACTTGATTCATAGGTCTTAAAATACGGTCTAATACTTTGAAGTATTTTTTCCGCGCCCTGGCGACATCAATAAACTTAACGGAATACAGAATCTGCTTTGTCAAATTCGACATGCCTTTGGTTTCTAAAGTCTGCGCCGCTTCATTTTGGTAATAAAATTCATTGGCATCTTCTTGTTTACCAAAAAGGCGAAGCCAAAGATGCTCTGTAATAATGTGTGGATTGGGCGTATAATTATCCTCCAAATACTGAGGGGAGAATAAAAAGCCGCCATCTGGCACGCCAAAAAATTTTCGAACCGAATTAAATGCCCAAGATATACCGTAAGACTCTTCAAAGAAAGCATGAGCATTGTCCACGACCAATTGTTGCCCTAATAGCTTTGACAATTTGCGCCCCGTTTGCGTTTTCAATCCAAAGTAATTGATATAAAGAAACAATTCAGAATCACCTAAAAGAGGAATGCCAACAGGGTCAAATGCTGCATTGATGGCATAGAATTCAAAAGCTATAGCGGCTTCACGCAAAGGTAGTATTAGGCTGTCACAACAGTAAAAGGGCAGATAAACCTTCGTAGGTTTAATGCGGTCAAGCAACACTTTGAAACACACACGACCATTAGCAAGTGCTAAAGCCCTATCGTGATAAAGCGACCCTTTACTGGGCAGTTCTAATTCAAAAAATCCTCCAATAGTTTTTTTATGTATCGTCATAGTAACTCGTAGTCCGCCAACATAGCCTTCACTGTTGTCGGTTCGTTATACATCAAAACATCCAAAATAGATAAACCCGCTATAAATTTGGGTGTGCTTTGTGTATATTGTCTCAAATTAGGTTTTAAGAATTGTAGTTTTATAAGGCTTTCCTCAAAGTATTTTGTATCAAAAAAATGCAGTCCACCTATGGCATTGATATAACCAAACGCTCCTTCTTTTTGGCAAATATCTACGACCCTTTCTGACAATTTTATAGTGTGGTTTTCGTATCTTTCTCCACTGCGTAAAAGTGTTTTTTCGATGCCCAAATAAGTCAAAACCATCTGTACACTGTCAATCGCAACATCTGCAATCGGTCGTTTTATGGCACCCCTCAGTATTGGCTCTACCTGGGGAAACACCACATCAAAATACGGTGCTTTGCTGTAAGCATAACGAAAAGTCTTAATTAGCTTCTGATTCCAAAACAGAGGTTTTTCAGAAATAAGTGTCTCGCGAATAGGCGTAAACGAACTAATATGTTGAATCGGAATCGTAAAGCGATGCCTTTTACGATTGAGCAAAATATTATTTCGATGAATCCACCCTTTTTTGATGAATCCCGTATCATCAAAAAAAATGAATTTATCTGCCGCGTAGATAAGCTGAAAATAGCCTAAGTAGGGCAGAAAGTAAGGTTGCATAAGGGCTATTTTCATTTCTCACAAAGGAAAAATAGCGCAGTAAAACGCTTTCAAAACAACGTTAAAGTAAAGATTGATTGGTTCAAAGCATTCCTTGAGCCTTAGCTTTTATTTAGTTTAGCAATCATTTGGTTTTAAAGCAGGTTTATACAGAATGATAAAACAAGGAGGCTTAAAAACCTCATTTTTGTGTAAATTAAGTGGAAATTAAGTATGGTAAGTCAAAACAGATGCTTTCATAAGAAAGCTTAGTACATAGCAAAGCTATGGTGTCACGTAGATATTGTAGAAGTTGTTTATAGTAATATGTTCCGATATAATATGATATAAAATTTTCTCATAGCCTTTATTTTAGATTTTTTATAAGTATTTTGTTTTCCCCTTTAACCCCTTTTTAGGGTCAACCTATATTAAGACAAGACAAGTGAAAAATACAAACGACAGTTTATCTACGATTTATAATTATTACTTTAGGCAGCTCCTTTTTAGTTGAGTATAGGACATTCTTATGCTCTTTTATTTGTATTTACCCCTTTAAACAACTTTTTGGTTTTGTTCCATAAACTAACTTTATCTTTATAATAGTAAGACGAATAGTAGCCATAATTATAAGAATTACCGAACTCTTGTTTAACATTGTTGAGTAGTACATTCATATTTGTTAATTTCTGGGTTTCATCTACTTCTCTCATAAATTTGAGATGAGAAGTGGTCGAATAGCCATATTGCAAAACAATCAAAGTTTGGTGAACAAAGTCTTTAAGTAAAAAACTATCTGCAACAATACCGACCGGTGCGCCATCAACGACAATGAAATCATAATTTTTTTCGCAATAATCAAATAGTTCTTTAAGTTTATCCGTCATCATCAATTCAGCAGGATTGCGTGGTACTTTACCACAGTCAATATAGTGCAAGTTGGGCAACCTGTCATATACATGAATCACTTTGCGGAGCGATGTCACTTCCCCGCTCAAAAACTGAGCAACGCCTATTTCCGATACTTTATCTTCCAAAAATAGCTCTAATTTGGGTTTCCGAAGGTCTAAACCTATAACAATTCCTTTTTTACCCGTTAAACCCAATGTCAAAGCTAAATTGGCAGCAATAAAAGTTTTGCCTTCGCCGCTGATTGTAGACGATATGAGTATTGTTCTGTTTTTTTGTGTTCCTGAAGTATTTTGTAGGTTACTCCTTAGCAATCGAAATGACTCTGCTAAAATGGAATGACTGTCGTTGATGATAAGTTTGTTGCGTTTGCCCCGTACATGTGGGATGAAACCGACAAAAGGCAATGATAAGTATTTATCAATATCAGCACGATGATGTACTTTATCATTAAACAAATCTCTGACATAAAGCCCGAATATCGGAATAATTAAACCCAACAGCGAATAAAATAAAGCCATTTGGACTGGTTTGGGCGATATAATTCCCCTTACTGCTGCCCGTTCGAGAGAGCGTGTATTTGCTGCTTGTGCTGCCACTGTCAATGCCGTTTCCTCTCTTTTTTGAAGCAAAAATAAGAAAAGAGTTTCTCTAATGCCTTTTTCACGCATGATTTGCGCCAACTCTCGCTCATTGGTTGGCATCATATTGATTTGGTTTTCAATTGGGATGATTTGCTGTTTATATCTTTCTTTTTGGTCGTTGACTTCTTGTTTAATGGTCTGAACACTGATAAGAATATTGTTTCTTAAACCCTTCATCTCTTCATCGAAAGTCCCCATCATAGGGTTCTTTTCTGTAGCAGATTCTTTCAACTGAGTGCGATTGCTAATAAGTACATTATAACGGCGAATCATCTCAACCAACGGTGGACTGCTTTGTACTTCTGAACTAAAAGGCAAGGGGCGATAGTTTTCGGATTTATCCATCAGGATACTCTCAATGTTCCTAACCTCGTTCGCTCGATCATCCAATGCCAAAACTTTTTGTCCCATAAGATTCGATCTTTCAATATAAGACTTAGCAATTTCTGCTCCTGCAATGGGCAAAGAACGGTCTTTTCTGAATCCTTCCTCTTGTTTATCAACGCTATATAGTTCGTTAGCGACATAATTGAGCCGTTGATTAATAAAATCCATCGTTTTTCGTCCTACATCATTTTTGCCTTCAATAATCGAAACACCATATTCACGAACCAAACGATTGATGATGGCGACACCTCTTTCAGGTACTTCATCGGTTGTAGTAATATTAAGTATATTGGAACGCCCAGCCTGTGTAATATCTAACCGTGAACGGAATAAATCAGCCGTACTATAGATATCCCCAACAGAGATAATCAAGGGGTATTCTGCTGACAAATTACCCGCTTTTTTTAATACTAATTCTCTTTTGCCATAACTAAATGGTGTACCATAAGTGATTAATTCTGTTTGATCCTCTGTACGATACAATGTAAATCGGAGAGAATCATAATGTTTTATTTTCAGCTGAAAAGATTTTTCGGCCCCCTCAGTATTCCAGTATAAAAGTTTTACGGGGCTATTGCCAAATAATTCAGAACTCTTCACATGACCTTCTTGGACATAAGTAACATTTAGCCCAAGCGAATCAATCACCCGTATCATCAGCTCTGGCGAACCTAAAATCCGAATCCGGTCTTCCATATTTGCCTCATCCGTACTAAAACCTAATTCTTTTGTAATTGCTTCTTTTGACACTGAACTCTTCTCTGTATTCTCTATCAAAACCGAACCACTAATTTTATATATATTTTTGCTGTATCGTATATTGAAATAAAAAAAAGATACCCCCACAATTAATCCTATTGCTAACCAATACCAATTGTTAACCAATAAAGAGTAATAATAACGGAAATCTTTAGTGTTAGTATCCATATACCTCATGTGCAACTTATTATGGGCATTATCATTAGGTTTTGTTGATATAGTGTGATCCATCATGTTTTTATTAATTTGTTGTAAAATAATGGTGCTGATAGAATTACTGAGGGGGGGGAAATATTGAATGACGTTTTTACTATCTAAATAATAGAGATAAAGAAATAGCTAATATAGAGACTCCCGCAGAAATAAAAGAAACAATACGACTGGACTTATCGGCAATCGTGTTGACCTTTGTTTTATTCGGCTCTACATAGACCACATCATTCTGTTGTAGATAATAGAAAGGTGATCTAAAAATACTTGATGATTGTAAGTTAAGCCGTTTAATTAACCGACGTCCATTCTTTTCACGAATGATAACTACATTCGCACGATTGGAGTACGGTGTCATATCACCTGCCAAACCAATGGCTTCAAATATCGTGAGTCGTTTGTTCGTCAATCTAATCGTGCCAGGGCGTTGTACTTCCCCCAAAACACTTATTTTTAAGTTCAAATAACGAATATTAACAACGGCATCTTTCAAATAAACTTTGAGTTTGGCATAAAATAAATCTTGTGCCTCACTGAGTGTTTTTCGGTTTACATCAACCTTTCCAATGACTGGAAAATCTATAAAACCCTGTGTATCAACGAAATATCCTGATAACATTTCCACCGTATTGTTGGCACCTTGCATAGCTTGAGCCATCGTTTGTATATTGTTGCCTTCGGGATTAAAAGGTTTTGAAGCCTCTAAATTATAACTCGAAACAGTAATGGATAATAAATCATCGGGTTGAATACGCAAATCGGATAAGCCAATATTCATTATACTGTCTGACATATCTGCCGTTGCAGGTAAATCACTAAGATAAAGTAACTCCTTATGAGAAACACAACTCGTGATTGCGCTCACAAATGTTATACATAAGATATAAAGTATGTTTTTTTTCATAATAAAATAGTGATATTAACGAAAATGTTAAAAAGGCAATCCCCTCAGTATTTCTCCTCAATTATACTGAGACAGACTGTTTTCTAAAAAAGTTTTTGTTTTGGAAAGGATAATTATCCAATATATGTTGGCAAACAGGCGTCATACCATTCTTAATTGCGTCTATATGTCTTTGATGATGAATATCTGTAGCTATAAAATCAATCATATTGTTGTTAATTAAAAGCCAAGCGCAATCGCTTATTGTTTGACCATAATAGCCTATAAGAGATAAAAAATTGAGTTGGAAAAGACAGCCATAACTCTTAAGATTCTGATACTCAACTAAATTTTTATTGTAAAATCGATAACGTTCTGGATGTGCCAAAACAGGAGTATAACCTCTGGTTCTTAATATAGACAAAACATGGAAAAAATTAATAGGCTCACTTAGATGAGACATTTCAATAAGAATATGTTTGTTTGGTAAAGTCAAAATAGGTTCATCATCCATAAGTTTTTTTTCAAAAATATCGTTTACCATATATTCCGCAGCAACTGTGATTTCTATCTCAATACGTTCATTAGTGATTTGTTTTTTTATAAGTATCAATCCATCTAAAACAGTATCTCCATTGTTAGAGTATAATTCTGAAATATGCGGTGTGGTTATTATTTTCTGAAATCCTAATTCCTTCATCTGTTTTATTAAACTTATAGATGTTGCTAAATTAGGAGAGCCATCATCAATAGCTGGCACCAAATGTGAGTGTATATCTACTTCAATCGCTTCAAAGTAGTTAAAAACACTTTTTTTGCTTTTCTTATTAAAAAAGAAATCTAACATAATTTATCGTTTAGAGAAGACACGGCTTCGCCCTTCATGTGTCTTGGTCACATATTTTAATATAAGAATAAAACAGAGGAGTGGCTTATTTCATGATGTCACTATCGTGAAATTGTCAATACATTCAATACACAAGTATTTTACCTATATGTTGTATATCAATAGTATGATAAAGCACAAGGAAAAAGCTGTATGAAAATCCACTATTTTGGATAAGCCTATCAATTGTGGTATTTAAGTTTTGATTATCTCAAAAAAACGTCAAAGATTGTAGATTCTTGATCAGTTTAAAGGTTCAATAATAAATGTTTAAGTTCCAAATAAAGTCGTTTACCTAACGGCTTGTAAAAAACGAGTTTTAATATCTAAAAATTCCAATTAATATCAATAAGATTCAATGGGTTAATTCCATACTCCCTACATGTTGGGTTGGTTCTGTTAAAATAGGTTTTGAGGTAGTATAATAAATATGCCCTGCTTGTTGCTTAAAAATTCTGAGTGTGCGATAAATAGATTTGAACTGTTCTAATTTAGCTAATGGTTTTAACCATGCTGTAAAAAAATAGGGCTGTAATCCATTTTTACGCCAAGCAAAAGCATCTTCTTGATTCGCTCGCCAACGATTTTTGAACGAAGCGTTACTCAATCCACCTGTCCGCATTTTGATAGACACACCTTGTAAATAATGCATCGAAATACCATGACGATAAATAAGTCTAAGCATTAATTCATAGTCCGCCGATTGCTTAAAAGCAATATCAAATATACCAAAACGCTCATAAACATTTTTTTTACAGAAAAAAGTTGGGTGAGGCGGCATCCAGCCATACAAAAATCGGCGACGCTTTACAAGACCTGCATTCCAAACCCGAACAACATTGTCGGCATGGTTTTCAAAAAAGTCTAAATCACTGTAAAGAGAGTCAATCTGCTTTAATTCAAATACATTTGCAATCCGCTCTAAGACCCTATTATCTGCATAAATGTCATCGGAGTTCAGAAAACCAATAACATCACCAGTAGCCATACGAAGACCCTTGTTCATTGCGTCATAAACGCCTTGATCAGGTTCAGAAATCGTTTTTGTAATGTGTTTAAATTCACGAACTATTGACAAAGTATTGTCTTTTGAACCGCCGTCAACGACGATATGTTCGATGTGTGGGTAAGTTTGATTGCCTACACTTTTAAGTGTATCAGCAATAGTTTTTTCACTGTTATATGCAACAGTAATTATTGTAATAGTTAACATGCTAGAGTAATTTTGTTCACATATTGTAAATTCGTGTTTGTTTCTTTGTAATATTAAAAAGATTCTTATAAAAATTAAAATACAATCATATTAGTCTATATAAAAGACACAACGCCAAACAATGCGTCTTCGATAGTTTCCAATATTAATGTGTTAATTGTTGTGATGCGGAACAATCTAATAAATAGATTATAAAATTTTGACGAGTTGTTTAGTTGCCTACAAGTGATTTATCATTTTATATAAACACTTCTTCATTTCTACTGATTAAATTCATGGTTTTAAGTTTTGTATTAGATATAAAATATCATATAGTATCTATGCTAAATTTTCCATTAGTTCAAAGCACAAAGGTCGGACATTAAAAGCTACCAGAAAAGACCTAATTAGGGTAAAATATAAAAAATTAATAAACAAATATATTTTTCACATTTATGTAAAAAACAATAATAAAGCATCTAATAAATTATTAAAAAATAGAAGTACTCTTGTTATATTTCTCTTTATTCAACAATAATCATAAGTAAACAGGGTGCAAATATAGAAATAAAATGGTAAAACGCTTCAATAATTTTACATAGACTATACTTTTTTACGTTTTCAATTTTAAAATAAAAAACAACAAATTATCTTTTATACCTTAAATATGTTACTAATCTTAATTGTAATTTGATTTCACATAAAAATATTTAAAAGCAAATAGAATTGTTCTATCCTTAAATAGATTACTTTATAATTATAGATAACTTTACTTTTTTAATAACAATAAATTCAAGTTTTGTTATATCCTATAACATAATATAAATTAAATTTTAAACTAAGATAGTATTATTTATTAAATATTAATAAAATATGTTTAATTGTCAAAAACGTCTTTTTAATATAGATGCCGATGTGCATTATATCAATGGTGCTTATATGTCGCCTATCTCAAAAGCCGTAGCAGAAGCTGGTGCCGCGGCAGCTATACGCAAAATGAAACCTTACAACATTTTACCAAACGAATTTTTCAGTGACGTTGACCGTCTGAAAGTTCTGTTTTCTAAAATCATTCATGCCCCAGAACCGCATCGTGTCGCTATCATCCCCTCAGTATCTTATGGTATGGCAACGATTGCTAAGAACGTGAAAGTTTGGAAAGGACAAAATATCATCGTGGCTGAGGCTCAATTTCCAAGCAACATCTATACCTGGCGGGAATTGGCAATAGAAAAAGACTTGACCATCAAAACTATCCCCTACCCTATCGAAAAGCAAGAGGAACGGGGCGAAACATGGAACAAACGCATTATTGAAAGTATTGACAATCAAACCGCTATCGTCGCATTGGCTCATGTGCATTGGGCGAATGGAACAAAATTTGACCTCAAACGCATCAGCCAACGTGCAAATGAAGTCGGCGCATTATTCATCGTTGATGGCACCCAAAGCGTGGGCGCAATGCCTATTGATGTCCTCGACATGGGCATAGATGCCCTCGTTTGCGGCGGCTACAAATGGCTCATGGGACCTTACAGTTTGGGCTACGCCTACTATTCCGAGTATTTCGACAACGGTAAACCACTTGAAGAAAACTGGATAGGCCGCAAAAATGCAGAGGATTTCCGCCATCTCATTGATTATCAAGACGAATACGGGCCCCTCAGTACACGCTATGATATGGGCGAAAAAAGTAACTTTATTAACGTACCTATGGGCATTGTCGCGCTGCAACAACTCCTTGATTGGGGCATAGAAAACATACAAAACTACTGTCTCGACCTGACGCGCGACCCCATCAAACAATGGAAACAACACGACTTATGGGTTGAAGAAGAAGCGCATCGTGGTGGGCATCTGTTCGGTATACAGATGCCTTCTTCAGTTTCTGTCGAAAAATTACAAACGGCTTTGAATGACCGCAAAATTCATGTTTCTGTAAGAGGTGATTTTGTCCGCATTGCACCTAATATATATAATGATGCAATGGATATAAAGGCTTTGACAGAGGTTTTATTGAATTTATGAAATGGAAATTTTAACCAAACTTCTTGTTTTCCTTGAAATTAAGGAACTATCGTCGTAGTTTCATACTTTCAAATTTAATCTAAACAATAATATAAAATGAAACATGTCATCAGTTCAATCTTAACCGTTGTACTTATAATCTCGACTATGAATGCTCAAAACACTTGGTGGGCAGACCTACCGACCTATGAAGGCTCTGATTTGGGCTTGACCTACACCCCTCAGTATTCTGACATAAAAATATGGTCGCCCGTCGCTCAAGAAGTCACACTCCGTTTTTATAAAAATGGTACACCAACAGTCAATAATTCAGACTTAATCGAAACCGTCAAAATGACAAAAGGCAATAAAGGCACATGGGCGCACCGTGCAGAAGGCAATCGTGCTGGGCAATTTTACACCGTCCAAGTGACCATAACTGATGATAAAACAATGAAAGAAGCTGTTGACATTTATGCTAAATCCGTGGGTACCAATGGCTTACGTGCTGCCATTATTGACCTCGAAGCGGCCAGCCCCAAAGGTTGGAACAAAGACAAAAGTCCCGATTTCCAACACGCCACAGACGCTGTTATTTACGAATTGCACGTCCGTGATGCATCTATCGCTGCCAATTCAGGTATCAAAAACAAAGGAAAATTCATTGGTTTAGCTGAAAAAAAGACTTATTATCGCTCTCCCTCTGGGGTTGGGGATACTGAGGGGAGTCAAAAAATAAAAACAGGATTGAGTCATATTAAAGAGCTGGGCGTGACACACGTTCATCTCCTCCCGACCTACGATTTCTTTACAGTTGATGAATCAAAAATCGGTGACCCGAACTACAAAAAGTACAACTGGGGTTACGATCCCTTGAACTATAACGTGCCAGAAGGCTCGTATTCGACGAATCCTGCTGACCCCACAGTACGTATCAAAGAATTCAAGGAAATGGTCAAAGCGATGCACAAAGCAGGATTACGTGTCGTCATGGATGTGGTGTACAACCACACCATGTTTGGTGAGGAATCGTATTTTCATCAAATTGTTCCCAATTATTATCATCGCCAAACCGTGGATGGTAAGTGGTCAAATGCTTCTGCCTGTGGCAACGAAACGGCGAGTGACCGCCCGATGATGCGTAAATTTATGCTCGAAAGCCTTGAACATTGGGTCAAAGAGTATCATATTGACGGTTTTCGCTTCGATTTGATGGGGATTCATGACATCGAAACGATGAACATCATCTCAAAATCTTTGCATGACATCAAACCAGACATTCTCCTGTATGGCGAAGGTTGGACAGCGGGCGACTCGCCTTTAGCACCCGAAAAACGAGCCGTTAAGTCATTAGCCAGTCAATTTGACCGCATTGCTGCTTTTTCTGATGATATGCGCGATGGTTTGAAAGGTTGGGTTTTTGATGCTAAAGACAAAGGTTTTGTCAGTGGTCGCCTTGATATGGAAGAGACGGTCAAACTGGGCATTGTTGCTGCCACAAAACACTCACAAGTGGCTTATGACAAAGCCCGTTGGAGCAAAGAACCGTGGGCAGGCGAGCCTTATCATTGCGTCAATTATGCCGAATGTCATGACAATCATACCTTATGGGATAGGCTTTTGAATTCAAATACTTTTACGCCCGAAAGTGACCGCATTAAAATGGATAAATTGGCGATTGCCACGATATTGACTTCGCAAGGCATCCCGTTCATTCATGCTGGTATGGAGTTTTTAAGAACTAAAAATGGAGAGGAAAACTCGTTTGATAAACCTGACGAAATCAACCAAATTGATTGGTCACGCAAGGCAAAATACCTCAAAGTCTTTAATTTTTATAAAAATTTGATTGCTATACGCAAGGCGCACCCTGCATTTCGGATGACCAATACGGCGGATATTCAGCAGCATTTGCAGTTTATTGAACCTTTATCGTTTGACAGCAAAGTATTTGTTAAAGCACCAAATGTCATCATGTATACGCTCAATGGCAAGGCTGTAGGCGATAAATGGGAACGCATTTTGGTCATTTTGAACGGCAATGCTGAGGGGGGACGTTTTAAAATTCCTAATGGCAAATGGCGTATTATCCTTGATGGTGACAACATAGATAAGGATAGTAAACGTGATTTTAAAGGCGATGAAATCATTGTACCACCGATTGGGGCAATGATTTTGGTGGAATAATGAGCTACGAATTGCACTGATTTCACGAATTTACCACTTACCACTTATGGATTAGTAAAATTCGTAAAATCAGTGCAATTCGTAGCTCAATTCACCACATTTTTAGCCTTTCCTTTCAAAAATGATCGGACATTTTCCTCGGCAAGGCGCATCAAACGCTGCCGTGCTTCAAAAGCAGCCCACGCATTGTGGGGCGTTATCAAACAGTTTTTTACACCCATCAAAACCGACCCCTCAGTAGGCGGCTCTGTGGGCAAAACATCAAGCCCGGCACCTGCGATGATACCGCTTTCTAATGCAGCTTTCAAGTCCTTTTCGATGATAAAACCGCCGCGGGCTGTATTGATGAGCAAAGCCGTTGGTTTCATCTTTTTTAAATTTTCTATATTGATAAGTCCTTGATTTTCAGTATTTAATGAAGCATTTAAAGTCAAAACATCACTTTGCGAAAACCATTCATCAAGCGACACATACCGCATACCACGTGGAAGCACCCCCTCAGTATTGCGCCGATGAATGATGATTTTCATACCAAAAGCATGACCTATTTTAGCCACTTCTTGCCCAATACCGCTAAAACCATATATGCCCAATGTTTTGCCTGACAACTCCGTAAGCGGTGTTTTTGTGATGCAAAAATGAGGTTGACTCTCCCACTCTCCTGCTTGAACAGCCGCATGATGCACCGCAACTTGATTGGTAAGTGACAAAATCAAAGCAAAAACGTGCTGTGCCACCGTCTTTGAGCCATACCCTGCTACATTACAAACAGGAATATGTCGAGCTGCCGCAGCTTTTGCATCCACATTATTGTAGCCTGTTGCTGTCACACCGATATACTTTAATTTAGGCATTGCCGCTATTGTGTCGGCAGAAATGACGGTCTTATTGACGATAAGCATATCCGCTTCTCGAATACGATTGAGCAGCTCTTCAGGTGCAGTAAAGTCATAAACAGTCACATTTCCGAATCGCTCAAAGCCTTCCCACGATAAGTCTTCACGACTCAAAGCATAACCATCTGTTACAAAAATGTTGAATTTTTTAGACATTTTCTTTTTATTTATAGAAAATACGGCACAAAAAAAAAGTGAAAGCCGTAATTTTTGAAATGCCCAAAAAACACTTTCAATAAAAAAACAAGCATTTTTCAAGCAAATAGAAACAAAAACACTATTATTTTGATAAAAATCTTTTAAAAAAAATAAGCGAAAAGCGGTTAAACGCCGTAAAGCTGACAATTTTCCATTTGCGAATTTATCGCTGATAGCTTAGCTTTGTATTATGAGAAAATTAAAAATCACAAGTAAATTTATTTCAACATTTAAAAAATAAATATCATGGAAATCCGCATCGCTTATCATCCGTCAAGTGACACACTTATAAACCGTATTTCAGAACTTTTGAAAGAAAACGGCATAACAGCCGAAATTAACACTGCTTCGTCGGCTATCAACAGCGATGTACGCATTACAATGGTTCAAGAACAAGAAACAGAAATTGCACCTACCCTGTTGGACTCGTCTTTCGTTATTACCGAACAACAGCCAGGGTACTAAAAATATATTTCTTTGCTCTATTCATTCAGGGCAATTAATTGGTTGGTATAGTTGAAAACAGGCGATTCATGCGGAAGTATGAACCGCCTGTTTTCTTATTAATCTCTTCGGAAATCTCGTTTGCCTCCTGTTTTTTCCATTAAGCGAACCGATTTAATTTCAATATCATGTGAAAATGCCTTACACATATCGTAAATCGTCAAAGCCGCAACGGTTGCCCCTGTTAAGGCTTCCATTTCGACACCTGTTTTCGCGGTCAAACTTGCTGTACATTCGATAACAACCTGACGTTTTTCATTCAAAACAATGTCAACTTGGCAGTTTTCCATACCCAAAGGATGGCACAGAGGAATCAAATCGCCTGTCTTTTTTGCACCCATCACACCCGCAATAATAGCCGTTTGAAACACCGAACCTTTCTTTGTTTTGATGTCATTTTGCTCAAAATGGCTTAAAATTTCGTCGTTCAAAACGACGATGGCTTGTGCTCGGGCGGTGCGTTTGGTTTCGTTTTTTTCTGAAACATCCACCATAGAGGGATTGCCTTTGGCGTTGAGATGCGAAAATTCATTCATGTTTTTTTGTTTTTAACTTACTGTAAATCCTTGATTCGGGCTTCCAAATTCTGAATTTGAGGCTTAAATTTTTCATTAATATCTGCAAAATGTGTGGGGTTTTGTACCTGAATTTGTTGAATAACCATACCCCTCAGTATTTTATCTTCTCTGAAATTTTCCAAAGTCAAATTATCTGGGTTGACTCCTTTTAAGGCAAAATACCCTTTGTTTTCTGATTTTATCGCTCCGACAGCGCTGGTAACGACTGTCGTATCCAATTCTGTTAGTCCGCGTACAGCCGTGTTTATGGCTGATTGATACTCCTCTTTTACTGTTTTGAGAACGGTATTGAGTTGTTTTACCTCCGATGCCCTTTGTTTTGCCACTTTCGTATTTTGAACCCGCTTTTTTTCGGCTTCATACTGAGGGGTCGTATAGCGATTTTTGACGGCCGTTATGAAAAAACCAGCAACATTATCCTTGATTTTACCCTCGCGCTGCGCCCATTCTGTATAAGCCACACCATTGCGTAAAGCGTCTTCAGGTTGTGTTTCGATGAGTAATTGCAATACTTCGGAGGTGATACTCCACCCTTTTACTTTCATAAAAATTTCAGCAAAAAGCGGCGTTGCTTCGGAGGGTAAAACAGTCAAGGTCGGATTTTGTGGCGTCGATTCTTTGATACGCAGTTTTTCGGATTTGTTGTCAAAAACGCTGAATATCAATGTTTTAACTTTCTTGCCTTCTTTTTTTTCTGCAAAAGTATAAGCAATATCACAGAATTTTGCCAAGTCTTTTTGTCCTTGCATTAAGACAAAACGCTTGAAATCGGCGTAGTTTTTATATTTAGTTTCAACATCTAAAATTTCTTTCAATTCATCAACCCCAATCGTCAATAAATCGCGGCGATACCTGCGGCTTTTTAGTAATTCGTACATCCGAAACGAATAGACACTGCGTAACTCTATGATGTTACGAATGTCGTATTTTGTGAATGTTTCATGCAATTCAAGCAAATGCTCTTTCAAATCATTGTTGAATTGCAATTCGATGTATGAATTGCGCTCGTCGCGGTCCGCAGGCTCTGTGTAGGTGGAAATAATGCGGGTATTACGCCATCTTTTTAGCCCCTCTTCGGAGTAATAAGGCACATGAATGCGCGAGTTAAAGAGGCTTTCAGGCACACGCATTATCGTGTCATAATCATCACGACTTTTGACCGCAAAGAAATTTAACAAGTCGCGCACGTATATTCTTTGTAGATTAAAGCCTTTGTCGTTCTTGTTTATGAGGCTCACCATATAGACAAAAACCCGCTTCTGCCACAAGCTGAAGTTGTACTTTGCCTCGATGAGGTCGTTAGAACTTACTATGAGTTGACTATTTTTCTTCATTGCTGAATAGCTAAGTTTCAACAAAACAAAGCAAAAAATGAAAACTAAAAAAGAATTTCATAAAATATATTCAGCAAAAAGTAACTTCTCCTTAAATTTGCTTCCAAAATCGGTCAATATCTTTCCCGATTTACTCATATTTGAAAATTATGAAACCAAGTGACTGTCTTTCACATTAACAAAAATATACTTTATAATACTTATGTATTTAATTTTATAAAAAATTGACTTTCAATTATTTATGTGCTAATACTCAACTTTTTGAGTCAACAATCACGCTAACAGGAATGCCCTTATATGTGTGCGGCAACCTTACAATCCACCTTCCCGAAACCCTCATATTTACTTCCCGAAACCCTCATATTTAAGAAAAAAGGATTAATTTTGAATCTAATTGTTATTTCCCGAAACCCTCATAATAGCAATAAAATAGCTTGGTTTTGTATCAAAACCAAGCTATTTTATTGCTATTTAAACTATAAAGCGAATTGAATACACACTATTTCGCAATAAAAACATCTATTCCCGAAACCCTCATAGTAAATGGAGTTTTCTTCCCGAAACTCTCATAATAACATCCCGATTTTCTCATATTAAACACCTTGTTCTTCCCGAAACTCTCATAATTTTTCCCGAAACTCTCGCAATAACGCACACAACTATCTAAAAATCAATTAGTTATAGAGGTTCTAAACAATTAAACTTTGTTATTAAAATACAAACTTTGTTTGTTTCTTTATTTTATGAAACTAAACTCCTGTTTTTGTTTAATTTCACCAAGCCGCGGGCAACTCACGTCGTTAGTTTGAGATTTTCACGCAATAATTTGACGATTTGCCATTTTATGGTTGTGCCGTTGCTATCTACCTCTCGCTTGAGGGCTTCATACAAGTCGAGTGGCAAATCAACGGTGATGCGTTGTATTTCTGTGGCTGTCTCTGTTTTCATTAGTGACGGACGTCTTGAAGATAGATTCCGCGATTTCTTGGGTATCCCTTTTTTTTCTTTTGGTTGTTCTATTTCAGGGGCGGATACTGAGGGGGGGCTTGGCATCAAAAGTTTCAATGCTTGTTCCTGTTCTTCGGCAGAACTGGTTTTGCGGGCAGTTATTTTTTTCTTTTCCATTTAGTTCACCCTCTTTTTTAAAAGTTATTGATATACAATTCGATTTCATCGGTGAGCCGATTCATTTCTGCTTTAGCTTTTGGGTCTTTATATTCGATGACCCCTAACCCATTTGTTGCAGAATCCACATACGCCACTCGGTTAGCGAGGCGTGTATTGAGTACTGTCAATTCATGCTCGCGTAAGGCTTCGTCAATTTCTTTACTGACATTTGCTGACTCATTGACACGATTGACAATGACATATGCTTCGATTTTTCCGATACTTTCTTTTACCATTTTCACCTCGCTGTATTTGTTTAAAAAGTTTTCGAACGATCTAAAATCGTAAATACTTGGTGACAACGGTACGATTAATATATCACTCGCTAAAATCGTTCGGCTGGCAAGTTCTGATAACTGCGGCGTACCGTCAATGAACACAATGTCATAGTCTTTGCGTAAAGCTTCGACTTCTTTGTTGAGTTGTTTTTCGGTTACGCCAAATACGGGAATTCTCAAAGCCGCTTCGTCTCGATTTCCTGCCCATTCCATAGCCGATTTTTGTGAGAGGTCTGTATCAACGATACACACTTTTTTTTGCCTGTGAGCGAAAGAAACAGCTAAATTAGTGGCAATTGTTGTCTTTCCAACACCTCCTTTTAAATTCGTTACTGCGATTACCATAGGTTTTATTGATTTTTCTTGCAAAGATAGTAAAGTTTTGAATTACAGCAACATACAGCAACATACAGCAACATACAGCAACATACAGCAACATACAGCAACATACAGCAACATACAGCAACATACAGCAACATACAGCAACATACAGCAACATA
>JANOAU010000183.1:0-13579 GCA_031411275.1 Saprospiraceae bacterium | reverse complement strand
GCAATTGTTTTTTGAAAAACGCTATTCGTCTGTGGAATTGAAAAACCCGAATTTCTGTATGATAGCCGAAGGTTTTGGTATAAAAGCTAAAAAAATTACAAAAACATCGGAACTCAAAGGGGCTGTAGCTGAAATGCTGGCTTACGAAGGTCCTTTTTTGCTGCATGTGATGGTTGAAAAAGAAGAAAACGTGTTTCCAATGGTGCCTGCGGGTGCAAGTGTGAGTGAAATTGTATTGGAATAGGTCCCCTCAGTATTTGATAGGAATTTGGTTATATTTGTCTAAAAAATAGAAAAATGGTTCAATTAAATCCACAATCGGTTCAACCAACTTTGACAAATATGCAAGTTGAATTGCTTAAAGTGTTCGCCATGCAACTTCCCGAAGAATATCTTACAGAATTGCGCTTTGTGATTGCGCGGTTTTTGATGGACAAAGCCCGTGACCGTGCGGACAAAATTTGGGAAGAAAAAGGCTATGATGAAAACACTTTAAAACAGATTGTCAATGGCGACATCTAAAAAGCCGCTGCTTTTTGTTTTGGATACGAATGTTATCCTTGCTTCTATTGCTCGAAAATCGCGCAATCGTATCATCATTGATAAATTGATGAATGGCGACTTTGAAATTGCGGTCACTTCGGATATTTTGTTAGAGTATGAGGAGAAAATTATAGACATTTTCGACAAAGAAACGGCAGATATGTTTCTTGAAGTGCTTGATATTTTACCCAATGTTCATCGAATTGATATTTATTATCGTTTTCATTTAATTGAAAATGATGCCGACGATGATAAGTTTGCAGATTGTGCGATTTCTGCGGGTGTACACTATTTGGTTAGTAACGATAGACATTATAATATACTTTTAAAATTAGGATTTCCAAAAATTAACTTATTGAAGATTGATGAGTTTGTTAAATTTTTGAAGGAATTATGACCCCTCAGTATTTTAATGTAAAATATAAATAATTGATTATGAATGATATAAAGCAATACACGCTAAGTGTGTTCACAGAAAACAAAGCAGGACTTTTGATGCGCGTTGTCATGGTTTTCACCCGCCGCCACATCAATATCGAATCATTGACGACATCACAATCGTCAATCAAGGGTATTTTCCGCTTCACGATTGTTGTCAATGTCACTGAAGAACAGGTCAAAAAACTCGTTCAGCAATTGGACAAACAAGTAGATGTCTTGAAGGCTTTTTATTATGAAGATGAAGACATTATCAATCAAGAAATTGCATTATATAAAGTGCCAATCGCAGCTTATCAAGACCCAGGCAAAATGATTTTGTTGATGCGTAAACATGCAGCCCGCATTTTGACCGTCGAAAAGGAGTTTGTTGTCATCGAAAAAACGGGTTTAGAATCTGAAACAGAAGCCTTGCTTGATGAATTGCGGCAGTATGGCATCTATCAATTTGTACGGTCGGGTCGTGTTGCGATTGCCAAACCGATGGAAGAACTGCGTATTTATTTGGAAGAAATGGCGGCATCACAACTAAATTAACTAAAAAGTTAATAGTAAATTTTACACAACTGCTGGCATCAATCGGGTCGCCCTCAATTTTTGAAGAATAAACCGAAGCCACAGAGGTATAAAAACTAAAAGAATCGGGTGCAAAAACGGGCGTATCACTTTGGGGTAGTGTCCAATCGAGGTTCAAAGACTTGATTTGAGCATCATAATCTTCGAGATATTTATCAAAAATAATTTTAAACATAATTCTACTTTTGTGCAAAATTAGAATTTTTGGTTGAAATAGACCCCCTCAGTATTTTTTCTTAAAATTGATTGAAAATTAAATGAAAAATGTTGTTTCCAAATTCATCATTTATCTTTCATAATTCATCATTATTAAAATTTGGATTTTTTATAAAAAACTATTAATCAATAAGTTATCATGGCAAAATTGAATTTTGGCGGCACTGTTGAAAACGTCGTCACGCGCGAAGAGTTCCCATTGGAACGCGCACAAGAAGTATTAGCAAATGAAACCATCGCTATCATCGGTTATGGCGTACAAGGTCCTGGACAAGCATTGAATATGCGCGATAATGGTTTGAACATCATCGTTGGTCAGCGTTCACCATCAAAATCTTGGGATAAAGCGATTGCGGACGGTTTCGAGCCCGGCATTAATCTTTTCAGCATTGAGGAAGCGTGCAAACGCGGTACAATCATCATGTATTTGTTGTCTGATGCAGCCCAAATTGCTACATGGCCTACTATCAAAGCACATTTGACACCAGGTAAAGCCCTTTATTTCTCTCACGGTTTCGGAATCACGTATAAAGAGCGCACGGGCATCATTCCGCCTGCTGATGTGGATGTGATTTTGACAGCACCAAAAGGTTCAGGTACGTCTTTACGTCGTATGTTCGTTGCAGGTCGTGGGTTGAACTCCTCTTATGCGATTTTCCAAGACGCAACAGGTCGTGCTTTCGAGCGCACAATTGCTTTGGGTATAGGTATCGGTTCAGGTTATTTGTTTGAAACAAATTTCCAAAAAGAAGTATATTCTGACTTAACAGGTGAACGTGGTACATTGATGGGCTGTGTACAAGGCATTTTCGCGGCTCAATACGATGAGTTACGCAAACGTGGTCACTCTCCGTCAGAAGCCTTTAACGAAACAGTTGAGGAATTGACACAATCGTTGATGCCTTTGGTTGCTGAAAATGGTATGGATTGGATGTACGCCAACTGTTCAACAACCGCTCAACGTGGTGCATTGGATTGGTGGAAAAAATTCCGTGATGCCACAGCACCCGTTTTCAAAGAATTGTACGATGAAGTAGCCTGTGGCAACGAAGCACAACGCTCCATTGACTCAAATTCAAAAGTGGATTACCGGGAGAAATTGGAAGTTGAATTGGCTGAACTCCGCAATTCTGAAATGTGGCAAGCCGGTAAAACAGTACGCTCATTGCGGCCTGAAAACCAACCTTCTGCGGTTGAGCCTGTGATGTAAAAATAGACACCCCTCAGTATAAAAGACAAATCCAAGCCGTTTGTAGTAACGGCTTGGATTTTTTATTTGATTTGTGTTGAAAATCAAAGCATTGCGTATTATAATCACAGCTTATATATGCCTTTCAGCATGATAACTTGACCTTACCAAAGGTCCGCTTTCCACATACTTAAAACCTTTAGACAGACCGACTGCTTTGTATTCTGCAAAAACATCGGGATGGACAAATTCAGCGACTTCGATGTGCATTTTTGTCGGTTGCAAATATTGACCAATAGTGAGGACATCGCAACCATTTTCTACTAAATCGTCCATAATTTTATACATTTCTTCTTTGGTTTCACCTAAACCGACCATAACGCCTGACTTTGTGCGTTTGCCAAATGCCTGAGTGCGTTTGATTTGTTCAAGGCTGCGCTCATATTTGGCTTGGGGACGAACTTTGCGATACAATCTTTCAACCGTTTCCATATTGTGCGAGACAACTTCTTGTCCCCCTGAAATCATGCGTTCCAAAGCTGCCCAATTCGATTTAGTATCTGGAATCAAGGTTTCAATCGTCGTTTCAGGGCTTAAACCTTTGACATTAACGACCGTTTGAAACCAAATTTCTGCGCCGCGGTCTTTTAATTCATCTCTATTAACGGAAGTTAAAACAGCGTGTTTGACACCCATTAGCTTGATGGCTTCGGCAACTCGACGGGGCTCATCAGCATCGTATTCTGTTGGGCGACCTGTTTTAACAGCACAAAAAGAGCAACTGCGTGTACACACATTGCCTAAAATCATAAAGGTCGCCGTACCAGCCCCCCAACATTCACCCATATTTGGACAATGACCGCTTTGACAAATTGTATGTAAATTGTAAGTATCAACGAGCGAGCGTACTTTTTTGTACTCCTCTCCTATCGGCAATTTCACCCGCAACCAATCGGGTCGTGGAGAACGTTGAGGCTTGGGTTCTGCTATTTGTAATTCAACCATAAATCTCTAATGATAAATTATGAATGATGAATGATAAATGATGAATTGTGATAAATTCATCATTTATCATTCATAATTCATCAATCTTTTAGTTTCTTTTACCTAATTGCAAAGATACATAAAGGTTGAAAAAATAAGGACGATTCTGTTCTGAAACCATGATGGGTAATTTTTTAGGAAAAATATCTATCATGATGCCCGCTTCCACGGCACGCATAAATTCATCAAATGCGCCCCAATCGAGATGGACCCCTACTTGGCCATGTATCCCTGGAATGATTTGTGTTTCGCCAATGCCTTTTAGAATACCCGATTTGCCTTTCACTCTCAAAGGGTCCAAAAAATCTGTTTTAGTCGCTTCTGTGTACTTGATAGACGTTGTTTTAGCATCACGAGGACCTCCGACTTCAATATAATAGGGCATCATCAAAGCCGTGGTAAGACCGCCTGAATAACTAATAGCAAGGGCAACACCATTTTTTGCCGCCTTTTCCGTGAAATAGCGTTTCGCACCATAGCCCCCCCTCAGTACAAAAGCAAAATTTTGTTTACCATACGTATATTGACGAAAACTTTGGCTCGGTAAATTGCTGGGTTCTGACGATTTGCGTACTTCTTTATGGTGTTTCAATTCGCCCAAACCGAAGCGGAAAAAAGTCGTTTTATAATAACTTTTAATATCCCCCACCATAAAATTGGCTGCCCACCCGTGCGTATGAATACGTGCGTCGAGTGCCTTCTCTTTGTTGTAAATAATGCCTTTGGTATCAGCATTCAGACGTGTGGACTGTGCAGTTATTTGAGTTGTCGTTAAAACAACGAGAGCGAATATAAGACGTATCATTTTGGACATATTTAGAATGTGGACAAACGAAAACACATTTTGTTCAAATGTACGAGGATTCTTTTAGATTCCAAAATTTCAAATTTCAAATTTCTATGCCTTAAAAAATGTCTTTTTGGAATTTAGAATATTAATTCAACATCTTCTCCAATTCCGCATCAATAGAAAAACCTGCTTTGGCAATCGCTTGAATTTTACCCGCACGGTCAATCAAATATTGTTGTGGTATAGCTTGTACCTGATACAGTTGTGCTGCTTGGCTATTCCAAAACTTCAAATCGCTGACATGATTCGCCCAATTCAGATTATCTTGTTTGATGGCTTCCACCCATTTATCTTTATCTTTATCAAGCGAAACGCTGTAAATTTCAAAACCTTTACCTTTGAAACGATTATAAGCCGCTACTACTGAGGGGTTCGCGCGGCGACAAGGACCACACCAAGAAGCCCAAAAATCGAGTAACACTACTTTACCTTTCAAATCAGACAGTTTCATCACTTTCCCGTCTGGATTTGTCAAAGCAATATCGGGCGCAGGTTGACCTACCGCCACCGTTGATGCACCTGCTTTTTCCATAGCTACTTGATTTTGGAATGTGGTCAATATAGACGCATAGTCCATAGCATAACGGCTACCAGGAAATGTTTTTTCCAGTTTTGTAGCAATACTTTTATGCAAATCAAGAAAATCAGGCGAAGCAAAATCTTGAATTTGAAGTGCTAAAAGCATACTTAACAACGGATTTTCAGCCGTTTCAATCGTTGATTTGACATTCTTAATATTTGAAGTACCTGTTTCCAAGTCGTTAAAAGTTTTGATATAAAGCTCCGTGTCGGGTGACCCTTTAACCTTATAGTTTGTGCGTTGCAATGTTGTCAAATCGGCCTCCACCTTCACGTCTTTTTCTTTGCCACTGAAAATGAAATTTAATTGTTTTTGACCAATTTTCAAGCGATATATGCCTCCTTTTGCCCCTTCAGGCATCGGAATAGAAAATGTGCCATCGGCTTGAAAAGTTACTTTTTGAATCGGCAAAGCCTGTTGCATCAACACCTCCTCAAACATACCCTCTAAACCTGCGGCATTTTTAACCGTTCCAGAAATGGTTGCTCCTTTTTTTTCAGTGCAGGAAATAAGGCTTAATGATGTAGCTAAAAATAAGAAAAGAAATTTTTTCATGATTAGATATTTTAATTTTTGGCAAATGTAAGGACAAAATAGCTTTTTTTAAGAGATTAATTAATGAACAATCTTAGAAACCCATATACCTTTAGGCGTTCTTATTTTCAAAAAATATAAGCCATTACTGAGGGGGGGTAAATCTGTCAAAACCATTTCCATGGGGTTGTGATCTATTTTTTTTGAATACAATACACGCCCGTCGAGTCCCATCATCTCAATCATAAGTATTTGATTGTCAAGGTTTTTATTTTGTATGGTTAAAAAATGAGAGAAAGGATTAGGGAAAACGCTGAAATCCTCCCCCCTCAGTATTTCCACCGTTGGAATACGATTTTCAAGTAAAATGCAATAATCTTCTACTTCGCCGCCTGAGAAACTTTCGCACGGTGTGGGCGGCGTTCCCGACGCACCAACGTATTTCAAGCCGACTCTAAGGCGTGTCACACCGTTTTTTGCCGTTGTGGGTATCGTTAATGTGCCACTGACAGTTGATGTAAATCTTAGAAACTCAATCACTTGTTCACCCGTGTCTTCAAAATCACCATCTTGATTTAAGTCTATCCACACCCGAGCCCCTTCAGAAAAAGATGAGCCACTAAACCCTGGTTTTATGGTTACTGGATAGGATTTCCCTGCTAATAATACGGCTGCTATCGTGTCAAATTTACCATAACCACCGTTTTTACCTGAAAAAAATTTGAAATTAGCGATACTAAAACTATCAATCCATTCGCTGGCAATGCTGCCTGAAGACCGACAATAGACAGAATCGTAACATGCGCCACATCCTTTTGTTCGCAAAGACAATAACGTGTCTTTACTGTTACCATTCGTACAAACAGATTGAATGGTCATTAAATAGTTTTGGCAATTATTAAGATTATTGACAACAAAAGATGTGTCTGTAAATATTTTATCAAATGTACAGTTGCTTGTTGTTGTCTCTCTCATACACACCCGATAACCCGTTGAAGCTGTCACCTTAGTCACTTTAACGCTGATTTGGTTGGATAAAACATTGGAAATCAATACATTTTCAGGATAATTGCAACAGCCATCCGTTCTGAAAGACACCACAAAAGGAGAACTATTTATGCCTGAACAAGTCGTTTTAACTTCTAATTCATAATCCGTACACGCTTGCAAGCCGTTTATACTGAGGGGGGCAGTTTGGGCAGAAAGCGTTGTCCAACTGGTCTCACCGAGTAAACGATAACGGGCTTGTAGGGTATTTGATGTTGTCAAAAACGACATGGTCACTGTTGCAGTGGTGGTTAAAGCCTTGATGCTCACTTTTGAGGGTTGTGGACACGATCCACAAAATTGAACAACTTTTTGAACTGTATTTAAAGCATTGACCCTTGCGCCTGTTTTAATTTTATCTAATAAATCAGGTTTTGATTCAGCACCTTTCAGTATCCAATCTTTTAAAAATAAGGCAGCATTTGAAGGATTGGTTTTAGCAAAATTTGTAAAATCGCTACACGGGACAGAGTATGCCAAAGCTGCGATACCCGACACCATCGGACAGGCTAAAGAAGTACCGCGCACGGAGGTATAATCGCCATTAGCCGCCGTTGTCCAGATACCTACACCAGGTGCCGCCACATCCACATTGATGAGACCAAAAGCGGCATCTGTAGTCTTAATATCACGATTGTCGGTAGCTGTCACAATAACGAGGTAATCGCTTGGACAAGTGGAAGGCAAATCGCCTACTTGGTCAACATCTACATTATTATTAGCTGTCGCACCGAAACTTAGGACACCCACTGCACCGAGCGAATCGTACATGGCACACCAAATAGGGGCATCGCGTGGAAATTTATTGGGTGCGCCAAAAGAAGAATTTGTTGCCACAACAAATGCACCCCGTTGACCTTTCGTTGTATTATACAATTTACGTTGTGTTATAATGTAACCATAAGCCGCAATGACTGATGCTTCGCTGCCGTCATACACTATGCTCATAATTTTTACTGCCCAGTTGATGCCTGCAATGCCTCGATTGTTGTTGCCAATAGCCCCAATGACCCCCTCTACTTCTACGCCATGCGTTCCGCCTTCAACATTATCGTTCCGAAAAGCGGCATTCCAACCTCGATAGTCGTCCACATAGCCGTTTCTGTCATCATCAATGCCATTATCAGGGACTTCTTGACGGTTGAACCATAAATTTTGAAGCAAATCGGGGTGCGTTAGATTTGTACCATTGTCAATAACAGCGACCACAATCGAATCACCATCGGTGGTTGCACCGCCTTTTGTGATGTTCCAAGCATCGTCAGTATCCATATCCGCATCTACGACGGCTGTGCCACCACCTGGATTATTGTGATACCATTGGGAAGCATACCTTGTGTCATTAGGCGTAATGCGGTCTTCAAGAATATGATTGAATTGTGCTGTCAATACTGAGGGGTGCTTTTTGAGGTCTTCTAACAACGATTTTTCTTCTTTAGTGTCATCAAAAAAAACAAGAAAAATAGGGAGTGACGGTGCTAATTGTTGAGGTGTATTTTGTTTTGAAAGAAAAAGAGGGAACGCATGTAAAAAATCAGTTAGCTTGTCGGCAGTAGTAAGTTGCACAATAAGTTGACCTTTAACATGGTCATCTTTTTGAGCATGAAGGTTGAGTATTTTTAAAGAAAAAAGAAAAATAAGTACTCGTATTTTCATGATGACTTGGATGGGCATTATGAAGGTGTTGATTTGATAAATGAATTAAATCGTTTTTATGTTTAAATAGTTTGTCAAAATAAATCAATAATTGTCACATACTGCGTGGGTTTTGTAAAAAAAACAAAGACACTCCTTTTGAATATACGAAATAAACGCTTTCAACGTTTTTTGAGAAAATAAAATCTAAATATGAACGGGAAAACATGTCTTCTCATTGCTTCTTTCACTTCCATTTCACTGTTTGCTTTTGGTCAAGATGAAGCGACCCCAGCGTCTTCAGCAACAGATATTAAAGAAAAATATGAATGGCGCATTCAGCAATCCAAATTGTCGGGTCAATATATTCCAAAAGATATTTTTGATGCATTTGCAGAATTAAATAGATTGACTGATGCCGAGTCGCGTAACAAATTTATGTCTCTTTCTGAAAATGATGCCGCGAGAAAGCTCTATTTCAGTCTCGGTCGTTGGATTACGACAAATTGGGGTCTTTATGAAGGCTCAAGGCTTGGGCAATATATGCGCGAAGCAGGTATCTCTTTTCCAGAAGACCAAGCTTTAGCGATTGTCGTTTGTTGGCATCGGTCTTTGAATAAAAAAGATATTAATTTCAAGCAAGTGAAAGAGGTTTTAGCCGCTAAACGCAAACGAGAACGCGAAGAGCGTTTGAATAAAATGCCTGTTATCAAGGAAGAAGTGATCAAACCCGCACCTAATAAAAATTAAACCCGAATAAAAAAGCTCACAAAATATTGAATATCATATTAATACACAAAAACGCCTCTGCTACTTTCAAAGTATTCGAGGCGTTTTTGTGTTCACAAAGTCGCTAACAAAGACAAACCCACACCTGCCACAATAGCGATGATTTTTGGAATGGAAATGCGATGTTCATCTGTATTGTCAATTTCAAAAAGAATCGTCGTCGAAATATGTAACAACGAACCTATCACAACTGCAATCATTTTATGAAGTGTATCTGTTGAAAAATCAATGGATTGGGTCACGAAAGCACCCAACGGCGACATAGCTGCAAACAGCACAATGCTGATAACCACCACCTTTTTACGAAAATGACTCATCAGCAATAACAAAGCGAGAGCAAAAGCCTCGGGTGCTTTGTGTAATATCACTCCATAATAAAGTTGGTTGATATCATCCTCATGAACGTGCGAAGTGGCATGTAAAACATCGTGATTACTGAGGGGTAGTCCTTCCATAAAAGCATGAATCGAAAGGCTTAAAACAACTTGTACAGCAAACAAAGGACGACTTGTATGATGATGGTCGTGGATATGACCATGCTCGACACCCAAAGAAAATTGTTCCAATGTCAACTGTATAAAAAAACCGGCGAGCACCCACAAACCTATCCTTTCATTGCCACTCGAGTAGGCATCGGGAATGAGATGCAGCACTAAAATGCCTAAAAGATAAGCACCAACAAAGGACAAAATGCGTTGCAAAAATTTTCGATTGTGGCTTTTAAACCAAAAAGCTAAACTACCACCGCCTAAAACTGCTGTATAAAGCAAAATATATTGCCAAATTTCCATAAATCTATTTTTTATGGTGAATGTCGAATGTCGAATGATGAAAAATTCACTATTCACCATTCACCATTCGCCATTTCTTATTCTTTTTAAACAAAAAAGCCCCTAACCAACCTATGCCGCTGCCCCAAAGACCGCCACAAATGACATCGAGCGGATAATGCACACCGACATAAACTTGCCCAAAAGAGATACTCGTAGCCCAAAACAATAACGACCATTTCAGCCATCGCCTTTTGTCCACAAAAGTCAGAATGATAAAAACAGCGGCTGCAAAATGATTGGCGGCATGAGAGGATGTAAAACTGTAACCACTACCACAAGGCACGAGTAGCTTGACGTGTATTTTTATTTGTGCATCGTTACAAGGGCGTTCTCTTTTTATATTGTTTTTGATAAGACGACTGCTGGTCATATCCGCTATTCCGACCGTCAAACCAAGGGCTAAAAGGTAAATGGCTGCCTTTTTTCCAAAATTGTACAACAAAAAACTGATGAAAAAGATGTAGAGGGGAGTCCAAAAATACATGCTTCTCCAGTAAGGCATCAATTTGTTCAATGCGCCAAAATGAAGATAGTGGTTGATAAAAAAGAATAGGTCTTGGTCAAGCTGTATCATTGATATAATGATGAATGATGAATAATGAATGATGAATAATGCGCACCTAAGGCGTTGACTCACAATAATTTATCATTCATCGTTCATCATTCATCATTCAAAAACCCCTGTCTGTTTGTCATTTTTCAGCCCAAAGATAAATAAGTTTCTCATTTCCAAGCATCAGTTAGACACAAGCGGATGCACCAATGCTAATAATTCCTTTGTGTCCATGCCTTTATTGTAAAACAACAAAGTTTCTTCAGCTTTGTTGACCATCAAAATAACAGGCAATGCCGTGATGCCGACCATATCTTTTCTGATTTTTTTAGAAAAAAACGAGACGTCTGCTTTTTCCAGAATCAACGTTTCCTCCGTCAACTGATTTTCACGAATAAATAAATTAACATCTTCTACTTTTTCATATCCAGGCATATTGACATAAACAATTTTTAATTTTGTGCTGTCAAATTTAGCGGATAAAACGTTTAATGCTTTTACAGTCTCAACACTTGCGTCATTTTTGAGATTCCAAAAGCAATAAACATATAATTTTGAGGTGGCATCGTTAATTTGTTCCGAAAGGGCATCAATACTGATGGGTTTCACCGTTTTACCATTTGCATTGGCCAACAGCATACGGTCTGAATCGGTCAATGCTTGGGGTTCAAACTTGGTGGTGTCAAATGGGCTTGCCTTATGATTTTTAGATGCGCTGCTATTACCATCACATGAATTGGTCAAAAATAAAATTGTTAAAACAACAAGAGGCACTAAGTTTCTGATTTTCATTATGTTATGAGTTTTATAAAAAATATCTTTCAAAATAAATTATCTCTTTTCTACCGTTTGATAGGTCTGTGGTTGGGTCTTTTTATGCTCATTATTCGCTTCATTACCCCCCCTCAGTATATCGAGTCTTTTTACAGCCGTTTTGTTTTTCAAGGCATTAGAACGCTGTTTGACTATACCTTGGCTTTGTTGCCTATGCCATTCTTGCTTATTTTTTACGGCATTATGGTCTATTTTGTTGTCAAAATGCTGGTTTTCCTTTTCTCAAAAAAGAGACCATTGCGGCAGCGTTTTACTGAGGGGGGGCTGAAAACGGTGAATTTCTTAGGGTTTATGCTCTTCGGGTTTCTATTTCTTTGGGCGTTCAACTATGCCCGACCTGCCTTTACACAGCAAATTGGTTTGACTATTAAAAAATTAGATACAACGGCTTTGCGTCAAGAGTTGTTTATTTCTGTACAAGAAGCTATTGCGGCTCGCGATACTTTGTTGAAACAATTATTGGCTCAAAATCCAAACACCAATGATACAAGTACGACTTTTTCGATTCAAACTGATTTTGAACATAAAATACGACAAGATGTCTCTCAATTGCTTCAAAAATACCATTTCCCCGCAGGTGGTAACCTTCGTGGACGACAAATAAAGCCTGATGGTTTGCTTTTCAGATTCGGGATTGCAGGTATTTATATGCCTTACACTGGCGAAGCATCTATTGATAATGCCTTGCATCCGTTGGAAAAACCGTTTTCTATGGCGCATGAATTGGCGCATGGCTATGGTTGGACGGAGGAAGCGACCGCTAATTTTGTCGCCTATTTGTCGTGCATTCAGTCCGATGATTTGCTCACACGTTACTCAGGTTATTTGAGTTACTATCGTTATGTTGCCTCCAATTTCAAAAGACAATTTCCAGAAGAGTATAAAATTTTTAGAGAAAAACTGCCCATTGGCATCAAAAACGACCTCACAGCCATCAATAACCGCATCAATCAATATCCCGATTGGTTCGATACATCTTCAATTAATGATGTTTTTCTCAAAAGTCAAGGTGTTACTGAGGGGGTAGGTAGTTATTCACGGATGGTTGTTTTGGTGTATTCTTGGCGGTGAATCTAAACTTATTTCCTCTTCCTAAACTGAAAGATGTATCATCGCACAGTAGAAAGTTCATAACTTTTGCGTTTACACGAAATTTTTTACACACTTTTAAGCCTATTTTAAAATTTTCAAGCTTATTTTTAAAATAAAAGGCACAAATGTTAATGCACAAGGCACAAATGTTAATAGAAAAGCCATAAATGTTAATAAAGAAGACTTTTTTATTAACATTTATGGCTTTTCTATTAACATTTGTGCCTTTTATTTCATTGTACATGCCTTATTTTTAAATTTTCAAGCCTTTTTCATTAAATTTTAGCTTGAATTTGCTTTTATACTGAGGGGTATCAAAATTGAAAAGCTTCTGCAAAACACGTTGCAGAAGCTTTTTTACTGAGGTATCAAAATTCAATGGAAAGAAAAGTGTATTTCGCATAAAATATGTTTGTATGCGTATGTATGTTATACGAATGAAAAACTACGTAACTTAATACCTCTTCTGAAAAAATCTTTTGGATTACTAAAAAGGACTACTGACATTAAAATGTATTTTATGCGAAAGGCTAAAAAACTAATAATCAATTTTTTACAACAATATTTTTTTATTTATTTGAAAAATATAATTTTGTAAATAGATTGGATATATGCGAAAACTGATTGCGTAGGAGTCTCGTGTATACGCAAGTTCCGTAAAACCAAAAAAAGAGCCGTTCTCTGATTAAGAGTTTGTCTAAAAATTAATTGTGTTAAAAAAGAGGTAATCAGAGCATAATTTTGTGTTGCTTAAAACATAAAAAAGATGCAAACTCAATTCAAAAAATTGACTGATTCCCAGTGGGAAGGTATAAAGATTATTTTA
>JANOAU010000182.1:0-24523 GCA_031411275.1 Saprospiraceae bacterium | reverse complement strand
TTCACGGGTAATTGGGCAAAAACTTTATCCAATATCACCTGTAATTTTTCTAAATTTGTGGACATTTAACTTTTTTGCGTGTAAATATCCTCTCTTTTGAGGATGTTTACACGTTTTTAGGTTATGCCCACCCCTCAATTAATTAATTATTTATTCTCCATCTAAAGATGGAGGCAATGGATACAAGTATTGGGCAATTAGTTACTAAAGGAAGTGAGCAAAAGTTAGTAGAGGTATGAGCAAAAATGGTAAAGGTTCGGGGAATTTTAAAAGTTCCCCGAACCTAAAAACACAACGCATTAAGTCGTTTTAGCAGTTTTCTTTCCTTTTTTGCCTTCGCCAGCCGCCTTTTTTTTGAAAGGCGCACCCAAAGCATCGCAAATCGGAATCAAAGAGACATCTTCTTTGGCAGCATTTTGTGAAGCCGCGTAGATGATGCGATAATCTAAATCAATTTCTTTGCCGATACAGGTGTTTGCACTCAAAAGGAGGTTAACTTGCTCAAGCAGTGCTTTTACTTTGTTTAAGTTGCTGTCGAGTGCCGCTTTGTTATCAATAAGGTTTTGCGTTGTGAAATCGCGTTTCAAGTGATTTTCCAATTTGGGTGCGCTTTCAATGGCTTTTTCGACAAGGGGAAAAACTTTTTTGTTCAGTTTTCGACCCTTTTTGTCTTTTGGCGCAACGGTAGGCAAACTACGGGTATAGCCATTAATCAATTGTATGCCATCATAAAAGAGGACATCGGATGTGGTTTCAACTTTAGAATGAACTTTAGATTGCATGGTTTTATACAATTTTAAAGATGATGAAAAATAATTGATTCATTGGGTGTAGTTCATCTTATAGGTTGTATCCAACCATAGGAAGGATAAAACTTTATCATCAACTTTTAATACTTGATTTTAGTTCATTTGTATATGTTTTATTTTAATTATTGATGTTAAAAGCATATCAATAATTTTAAGAGTTGTATAAAACACTATAGCCAGAGGATGAAAGAATTGAATCAATTTAATCCGCTGATTTCGGAAACGTTCTCGTAACTTTTACAATTTTAATATTTTATTTAACATAACTTTGTGATACTAAAATAAAATTTGGCTGAAAAGCCTATTTAGTTGTTTTTTATAGTTAGTATCCCCCTCAGTATTTTATTTAATTTTTAATCATTGATTCACTCTTTTAAATATGAAAATGAAAAGTACACTTTTATCTATTAGCAAAACGATTATAGTTTCTGTCTTATGTATGATGAACTTTGCGTCCATACAAGCACAAAATCAAGTCTATTGGGGAGAAGGTTTTGAGTTAGGTGCAACCCCGCCCTGTACCTTTCAATCTAACTCTGCTAACGTCATCGTTCCCGGTGTAGGTATTGGTTATTTTACCACCACATCAGGCACATGGTATGTAGCGGGAGCTTATCGTACAACAGGGACAAGTTGTGCCGCACTTGGAGCCAGCCATATTCGATTTCATAGCAGTATTAACGATGCCAATCAGGCTGCTTCTGGGATAGATACGGCTTATGTGGTCACACCTATCGTCAGTGCAGGGATTAAAGAATTACACCTTTATCGCGCTCGTGCATCTCGTGGACTAAGTATTTATGTAACAGCTGATACATTAGCAACCACCTCTAACTGGACACATATTACTTCATCCGCAGCCTTTTCAGGTACGGTAACTTGTCAAGATACAACGTTCATGATTAATTCATCAACAGCCAAACGATTGAAAATTGTCAGCAGGCGCAGTGCAACTGGAGGCACAGGTCTTGACAACGACATTGACAGTGTTGTATTGACCAGTTTTTTTGCCATTAGTATTCCCGTCGAAATGGTTTCTTTTACTGGAAAGAAACAAGGTAAAACGAACGAATTAACTTGGAAAACGGCTTCTGAACTGAACAATAAAGGTTACCAAGTGGAAAGAGGTAACGGCACAGAAGAAGGTTGGGATGTTATCGGTTTTGTTAAGGGCAACGGCACAGGCAGTACTTATTACTATAATGATAAAAATCTACTTTCTACATCTGGTCAAACTTCTACGTATTATCGTCTTCGACAAATAGATTTTGATGGCAAAGAAACCCTTTCAAAGGTCATTTCTATTTCTAACGATGCGACGACTACTAAACTCAAAATGTACCCCTCAGTAACAACGGGGTATTTAACACTTGAAGCTGATACAAAAGAGAATTATCAAGTGTTAAATCTTGTTGGACAGGTTATTCTTCAAGGAAATGCTACACAACGTATAGATGTCACTTCTTTACCAAGCGGTACTTACATGCTTAAAGTTGGCAAGGAACAAGCCAAATTCATTAAACAGTAATTTTGTATTGTTGTATAGATGTATTGTTGTATTGTTAGATGGCTACTAACAATACAACAATACATCTATACAACCATTCACCCATACACCCATCCTCTATCTTTGAATCAAACAACAACTATTCGTAATGAAAAAATTAAACTTCACCCTCTTGTTAGCCTTGCTAACACTTACAACCTATGCACAAACCGTCCTTTTTGACTACCATTTTAATACACCAACATTAGCTGCGGGGATTACATATACGAGTGGGGGTTCTTATAGCGCGACCAAAGCAGGAGACGTTAACTGTTCGGTGGGTGCTGTATCTATCCCCGTAGGTAGTTCTATGAGCGTTGATGTGTCAAGTTGTAGTATTTTTCGAGTCAATATGAAATCATCAGCAAGTGGTGCGCGAACAGTCATTGTCAGTTATAAATTGCAGAGCGACCCGACGTTTACTGTTTTGACGCCTTCGCTATCTGTTATAACAGGCTCATACAATTTTCACACTTTGTTTCCCAGTATCGTTTCTAATTCCCCCATTACAGTTAAGATAGAATGTACAAACGGTGGTACGCTCCAAATCCATGATTTATACGTTGAAAGTAGCGGTGTTGTCAGCACTGCCGCTGAAATCACAGCTTTCGCCTTACCCAATCAAATAGGCAATGCGACCATCAACAGTGGTGCAGGAACAATAGCTGTAAACGTACCAATTGGCACAGATTTAACATCTGTCACACCTTCAGCCTTAACCATTTCAACCAATGCAACCATAAACCCAACTGCGGCAACCGCCCGCAATTTTTCAAGTCCTGTTACTTACACTGTAACCGCACAGGACGGTACGACAATGAAGATATGGACAGTAACAGTCAGTACCGTTGCCTCCACCTTAAAAGAAATAACTGCATTTCAGTTATCACCCAGTCAAATAGGCTCTGCAACCATTAATTCAGGGGCTGGAACGATAGCGGTTAGTATGCCCTTTGGTTCGACATTGACGAACCTTGTGCCTACGACTTTAACGATTTCTCCTAATGCAACGATCAGCCCATTGGCTAACAGCGCGCAAAACTTTACAAACCCTGTTGTATATACCGTCACAGCACAAGACAACTCCACTAAAACATGGACGGTTACCGTCACTATTGTTGTTTCAACCTTAAAAGAAATCACTGCTTTTCAGTTATCACCGAGTCAAATTGGCTCTGCCACCATCAATTCTGGTGCGGGAACAATAGCTGTTAACATGCCGCTTGGTTCGACCTTAACGAACCTTGTACCCACTACTTTAACTATTTCACCCAATGCGACAATTAGCCCATTAGCTAATAGCGCACAAAACTTTACAAATCCTGTTGTCTATACCGTCACTGCACAAGACAATTCAACGAAAACGTGGACAGTTACAGTCACTTTGGTAGACCCGAATGCGACTTTAACGGATTATCAAGCAGAAGAGGCAACATTTACAGGCACTGTTGCCACCAATCACTTAAATTATACAGGCACAGGTTTTATTGATTTTGTTGCTACTGGACCGAATACTATTATTTTTAATGTTTGTCAACAAACCGCTGGTACTCAGACAGTCAAATTCCGTTATTCGTTTGCCAAAGATGAGGTCAGAACAGCCGAACTTTTTGTCAACGATGTTTCAAACGGCTCTGTTTTGTTTCCACGCACGGTTGATTTTGATACATGGGTTGAAGCGATAGCCAGCGTTTCGTTGAATCAAGGCATTAATACCATCAAACTCTATTGGGCTGCGACCGACGGACCCAATCTCGATAAAATGTCTATCTCTGGCGCACAATGTGCAAGCTATACTTTGACAGTTGCCACAACAAATGGCGGCACGGTTACGAAAAACCCAAGTCGGGCAAACAATAAATATTTCGACGTTGAAAGTGTGACATTAACAGCCGTTAATGCCACAAACGCTACATTCAGCAATTGGACAGGCGATTTGACGGGTTCAATCAACCCCTCAGTAGTAGCGATGACAAGTAACAAAAACATTACAGCAAATTTTACAAGTGTTTCAACCTATACTTTAACCCTCAATAAAACAGGTATTGGCGAGGTATCAGCCAGTCCATCAGCAACGAATGGCGTTTATGCCGCTGGTACAGTTGTTACGTTGACCGCTACACCTTTATTGGGGAATAGTTTTATTAATTGGACAGGTGATGCGTCTGGTACCAATACCACGACAACCGTGACGATGAATGCCAACAAGAGCGCAACGGGTAATTTTACTGCCAATTATACATTTAATTTCAATAAAGTTGTCGGTTATGCAGGTATGGCAGGGGATGGCTTTGCAGGTCCAACAGTCGGTGGACAGAACGCTACACAACCTGTATTGTGCATCAATGGTCCTGCCGAGTTCAATAAACTGTGTGAAAGTCTTTACAACCGTCAACGGGCTTATGCAAATAAATCACAATCGGGTACAAATATTATGATTAAGGCACCGCTTATCATTCTCCTCAAAGCAGGTGTTTATGATGCTTCACAAACTTTATCTACAATCGGTGCGAATGTTTATGGAAACGATATGCTGGATATACCAGAACAAGGCGATTTGACATTTATTGGTGAAGGCAATGTGATTTTTAAGATTGGTATCAACGTCAAACGCTCGTTTAATACCATCATTCGCAATATTTCTTTTTATGATTACCATGATGATGGTGTGAATGTCGGTTATCCTGAAACACATCATATTTGGATTGACCATTGTACATTCGGACATCCAACAACCTTACCAGCCAATACAGAAGACCCAGATGGAACAAGTGAAGTGAAAGACGGTGCCAGCTTTGTAACGATTTCGTGGTGTAAATACCGCAATCATTGGAAAACCTGTTTGTTAGGTCATAGTGATAATAATGGTGCAACAGATTTAGGTCGCTTGAAAGTCACTTACTTTGCCAATTATTTCAATACAACCAACTCACGCCACCCACGTACCCGCTTTGGAACGGTTCATGTTTTGAACAATATGTACGAAAACGTCGGTTTAGGTCGCGACAATAAACTGGGTTACGGCATCGGAGCATCCAACAGTTCGCAAGTATGGGCAGAAGGCAATTTCTTTTTCGATACACGCTGGCCTATGTTGGCAGATAGAAGCAACGCAGACTTTGCAGCAGTTTATGGTCCTAATTTACTTTCACCTAATAGTAATATCCAATGTTTTGGTTTAAAATCGGTCAATAATGAATACGATGACAGTGGTTTGAGTAGCAATAGTAGTTTATCATTAGTCGGGAAAGTCGCTCCTGCGATGTTGAATCCAAGTGGTTTTTCCATTAAGTTTGATGAATTGTCAACAGCTAATTTTACTTATAATCCAGCCAATGATTACAACTATTCAGCTGATTTATTGCCTGCTGCTGCTGTACGTGTTTTGATACCACAATATGCAGGTGCTGATAACGCCAATATCAATTGGGGTGTCAATTGTACCACCATTCCATTAACGTTAATTGAATTCGCAGCTAAAAAAGTCAACAATAATACAGAAACTACCGTATCATTAAAATGGACAACTGCCGATGAAGTCAATGTCAGCCATTTTGATTTAGAAAAAAGCAGCGATGGCATTACATTTAATCCCATCGGAAAAGTTGGCGCACGCAACGGTAAGACATTAACTGACTATGTTTTTGTTGACAAAACACCTGCTAATGGCATCAATTACTATCGTTTACGTATGGTTGATTTTGATGGTTCTCAAGGATTGTCGAAAGTCGTCAGTGTTGCTATCGGTACAACGGTATCGAATAAAATGAAAATATACCCCTCAGTAACAAAAGACGTTTTGAACATCGAAACAACGTCTATTGAGACGGCGACATTGAAGGTAACAGATATGTTAGGTCGGGTAATCTTATCTAAGAAAATTGAAGCCTCCGAGGTCTCGCTTTTAACCACCTTATCCGTTTCTGCTTTACCGAATGGCGTTTATTCAGTTGTTTTTGAGAACAACAGCGGACGTTCAGTAGATAAGTTTATTAAGCAATAAGAAATTAGTGTAAAATTCTTTTCATATACTTTTGTGTACACCCCCTCGGTAAACTCGGTTTTAAAACACTTGTTTACTGAGGGGGTGTTTTTTTTTAGAGAAACAAGTATCTTCGCCCCAAAATAACGATATGAAACGGACGATTCATACCTTAGACCTCCATTTTTTAGGACATGCTGAAACAGTTGCTGCCTTTTTGATTGTTGCCGATGGTGAAGTGGCGTTGGTTGAAACAGGCCCTTATTCTACTTTTGAGTCTTTGAAAACAGCCTGTTCAGCATTAGGACATCCTTTGGAAACGGTTAAAAAAGTCTTTTTAACGCATATTCATTTTGACCATGCAGGCGCAGCATGGGCTTTAGCAGACATGGGTGCGACGATATATGTCCATCCTTTTGGTAAAAAACACTTGGTTGACCCATCAAAACTCTATAATTCGGCGCGACAGATTTATCAAGACCAAATGGAGGTGCTTTGGGGTAAAATGGAAGGTATCGCACCAGAAAGGATACATGCCACAACGCATGGCGAAAAGATTCCTTTTGGTCAAACAGAACTGACGGCTTGGCACACGCCCGGTCATGCCGTTCACCACATCGCTTGGCAATTAGACAATGATTTGTTTACAGGTGATGTCGGTGGTTGCAAGATAGGAACAGGTATTGTCGTACCACCTTGTCCGCCGCCCGATATAGATGTCGAAGCATGGTCGCATTCTATCAATTTGATTAAATCGCTGAAAGTCAAACGACTACATCTCACTCATTTCGGACAAGTCACTCAAATTCAAAAGCATTTGACACAACTTGAACGCCGACTGCATCGGTGGGCAAATTGGATGCGCCCACGTTTTGAAAAAAATTTGTCCGTCAAAGACATAACGCCTCTATTCCAAACTTTTACAGATAAAGAATTGGCAAGATATGGCATCGTCGGCGAACATAAAGCACAATACGATTCTGCCAATCCAGCGTGGATGTCCGTTATGGGCTTAATGCGGTATTGGCATAAAAAAGTTGGTAGGGGATAGTTGAACGATTAATCTGCGTGCTGATTCTGAAAAATACCGACGTACCCGTGCCGCTTTAACTTCGCTTTTTAACTTTGTGACTTGTTCTTTTTTCATACCCAAAATTAATTGATTTTATGAGTTGAATTTCAACTCCTTTTTGTCAATCATTTTCGGACATCTTCATACTATCTACTATCAAATATGTACTCACCTAAGTAATATCAACTATCCATGGAATACATCGGCTTAATGTTCGAATTTATTTTCTTAGCGATTGGTTTTTATGCTTATCGTTTTGCAACTGGGAAAACGCGCTTTTCGCCATCCACTCAACCTCTGGCAGACAGATTTCGTAAAGAGAACGGCGCATGGATGCGACCACTTGGCTTGGCATTAACGGCTATCATGAGCATTGAAATTGTTTTGCACATTTTTCAAATGATTAAAGGTTAAAAAAAAATTATAACTCATAAATAATACGATGTTAATTACTTACGACGATTTTCATAAAGTCGAAATGCACGTCGGTACTATCATTGCCGTCGAAGACTTTCCAGAAGCGCGAAAACCTGCTTTTAAATTGACGATTGATTTTGGTGAAAGCATCGGCATCAAACGTAGTTCCGCCCAAATCACTGTCTTATACACTAAAGAAAACTTAGTAGGCAAACAGATTATTGCCGTCACAAATTTTCCGAAAAAACAGATTGGAAAATTTTTCTCCGAAGTACTCGTTTTGGGAAGCGTGGATAAGGATGGGGTGGTAACGCTGCTACAACCACAACAAACCGTCGAAAATGGTCTTCGCATTTCTTGATTTATGATTATTATTAATAAAAAGCATTCACATGAAAAAATCACTCTTATTCATCTGGTTGACTATCAGTCAATTATCTCTTTTTGCGCAACTAACAGTTAGACTCACTTCCGTGCCAACTAACACACCTATCAACGATAAAATCTATATCGTAGGAAACTTCAATAACTGGAATCCGAGTGATACATCTAAAATTTTGTCTCGGCAAGCGGATGGCTCTTACAAAATTACTTTCACGCCTTCTGTAACGGCTCTTGAATATAAATTCACCCGAGGCTCATGGACGGCTGTTGAAGGCGATGCCAACGGTGGTGAGCGTTCGAATCGTACTTTGACTTACAACAACGGCGTCCAATCTATTGACAATCAAGTGCTTAGTTGGAAAGATTTGTTGCAAAATTCAACGGCAACAGCCAATGTGCGCATTGTATCAAACAATTTTTTGATGCCACAATTCAATCGAACGCGCCGCATTTGGATTTATCTACCCCCTCAGTATTCCGACACTACAAAGCGTTTTCCAGTGATGTATATGCACGATGGACAAAACCTTTTTGACCGCGCCACTTCTTTTTCAGGCGAATGGCAAGTAGATGAAACCTTGAATAATTTGGCAAACGCTGGAGACAAAGGCTGTATCGTTGTCGGGATTGACAACGGTGGTGCAGATAGAATCAGTGAATTAACGCCTTGGAAAAATGCCCGTTATGGGGGTGGGGATGGCGCAAAATATGCTCAATTTATGGTCAATACCCTAAAACCGTATATTGATGCAAATTTTAGGACAAAATCGGACAGGCTCAATACAGCAGTAGGCGGCAGTTCGTTAGGGGGTTTGGAATCTATGTTTGCAGCAGCCGAATACCAAAGTGTGTTTTCAAAAGCCTTGGTTTTTTCGCCTTCATTTTGGTTCAACGACTCGTGTTTTACACAAGCCCGTTTGCGCGGTAAGCAGTTTACGATGCGCTATTATTTTATGTCTGGTACATCAGAAGATGCAGATATGGTACCTCAAATGCAGCAAATGGTCTCTATACTGAGGGGTGTTGGTTACACTGATGATGAGTTGAAAATAGGTACAAAAACGGATGGACAACACTCGGAATGGTTTTGGGCAAGAGAGTTTGCCGATGGTTACAAATGGCTTTTCAGAGAAACAACCTCGGGTACTGAGGGGGGTAGTTTGGATAATAAAATAAAGCTGTTTCCGAACCCCACAGATTCTGTTTTGAATATAGAAACAACTGAAAAACTAACTTTTACAAATGTTGAAATCTATGATATTTTAGGTCGTTTAATGCACATTGAGCCTTTGCAATCGAGCAAAGTGATTACTGTAAACTATTTAAAATCAGGGAATTATATCTTACGTTTGACAAAAAAGAATATCGTTTTGGCAACAAAACCTTTTGTGAAGAGATAGTTTTTTTTGAACACTCATTTTGCTAATTTACATATTCTATGCTAATTTTTAGTATCCGACAGTTTGACAAAAAAATCAGCAAAAATCATGTAAATTAGTAGAATAAGTGTTCAAAAAATCAAAAAGCTATACCTGCTCGCACATCAAATTTTGGTATAAAACCGCTTGAAATCAAAGAAGGTATTACCCGACCTTTATCGCTAAACTTACCCGAATAATCGGCTTTGTGGAAACCACTGCCTAAAGTCGCATCAATAAAAAAGCGATTATGAAAGGCTTGTTGATAGCCGATAAATAGACCAAAAATTTTGCTGTTGCCATCAAGGAAATTGACCACGCCGTCGGGTACGTCCATTGTGATTTTGGTTTCACCATATTTGCCAAAAACGCCATTATAGATACCACTGATGGTATTTCGATTTTTGGAGGCATAATAATACCGTCCTTGAACTTCGGCACTAAAACCCTTCAAAACTGGTTTTAGACTCTCCCAAATTGTCACATTTCTCTGCGTAATGGAACCGTAAACTTGTATTGAAATAGTCGTTTCGGGAATAAAACGCTCATAAGCAACACCCAAACTGGAGTAAAAAGGCTCAATTAAGCCCAATTTGATGATATTTTCGTGGCGTTGAGCTTGTAAATGACTATTTGCCAAAAGGCAAAAGAATGAAAACATGTAGAGTTTATTTTTCATTGAATTTTTTGGATTTCGATATTAAAAGATTTCAGATTCAAATTTATTTTGGTTCGTGTACCCGCGTCATCGCCTGTTGTATCACCTACTAATATCGCCCTGCCGACAACTGTTTCCATGATATAATCTTCAATGCTGGAGTCCACATAGTCAATATTATTGGCACGTAAAATATTGAGATAGTCAGTAGCTTCCTTTATTTTGTTGATGCGATAACCGTCTTTGACAGAATAAATTTCAATCCATTGTGAGGAGCCCACCGCTGTGGTCCAATTTGATTTTGTTTCCTGCGCATATAGGTATATTTGTGCATATACTTTCGTGCCGTCGTGCTTCAAATAGAGATGAGAAACCATACGTGGTCCCGAGCCATCAAAATCTTTATCACCGTTTGTGTGAGGTGGAATCCAAATAATTTCGCGCTGCCAAGTTGTTGTGGTTTCAATAACGGGCGGCTCAGGCAGTTTTTTATCAATACCAATAGACGATATAACCTCTTTGTTATACATCAATTGAAGATGTGTGAAATTTGTTAATACAGCATCAGAATAGTCCGTCAACGATAGTGTTATAGTTGATATATCCGGAAAACCTATCTTATTTTTAGGGATTTCAAGCCTTGCAGAATCATTGACCAAAAATGCTTTAATAGAGTCTTTGGTGTGCATATAATAGCCTGTGTAAAAGATTTGATTGCGAATATTTCTCGGTGAATTGAGGTCAAGGGTGACTTGTGACGTAGCACATATTTTTGTTTGCGGCAACGGAGGCAGAATGCCCGTAACTAATTCAGCCCTAACGACTTGTAAATAATATAAAACTTCATCTTTTACGGATTCTTTGACGCACAGCACTGACGACAAAGCTCGTTGTGAAGCCAAATTGGTGATGTAAGGAATATTATACGTCAAGACATCTTGCACCCGTTTGTCAATTTTGGCTTCAAGGTCTTTCAAGACAGGTTTCCAATCTGTTGATTGATTTTGCAAGGTATTGATAGCATCATTAAGCGAAACAACAGCTTGCTCCCGCACCACAGTTACTTCGGTTTTTAGGGTATCAGTAATATCGCAAGAAACAGGAATAAAACAAAAGAAGAGAAAAATGGTTAGTCCAGTAAAAAATTTCATAGTTTCCGTTTGCTTAATAGGAATGATTAAATGCTTTATTTTTCGATAAAGCAAATATAACTAAAAGTAATTATCCTTTTTTACATCGTTAACGCATTATTAACTTATCACTCATTTTTTGAGACCTTGATATAAAATATTACTCACTGATTTGCCTATACTGTCGAGCATAAGTTCTCAATGTTAGGAAGCCTCAAAGGCTTTCTAAGACTTAGTTCTAAACTTTTCTAAACTTTTAAACTTTAACATTTGATACTATCCTCCTAAGAAACTTCGTTTAAGTTTTGTCGTATATTAAATTAGCAAAAAAGCATTAAAAACATTTATTATCGAAAATTTGAAAAGCAAAGCATGAACAGAATTGTTTTATTTTTATTCATTCTCTTACCCCTCAGTAGTTGTCGCAATTTAACGGTCGTTGAAAACAAAAATGAAGCAGGGCAACTTGTTGAACGTTTTAGCATTGACCCAAAGACAAAGCTTAAAGAAGGGATGCACGAAACGTTTTTTACTGAAAATGGTGGAAAATGCGAAGAATCGAATTACAAAGCGGGTGTACTGAGGGGGGAACAAATCTTTTATTACGAAAATGGTCAAGTGAGAGAACGCCGCAATTTCGATGAAAGTGGTAGTTTTACTGGCATTTTTAAGTCTTTTTATGAAAACGGACATTTAAAATCGGAAGGGCAATATGACAATGGCGCGATGAATGGTAAGTGGAAGTTCTTTTTCAAAAGTGGCAATATCAAAGAGATTATTTTTTATAAAAACAATGTTGAAAATGGTCCTTTTATAGAGTATCACGAAAATGGTAAAATTGCTGCCGAAGGTACGTATATGAACGAATTAGAAAATGGTTTGCTCAAAATATATGACGACAAAGGCAATTTGACCATGCAAAAACAATGCGAAAATGGTATTTGTCGCACTACTTGGAAAAGCAGCTTGGCAGCGGATACGGCTAAAAAACTCTAAACAATTTAATTTAGCTGTTTAAAAACAAAGTTCACAAAGAGACACGTTATAGTGCTTTGTGAACTTTGTTTTTTTGTCAATCTTTGTGCATATAAAATTAAAAAACATGAAAAAAATTGGACTCTTAATACCCCTCAGTATTTTTACCCTTTTCTCATCTTTATTCGCCCAAAATGGTGGACGTTATACTTTTGCGTTTTTAAAACAAAGCGCATCCGCCCGTACTACAGGTTTGAACCAAAGTCAAATTGCTTTGCGCGACGATGATTTGTCTTTGGCTTCTGTCAATCCTTCTTTACTCAACCCATTGATGCACAATGGGTTAGGTTTTAATCAGAACTTTCTTTTGGGCGGCATCAAAAGCGGTTTAGCCAATTATGGTTATCATGTTGAAAAACTAAAAACGACATTTCAAGCAGGCATACAATACATCAGTTACGGCGATTTTAAGCAAACCGATGAATATGGCAACCTTCAAGGCACTTTTAAAGCCAATGAATATGCCGTTTTCGTCGGGGCAGGGCGGCAGCTCAATGAACGGTTTTCAGTGGGTGTCAATGCCAAATTCATTCAGTCGCGCTTGGAATCCTATACTTCAACAGGCGTGGCAGCCGACTTAGCGGGTGCGTATATCAATTCAGAAAACAATTTTGGCGCAACCATCGTCTTAAAAAATATCGGCGCGCAACTTAAGACCTATTATGGTGAAGACCGGCAAGACCTACCTTACGATTTACAAATCGGTGTATCAAAAAAACTCGCTCGCGCCCCCTTTCGTTTCTCCGTTGTTGTCCACGATTTATTGCTATGGCATTTGCGTTACGACAATCCTTTAGAAAATGAAGTGTCTTTATTGGGTGAAGCTACCTCGACCAAAAGCGCATTCAGCTTGGCGGCAGATGAAGTATTCCGTCATCTCAATTTTGGCGGCGAAATAATGTTTGGTAAAAGCGAAAATTTCCGTCTACGATTTGGTTACAGCCATCAAACCAGAAAAGAAATGTCCTTACCAAATATTCGTTCCTTAGCTGGTTTTTCATTTGGTGCAGGCTTCAAAATCAATCGTTTTCGCATTGATTATGGTCTTGGACGACAACATATCGCTGGTGGCATGAATCATTTGAGCATTTCTACTAACTTTGGCACATTCAAACGTGGTTAACAGAATAAATAGCCAAAATTTAAAAAAACTTAAAGATTCTCTTAGGTTTCTTTGGAAAAATTAAGACACAGACTTAATTTTGAAAAATTAAAACTTGAATAATGACAAAAAGTATCATAATTACCTATAATGAGGCTGAAGAAAGTTTTTTAATGACTTTATTTAACCGTCTAAAAATTAAGACATATAATATGCCTCCTTCATTTGTTCCTGATGATGAACGCCCGCCAACAAAAGAAGAATTTTTGAATAGTTTAAAGGAATCTGTTGCTGAAATGAAAGCCCATCAACGGGGAGAAATCGAATTACAATCCATTGAAGATTTGTTAGCAGAGCTTTCGGAGGACTCGGTAAATGTATGAAAATAGAACCAACTCGAAAATTTGCAATCGAAGCAAAACGTCTGAACAAAAAATTTCCTTCTTTTAGAGGTGATTTAACTAAAAAATTGGCAGAACTGCTCCAAAATCCTCACGAAGGCGAAAGTTTAGGGCGAAACTGTTATAAAGTTAGAATGGCGATTTCATCAAAAGGCAAAGGGAAAAGTGGCGGTTCTCGATTAATAACTTGTGTCAAAATTGAAAATGAAACCATTTATTTGCTCACCATTTACGACAAATCAGAACGAGAAGATTTGGAAGATGGAGAATTGAAATTGCTCTTAAAGCAATTAGAAGCGTAAACAATCGAGATTATTATTCTTTTCCATAAATGAACAAACAACAGATTTTACTTCGTTATATCCTTCCTTTTAGCCTTGGTTTAGGGCTTTTTATCTTTATTATTGTCAAAGCTGCCGTTGTGCAAGTCACCACCGACGAAGCCTACACTTTGTCAATGTTGACAAAGGAATCTGTTTGGAATTTGGTAAGTTACGAAAGTTCTTATACCAACAATCATATTCTCAATACACTGCTTTGCAAATTAAGTTTTAGCATTTTTGATATGAATCAAGTAGCAGGACGTTTGCCCAATATCCTCAGTTTTGTTTTATATTTTTGGTTTGTAGGACAATTCAGTCGCCGTTTTTTTTCCGATGATTTTGTGGCCCTGATGTTTGTTGCTGTCATGGTGGGCAATCCTTATATGTTAGAGTTTTTCTCCTTAGCACGCGGCTACGGCTTGTCTATTACCTTGATGATGACGAGCATATATTATGCGGCTCGTTACGTTTTAGAGCAGCACCGACAGAGTTTACCTATCAGTTTGCTGTTTGCTATTTTGTCTGTTTATGCTCAATTTGCATTACTCCATTTTTTCTTGGGCTTGAACTTTTTGATATTTATTTTTGAGATTCAAAAGTATATAAAAACGAAAAATATTCGTGAAATACTGAGGGGTATCGGAACTCAAATAATAGCAGCCTCTTTACTGGCTATTTTAGTTTATGCTCCTTTTAAAGCTATTTTAAAAGACAACCAAATCAGTTATTATGGCTCAAAAAATATTTGGGACGACAGCGTTGTATCGCTTATCTCACACTCGGTTTATGGTCAAGGTTATTTTTCAGATCAAACAGTTATTGTATTTAAAAATTTAATGGTCGCTCTTTTTATTTTGTTATTTCTTAATTGTTTTAATGAAATTAAAAAAAGTAAAACTAATTCTATTAAAAGAAATAATTTAAAGATAAGAAAGAATGAATTGTTGATAAGTAATAACAAAGCACAGATAATTAAAAATAAATTGCCTCAAAATGATATAAAATTATACATCCAGAACAATGAATTACTTATAAACAACAATGAACTCTTAATAAAGAACAATGAATTATTGTTAACGAATGCCCCATCAACAATAAGGAATAAACAATCAAAAGATCCTGCTGTATTTTCTTTCTTTTTATTGCTTTCAATTGTTTTTGTTATAACGGCACAATTTTATGCTTTCGGGACACAGTATGTTGTTGACCGCACAGCCTTATTTTTATATCCGATTATAGCTTTGACAATTCCAACAATTGCAACATTTATTGGCAATAAGAAAATATGGGTAAGAAGATTTATAGCAGTCCTATTTACTGTTTTTTGTATGTGGCATGTCTCAAGAAGTGCGAATCTGACCTTTTTTTCAGAATGGTGGTTCGATAAAAACACTAAAGAAGTAATAGAAACAATGAAGTCAGAATATCAAAAAATGCAAATAAAAAAACCTATAAAACTGCATACAAATTGTGTTCTGCAACCTTCTTTTGATTATTATTATCAAGAACAACACCTGGATTGGCTCTTTGAGCCTTTTATTTGGGATAACAAAGTAGATACTTTGCACCAATACGATTTTTATTACGATTTGAATGAAAATTGGGAGGCTTTAAAATCTCGTTATGATACTTTTAAGAGTTATGATAAGGATGAATATTTATTGTTAAAAAGAAAATGACCCCCTCAGTATAAAAGCCAAAATGCTCGTCGAATCTTACATTTGACGAGCATTTTAGCTTTTATACTGAGGGGGTCAAGCCATCGCAAAAGCATTCACCATATCCAAAACTTTTTCCATGACTTCTGCAGGCGTCAAATGGGTATTATCTATCAAAATAGCATCTTTAGCTTGCCTCAAAGGAGAATCTGCGCGGTTAGAATCAATCATATCGCGTTCCATCAGATTGCGCTTCACGGCATGATAATCAATATTTTGCCCCTTGGACAACAACTCGGTATATCGTCTTTGGATACGAATTTCGGTGTCAGCTGTTAAAAATATTTTTAATTCAGCTTCAGGAAAAACAACCGTACCGATGTCTCTTCCATCCATAACAATGCCTTTTCTTTGCCCCATCTTCTTTTGTTGTGCCACCAGAAAACGCCGAACTTCCGAAATTGTAGAGACGGGACTAACCATATCCGCTATGCGCATAGTGCGTATTTCTTTCTCCACATCAACACCATTCAAGATTGTGTGATTGCCCGTTTTAGTACGTTCAAAATGAATTTCGATGTGTTTCAAGGCATCTTCGATTTTGGCGTGATCATTAATATCCACATTATTGTCGAGAAAATAGAGGGTGACAGCTCGATACATCGCCCCTGTATCAACGTAAGCGTAGTGTAGTGCTTTGGCGAGCACTTTGGCAAGCGTACTTTTTCCGCAAGAAGAATAGCCATCAATGGCGATAATGATTCGTTTCATAACGGGGTCAAAGGTAAAAATTAGGATTAGATAAAGGGGTATAGTTGGATGATTTGATTTTAAAAAATCAATGAGCTATAAATACACGCACAGCGATATTTTCGCTAAGGATATTTTTTTAAACTTTTTTTGAATTTTTTTATTTTTGCAATTAATTGATAGTCAATTATTTATAAATAAGTTCAAAAGTATTTGTCAAAAAAAAGTAAAACAACGGGGAACTAATCTTGTTTTTGTGGCGTTATCCTCCCAACTTTGCAAAATAATTCTGCAAAGGAATCCAATAAAATAATTTTTTATCACTGTCTAATTTCTATAAAATGACATTCGCAAGTATCATCCATTGTCCACTACATATAAGCCCCAAGCCGGCTGCCTCTCTGCTCATGCAGCGTAAGCGTACGGCGACAGAATTGTGTGTATTCGGCTCGGATGTGTGCGATTTTATAGGCAGAAATTCAGAGATTAGTGATAATTTATATTGGGCAAACCTACCTACTGGCTAAACGGATAAAAGTATCACGTTCGCCGTAGGTAACAACGGCAAACGATAAGGTACAAAAAACATATCCGAAAAGCGTTCTTCTCCATTTCCGCTTTTTTATTGCTTTTCTGCTTCCACAATTGTCTGTCGCTTTTGTTCAAAAAACAAAGTTGATACTGAGGGGGTATTTTGTCGTTTGGGTCACATGCACATTTAAGAAATTTTAAAAATTTCCTAAATGTTGCTAAAGCCTTGACAATAAACACTTTACTGCACTATCTGACCATACAACTAACAGAAGGCATTATCCGAAGTTACTTAAAACAAAGGTGAAAGAAAAGGTCGTGTTATTCCGACATACGACACCCAATCGCGTTTCATTCACCTTGTTTTTGGACTAACAATTTTAGAGAATCATCATCAAATTTTTTTCTGAAACTCGATTCAATCGAGTTTCATCACTGAAATCATTAAAATCTGTTTAAATCAGTGATGGAAAAGTCCTTAAACGGGTCAATAGCAGATCAAAACGCAACATCTTGTTAACTTTTAAATTTTAAGTTCTTTGAAATATAGAGTATTAAAGTGTCTTTGTAATTGATGGTTAAATCATGGGGTTTGGCGTTTTGAGTCACCCAATACTTATAACTCAAAACTAAAAATTGCGGGTTAACGCAGTGGCAGCGTGCCAGTCTCATAATCTGGAAGTCATCGGTTCGAGTCCGATACCCGCGACATGAAAATAGATAATTGGTAATAAGTATTTGATAATCAACAAGTTAATTGTCTCGTAACTCAGTGGTAGAGTGTCGCTCTGATACGGCGAAGGTCAAAGGTTCAAATCCTTTCGAGACGACTGTGATTGTAGCTTAATTGGTAAAGTGCCAGATTGTGATTCTGGAGGTTATGGGTTCGAGTCCCATCTATCACCCTTTTCGTTATTTGTTATCCGTGTATTCGTTACTCGTTCATGTGAATTCCGAAAACATTAGAAAAAGCTAATATGGTTCAATGGTAGAATGGCTGTCTTGTAAACAGCGGACGTTGGTTCGATTCCAGCTATTAGCTCACAATGAGTGAAAAATGATAAGTGATAAGTAGTTGATAATCAAGCAAGTATCGTTCAAGGGTAGGATTTCTGTCTTCCAAACAGTGGATGTCGGTTCGATTCCGACTACTTGCTCACATTGGTTAATGGTTATTCGTTATTGGTTAATAGTCAATTAGTTACACACTAATAACCAATAACAAATTACCAATAACTAATAACCAACTCTAATGGCTTGTAGCTCAACGGTTCAGAGCAACATTCTTATACGATGAAGGTCGTAGGTTCGATTCCTACCAAGCCAACAAGTTATTTTTTAAACAATTTAAAATCAATACATTATGAAGACTCGAAAGCGTAAATCTCGAAAACGAGTATGACCTCGTAGCTTAATTGGTTGAGCATCGGACTTTTAATCCGAGGGTTATGGGTTCGATTCCCATCGGGGTCACTGCGATTGATTATTGGTGAATAAATGAATATTTATTATTGTTCTGACGTCAATTCAACAATAATCAATAAACAATATTCAATCCCAAAAGCTCTTGTGGACAAATTGGCTAAGTCACCACACTTTCACTGTGGACATTGCGAGTTCGAACCTCGTCGAGAGTACAAAAATTACAGTCCTTTAGCCCAACTGGAAGAGGCATTGGTCTTAGAAACCAATTAGTAACAGTTCAAATCTGTTAAGGACTACTTTTATAATGATGAAATATAAAATATAGGGCTTTCATAACTTATAACTCATAATTCATACTTAAAAAAGGAGATGTAGCACAACGGCGGTGCAACGGATTGTCTATCCGAAGGCTGCGGGTTCGAGTCCCGTCATTTCCGCAATTTTTTTTAATTGGGTGTGTAGCTTCAATGGCAGAGCGAACGGTTGTTAACCGTTGGGTTGGAAGTTCGAGTCTTTCCGCACCCGCCAGGATTTTGATTTTTACGGAAATAATTCAATGGTAGAAGGCATGCTTTGGGAGCATGAGAGTGGCAGTTCGAGTCTGTCTTTCCGTACTGTTTGGGGATTGATTATTGGGGATTGGTAACTGTTTATTAATCAATTGATTATGTATTAAATAACCAACCCTAATAACTAATCCCTAATAACCAATAACCAAAAAATGGAAGGTGAAGCAGCGCGATTGGACGTGCGACTTGTCTTGAAAACAAGGTCTCGGTGAAAACTGGGTGGGGTTCGAGTCCTCCGTCTTCCTCTATTAAATGAAAAGTTTACTGCGAGGGCAAACTAATCACTTTCTACTTATAACTTTTCACTTAAAAAGCCGATGCGGTGAAGTTGGAGAGTCACAGATGACTGTAAATCATCTACTTCGGTTGAGTAGGTTCGAATCCTACCAGCGGCACAAATTGGAAAATAAATCTGCGAGGTGCAGAGACAACCTGCTAAGTTGATGGGTCGACTGAATCGGCTGTGGTTCGAGTCCACTGTTTTCCGCGATTAAGTTATAAGTGAAAATTGATAAATTTACTGAGGGGTGCAAACTTATTACTTTTCACTTACAACTTTTCACTTAAAAAGGACGAATAGCTCAGTTGGTCAGAGCGTCCCGTTGAAGCCGGGAAGGTCGGTGGTTCGATCCCACCTGCGTCCACCAATTTGAGTATTAGTTATTAAATATTAATTATTCGATATTCGTTATTAATTGTTAAACAATCAGTTGTGTAATTAATTGAAACTATAACAACCAATAACGAATAACCAGTCCCCAATAACCAATAAAAGAGAATTTTTTCACTTCTAAAACTACGACGATGACACGCTTGAAAATTTCAAGATGGCAGCTATTAGTAGCCCTCGTTTTGGCGAGACGCGTCGTAGTTGTCTTTAAGCCCGAAATCAAATTTGCCACTTTGTTGCTGATGGCGTGGTTGGGTAATGAGTATTTAAACTCAACTGCTGATTATGGCGTATGTGTTTTAGCTTTATGGCAAAAATATCGCCGTTTGATAGCGTAAATTGAGCTACGAATTTCACGGATTAAACGAATTATCGAATTCTAACATAATAATAATTTGTAAATTCGTATAATTCGTGAAATTCGTAGCTCACTAATCCTAAATCAGCGAAATTCGCAGCAAAAAAGAGCTTATGAAATTTGAATTAACCATACTTGGCACAAATGCCGCCGTACCTTATCGCAACCGATTTTTGTCGGGGCAAGTCCTGAACATTCACGAAAAGTTGTTTTTGATTGACTGTGGCGAAGGCACTCAAATGCGCTTAACTGATTTGGGTATTAAGAAATCGAAAATCAACCATATTTTCATTTCGCATTTGCATGGCGATCACGTTTTTGGCTTGTTTGGTGTATTGACTTCGATGGCAATGGCTTCTCGCAAACGTTTTTTGACAATTTATGGATCAAAAGGCTTAGAAGAACTCGTTTTGACAACGTTTCGTTTGACACATTGTATGTCCCCTTTTCGGATTGAATTTGTTACGGTGGATGATACTGTTTCAACACAACTGATTGATAATGAATATTATACAGTTCATAGTTTTCCGTTAAAACATCGTGTGCCTGCTGTGGGATATGTGTTTAAAGAAAAACAATTGGATAGAAGTATCAAGGTTGAGAAAATCAAGCAGTATGATATACCTTTTACGGACATAAAAGCCATAAAAAAGGGTGCTGATTTCGTGGATACTGAGGGGGGCATTATTCCAAATGAGGAATTGACTTTGCCACCGTCCAAACCACGCTCGTTTGCGTATTGTTCGGATACTGCTTTTGATGAAGCAATTGCGACACATATATATGGTGTGGATTTGCTGTATCACGAAACCACTTTTTTGAATGATATGGCGGCACAGGCTGCTATCACGGGTCATTCAACGGCTTTACAAGCAGGGCAAATAGCAAAATTGGCAAACGTTGGGCAGTTGGTGACAGGACATTATTCGAGCCGATATGATGACTTAAATCCGATTTTAGAAGAGACAAAATTAGCTTTTGAAAACGTGGTTTTAGGCATTGATGGTCAGACATATTCTGTACCTTTTAAAAAATAATAAACAAAATTTTGTTTGATTATTAAACATAAATAAATTTTTAAATTTTGATTTATGTTTACCTAATTTTATTGTTTTAGAATAATATTTTGAATTACTGAAAAATGAAACAGACTTTAACAATTAACGACCAAATCGAATTGACAGAAATTCGAGAAACGGATAAACCACAGTTTGTCCAATTTTTGAACAATAAAGAGCATTATGATTACACGCTCCATATTCCTTCGCCTTACACTGAAGCAGATGCCGATTGGTTTATCAACAACTGCCGCAAAGCGGAACAAAAACATGGACATGTAGTCAATTTTGCGATTCGTAAAGAGGGGGCTTTAATTGGCGGCGTAGGTATCATGTTGAATGACAGACCGCAATTAATACATAAAGCTGAAATTGGTTATTGGATTGGCAAACCGTTTTGGGGTCAAGGGATTATGACTGAAGTTGTTCGTGTTTTTAGCGATTATTGGTTGAGTAATAGCTTTTTGAGGCTTGAAGCGACAGTTTTTGAACCCAACTTAGCGTCTAAACGGGTTTTGGAAAAAGCAGGTTTTAAACTTGAAGGCTTTTGCGAAAAATATCTTATCAAACCATTGGATGGCTTGCCACGTGATGTGTTTTTGTTATCAAAAGTAAAGGAGTAAAAAATTATAAATAATTGAAAAACAATGCGTTACGAAAAAGAAAATAAGCGTTTTTTTCATGCTTCGCCACGGCGTTTTCAAGTCGGACAGACTTTGACAGCGTCACGACAAGTGAAAAAAAACTATGAATGGTGCGAGCAAGGCATTTTCGTAACGGATAAACCTGCGGCGCATCACACCATATATTATGACATCCAAAACAAAGGTTGGCATTTGTATGAAGTCGAGCCGTTGTGCCGCATGAAACGCGGTTTTTACTCTGCCGAATGGATTGCAAGTCAAGTTGTTATCAAAAATTACGTGGGTGTCATTGGTGGACGTTTAGGCGTTTTTATGTCAGGAAAGACATTGCAAAATACCAAACCGTTTTTGTCAATGAACAAACCGCCTTTTCAAGCCTTTGTCGTGCCGCATGATTCAGCATATCGAACTTGTTTCGAGGGCGAATATGCAAAACCGAATGGCGAAATGAGCGAAACATTGTTGAATAAAGGCTTTGAAAATTACGATTTTGCAAAAGCTTGGGCAAAAGTAAAAGCGCAAAAAGGCGACATTATCTACATTTTTGACCGCCGAAAAAGTGGCAATACACAGCGTATTCGCAAGGAAAGAGTTAAGGTTTAAAAAAATATAGTCAGTTTTAGTTTGTATGATTCTCTCATTGAGTAACGTCGGTAATGCAAGTTTGCGTGCTGGCGTTTTTTTATTTTTTAGATATTGGAAAATTTAAAATTATTTTGGTGGGTAATTATTATGCTTGTATAGCATCAATCTTAGACTGATTAGACCCGCTCGATTTAACTGTAACAATTCAATCGTCGCTCTTCCGATTGAAGAAATGCCTATTAAATGGGTATAATTATCAATCCATTCAAAATGCTCTTGCCAAATTTCATTTCGAGGATGAAAAAGAGATACTTCAATTCCTGTCAAAGAGTCAATTGCGTTTATTTTAGAACTTTTACGACTATTACAACCGCCACATGATAAAGCAAGATTGTCAAAATTATCTGTTCCTCCATGAATTACTGGAATAATATGTTCGATTTCAAATGTATCGGGAACAAACGTTTTACAATACTCACAATATGACTGCGCTCGTCGAACAATAAAACTTCGTTCATTTTCAGAAAACCTTTTCCGTTTCGCCATTTTTAAGAGATACTTTTGATAGCGAATTCTTGTAATAAATCAGATAAAGGAATTTGCCTTATTTGGGCGAGAGATGCTAATAAATTGACTTTTTCAGCACTTTTTTCTTCAATAAAATCACTTAACAACAATAATTCTTGACGGTCTTTTTCGGAAATATCTTGTACTCTTGCTTTTTTGCTTAAAGTTTGGTAGTGCTTTAAAACAGATGGAGGAATAGCATTTTTTATTTTTTTTAATAAAATTGTTTCTTGAGAAAGCTTATTAAATTGAGGCTGCCCCATAATTTTTTCGTTTAATTGAGAAAAAAAGACATTCAATTCAACGCTATCCAATTGAGATAAGCGTTGGGCTAATTCGTCCAAGCCAATTTCTAAACCTTTTTTTAATTCAATGGTTTGCATATCAATAATTTCCTTTATAAAATATGGATTTGTTATTTTTCAAGCAAATTTAAGCTATTATTTTTCCATTTTCAAATTATGACAATATCAGTAAACCAACAACAACTAAAATAAAGTACCCCGTCAAAGCACCCGCACCTGCATAGTCTTTTGCAATACGTTGCCCAAAAAACAAAGATAATAAGGATAAACCTGACAACATAACCCCTGCAAAAGCCCAAATTTCGCTACCAAAAACCAGTGAAACAGTGCCAATAGCAGAGACGATACCCGCACAAACTTCTAAAATTGTAATCGTTGGCATCAACAAACCGACCGTTTTACTGAGGGGGGAGTTCTTGAAATGGTCTGTGAAATAATCGAGGTTGCTTTTATAATTAAAAACTTTATCGAAACCTGATTGTAAAAAAAGGATGGTCATAAATGCGGGAACGAGCATTTTAACAAGTGTAAAACTCCCTATATTGCTCAATAAGTCGAATAAAAGAATCATTTTTTTGTGCATTTTAAGTTTTGAACCAAGATAGAAAATCGTAAAGAAAGAGGCAATTTAACACTATTTTCTTAAATTGAGAGCATTCTTCCCCCACACATTCTCTTTTTTCATGTAACTTTGTGAGTATAACCAAGCTTAAAATTGGTCACCTAAAATATGCCTAACGACACGAATCAATACATGGTGGATTTCTCTATGCCCGCCGTTTTAACTGAAAGATTTTCCAATCGGATACCCGACCAGCGTTCCCTTATTAATGAGTATTTTGCCGAAGGCAAATTGGTGAGTTATGCAGTTTCACTCGAAAGTGGTAAGGTTTGGGCGGTTTTTAATGCCGATTCAGAAGCACAAGTGTTGGTACTCATACGTGCTTTACCTTTAACACGTTATATGAAATACGTAATTTGTCCATTGACTTTTTATAATGTCTTTACGACTCAAGTACCCTATTTTTCAGTCAATTAAGTTAATAATTAACATAAAGCCACAGTGTAAGTAGTTATTGGTTAATAGTTATTCGTTTATCGGTTACGCAAAGCATTGAATTTCAAT
>JANOAU010000181.1:0-118542 GCA_031411275.1 Saprospiraceae bacterium | reverse complement strand
TCGAGTTGCGCTTCGGGTAGCCTGTACGTACCTTCCTGTTCAATCGGGTTTTGCGTACCGATGACAAAAAACGGAAACGTCATCAAATGGGTTATACCGTCCACTGTCACTTGGCGTTCTTCCATGACCTCAAACAAAGCGGCTTGCGTTTTGGCAGGTGCGCGGTTAATTTCATCAATCAAGACAATATTTGAAAAAACAGGACCTGCATTGAAGTAGAATTGCGACGTTTGGGCATTAAAAACCATTGTTCCCATCACATCGCTCGGCATCAAATCGGGCGTGAACTGAATACGGCTAAAACCCGCATCAATCGTCTTCGCTAACAGCTTGGCAGTCATTGTTTTAGCAATGCCTGGCACACCTTCGAGCAACACATGACCATCGCAGAGCAAAGCAATGTTCAATAAATCCATCAATTCGTCTTGCCCAACAATGACTTTTGACAATTCATTTTTGACAGCATCAACGGCATTGCGCACAGGCGTTAAGTCGAGACGGCTTTCGTAAAAGGCATTTTCGCCCCCCTCAGTATTTTGGGGTATGATTTCTTGGTTTTCCATTTTTGGTGAATACGTTTTTATTATTCTTTATAAGTTTTATAATAATTTAATTCTTATATTCTGGGAAGTACATTATTTTAATCCAAAGCGTATTATTAGTTTTCAAAATTGTATCTCCAGTTTCTACGGCATCATAAAGTTGATGTACCTCTTTGCATCTGCAAACTATACTTTCCATAGCATTTGATTCTATAGATTGAAAATGAATTTGAGATACTCGTTCTTTAGTATCGATCTCTTTTTCTTTTATAACTCCATACAGAGGATATTTATAAAAACTTTGACGGCACAAGGGACTATATTCTGCCCCTTCTTTATTTAATCTTTTTAGATTCATTGGACAAAACCCCAAAAAGAACAGAACTAAGCCAATACCCAAAGCAAGACTCATACATTCAATTTGATTAGGATTATCTTCGTAATATTTTTCGCGATTTGTGTAATACTCTTTTTCGCGAATTTCCCAAAATGAACCCATTTTATTCCTTTTTATCACAATTCCAACTTCAAAAACCTCCCCGTATGACTCCTCGGATGCACTGCTACCTCCTCGGGCGTTCCCGCAACAAGCACTTCACCGCCGCGGAAACCACCTTCCAAACCCATATCAATCACATAATCACCCACTTTTATCACGTCCATATTATGTTCGATGACAATAACGGTATTGCCTTTAGCAACAAGCCTTTGCAGGACGACGAGTAAATGCTGAATATCCTCGAAATGTAAGCCCGTTGTGGGTTCATCTAAAATATACATTGTGTTTCCTGTATCTTTTTTCGACAGTTCTTCTGCCAATTTGACACGTTGCGCTTCACCGCCCGAAAGTGTTGTCGCTTGTTGTCCGAGCGTGATATAACCCAAACCAACGTCCAACAAGGTCTTCATTTTTCGATAAATATTGGGAATATTTTCAAAAAAAACAACAGCTTCCTCGACAGTCATATTCAGTACATCGTTGATGGATTTACCTTTGTACAACACCTCCAATGTCTCACGATTGTAGCGACGACCCATACATGTTTCACATTCTACTTGAACATCGGGCAAAAAGTTCATTTCTATCACCCGTTTGCCACCACCTTCGCACGTTTCACAACGTCCACCTTTGACATTAAAACTAAAACGCCCAGGCTTATAACCTCTGATTTTTGCCTCTGGCAGACCTGCAAATATATTTCTTATATCTGTAAAAACACCTGTATAAGTCGCTGGATTTGAACGCGGTGTGCGCCCTATCGGCGATTGGTCAATTTCAATCACTTTGTCCAAATGCCCCAATCCTTGTGCCTTTACGTAAGGCATGGGTTTTTTTATAGAATTATAAAAATGCTGGCGCAAAATAGGATATAAAGTATCATTAATCAACGTTGACTTACCGCTACCTGAAACGCCTGTGACCATCGTCAAAGTGCCAAGCGGAATTTCGATATTCACATTTTTCAAATTATTGCCTGTTGCCCCCCTCAGTATCAAGTGCTTCCCGTTGCCTTTTCGACGCTCTTTCGGCACTTCAATGCGTTGCACATTGTTCAGATATTCAGCTGTTAAGGTCGAATTTTTGATAAATACTGAGGGGATACCTTCGCCAACCAATTCACCACCGTGCTTGCCCGCGCCCGGTCCCAAATCCATGAGATAATCAGAAGCCATCATAATATCCTTGTCATGTTCGACCACAATCACAGAGTTGCCAATGTCACGCAGTTGCCGCAAAGCCTCAATCAGCCGTTCATTGTCGCGCTGATGCAAGCCGATTGAAGGTTCATCTAATATATACGTGATGCCTGTGAGTTGCGAACCAATTTGCGTTGCCAAACGGATGCGCTGCGATTCACCACCCGACAGCGTTCCCGCAGGGCGATTGAGCATCAAATAATCGAGTCCGACATTGAGTAAAAAGCCAATGCGTAAGAGAATTTCTTTCAAAATATCTTTGGCAATCGTTTTTTGTTTTTCGGTCAAATGGTTTTCTACGTTTTCAAACCATGCAGCCAAATCGGTCATATCCATCAACGACAACTCACCAATATTCTTTTCTACTAATTTATAACTCAATGATTCTCTTTTCAATCTGTAGCCATTACACTCTGGACATGTGCCAACGGTCATAAAATCCTCCGCCCACGAAGCTATTTTTTCAGAACCGGTTTCCTCGTACCATTTTTTCAACATCGGTACAAGTCCTGTTGAAGCCAAATCAAAATAAACCAAGTCGCTTACAGGCACCACACCTGGAAATTTAATACTCTTATCTTCTCCACCATGTAAAATCACATTCATTGCCTTTTCAGGAATATCTTTTACGGGCGTTGAAAATGTAAAATTATATCGTTTTGCAATATGACGCAATTGTTGAAACATCGAGTTTTCACGCACTTCCCCAAAAGGAATAATGCCCGTTTCGTTGATGCTTTTCGCTTTATCAGGCATCACTTTGTCCAAATCTACCTCTGCTACATGCCCCAAACCTTTACAATGCGGACATGAACCATAAGGCGAATTGAACGAAAAAGTGTTCGGATTAGGCTCTTCGTAGGAAATACCTGACACGGGATCCATCAAATGCTTAGAAAATGTCATCATATTGCCCCCCTCAGTAAAATTGTCGCCTATCACCTGTTGGCTATCTACTAAAATGACCATAGCAATACCATTACCCATTTTCAAAGCCGTTCCTAAGGAAGAAACAAGGCGTTCGCGTCTGTCGTCGCCAATTTGTAGCCGGTCAATGACGACTTCAATATCATGTGTTTTGAATCGGTCAATTTGGAGATTGGGTTCGAGGTCAATCAGAATACCGTCCACACGTACTTTGGTGTAGCCTTGTTTACGGATACCATCAAACAGCTCACGATAATGCCCTTTACGCCCTCGAACAAGCGGCGCAAGAATCATTATTTTTTTATCAAAAAACAGTTCAAAAATGCGGTTTTGGATTTGTTCCTCGGTGTATTTCACCATTTTTTGACCCGTTTCGTAGGAATATGCTTCGCCAATGCGGGCGTACAAAAGCCGCATAAAGTCATAAATTTCTGTAATTGTCCCAACTGTCGAACGTGGATTGCGCCCCACTGTTTTTTGCTCAATCGAAATAACAGGCGACAAACCCGTAATTTGCTCCACATCAGGCCGTTCCATCGTACCGATAAACTGACGGGCATAACTGGAAAAAGTTTCCATGTATCGCCGTTGCCCTTCGGCATAAATCGTATCAAATGCCAAAGATGACTTCCCAGAACCTGAAATGCCTGTGATGACAACCAATTGATGACGTGGAATACGCACACTGACATTTTTGAGATTATGTACTTTCGCACCGATGACTTCAATGTATTCTTGACCGAATATTGGATTATTGGATTCAGACGAATCTGAAAGATGGGTAGGAGTGGAAGTTTCCTTTACAGCAGTCGCTTGAGCCGTGTTGTTCTTTTTTGACATAAAATTGGACGATTTTTAGAAACCGCAAATTTAGTCAAAAACGAATTGTTTTAAAAGGTTTGTTTGAAAATAAAAATACTGAGGGGAGCAAAATGCCCCCCTCAGTATTTTTCATTAAAATAATGAGCAGGAGTTAATGTTTATCAAGCCAACTGATATTCTGGATTACGCGTGATGAATAAATAAAATTGCTGCAACCGGGTTTTTACAACCGTCGTATTCGTCGTCGTTGGGTTTGTTTTATAGTCCAACCAAGCGTCTGTCCAATAATGTTCGTTTGCTTGCCCGCCGAGCAGAATCGTGTTTTTCAAATAAGTAAGCATCGCTTGAGTCGCTGGCACGCGATACATAATGTCTAATACCTTCGAAATCAACGTATTAGGGTCTTCGGCATCAGCTCCAAATTGGTCTGTAAACTTCAAAACATCAACAACAAGACCCGAACGACCTGTCAGCAAGGCTGTATCCGAAAAAACCAATCGCTTCGGAAAAGTATCCGTATTTATCCAGTTTTCATGGTAACCCGGTTCTTGATAATAGGCTGCCCAACCCGAAACATTCGGTGGGTCACCTATATATTGCCCTTGCGAAGAAGCATTTGAGACGAGATTGTTCAAAGCATTGTACCTGGCAGTCACTTGGGTGGCGGGCGATGTCGTGATAGGCGGTACTATGATATTGAACTCTCTCGCTAAACCCACAACGTTTTCCAACGGACTTTTTATCAAACAGGCTTTTAAACCCGTTTCAAAAAAGTGTTCGCTCGAAAATAAGGCTTCCAAAACAGGTTTAATCTCATAATTCGATTGACGGAAAAGGGCTGCTAAGGGTGTGATAATCTCTGTTTCAATCGTTGCATCAATATCATAATACACAAAAAAACGATAAATACGCCGACAGATATATCGCGCCACTTCATCTTTTGCAAAAATCATATCCAGCATATCGTCCAATTCTTTCATTGCCCCCCCCTCAGTATTTGCGGTATTTGTTATGATTTTATTGTCATAAAAAGCAGAGAATTGTTTGGGCGCAATATCATGGTCTCTTATAGATAAAACCACTTGCCAATAATATTTTCCTGAACCTACGGGGTTTTCCACTTGCGCTCTCGAAAAAGTCCAACCCGTCAGTAGCCGAGCCGCTGCTTGCACATCTGCTTCAGTATATTGCGCATTCGGACCTTTGCCCAATGTAAATAACTCTTGTAATTCACGTGCATAGTTTTCATCAGGCGCAGATTTTTTGTTCAAAAAACCATTCAAGTAATGCAACATATTTGCATCAAGCGTGATGTCTTTTGTAAAACTTTTGAAATTGCCCAAAGCGTTCTTTCGCAGCAACATCACATGTTCAAAAGACATCGAAGAAAATGACTCCAACATACTTGTTGCAAAATGATTGTGCCAAAACAAGACCATTTTTTCAAAAATACTACGTGGTTGATTGACCATATTACCCACCCACCATATTTTCAAAGAGTTACGCCTTTGTCCATCAAAACCATCATCTTGTTGGGCGTAAGCCCAAGTCTGTCCCAAAGGCAACGTTCCCTCAGCATAGTTTCTCAATGGCAATTGAGCATCTGTCAAGGCAGCAGGCTCCGTCAAAAGCATATTAATCGTTTCTGTTAGGGTTTTACCCACAAAAAAATCAATATCCGCTTTTTGGGCACCGAACATGGTTCGTTTCAACAAATGCGTAATTTGCTCTTTGCCAAACGTTCCTGTATAAGGCGTCAAACCAGCTACGACTGGCGGGAAGCGTGTTTTTTCTTTTATTGTCTTCGTACTCATTGCCGTTTCAATCCATGATTTATGAAGAAATATGATTTTCTTTTTAGAATATCAAAGTTAAGATTTTTTAAATAAAAAAAAGAGGGGAGCAAAATGCCCCCCTCAGTATAAATCAAATTTTTTCTTCTTTTGTCATCCTGTAAGGACTAATCAAAACGCACATCCAAAGCCAAACCGCGTAATTCGTGAATCAATACGTTGAAAGATTCTGGAATATTAGGCTCAGGTAAGTTGTCACCTTTGACAATCGCTTCGTAGGCTTTTGCACGACCTTGAATATCATCCGATTTGATGGTCAATAACTCTTGCAAGATATTAGCCGCACCGAATGCTTCCAATGCCCAAACCTCCATCTCACCAAAACGCTGACCACCGAATTGCGCTTTACCACCCAATGGCTGTTGCGTAATGAGCGAGTAAGGTCCGATAGAACGTGCATGGAGCTTATCGTCAACCATGTGCGATAATTTGAGCATGTAGATGATACCAACGGTTGCTTTTTGGTGAAAACGTTCGCCCGTTTCGCCATCAAACAAGTGTGTTGACCCGAGTTCAGGTAAACCTGCTTTTTTGACCCATTCGTCAATCTCATGCTTTTTCGCACCGTCGAAGATAGGTGTTGCGAATTTTACGCCCATTTTTTCACCAGCCCAACCAAGTACCGTTTCAAAAATTTGACCCAAGTTCATACGAGAAGGTACACCGAGTGGATTCAAAACGATGTCCACACACGTACCGTCATCAAGGAAAGGCATATCTTCAACACGTACAATACGCGAAACGATACCCTTGTTACCATGACGACCTGCCAACTTATCGCCTACTTTGAGTTTACGTTTTTTAGCCAAATAAACTTTAGCCAATTTCAAGACACCCGCAGGTAATTCGTCACCGATTGAGATATTAAATTTTTCACGTTTGTAACGACCTACTTCTTCATTGACTTTAATGCTGTAATTGTGTAACAGTCTGGAAATCAATGTATTTATATGTGAATCATCAGTCCAGTTCAAGTAGTCAATAGCCGAGTAGTCAATCTCTTTCAATATCGTCGGCGTATATTTAGTGCCTTTGGCAATCTTCATTTCGCCGTAGATAGACTTAACACCCATTGCCGATTTTTCCTTAACGAGTTGTTGCAATTTGTCAATCAAAATTGTTTTCAACTCATTCAGAGCAATAGCGTGTTGGCTATCGAGCTTATTGATATCGTCCTCTTCTTTTGCTTTTTGAACTTTATCTTTTTTCGCACGTGCAAACAATTGTTTGTCAATGATGATCCCCTCAGTACCCGGAGGTGCTTTCATAGAAGCATCTTTAACATCACCTGCTTTATCGCCGAAGATGGCGCGTAACAATTTTTCTTCAGGTGTTGGGTCAGATTCACCTTTTGGCGTAATCTTACCAATGAGAATATCACCTTCTTTCACCCAAGCACCTACGCGGATGATACCGTTGTCGTCGAGGTCTTTTGTTGCATCTTCCGAAACGTTAGGAATATCATTTGTCAATTCCTCTTCACCCAATTTAGTATCACGCACATCCATTTCAAAATGCTCAATATGGAGTGACGTAAAAATATCTTCTTGAACAACACGCTCTGAAATCACGATAGCATCCTCAAAATTATACCCTTTCCAAGGCATAAATGCCACTTTTAGGTTTTGACCAAGAGCTAATTCACCTTTTTCAGTTGCATAACCATCGCATAAGATTTGACCTTTCACAACACGGTCGCCTTTGCGAACAACAGGTTTAAGATTGATACAGGTTTCTTGATTGGTACGCAAAAACTTAGTCAAATTGTATGTTTTGCGGCTGTCTTCAAACGAAACGAGTTGGTCTTCTTCTGTACGGTCGTAGCGAATGACGATTTGCATCGCATCAACGTATTCAACCACACCATCGCCTTCTGCATTGAACATCATGCGCGAGTCACGTGCTACTTTACCTTCCAAGCCTGTACCAACAATCGGTGAACGTGGACGGAGAAGCGGCACTGCTTGACGCTGCATGTTTGAACCCATCAAAGCACGGTTCGCATCATCATTTTCTAAGAACGGAATCATCGAAGCGGATACACCGACAATTTGGTTCGGTGCAACATCCATATATTCCAATTCCTCTGGTGCAAACATTGGGAAATCACCGTGTTCACGACCTTTCATCTTATCTTCAAGGAATTCACCTGTCGCTTCGTTTACAGGCGAATTCGCTTGTGCGACACGACGATAATCCTCCGCTTCTGCGGATAGGTATTCAACATTCGTCGTAGCAATACTGTCAACAACTTTACGATAAGGCGTCTCAAGGAAGCCCATTTTATTAATCTTTGCATGTACGCAAAGTGTAGAAATCAAACCAATGTTTGGCCCTTCTGGCGTTTCAATCGTACACAAACGACCGTAATGCGAGTAGTGAACGTCACGAACCTCAAAGCCTGCACGTTCACGACTCAAACCACCGGGCCCGAGAGCTGAAATACGACGTTTATGCGTGATTTCACTGAGGGGGTTCGTTTGGTCAAGGAATTGCGACAACTGGCTCGTTCCGAAGAAAGAGTTGATAACAGACGATAAAGTACGTGCATTAATCAAGTCAATCGGTGTGAAAACCTCGTTGTCACGAACATTCATACGCTCACGAATTGTCCGCGCCATACGTGCCAAACCGACACCAAATTGTGCATATAATTGTTCACCCACCGAACGTACACGGCGATTTGCCAAGTGGTCAATATCGTCAATTTCTGCTTTATCATTAATTAACTGAACGATGTATTTGACGATGAGGATAATGTCCTCTTTTGTCAAAACAAGCGTTTCGTTGCTCAAATCATGGCCGAGTTTACGGTTGATTTTGTAACGACCCACTTCACCCAAGTTGTAGCGTTTATCAGAGAAAAAGAGTTTGTCAATGATACCACGCGCTGTCTCATCATCTGGTGGGTCAGTACCGCGTAATTGACGATAGATATAATTTACCGCTTCGATTTCAGACGAAGACGGGTCTTTTTGTAACGTATTGTAGATAATCGAATAATCTTCTGATACATCTTCTCTTTGTAAAATGATGATGTCAATTTCGTTATCTATAATGTCTTCGATATTACTTTCATCTAAAATGACATCACGTTCAAGGATGATTTCGTTACGCTCAATCGAAACGACCTCACCTGTGTCCTCGTCAACGAAGTCTTCAGACCAAGAGCGCAAAACCCGCGCACCGAGTTTACGACCGACACAATTCATCAAATTGTCGCGTTCTGCTTTGACTTCTTCAGCCAAACCAAACAAATCCAAAATCGTTTTGTCACTGTCAAAACCAATCGCACGCAGAAGCGTCGTTACAGGGAATTTTTTCTTACGGTCAATGTAAGCGTACATGACATTATTAATGTCTGTCGCAAACTCCATCCACGCACCTTTGAAAGGGATAACCCTTGCAGAATAGATTTTAGTACCATTCGGGTGGAAAGACTGACCAAAGAAAACGCCAGGTGAACGATGTAATTGAGAAACAATTACACGTTCTGCACCATTGATAACGAAAGTACCTTTCGGTGTCATGTACGGGATGTTTCCGAGGAATACATCTTGCACAATCGTTTCAAAATCAACGTGTTCTTCGTCGTTACAGCTCAAACGCAATTTTGCTTTGAGCGGCACAGAATACGTCAAACCACGATGAATACACTCTGGAATCGAGTAACGCGGCGGGTCAACGTAGTAGTCCAAAAACTCCAAGTTGAAGATTTGACGTGCGTCTGTGATTGGAAAATTCTCCTGAAAGCATTTAAACAGACCTTCATTAGCGCGGTTTTCAGGTGTCGTTTCCAATTGAAAAAACTCTTGGAAAGATTTGACCTGAATCTCTAACAAGTCTGGGCTTTGATAGGCGATTTTGATTTTCCCGAAATTCACCCTATTGCGTTCGGGATACAAAATATTAGTTGCTGCCATGTATGAACGGGTTATTTTATTTTCAAAAACGAGACAAACGGGTTGTTTTTCTTCTCAAGGATACCCCTCAGTATTTGAGCCTAAAAATGAACAATAATATATTATATAAATAGGTCATCACTTTGCCAACGAAAAAGCAAAGTGATGACCGAAAAAATATCTATAAATGAAAAAAAATCATAGGAAATGCTTGAAAATGTCTTGAATTTTAGCTACATTAAGACGGGCTTTCTAATAAACGTGCAAAGCTATATCATTTTATTGAAAATCATGGTATTTTTCTGTAAAAAAATCTAAAAAAACCGACTTTTTATCCCTCTTGAAGAAAGTGTTGATAATTCTTAGAAATATTATTTAGACCTCAAAATGTTTTTTAAAACTTTGCCCTTCGTCATATAAATTTGTTTAAGCGAAAATTTGCTAACTTTGTGCCTAAATTTAAAAAAGCAACGCAAGCCAATGACTCATCCTATTAAAAACGAAGGTAAATTTACGTATATTGAAACGGGCAAAAAAGACGGTGAAGTGCTACTTCTTTTGCATGGACTGATGGGCGGACTCAGTAATTTTGGTGATGTAATCACACATTTTTCACAGACGCACAATGTTGTAATGCCGACTTTACCCATTTATGAGATGCCCATGTTGACAGTTTCTCTCGATGGTTTATTAAGTTATCTCGAAGATTTCATTGATTTTAAGGGTTTTGACCGTGTACACGTTGTCGGAAATTCATTGGGTGGCCATATTGCTCTCCTATATGTATTGAAGCGTCCCGAGCATGTTGCCTCTTTGACTTTAACGGGAAGCTCGGGTTTGTATGAAAGTGCTATGGGCGATACCTATCCCAAACGAGGGGATTATGAATTTATAAAACGCAAAACCCAAGACACCTTTTATTCGCCAGAGTCAGCCAGTCAAGAATTGATTGACGAAATATATAATACAGTCAATGACCGTGGCAAAGCATTACGGATTGTTATGATTTCAAAATCAGCTATTCGTCATAACTTGGGTGATGAATTACATCAAATTAAAGCGCCCACTTTGTTGATTTGGGGCAAAAATGATATTGTTACGCCGCCTTCAGTAGGCGAAAAATTTCATGAATTAATTCATACTTCCAAACTCGTTTGGGTTGACAAATGTGGTCATGCACCTATGATGGAACATCCCGAACAATTTAATACGATTTTAAGCGAATTTTTGAATGAGGTATCGGCTGAAAAAGTGGCTTAAAGGTTTTTAAAAAGGTTTTTTAAAAAATATTTTATATTCCGTTAGAAAACCCTACTTTTGCGCTCCGAAATCGAAATTTAATAATTGAAAATAAAATAGTCGTATAATATGGCACATCACGCATCAGCAAAAAAACGTATTCGTCAATTGGCAGCTCGCCGTTTGAGAAACCGTTTTTATAAAAAAACAACCCGTACAGCTATCAAATCAATCCGTTCCATGACGGCTAAAGAAGAAGCAGAAAAGTTTCTTCCTAAAGTTATCAGCATGATTGACCGTTTAGCCAAACGTGGTAGTTTCCATGCTAACAAAGCGTCAAACCTTAAAAGTGGTTTGATGAAGCATATTGCGCGTTTAGCAGCATAATTTCTCCTTTTATACTCATTTTATACTGAGGGGGTGCTTGAAAAGCGTTTCATTCCAAGTTGTTGGAGTGAAACGCTTTTCGTGTTTTGATTATCCCTCAAATTTATTTCTTAGTTTTTTTGTGAAATCAAAATCCAAAAAATAGAAGTATCCGTAAGTTACCCAAAATAAAAAAAACCAAAAATGGCAATCAAAAAGTATCATTTCATCACAAACTGGCGTGTCCAAAGCACTTGCCAAGAAGTTTACACCACACTCAAAGAAGCCAATGATCTAAAACGTTGGTGGCATTCAGTTTATCTTGATGTCAAAACGCTTGATAAAGGCGATGCAAACGGCTTAGGAAAAGTTGTCGAACTCTATACAAAAGGCTGGCTGCCTTATACCTTAAAATGGCAATTCCGCGTAACGGAAGTACATCCTCATACATTTTCAGGATTTTCACTTGAAGCCTTTGGCGATTTTGTCGGACGTGGCATCTGGACATTTGAACAAGACGGACAATTTTGTAACATCGTTTACGATTGGGAAATCGAAGCCGAAAAACCGTTACTGAAATACCTCTCATTTTTGATGAAACAGATTTTTTCAGCCAATCACTTGTGGGCAATGCGTAAAGGTTTGGAAAGTTTGAAACTGGAATTGCGCCGCCGCCAAGGAGAGAAGAATGTACCTTTGCCCCCACAGCCGATATTTCCGCATAATTTATGGGACAACAATATTCTATAGTTCACGAAGTTGTTCGCAAAACATTGAGTGTCAAATAACTAATGAGCATAAAACCTGACAAAACAATGGCAACACCTAAAGTATTGAGGTAATCGAAAGGGTTGAGTAAGACGTGTATTTGCTGCCTAAGTAGCCTAAAAGGGTGTGTGATGATGTCCCAAGAATTCCATCTTTGAAAACGCCCCATAAAAACGCCAAACCCTCCAAGCCATATTGCGCTGACCATGACCGACCATGTAATCCAAGTTTTGAAACGGCTTTCCAAAAAACGTTGAACTTCAAAAAGCGACGAATAGCCCAATAATAAACCCGTCCAAGCAAATGATATGAACATCATGACATCATACCAATGCGGCACACCTTGACGGTATTGTAAGTGCAGCAAATCGGTGACGATATAGGGTGCATTTGGGAAAAAAAGAAGCCAGAGAGTGAGTATAATAGTCAAACTGCGCCATGACGGGCGCATACTAATTCGGGTATAAAAATCTAAAGTCAATGCAACCCAATAAGGTATCCATGCTAAAAAGAGATTCCAAATTAAAAAGAAAAAAGTACCATAAGTACCCCGATATTGCTTGAAATCGTTAAAATTTTGTACCAGTTGCCAATCAAAATCGGTGTGTTGCAAACGAAAAAAAACCAATAAGCAGTCAAAAAGAGTACTAAGACACAATAGTAAAAACAATTTGTACTGGCGTTTGTCTCTAAAGAAGGTTCTCATAAGGTCTGAATACATCATATCTATTTTTTTGTTTTTCAATATTTTATATGAGCATTAAAATTTAAGCAAAAATCATACCCCTCAGTATTTTTTTTAAACATATAAAAAAGGGCAAGTACGAAAAGCGCAATTTACAACAAGCAAAAGCTTTCTACTTTATTTAAAATCAAAGACTTACATAAAATAATATTTCCGATTATTTAAAGCAAACTACTTAATATAAATCCACGCCGCAAAATTAAAAAAACAATTAATGTAATTTCTCTCCTGAAAAAAAATATTGAATAAAAATAACGCCTTAAGTAAAACACCACCTTCAATTCAGGAGGTATAAAAAAAACGGGCATCAAAAGACACCCGTTAATCCAAGGATATGTTCAATTTATACAAAATTGCGTAATTAAAGTTCCAAAAACCGCTTTCAATACGGTTTATAATCATTTATAAGATTTTGAAAATCAGTGTTTTCAGCTAAATCTGGTCGCCATGTAAGTAATGTTGTATGCTTCTCAAAATCCACAGCTAAGGCTTCGCTCAACCGATACAAAGCTTCGCCACGACGACCCAAAGAAATCAAACAAGCAATTTGGCAATATTCTATTTCTGCGCCAAAAACATAGTTTTGAGCATCTTGAAGCACCGACAAGGCTTTTTTCTCTTGCCCAACACTGAATAAAAAACCAGCATAACGCAACCAACAATGCATATCGTCAGGGGCTGTAAAAGCTGCTTTTCGGAAGCTCGACAAGGCTTTACCGTACTGCTCGGTTTGCCAATACACCTCCGCAATAGCCGCGTGGTATTCTTCTTTTCGACTATTTATAGCCACAGCCCTCAAATATGCATCTATCGCTTTTTGCCGTTTACCTAATCCTTTGAAACATTCACCTAAATAAAAATACGTTTGTGCATCATGTGCATTGAGTTCCAATGAGCGTTGTTGAAACTGCAATGCCGTATGCAAATTGCCTGTTTTTTCAGCACAAAGACCCAATTTTTGTAGCAATAACGCATCTTCAGTGGTGTTGAAAATAGCACTTTCAAAAACGCACTGAGCGCGCGCATAATTACCGAGTTGAATATGCAATTCTCCTGCTTCCATATACGCCGCACGACATTTTTCGTCAATGGCAAAAGCAAACTCGAAGGCATCAATTGCTTCTTCAAAATTTTCTAAAGCCTCATGTGCAAAACCCAGATTGAGCCATGCCCGCCAATTATAGGCATTGCGGTCGAGCAGACGATTATGAAAAGTTACACTTTCGGCATACCGCTGTGCATATTCTGTTGCCCAAATCATTTTTTCATACGCCTCCATATTTGAGCAGTTGAGTGTAAGACAATAACGAAGTGAATCGAACATTTTTTGGTATTTACCCAAATCCTCATATAATTGAGCCTCTATCAAATAGATTTCAGAGCCTTCCTCCGTAGAAGCCCCTCCTTTCAAGTCCGCCAAAATATCAAAGGCTTCGGCATATCTGCCATGCAATGCCAGTAACTCAGCGTGCAGAAGCCCGACATTGATATCCTTAGGAGCAAAAGCTTCTGCCTGTTCAATTGTGACAAGGCTTTCAGCTATCTTATGCTGATTAAGTAACAAATGTGCTTTCCGTAGGTACAAATTGACACTAAAAGGATGCTGTACAATGCCATCTTCGACAATACGCAAGGCGATACGGTATTGACCTTCTGCATCACAAAAGTCAACCATTTGTAAAAAAACCGTTTCCTCTGTAAAGGATACCGTTCCTTTTTGTGACATTGCCTCATACCGAGACAGAACCTGTTTAAAGCGCATTTTTTGATTCGAATTTAAGTGTTCCATATGTGGATGTGGATTTTAGTTTCTATAAAGATAGTTCAATCAAGCGACTGAGGTGCAAGTATTTTATTCGTTTTTTTGAGCAAAAAGTTGTGTTTAATTAAATAAAAAATGTATTTTTTAATACAAAAAATTAATTAACAAGGGATTGCACATCTTTTCTTTCTTAAATTAAGAAAAAATAATTTCATTTTTATTCTCTCAGCACTTTAAACACCTGCTGTGCAACTAAAAAGAGGGTGACTCATTTTTTTTCTTAAAATACGCTTTATTGTGACATTGTTTCCATCGAAACCCAGTAAAAGACGCTCCTATGCAAATGATGGCTTGTTGAATAAAACATAAAAATTTTGAGTCTAAAAATGTGCTATAACTCACTACAAGTTGCGAACTTGTGCGCTATTTGAGGGAGGCATACCCGCAGTATAACACCCTATTAGTCTCAAAAGAGGATTGATTATCACTGATTTAGTAATAAAAACAGAGCTTGATTGATAAATGATGATGAAACAATTGTTTAACCATATTCTTATACTCCTTGTATTACCTTTTGCCCTCTCCGCACAAGTTCAATTCACGGCTTCTGTGGACAGCAAACAAGTGCCTGTAGGTGAGGTCTTTGAAATAAAATTTACCTTAGACAATGGGCAAGGATCAAATTTTCGCCCTCCTCCCTTTGGCGAATTTAATGTTGTAAGTGGCCCTAATCGCATGAATTCGATGACGATTATTAATGGCAGTTCGCGCAATAGCGAGACTTTTAGCTATGTCCTACAAGCAAAACGAGAAGGGAGTTTTACACTCGGTTCAGCAAGCATCGAAGTTAAGGGGAAAACCTATACAACGTCCCCCCTCAGTATTTCAGTCGAAAAAGGGCGACGACAAACGCCAAATGATGTCAAAGCAGGGAAAGAAGATATTTTTATACGTGCCGAAATATCATCGAATACGGCTTATATTGGTCAACAACTTATTTTGGATTATAAACTCTATACCCGCGCCAACATTAGCGGTGTCAGCCGCGTCAATGAATCTCAATATGATGGTTTCTACAAACTTGAAGTCAATGACTTCCCGCACAATGACAATAGAGTAACGTTGGGAGGCAAACCCTATATAACAAGAATTTTACAACGCCTTGCCTTGTTTCCGCAGCGCGAAGGCACATTTAAAATAGAACCTTTTTCTCTACAAATGGGTATTGTTAAAAGTAATAAAAATGATGACGATGACCCTTTCGGGAGTTTTTTCTCTGCTCCTTTAGTGGAGACACGTATTATTGCTGCCAATGAAGTACCCATAACGGTCAAACCTTTGCCTGTGAATGCCCCAGCAAGTTTTAATGGGGCAATTGGGGATTTTAAAGTTGATTTTTCTATTTCTAAATCCGATGCCACAACGGACGATGTTATCTCTTTGAAAATGTACGTTTTAGGAAATGGCGATGCCAAACGGTGGTTAGCCCCTAAGCTACCTCCCATAGAAGGTCTCGATATATACGAAGACAAAATTTTGAAAGAAGAAAGCATAGAACGAAATGGCGAATGGCAAACGACAAAAGAAATTGAATACTTAATCGTACCTAAACAAGCAGGGAGTTATATCATAAAACCAGAATTTTCCTATTTCAATACTGAGGGGGGGGCTTTTCAAACGCTCTCACAAGTTTTTAATGTACAAATTGTACAAGGCTCTAACAAAGCAGCGACAATATTGCAAGACAAGGTTAAAGATATTGTCGGTATCAAAACATCAACGGTTTTTGTCAATCAAGTCACGCGTTTTTGGCGGTCATCTGTATTTTGGGTGTTATTGATTTTGCCATTTTTATTCATCGCAGGCGTTATTGCTTATAGGGAATGGCGGAAGCAAATGAGCCAGCGAGATTTAATACTTTTGAGACGGGCGAATGCGCCCAAAATCGCTGAAAGTCGCTTGGCAGTTGCCCAAGAGTTTTTGAAAAAAGGTAATGAAAGACTGTTTTACAATGAAGTATCTAAGACTTTGTTCAATTATGTAAGCGACAAATTTGGTATTCCGCTTGCGGAATTTACAAAATACAATGTCCGAGAAAAATTAACCTCTTTCAATGTCAAAAACGAGCTGGTTCAAGACTTTGATAAAGTGCTTAGAGATTGTGAAATTGCCTTGTTTGGCAGTCGAAATACTGAGGGGTCGGCAGAAGCCATTTATGAAAGAGCGGCGCGTGTCATTGTGGCTATTGAAGAGGATTTGAAATAAGTAAAAATTTAATTATTTAAAAATTTAAAAACTATAATAGTTATATTTTCAACAAGTTAAATTCCCTATACACTTTTAGTAAATATACTGGCTTTTTTAGAAAAAAGAAAACCTATCCCTTCCTCGTTCGGCGTTTATTTTTATAAATAATACGTGTGCAGCTTACTTATATTTGCAAGCGAAAGTATTTTTATCGTATATTTGTAAAAGGCATTTTTTTTATATTTTTGAGACAAAGGAACATTTGTCAAAAAGCAGACGTTATCCATAGTAGAATCAAACATAGAAACTAAATCACAGCAATATGTCCCACACCGCCGAACCTATCATAGAAATGTACACCGAAGATGATCGCTTAGAGATTCAGCGCGCCTACCGCCGCTTGCTTAAAAGCATAAAAACGCCATTAGAAGAAGAGGATAAACACGACATCCGTAAGGCGTACGAAATTGCCGTAGAAGCCCACAGTCCACAACGCCGTAAGTCTGGCGAACCTTATATTTTACATCCCATTGAAGTTGCTCGTATCTGTGCGGAAGAAATCGGTTTAGGCGCAACCGCTATTGTTGCCGCTTTGCTGCACGATACCGTCGAAGATACAACCGTTACGCTACACGATATTAAATTAGAGTTTGGTGCAAAAGTAGAAGAAATAGTGGACGGCTTGACCAAACTCGAAAATACCTACGATAGTGAAAGCCCACAGGCTGAAAATATCAAAAAAATACTGGGTACGCTCATCATTGATGTCCGCATCGTTTTGATAAAAATGGCTGACCGTTTGCACAATATGCGGACGCTTGGCTCTATGCCGCAACATAAACAACTAAAAATAGCTGCCGAAACAGAGTTTATTTATGCACCCCTTGCCCACCGTTTAGGTCTTTATAATGTTCGTTCAGAGTTTTTGGACTTGTGTTTGAAAATTACACACCGCGAAGAATACAATGATATTGCTGAAAAACTAAGCGAAACGCGAAAAGATAGGACGAGCTATATACACAACTTTATCAACCCCATTGAAGAACATCTTGATGAAGAGGGTATCAAGTACCGCATCTCGGGTCGTCCGAAGTCGATTTATTCAATTTGGAACAAAATGAAGCAGAAAGGCTGCCGTTTTGAGGATATTTATGACCTTTTTGCTGTCCGTATCATTATTGATGTACCGATTGAACGTGAGCGAGCAGATTGTTGGGCAGCGTATTCTATTGTGACCAGTGTGCATAAACCGATGCCTGACCGTTTAAAAGATTGGGTGACGATACCTAAATCCAATGGTTATGAGTCGCTTCACACCACGGTTATAGGTCCAGAAGGGCGTTTTGTAGAGGTGCAAATTAGGAGTGAACGGATGGATGAAATTGCGGAACGGGGGTATGCCGCGCACTGGAAATACAAAAACGTGCGAAAACAAGAAGATGTTTTTGAGCGGTGGTTCGACCAAGTACGCAAGTCACTTGAGGAGGCAGGGGAAGGCAGTTCGATAGATTTTGTCAATGATTTCAAGACAACCAACCTTTTTGCCGAAGAAGTTTACGTCTATACGCCCAAAGGCGATATGAAAATACTTCCTAAAGGGGCGACGGCTTTAGACTTTGCTTTTTATATCCATACCGATATAGGTTCTCATTGTCAAGCAGTGAAAGTCAGCAACCGTCTTGTGCCACTCGGGTACAAACTACAAAATGGCGACCAAATCAGCGTCGAAACCAATGCCAAACGTCACCCCACGGACGATTGGTTGAAATGGGTCGTTACAGGCAAGGCACGAGAGAAAATCCGTCAATCGCTTCGTGAAGATGCCAAAAAATTTGCAGATTTCGGTAAAGAAGCCTTGCAACGCAAGTTTGACCACATGAAAGTAGATTTTGAAACCAGTATTGAAGTTGTGATGAAATATTTTGGTTTCAAAACAAGGCATGAGTTCTATTTGGCAGTAGCCAATGAAGCCATTGATTTGCAAGACGATTTGAAAATTTTTAAAATTGAAAAAAACCGCCTTCAACCGGTCGAAGGAGAAGAAAAAACCAATATTCCGACCGAACCGCGCAAATCAAATAAACCCAGCATCAAAACAGAGTTGTTCATCAACGGACAACCCGCCAAAGAGTATCTTTATGAGTTGGCGGACTGTTGCCGACCCGTGCAAGGCGATGATGTTTTTGCTTACATAACAAGCAATAATATTTACAAAATTCATCGTACTGTTTGTAATAATGCACCCAATCTCATGTCTCATTATGGACATCGGATGGCAAAAGCGGAATGGGGTTCGACCTCCGAAGTCAGTTTCGTCGTCGAATTACTCATTATTGGTGTTGATACAGGACCGGGCGTTATTGAACGGTTATCAAACCGTATTTCAAGCGATTTGGGTCTCAATATTCGTTCCTTCAGCATCGAAGGCAACGAAGGCTTTTTTGAAGGACGTGTCAAATTGATGGTCAGTCATACCGACCAACTTATTTTGGCTATCCGCGCTTTGAAAACGTTGGAAGGCGTAAATAATGTGGTTAGAGTTGACTAAAAGTGAAAAGTGATAAATACTGAGGGGTATTTATCACTTTTCACTTTCAAAGATATCTTTCTCGAATAATATTCAGATGATGCCTGTGATGTCCATAAATCAGATTCACAAGGGCAGCAACTGAAATTTTATTATTGTTCGATAATCCCTTTCTTTTCAAGGCTTTTTTATCCAAAGTCTTTATAAAAGCGATGTTAGCTGCCCTTAAAGCAGTCCCTTCTTTCAAAATATCCTTAATTTTTCGAGCATTCGCATTCGCTACTGGCACATAGATATTTTCATCAAAACCAGATAAAGCCGTTTCATCCGCTCTTGCAAAACGCAAAGCACGGTAAGCAAAAATACGTTCTGCATCCATCAAATGAACTAAAAGATCCTTGATTGTCCACTTCCCTTCCGCATACCGATAAGTCAGTTTTTCTTCTGGCAATGACAATATCAATTGCTCTGTTTCCTTTTGAATATCCTTCAAATGTTTTAATAAATTGCCATCTTCTGGCACTTGGTTCATATAATTTTGAAAATAAGGTGCATAATTACCGACTGCTGGTTTGGCTATTTTTCCCATAAAACAGTTTTTTTTTGATTGAAAATGATTAAAAATACTGAGGGGGTTAAAAAGGGGCTTTATTTTTTAGTTGTGGTTTAAAACATTACAAAGAAAAACGTTTTCTGACCGCCGCCTCAAATTTCGTTTTTTTTATTTTAAATTTGTCGCTTAAAATAATCATTATCCATTATTGCTCGTATTTATGACTATGAAAAACTTATGCCTTTTGGTATTGCTTTCAGCACTCAATCTAAGTTGCTCACATGCACAGCCCCCCGTCAGTATTCAAACAGCCAATGACTATGTGCCACCCTACAAAGGGGCGTTTGGCTATGGTTCAAATATGGGCTACTATCAGCCGCATACGGACGAAGAAATTGCTGATTTCGCAGCAAAAGCAGGTGTCCAGACCCTACGCCCCGCCATGTTCGCCTATTTTGTGGCGCAATGGGGCTACGATATAAGGGTGCCTGCATTTCAGCATTATGCCTCATTGGGCATGAAAGACCACGTTATGTTCATCGGTTATCCACCAAAAACGCAGCGTGACAATACCATTTATTGCGGCAAGGATTCATCTGCCCTTTTTGCTAATATGTACGAACCCATTTGGGACAATGGTGAAAATGGTACGCCCGTCAACGACAAAAACTTTTATGCTCTCTATGTGTGGAAAACGGTCAAAACCTACGGTAAATGGGTAAAATTTTGGGAAATTTGGAATGAACCCGACTATGCTAATACCTACAAAACCATGTTGCCAGCAGGGACACCTGGCTCTTGGTGGAATGCCAATCCTGACCCTTGCGAGTATGCACTACATGCCCCTGTGCAACACTATATTCGCATGTTGCGTATCAGTTATGAAGTCATAAAAAAAATAGACCCTACGGCTTATGTCTGCACAGGCGGCATTGGTTTTCCAAGTTTTTTAGATGTAATTTGTCGTCAAACGGACAATCCCAACGGAGGTGCAGTGACCCCTCAGTATCCCTTGAAAGGCGGGGCATATTTTGATGTTTTGAGCTATCATTCCTATCCACATATTGATGGTTCGGTGCGTGAATGGAGCGATAAAATAAATGGGTTTGAGCAATATCGCCATTCTGACCGCGCAGTTCAAGGCGTTTTCAAGCAAAAAGCAGGTTTTGAAACCGTTTTGAAAAAATATGGTTATGATGGCACAACCTACCCAAACAAGCATTTCATCATCACCGAATCGAACATTCCAGCCAAAGAATTTGATGAATTCATGGGCAGTTATGAAGCGCAACGCAATTTTTTGATGAAATGCCTCATCAAATCACAAGCCCATGGACTGTTACAATTCCATGTTTACAGCGTGGCGCAACTCAAAGAATTTGATGCGGCACATAATGAATTTGACCTCATGGGTTTATTCAGTCCGCTTGAAAATACACCAAATGAGCAGGTAAAAATACAGGAATCGGGTATGGCGTATGCCACCACGTCGCACATACTGAGGGGGTATCATTATGACTCGTTTGAAACACAAATCCTCAATTTGCCACCCGAAGCCGATGGGGGTGCCTTCAAAAATGAAACAACTGGCGATTTTATCTATTGCCTGTGGGCAAAAACCAGTAAAGACCGTTCAGAAGAAGCGGAGGTCAATTACACTTTTCCACCGACCCTCAATAGGGCGTCTATTCAAAGGCGTTTGTGGAATTATTCACAAACGCATGATGCTCAAATTTTAAGTTCACAAAAAATCAAATTGACTGGCACGCCTACTTTTTTTAAAAAAGGGCAAATGGAATTAACAAAAATGCCCGAAAAGCAAACGCTTTATTGTTTTCCAAGCCTTCCCACTCATAAGTTTTTTATCAATTATCGGCTTGAAAAAGCGGCTATTGCGGACCTTAAAATTTTTGATGTCAACAATCAAAAATATATCCAACTATTTGATAATCAACTGATTGAAGCAGGTTTACATCAATGGTGTCTCGATACTGAGGGGTATGGCAAAGGGCTTTATATTGCTCAATTGGGGATTGGAAAGCAGATGTTTACACAGAAGTTTACGTTGAAATAGATTCACTTCTTATAAAAGCGGTATGTATTGAATAAAAAAAATTAATGACTCTATTATGAAATCCGATAAAATTATCCTCCTCGGTGACCCACGCCTACATCTTGTTTCTCAACCAATTGAGAAAAAGGAAGCGGTTGATTTACAACCCCTTATCACAGATTTACACGATATTTTGTTTGAATTCAAAACTCGTTTTGCTCATTACGGGGCATTCAGAGGTATTGCCGCTCCTCAAATAGGCGTGATGAAACGCTTAATTTATCTGTATATTGACAAACCTGTTGTATTCATCAATCCTATTTTAGAAAATTTAAGTGCTGAAAAAATGACCGTTTGGGACGACTGCATGTGTTTTCCTAACCTTTTGGTGAAGTTGGAACGCCATGAATCATGCACCATAAAATACCTTGATTTGGATTGGCAACCGCAAGAGATGCACCTAAAAGGCAGTTTGTCGGAATTGTTGCAACATGAATATGACCACTTAAATGGCATATTGGCTACACAAAAAGCTATTGACAATCAATCATTTAGATGGCGAAAGTAGATGATAACAAAAGCGTTATCTTCTTTAATGAGCGATTTAGGTGCGGTTTGCGTGATTGTTTTGCAGCCATTAAAATAAGAGCGTTTTTTGCTGCGTGTGAATCAATAATGTTTGTCATACCAAAATTAAGATTTTGTAATTAATTTCCAATTTCTTTTGGCAATAAGGTGCTATTTGCCTTGAATATTTATGGATATTTGACTTGCAACAAAAAAATGACGAGGCGTTGTTAAGCACCTCGTCATCGTCATTTAGACCCCTCAGTATTTTTACTTCTTAGTCGTCTTTTTAGCAGCAGGTTTTTCAGTAGATTTTTCTTCTACCGCTTCTACGGGTGCCACTTCTTTCTTTGCAGCAGGTTTTTTAGTAGGTTTTGCAACGTCAGCACTTGGCAAAACAGCACTTGGATTAGGTACATTATGTATCACACCATCACTTACATCTGGCACCATCGAACTACCTGTTACCGCAGAGCGAATATAAGTACCCCATGTCAGATTGTCCTGTCCTTCTTTATGCGCCAAAGCTTTTTCAATGGCAAAATTCGCTGCATTTTCCACTATCCACTCGTAGTTTTCTTGACCAACAGAATGAACATCGGCATCAGGAGCCGGGTTACAGAAATCAATAGCATAAGGCACGCCATTCATCACACCAAACTCAACGGTATTGAAATCATAACCCAAAGCACGGCATAATTTTAAGACATAAGACTCGACCAATGCCAACATTTCTGGAGAAGTTTTTTTCTCAACGGCATAGCGCAAATGGTGTGGATTACGCGGTTCGTAAGGCATCACATGTACATATTTACCGCCCAAGCAGTAACAACGGAAGTATTCTTCAAAAACAACTTCCGACTGCAACATCATCACCAATTGACCTGTTTCGGCATATTTATCAAAGAAATCTTCCATGTTTTCTACCTTATAGACCGATTTCCAACCGCCGCCCGCATGTGGCTTCATATACGCTGGAAAACCAATGTATTTGAAAATCGCTTCCCAATCCATTGGGTATTTCAAATTGCGAAATGAGTTTGCCGTCGTATCATCAGGCATCGCTTTTGAGGGCAAAATGACTGTGTTTGGCACAGGTACACCAACGTGAACCGCTAAGGCATTGTTAAAAAATTTCTCATCTGCCGACCACCAAAATGGGTTGTTGATGACCGCCGTACCTGAAATCGCTGCATTTTTTAAATACGCTCGATAAAACGGTACATCTTGTGAAATACGGTCAATAATGACAGCATATTCTGTGGGGCTGCCTTGAATAACTTTATCAATCGTGACCGCTTCGGCAACAATGCCGGGTACATTTTTTTGATTAATGCGCTCGACGAACGCCCAAGGGAATGTATTTTCCTGTCCGAATAAAATGCCAATTTTTTTCATAAATAGCTGATTTTTATTTAGTTATGGATTTTGGTTGAATTTTATAGTGAATTTTATTTGATACCAATTTTACAAATTACACGAATGAACATAAGTAAAATTTAATGAGTGTAATTTGTGAAATTCGTGTCAAACTAAATAATTGTGTTTTACAGCAACGACAAATAATGCGGAAACATCTCCCGCCAAAGTGGCCAATCATGTGAAATCCAGCCGCGCATATCAAACCAATGCTGAATCCCTTTTGTATTCAAAATAGCAGACAATTGCTCATTCGCAGGGCGACAAATATCCCATTCAGAAGTACCCAAAATGATTTTCATTTTCCATAAATCAGGGTGATTTATGCCTGAAAGATAGTCAACGGGATTGTTAAAGTAAACATTATCATCGTAATATCCATTCATAAAACTACGAATATCAAATGCACCACTCATAGAATACATGTGGCTAACCACGTCTGGATGCCGAAATGCAAAATTAGCCGCATGATAACCACCAAAACTCGCGCCTGTAACGGCTACCCTTTTGCTACCTGTATTGTGTCGAATACGCTCGACGAGTTCCCAACGAATCATTTTATCAAAACAAATATGGTTGTGAACTTTTATGGTTGGATGGACTTCTCGATTGTACCAAGAGTGCTTATCAATCGAATCAGGTGCGTAAATTTGCACTAAACCTTGTTCAACGAACCAACGGACACTTTCAATTAATTTAAAATCTTTAGACTCGTAATAATGCCCTTGTGTAGTCGGAAATATGATGACAGGATAACCTGCATGACCATAAACGAGCATCTCTGTGTCCATACTCAAATGTGGCGAATACCATTTAAAGTGTTCCTCTCTCATTGTTCAATCGGGTTTAAAGCCTTAATTTTGGCTGGTTGGTGAATCTATTTTTAGAAAAAAAACTGTTTCTTTGTCCTCGTTTCTAGCGCAAAATTAAAAAAAAAGGTATCAAACGACCAAACCTTTTATATTTATTTTACCAAATAATATTTTAAAACAATCAATTTTAAATAAGTTATTTGAAATAAAGATAATTAAATTTCATTTTTTTCAGAATTATATTTTTAATTTTGAAATTATACCCATTTCTATTCGCTTAAAAAAAGGGTTTGTAAAATTAAATAAAATCAATACTTAAATCAGGCTACACACATATAAGAATGAATTTTTTACAAAAAGTTATTCAATCCTTTACGGGTTCGCAAAGCAATAGTAATGAAGTTACAGTAAAACACCTCAATATACCATCAAATTATTTGGAAAGAGGTGTTAAAGTGGATGTTTTTCTACCCCCTCAGTATGAGCGCAAAAAAAAGAAAGTGTATCCAACTATCTACTTCAACGATGGTCAAGATATGCTTGCGCTTCGTATGTTCGATACCTTAAATCGCCTTTATACTGAGGGGGTGTTGCGAAAAATCATAATTGTTGCCATCTATTGCAATGAAAACCGCATCAATGAATACGGCACAATGCGACAAGCCGATTACAAAAACCGAGGTGACAAGGCACGTCAATATGCTGATTTTGTCATACATGAACTCATGCCATACATAACCGATGAATACAGATGTTCGCTTGAGTCTGAAAATACGGCGTTTGCAGGTTTTTCGCTTGGCGCATTGTCTGCCCTTGATATTGCTTGGCAAAACCCCCTTTTATTTGGCAAAATAGGTATTTTTAGCGGGTCTTTATGGTGGCGTGAGAAAGAATGGACATTCGAAGACCCCGACGGTGGACGCATTATGCACGACATTATCGCTAAAAGCGAACATCAAGAGGGTATGAAATTTTGGTTTGAAGTCGGCACACGCGACGAGGATTCCGACCGCAACAACAACGGCATTATTGATGCCATTGACGACACGCGAGATTTGATGGATGAACTCTTCAAAATTGGTTATCGCCCTCATGAAGACGTCAAATACCTTGAAGTTGAAGGCGGTGAACACAATCCTCATACTTGGGGCGAAGTGATGCCGCAATTTTTAACTTGGGCTTTTGGAAAGTAGTCATTTATATTAAAAATTTTCACATTAAAATCTTCAAAAATTGATATTATGCGAAAAATAACAGCCGATTGGCTTTTTCCCATTTCATCAGAACCCATCGAAAATGGGGTCATTATCGTTGATAACCAAGGGAAAATCCTTAAAATTGACACTCAAGACAACCACGATGCCGCTTCGCTGGAACATTTTAAAGGGGCTTTGGTACCAGGTTTTATCAACACTCATTGTCACCTCGAACTGTCGCACATGAAGGGTAAAGTAGCGACAGGAACAACGCTCATTCCCTTTATCACGGGTGTCGTTACGCAACGGGGGGCAGAGGCAGAGGTCATTGCCGATGCCATTAGAAAAGCTGAAAAAGAGATGATTGATGGCGGTATTGTAGCGGTTGGCGACATTTCTAATGTTACGGATACATTTGCTCAAAAAGCAAAAGGCAATATGCGTTATTATACTTTTGTTGAAATGTTTGATTTTTTACAAGAAAATGATGCCGAAAAGGAGTTTGAAAAATACAAAGCCGTTTATGAGGCTTTGCCCTTAGCAAAAGGCAGCAGAAAGAGTATTGTGCCACATGCGCCTTATTCTGTTTCACGTCATTTGTTCAAAAAAATCAATGATTTTAATGAAAAAGGATATGAAACAATATGTATCCACAATCAAGAAACACAATCGGAGCAAGACTTATTTTTACACGGAACGGGTGGGTTTTATGATTTTTATGGCAAATTTGGCGTTTCACTTGATTCGTTTGAGCCTTCGGGCAAAACAGCTATTCACTATGCGCTCGAAAATATGAACCCCTCAGTAAAAACACTTTTTGTACATAATACGTTGACATCGAAAGCAGATATTGGCGCAGCGCAAATGTGGTCTGAACATGTCTTTTGGGCGACTTGTCCCAATGCTAATTTATATATCGAAAATCGTTTGCCCAATTATCAACATTTCATCGAAGACCATGTGCGTATGACCATCGGCACGGACAGTTTGACCTCCAATTGGCAACTGTCTATTTTAGAAGAAATGAAGACGATTCAGCGTTATCAGTCATATGTACCGTTTGACATATTAATACGTTGGGCAACCTTGAATGGCGCACAAGCCCTTGGTTTCGACGATACTTTGGGTAGTTTTGACATAGGTAAAACACCTGGTATCAATCTTTTAGATGTAGAAAACGATTTTATACTGAGGGGGGTGAAAAAAATTGCTTAACAGTTGTTAGTTATTGGAAAATTGGTTATTAGTTTAGTAACAACCAATTTTCCAATAACCAATAAACAACAACCTAATAACTAAATCCATGTTTAGATTTGAGCATTTCAATCATTTTTACGCGCTTGCACTGATACCCGTTTTGACCATCTTTTTTATTTGGATGCGGCGCAAAAGGCTCAAAGCGCTCTTGAAATTTGGCGAACCGCGGTTAGTCAAAGGGCTTATGCCACAAGTGTCCAATATCAAACACCAACTAAAGTTTGGTATTTTGATGCTGGTTTTTGGGTTGTTGGTCATTGCTTGGGCAAACCCTCAATTGGGAACAAAGCGCGAAAAAGCAAAGCGCAAAGCCTCTGATATCATGATAGCGTTGGATATATCCAACTCTATGTTATCTGACGATGTAAAACCCAATCGCTTAGAATTAGCCAGAACTTTTACTGTTGATTTGGTGCAAGCACTGAAAGGGGAACGCATAGGCTCGATTGTCTTTGCGGGCAACGCTTATTTGCAAATGCCTTTGACAACGGACTATGCGGCGGCGGCGATGTTTCTGAAATTCTCAAATCCAGACCAGGCCCCTACACAAGGCACAGCCATCAGCGAAGCGATTGATGTCGCAGAACGGGCTTTTGGAGAAGAATCGAAAGGCAATAAGGTACTCATACTCATTAGTGATGGAGAAGACCATGATTCAGAAGCAGTTGACCGTGCCACAATAGCCAAAGACCATGATTTGACCATCTTCACTTTGGGTGTAGGTACGCCAGAAGGAGGCTTTATGCCCGTTGAGTTTGGTGGTGTTACCGATTATAAACGTGACGAAAAAGGACAACCGATACGAACAATTCTAAATGAACAAATGCTTAAAGACTTAGCACGGGCAGGAGGCGGAGAATATTTCAACATTGCCAACACCACAGGCGTTATTGAAGCTTTGCAAAACCGCATCGAAAAAGTTGAAAAAAAAGAAATGGAAACGCGTTCTTTTAGCGAATATGAGTCTTATTTTCAGTATTTTGTACTGTTCGCGCTCTTGCTGCTGTTTTTTGAATTTATGATGACTTACAAAAAAAGCAATTGGGAGGAGAAGGATATATTTAGGATTTGATTTTTATTATTGAGAGGAGGATGAAAAGGGCTGGTAAGTCTTTTTTCTATGATTAATGAAAATCAATTTGAATGGTGTCTTCAATCTTCAAACCAAACATTTCCGCCGCTTTGCCCATATTGATGGCCACTTCGAGGTAATCGGAATTAAAAAGGCAGAGCGTTTCACCGATTGGTACATCATTATAATGTTGTGAAAGCCTTAAAATAGGGTCATGCCGCTTGAAAAAAAGTTGAAAAGAACGTCCACGACCCACTTTTTCAAATAATTCACGGGTGACGTTACTCACAACATTATCATAGTGGTCAACATAGATAACGGCACCACGTATTTGAGCAGGTGCGATAACGGGTTGAAATGTAATGCGTTGCAAGATATCTTGAACGGGTCTCCCCAATAAACTTAAAGCAGCGTTTGAGGCGAGATGACTGACCGCATAAGCAATCGCTTCGCGAATATGCTCAAAATTAAGCCCAATGAAAGGAATTTCGACAATTTCTATAAAAGGCGTTTGAGCGGTTAAGTTGGGGAAAACAAGGGTGAAAATACCATTGTCGGGACCGATAAAAATGTGTTTTTCGTACTTAAATGCCAAAAAACGTCCCCTTTCGCCACCAAAATTATTCGCACTGATAACGTGAATCGTTCCTTCTGGAAAAGCGGCCCAGGCATTTTTTAAAACAAAAGCCGCTTGAACGATGTCGTGATGCTTGATTTGATGAGAAATATCAACAATATTCAACGTCCGATGCCGCGACAACAAAGCCCCTTTAAGAACAGGCACATAGTAGTCTTGTAAACCAAAATCTGTTGTGAGTGTAACGATTTGCATCGGGAACTTTTAGGTGTAGTTTAAAGTTTTATCTTTGATTTCGAAAATCGTGCCGTTATTGAAGTCAAATTTGGCACAAAAATAAAGCAGAGTTGTGGTAAAAAGGCTACTTTTGTTAATAAAATTGAGAAATCAAATTTGACCCCTCAGTATTAATTATAATATTTGGCTTAGAATTTGATTCTAAAATTTTAAATTTCTGTTTTTCAAAGTATTATGAATAGGGTATTTTTAACATTTTAACTACGTTAAAGAGGTAAATTTTTGAGCGAAATTATTTTAACCATTGGTGGCGTTGACTTATTAGCCCTTTTCGGCGAAAACAACGCTAAATTGAATCTCGTCCGCAAGGCTTTTCCTGATGTGACTATTACGTCACGCGGTTCAAACCTAAAAATTAAAGGCGAAAAGACGCATGAGGCGCAAGCCGTTAAAGACATCGTCGAAAAAATGGTGCGGATGCTCCGCGACCACAAAGAACTGTCTGTCCATACGGTCGAAGATATTTTGGCTGGCGAAAACCCGCATGATGTGCGTTTGTCGCAATCCAGTGTCGGCAATTCAACCATCGTGCATGGCAAAGACGGGACTCCGATTCGGGCAAAAACCCGTAATCAGAAAAAATTGGTTGATGTCATTGAAGCCAATGACATTGTGTTTGCCGTGGGTCCTGCAGGTACGGGTAAAACTTATACAGCTGTCGCAATGGCTGTGCGTGCCTTGAAAAATCGGACGGTGAAAAAAATTATCTTAACACGCCCCGCCGTTGAAGCAGGTGAAAACTTAGGTTTTTTGCCAGGTGATTTGAAAGATAAAATTGACCCTTACTTGCGCCCACTTTATGACGCACTCGATGATATGTTTCCTGCCGATAAATTGGCTCAATTTATCACAAATCGGGTTATCGAAATCGCCCCACTGGCGTTTATGCGCGGCCGGACGTTGAACGATGCGTTTATTATCCTCGATGAGGCGCAAAACTCGACACCACAGCAGATGAAAATGTTTCTAACCCGCCTGGGCCCAACTGCTAAATGTGTTGTGACGGGTGACTTGACGCAAATTGACTTGCCGTGGAATGTCAAGTCAGGTCTGCGTCAAAGTATTGAGATTTTGCAAGGCATTGAAGGCATCGCTCAAGTGAAGTTAACCACAGAGGACGTTGTGCGTCATCGCCTTGTCAAAGAAATTATCAAAGCTTATGACTATGATGATGAACATCGAAAAGCCTTGAAAGAAGCTGAAAGAAATGGAAAACATCTTGAGGTTAAGCCTATTGAGTCTGTTGCTGAAATACCCGCAAATCCTTCTGAATCAAAGGTTTAGAATTCTAAAATGTTGCGAAGGAGGTGAACCTTCGCAACATTTTCTATTTAATCTTATTTAAAGCACCCCTCAGTAAAAAGCGCATTTTATACTGCATTTCGATTATTTTTCTAATTTCGCACTATGAAAATTGCTGCCCAAATCCTGTCCACTATTGCACATCCATTGTTGATGTTGACTTATATGCTGCTTTTACTGCTTTTAGTTAATCCTTATCTGTTTGGCGTTAACAGCATTGGCGATTTAGAAAGTAAAAAACTGATTCTATCCGTTTTTTTTACATCCTTTTTGCTACCTGCCATTGCCATGTTTTTGATGTATAAATTAGAACTTATATCGAGTTTGGAGATGCGTAACAAACAGGATAGAATTGGGCCCTTCATCGTTACGGGCATATTTTACTTATGGGTTTTTCAAAATGTTGTGCGGAATAATGCCATTCCAACCGCTTTTCTGATAGCTGTTTTGGGCGCAACAATGGGTCTGCTCCTTTGTTTTTTAATTAATTTATTTTTTAAAATCAGTCTTCATGCGACAGGTATAGGGGGCTTTATAGGGATGGTTTTGATAACCATGTGGTTATACAGTTATGGCACCTTCGAAATGTGGCTGCCTTTTATCGGCTCTTGTAGCATTAGTATTAATTTGGTTTTGATGCTTAGTTTGCTCATAGCGGGTTTGATTGGTTCTGCTCGATTAGGGCTTGGTGCGCACACTTCGAAAGAACTATACACAGGATTTGCATTAGGCCTGTTGTGCCAATTTATTGCTTTGAAAATTTTGATTTGAAAATAATTAAATGGGCAGCAAGTTTCAAACTTGCTGCCCGTTCATGTAATTTTAACGTTACTTCAACAAGCCCAATAAATACTCGCCATAGCCACTTTTAATAAATTTATTGCCCAATCTCTCCAATTGTTCATCGTTTATGAAACCCATTTGCCAAGCTACTTCTTCTATACACCCTATTTTCAAACCTTGACGGGCTTCTATGACTTCAATAAATTGCCCAGCTTGTAGCAATGACTCATGGGTTCCTGTATCCAACCACGCTGTACCACGACCTAAAACCCGGACTTGCAATTTGCCGTGTTCGAGATAATACCGATTGACATCCGTAATTTCATATTCCCCACGCGGTGACGGTTTGAGGTTTTTAGCGACTTCGACAACAGAATTATCATAAAAATATAAGCCAGGAACAGCATAATGCGATTTAGGTTTAGTTGGTTTTTCCTCAATCGAAAGGGCTTTGAAGTTTTTATCGAACTCAACGACACCATATCTTTCAGGGTCAGCCACATTATAAGCGAACACGATACCGCCTTCAGGATTGTTACATCGACTCAATTGTTCGCCTAAACCATCGCCATGAAAAATATTATCGCCCAATATCAGTGATGCACTGTCACGACCGATAAATTCCTCGCCGAGTACAAAGGCTTGTGCCAAACCGTTGGGGTCGTGCTGCACTTTGTAGTGGAAGTTCATTCCTAAATCTTCGCCTGTACCAAAAAGTTTTTCAAAATTAGGTAAATCGTACGGCGTTGAGATAATCATCACATCTCGAATGCCCGCCAGCATCAATGTACTGAGGGGGTAGTAAATCATTGGTTTATCATAAACCGGCATCATTTGTTTACTCACTGCTAAAGTCAAGGGGTAAAGGCGTGTACCAAGGCCGCCTGCCAAAATAATTCCTTTCATAAATTTGTTATTAGTTACTGGTTATTAGTTATTGGTAGATTGGTTATTCGTTATTAGGGATTGGTTACTAATCACCAGTAACCAATCCCTAATAACGAATAACCAATAACGAATTTAATAATGTACATATCTATAAAGCAAAAGTTTTATACGCATAACCAATTCAGCAGGTTTAAAAGGGAACGTAACAAAATCATCTGCCCCTGCTTCCATGCCTTCTAATACGGCTTCAATATCACTTTCCACTTCTGTTACTAAAATAATAGGGATAGAATGTCCTAAATCCTCACGTATTAAACCAATAAAACTGGGTAATCTAAAACCTTCAACATTAATACTTGTGATAATAATATCGGCACGTCCTGCATGAATGCAACTCAAAGCCTCGTTGGCATCTCGCGCAGCAACGACCCGATAACCGTACTTTCGCAAGCGGTAATCAAGCGCATTGTTGAGAATAGAACCCAAACCACAGAGTAGGACACGCATATTTTAAGCCATTCAGTTATTAAAATCCTATTGATTATCAAGAGCAAAGGTAAAATTTTCTTGTGTATCATTATATACTTCGTGGATAATGGATAGTTGATAATGGATAATGCAAAGAGTTGAAAAATCAATATGTTTCTACAACACGTTTAGCAAACCATATTCAATTGAGTATAAAAGGTGTTGTTTAGATAGCTTTCTAAATCCAAACCCAACTCTATACACAAAGAACAATGCCAAAAAAATGCGAATGACCGAGTGACCGATAATTCGCATTTTTACTGAGGGGGGCTAAATGTGTTTACAGAAACGCAATACAACCGTTTTATTTTAATTCAATTCAATCTGTTCTGTATAATTTCTGTTGCCTTCAAAGAAGAAGTTGAGATAATAAAGCCCACGCGGTAAATTGCCTGTATCAAAAGAAAGGAGGTTATTGTTCCTGTGCGTATCTGCGTTTAATGAGCCATTGGCATTGTACATACGCACAATGCCTGGACGCGCAGAACTGACCAAAGTGACTTTTTTGAGTGCCTCCATCGCTAAGATTTCACTACTGATGATACTTGTTGCGGGATTGGGTGATGCCATGCGGTAATAACCGTTACTGATGTCTTGAACATAAAAAGTCCTTGCTTCGCCTGTACCACATTGATTGGAAGTGACGCCTTCAACCCGCATAAACGGATAGGCAGACCGATACTTGATTTTGCCCAGCGTAGTAAATATTCCCTGATCCATTCAATAATGTCCAATTTGTGCTTGAACCTACGGCATTATTGACATTTATGGTCAAAAAACCAGGATTGTTGATGTAATTCGGATAGGCAAGCGGCAACCAATCAACTGTGGCAGAAGTAATAGCTGGTGGACCGACATAAATAGTTCCTGTAACGCTTTTGGGAGATAGACAACTATTATCCACTGTCAAAGTCACTGTGCCACTTGAACCACCACTTGTTGCTTGTATGGCTGCCGAAGTCCAAATAGCCAAAAGCGTATTTAATGCCCCTGTGGTTGTGTAAGTATAGGTAATCGCATTTGTAGCACTTCCATCTAAAAGAACATAATCATTAACACACAAAGAAGCGGTAGGTAAACCCGTTATTGTGGGCGTTCCGACGGCTGGACGTGTAACACCAATCAAGTAGGATTCTTGGATACAGGACACATCATTACGCTGTGCTTGTACAACTATATTTCCGCTGCCTCCCGCTGAAGTTGTAACATTTATTGTATTAGATGTTGAAGAGCCGCTCCATCCTGAAGGTAAAAACCATGAATAAGTTATACCCGAACTTGGATTAGTTGTAGGTGTAGGAACGCTTAACGTCAAAGATTGGACACCGCAACTTATGGAATTGCTACTACTTGCCGTTGTGCCATTAATACTCATTTGAGTGATGGGGGCGATGTATTTCACTGTGACGGCTTTTTCATCAGTTTTAGTTACAGTAGTTTCACCCTCTTTTTCGTACTTAACTTCAATCTTTACCTTGTCAGCAGTCGTATTAGGTTGATTTGTCTAAGTAACAGAAAACGATAAATTATTACCCGACGTGATTGCACTAGTGTTTGGTCCGGTAGCAGTCCACGTAATTGTCCTTGTATACCCACCGAGAGGACCATCGCTAATTGTTGCGACATAAGTATTGGGAGTGACACAGGCTACAGAAAAGCAGTCTGTTCCCCCTCCTGAACAGCCAATACTAACAGTTTGACCATTCAAGATCATAAATTGTAAAACAAAAAATAAGAATATAGTTGCTTTTTTCATTGTTTAATTTTTTAAATTATTAGAAATGATAATTTACGAATACACCCATCAAAGGCTTGAAACTGAATTGGGTTTCATGCCCTCCTTTAATGGTAAATTTTGTGAAGTCTGCATTGAGATAAGGAGCTTCGTGCGTGTCATAATGAAGCTTTATATACTGTCCAATTAAAGATGTTTCAAAAGCACATGACAAATTGTTGTTTATATTGTACTTAAATCCCAATGATTGGATTAAACCCAAAATTGTCTTACGATTACGAATGAGCCAAATACTTTGATAACCCGAAAATGGTTGGACGGCACCCTGGTCTATTAGTTGACCTATAACTATAAGTGGTACATGGAAGTCAAGCGACTCTTTTGCCCAATCAAAATCAGTAGCGGCATAGATAGATATTTTCCCCTGCTTAAATTCATATTGATAGCCAAGTTTAATATCCCAGTTCATTTTCTTACCATTATTTCGAGTATATTGCTGATACTGAATTACGTTCTGATTGTTTACCAATCGAGTTTCTTGAATCCAAAATGTATCATTTGTCTTTGAATGATTAGCCATACCTAAACCGAGTCTGACCGCTTTTTTCTCTGTAAAATGCCATTTAGTCAATATATTATATGGCTCATCACTTCTGAAAAGCGGTTTCAAATCAAAACTGACTTCCCATTTATGAAAAGGAACAGCCGTTGACGTGTCTTTCAACTCAAATTGAGCAAAAGCGGATGTAGATAAAATCAAGATAAAAAGAGCTGTGTAGATGCCTTTTACTGATGGTGCATCCCGAAGTAGTCGGGAGGGGGTGCATACGCACAAAGTCATGAAGAACTTTTTCATTGTTTGTTATTATTTTAGATTGTGAAAGGAATACAAACCCTGTTCGTACCGAGGTGCTCGGGACAAAGCGACGAAAAAGCATCAAAGATAAAAGGCTTTCGGAACGGGGATGTGGCGGCAATTCTGCGCATAGAATTGCCTATTTTCGTCGTCGTTCAAAATTTTTCATTATTTTTACGGTTTAACTTAGGTTAATAAATGACGGCTGCCGCCTCTGCCAAGAATTGCGGTGGTCGTCTTTTTTGTTTGTTCTATATTTCAGTTCCTCAATAGGTACTGAAATCAAAAATAAATGAGCTACCATTTTTATTTAGTAGCCTGTATATTGAGACGTCTTCAATATTCAATCTTAAATAATCGCAAAACAAAGCCCTTTCACTACAAAGTAGCGATTAGCGATTAGCGATTAGCGATTAGCGGGCGTTTCCTTATTTTGGTTAAAAAAACTTACTGTGTTATTTTCTTTGATTAATGTAACAAAGCTAATGCAGTCAATTTACTTTTCCTAATAATATTAAAAAAAGGATAAAATTTTAACATATTAACTTATGTATTATATTTTTTATAAATTCCCATTAAAATCTACTATACGCTGTGTTAGACTGAAAGCGTAAAATACTGAGGGGGTATTTTTTCATAAAAGAGGCGTAATTTTGCGCCTCTGAAAACGAAATGTAACTCGTCATGTTGATAAACAGTTTTTTTTCTTTTTTTAAAAACACCCTGTCCCCAAAGGACGCAGCTAAAACGGAACCCGACACAATGAAATACTTAATCGCTGGTCTTGGCAATATCGGCAACGACTATGAAGGCACGCGGCACAATGTCGGTTTTGACGTAGTTGACCTCTTGGCGAAGGAACTTGGCGGCACTTTCAAGCACGACAGCCAAGCCTTTGTGGCAGAAGTGAAGCACAAAGGGCGTACTTTCGTCTTGATAAAGCCTACAACTTATATGAATTTGAGTGGCAAAGCGGTGCGTTATTGGCTCACAAAACACAATATTCCTAAGGAAAACTTATTGGTTGTCCTCGATGATTTGGCTTTACCATTTGGCAAACAACGCCTGCGTCCTTCGGGCAGCGACGGTGGACACAATGGTTTGAAAAGTATTGACCAACTGACGGGTGGCAATAATTACGCAAGGTTGCGTATTGGTATCAGTTCAGAGTTTCGCAAAGGACAACAAGTAGATTATGTTTTGGGTAAATGGACAAATGAGGAGGAAAAACAATTGCCCGAGATATTGAAATATGCTGCTGATACGGTTAAGGCTTTTGGCACTATTGGTATTGCGTTTACGATGAATCAGTTTAATAAAAAATAAAGGCATTAAGGATATTTGGAAATTTTAGCCTTTTGATGTGTTTGCTTTATTCTTTTATACCCCTCAGTATTTTTAAAAAAATAAAAGGCAAAACCCTATAAAACGAGTTTTGCCTTTTGTTTTTTGCGTAGGACAATTTTTTAATCTTCCTCTTCTTCAATCCGTATGCCCAAAGCCACCAAAGCCTTTTCGGAAGCCATCTGTTCCGCCGATTTTTTATTAAAATCATCTGCTACCGCAATCTTATTGCCGTCAAGGAGTACAGCGACTTTGAAGCGGTCGCGTTTCTCAAATTTGTACTTCGCAATGACTTTATAAGCCACTTGCTTGCCGTTTTTCTGCGACCATTCGAGTAGTTGAGACTTGTAATTGTCGTCAAATGTCTCTAACTCGTGGATATCCAAGTACTTACGCAATAGTTTTTTAACTACGTAGCGTTTTGTCTCATTATAGCCACATTCGAGATAAATCGCTCCGACCAACGCTTCGACAGCATTGCCGAGCATAGAGCGACTTAGGCGCGTGTTGTTATACTCCAATAGGATAGTGTCAAGTGCCATTTTGTCACCGATTTTGTTGAGCGAACTGCGTTTAACGATTTTTGAACGCATTTTAGTCAAAAAACCTTCATCCGAGTTGGGATATTTGTTAAAAAGATACTCCGCGACGATTGTCCCTAACACCGCATCGCCGAGGTATTCGAGGCGTTCGTTGTTTTGTCCCGCCACACCATTGCTTTTTTCGGCATTAGTGGATTTGTGAAAAAAGGCGAGTTTGTACAAACCCAAATCTGAAGGCACATAGCCAAGAATCTGTTGTAGTCGCCGTGCAAGGAGTTTGTCTTTTGAAAAATTGTAGTTATAAAATTTTCTGATGTAACCCAAAACCTACGATTATATTGAAAAAAGTGAATGGTTGTTGGGTTGTTGAGTTATGTATATATTACAAACAAAGACATCAGATTTTAGGCTACATAACTCATGAACAAAGCCGCTTTTTTGTCATTCTGAACACAGTGAAAGAATCTGGATGAAATATATTTAGATTCTTTCACTGTGTTCAGAATGACAAAAAAACAAACTACCATTTAAGTGTTACAAAAAACAAAACGTATAAGCATCGAAAAAAATCATAAAATATTGACTGTCAATATTTAAACTTTCGTCAAGTTTCGAAACTTGACGAAAGTTCAGTATAGATAATTTTGTTTCAATGCTTATACTTTTTTAAGCCAAATCTGTCTAAAATGTCTTTTTTACTGAGGGGTCAATTTTTAATAACTCAAAAACCCAATATTAAAGTCTCTTAAAAATCACAGTTGTATTATGACCACCGAAGCCAAAGCCGTTACTTAATACGACATCTAAGCGGCGTTGTTGCGCTTCGTTAAAAGTCAAATTAAGGCGATTATCCATTTCTGGGTCATCTGTAAAATGGTTAATCGTGGGCGGTACGAAATTGTTTTGCATTGCCAAAATCCCTGCGACTGCTTCGATACCACCCGCCGCGCCGAGCAAGTGACCCGTCATGGATTTAGTTGAGCTAATGTTAATATCATAGGCTTTTTCACCAAAAACGCCCATAATGGCTCGTAATTCTGCTACGTCTCCCAACGGTGTAGAAGTACCATGGGTGTTGATATAATCCACGTGTTCAGGCAACAACTGCGCTTCTTTCAAGGCAATATTCATACAATTGATAACGCCTTTGCCTTCTGGGTCAGGTGCTGTCATGTGAAAAGCATCACAGGTCATGCCTGTACCGACCACTTCACACAATATATTTGCACCTCGTGCAACCGCATGTTCGTATTCTTCGAGTATCAAAGCACCGCCGCCTTCACCGAGAACGAACCCATCGCGGTCTTTGTCGTAAGGACGAGAAGCGGTGGTAGGGTCATCGTTTCGGGTACTCATAGCGTGCATGGCAGTAAAGCCGCCTACACCTGTTGTTGTTACTGTTGCTTCCGAGCCGCCTGTAATCAGCACGTCTGCTTTTCCCAAGCGAATGTAGTCAAATGCATTGATAATGGCATGATTTGCCGTTGCACAAGCCGAAACAGTTGCATAGTTGATCCCTCTGAAACCGTATTTAATGGCTATCAAACCTGCTGCAATATTGGCAATCATTTTTGGAATCAAAAACGGATTGTAGCGTGGTGTACCATTGCCACGTGCAAAGTCTGAAATTTCATTCTCTATCGTTATCAAGCCACCAATACCAGAGCCAAAAATGACACCTGAACGGTCAAGGTCTATTTTTTCTAAGTCTAAACCACTCATTTTCAAGGCTTCGTCCACAGCGACAATGCCAAATTGAGCATATAAATCTATACGGCGCACTTCCTTTTTTTCAATAGCGACTTCAGGTTTAAAGTCTTTTACCTCACATGCAAATTGTGTTTTAAACAATGACGCATCAAAGCGCGTTATTGTGGCTGCACCACTTACGCCTTTTTGAAGGGCATCAAGATACTCATTTACATTATTTCCAATAGGCGTTACTGCGCCGATACCAGTTACTACAACTCTTTTCATAAGCCAATTTTCTTATTTGTGGCAAAATTAGAAAAAAATACTAATTTGGTTAATCGTTACTCGTTATTTGTTAGCGGTTATTGGTGGATTAGGTATTGGTTATTGGTAAACAGGTTATTCATTATTAGGGAATTGGTTCGTAAATCAACTATTAATCAGTTTACAAATAACTAATAACAATTATCCAATAACCTAAAAACTACTGCATCTTATCCTGCAAATTACCCGCATTGAAACTCCCTCTCGGTGCTAAAATACGCCAATGCGTTAATTTATCATCAGTTTCAAAGTTAAATCCACTGATTGTTTCGTTTGCCCTTGTGATTCTTGTAAATTTCGTGGAGCGAATAATATTCGTCGCTTCGTCCCAAATCAACTCGCTCGTTTCCAAACGTCCGTCCTTTTTGCTTTCCCAAACAACGCTGTCTCTAATAATGACTCTTCTGTTTTTTTCATCTCTAATGGCGTATTTACCCGTCAAAACGCTCATTTCCTGTTGAAATTCGTCATAAAAATACGTCACCGTGCCATCTGGAAATACTTGTTTAGGCTCATCTCTACCTGTATAATAAAGCATCGTCGGACCCGTCACCCGTACCTTCACTCGCGCTGAATCGGAGTAGATAATCTCTACATCTTTACCTTTTTCAATACCCAATTGGTCACGAGTGATATTCGGTGCTTCTGCTTGTTCGTTGCTGCATGAAGATGCAAAAAGCAAAAAGCAAAGGGTGAAGGGCAAAAGGCAAGGGGCAAACGGTAAATATACCCCCTCAGTATTTTCCTTGAAAAAGCCTATTAAAGAATTAATTTTCAATACTTTATGATATTTAAATTAAAATGGACTATTCATTTTTATGCAAAAATAAACCAAAAGCGTTAGTCTCCGCTTATTTGTTTATGAAGTTTTTGTTTTTAAAGGTTTATAACACAAACGTTCATTGTTTTCAAAACGCATTGTTCAATAGACTTTTTTTATTGGCGGTGGCTGTTTACCTTTGCGCGGTTTTTGAGGAAACACCCCCTCAGTATAATGCAACCTAAAACGAAAAACATAGTAAAAAATACATAATAATCAATCATTACGATTCGTAAAATTCGTAAAATCCGTTAATTCGTGGCTCAATAATCAATAAAAATAATGGCGCAACAGGACGAAATTTTCAAAAAACTCGTATCGCACTCCAAAGAGTACGGTTTTATTTACCCTTCTTCTGAAGTTTATGACGGTCTGGCAGCGGTCTATGACTACGGCCCTTACGGCTCGCTTTTGAAAAATAATATCAAAGAATATTGGTGGAAATCAATGGTGCAACTCAATGAAAACATCGTAGGGCTTGATTCTGCGATATTTATGCACCCAAAAGTATGGAAAGCCTCTGGTCACGTGGACGCGTTCAACGACCCGATGTTGGACAACAAAGACTCTAAAAAACGCTTCCGTGCCGACCAATTGATTGAAGGCGTTATCGAAAAATTACAAGAAAAAGTGAATAAAGAAGTCGAAAAAGCCGCCAAACGCTTTGAAAACTTCGATGAAAAAATGTTCCGCGAAACCAATCCACGCTGTGTCGAATATGCTGCAAAAGCTGCTGATATAGAATTTCGGATGAATGACTATATGAAAAAAGGCGATATGGTCGGCTTAAAAAGCATGATTGATGAGTTAGAAATCGCTGACCCCGACACGGGCAGCCGCAACTGGACAGAGGTACGTCAATTGAATTTGATGTTTTATACACAATTGGGCAATATTGCTGGTGAGGAAAGCAAGTTGTATTTACGTCCCGAAACAGCGCAAGGCATATTCGTCAACTTTGGGAATGTTCAGAAATCAACACGCCAAAAAGTGCCGTTTGGAATCGCTCAAATCGGCAAAGCCTTCCGTAATGAGATTGTTGCACGTCAATTCATTTTCCGTATGCGTGAATTTGAGCAAATGGAAATGCAATTTTTCATTCGTCCTGGCAGCCAAAAAGAATGGTATGCAGCATGGAAAGAAAAGCGTATGGCATGGCATTTGGCAATCGGCACCTCACCCGCAAAACTTAAATTTAAAGACCACGACAACCTTGCACATTATGCAGATGCGGCGGTGGACATTCAATTTGAGTTTCCTTTCGGTTTCCGTGAATTAGAAGGTATTCACTCACGCACCGACTTCGATTTACGTAGTCATCAAGAGCTTTCGGGTAAGAAATTGCAGTATTTTGACCCTGAAATCAATGAAAACTATGTGCCTTTCGTCGTCGAAACTTCAATCGGTTGCGACCGTATGTTCTTAGCAATGATGTCAAATGCTTTCACCGAAGAAGATGTACCTGATGCAAAAGGTGACGATGCAAAACGTACTGTTTTGAAATTGCACCCATCGCTTGCACCTGTAAAATGCGCTATTTTACCACTTTTGAAAAACAAAGAGGAATTGACATCAGCAGCGATGAAAATTTTCAACGATATGAAATTTGTCGTCAATTGCCAATATGATGAAAAAGATGCCATCGGTCGTCGCTACCGCCGTCAAGACGCGATTGGTACACCTTATTGTATCACGGTAGACTTTCAAACGTTGGAAGACAATACGGTAACAATTCGTGACCGTGACACTTTGCTACAAGAACGCATCAAAATTGAAGATATCGAGCGTATTGTTTTACAAAAAACGGATATGCGGCGGTTGTTGGAAAAATTGTAGAGAAAAGTATTCCTCAACATAAAACAGGGATTATCACAAACTTGAAGTGATAAAAAGTTCGTGAAAATCCCTGTTGTACTGAGGGGGGTATTTCCAAAATTCTATTGATACAAATACATATTCCGATTCCTTTCTAATTCACGGAAGTAGGGGTCTTTCAGGTCTTTGATAAACTGTATCGCTTCGCCCGTTGACTTCATTTCTGGTCCGAGCTTCTTGTCCACGTTCGGGAACTTGTTGAAACTGAAAACTGGGACTTTGATAGCGTATCCTTGTAGTTTGGATTTATCGAAGGTGAAGTCTGTCAATTTATGTGAGCCAATCATCACTTTTGTCGCAATATTCAAGTATGGAATTTGATACGCCTTCGCAATGAACGGTGTTGTCCGCGATGCACGTGGATTGGCTTCGATGACATAAACCGCTTCATCTTTAATAGCAAACTGAATATTGAGCAAACCCCGTACATTCAAGGCACGAGCGAGTTTTTCAGCGTATTCTGCCATTTTATCTAAGACATTTTGCGACAAACTGTATGTCGGCAACATCGCAGACGAGTCGCCTGAGTGAATACCTGCTGGCTCGATGTGTTCCATAATGCCCATGATGTGGAAGTTCTCACCATCAAAAATGGAGTCAATTTCTGCTTCTTTGGCACGTTCCAAGAATTGGTCAATCAAAACGCGATTATCGGGCATGTGTTTAAAAATATTCAAAACACCTTTTTCCAATTCCTCATCATTGATAACGATTTTCATGCTTTGACCGCCAATCACATAAGACGGGCGCACCAAAACAGGGTAAGTAATGCTGTTTGCCAAAACCAAGGCTTCGTCTGCATCAGCTGCCACACCATATTTAGGATAAGGAATATCGAGGTCTTTCAACAAATCAGAGAAACGTCCACGGTCTTCGGCAATATCCAAGTCGTTGTAGCTCGTTCCTATGATTTTAATGCCTGCTTTTTGCAAGTCAGCCGCCAATTTCAAAGCCGTTTGACCACCTAACTGAACGATAACGCCTTCTGGTTTTTCCAATTCAATGATTTCCAAAAGGTGCTCCCAATAAACAGGCTCAAAATAGAGTTTGTCGGCAATATCAAAGTCTGTCGAAACTGTTTCAGGATTACAATTGACCATAATTGCTTCATAACCCGCTTCTTTGAGGGCTAAAACACCATGAACGCAGCAATAATCGAACTCAATGCCTTGTCCAATGCGGTTGGGTCCAGAACCCAAAACGATGATTTTTTTTCTATCGGAAGGAATACTTTCGTTTTCGCCTTCAAAAGTCGAGTAATAATAAGGTGTCTTCGCTTCAAACTCCGCAGCGCACGTGTCCACCATTTTATAGACACGCCGAATGCCGAGTTTTTTACGATAACGCGTGACTTCTTGCTCTTTTATACGTAAAACCCAAGCAATTTGAGCATCGGAATAACCCACTTGCTTAAGTTCAAGCATGAGGTCTTTAGGTATGTCTTCGGCAACATTGAAGCGCAACAAACGGTCTTCGTAAGCAACAAGACGTTTGATTTCTCCGATAAACCACGGGTCAATACCCGTCAGTTTTTGAACCGATTTTGATGGAATACCTAAGCGAAGGGCATCTTTAACGCGGTAAATGCGGTCATCCGATGCTTTTTCGAGGCGTGTTAATATATCTTCGGTGCGAATCCACTCTTTTTTGTCTGCACCCAATCCTGCACGACCATTTTCTTGCGATTGACAAGCCTTTTGCAAAGCTTCCAAGAAATTACGTCCGATAGACATGACTTCGCCAACAGATTTCATCTGCAAACCCAATGTATCGTCTGCGCCAGGGAATTTGTCGAAATTCCAACGCGGCATTTTCACGATAACATAGTCTAACGTAGGTTCAAAAAATGCCGACGTGGTTTTAGTAATTTGATTCTTTAATTCATCAAGCGTATAGCCAATGGACAATTTAGCAGCGATTTTGGCAATCGGATAACCTGTTGCTTTCGATGCTAAAGCAGATGAACGCGATACACGTGGATTGATTTCAACCGCTATAAGTTCCTCTGTAACAGGGTTTTGTGCAAATTGAACATTGCAACCACCTGCAAAATTGCCCAAAGAGCGCATCATGCGGATAGCATCGGAGCGCATCTGCTGGAAAGCGGTGTCGCTCAAGGTCATGGCAGGGGCAACGGTAATCGAGTCGCCTGTGTGAATACCCATTGGGTCGAGGTTTTCGACGGTACAGATGATGACGACGTTGTCGTTTTTATCCCTCAGTAATTCCAACTCAAATTCTTTCCAACCCAAAACGGCTTTTTCAACCAAAACCTCATGCGTAGGCGACGCATCGAGACCGCGTTTGAGGGCTTCGCCAAACTCCGATTCTTTGTGAACGAAGCCACCGCCCGTGCCACCTAATGTGTAAGATGGACGTATAACTAATGGAAAACCAATCTTTTGTGCGGCTTCATAACCTTCCAAAAATGAATTGGCGATGTGCGAAGGGGCTACTTGCATACCTATGCGGAGCATCAATTGCTTAAACTCTTCACGGTTTTCTGTTAATTCGATGGCGGCGATGTCAACGCCAATCATTTGGACATTGAAACGTTCCCAAACGCCTTGTTTGTCGGCTTCGATAGCTAAATTTAACGCCGTTTGACCCCCCATGGTAGGCAAAACGGCGTCAATATTCGGATGCTTTTCGAGAATGGAAATGATGGATTCGACCGTAAGTGGTAATAAATAAATATGGTCGGCGGTAATCGGGTCTGTCATAATCGTCGCAGGATTCGAGTTGATGAGGACGACCTCAATGCCTTCCTCTCGAAGCGAACGACTTGCCTGACTGCCCGAATAATCGAATTCGCAGGCTTGACCAATGATGATAGGACCGGAACCAATGATAAGAACTGACTTGATAGTTGTATCTTTCGGCATGTTCAATTTGATAATTAAAAGGTGATGTTCAAATTGGGCGCAAATGTACGGCAAGCATTTTTTTTAAAAGCCTAACATGGATTGTTTTTTTGTTTTTTTTGAAAAAAGAAGACTAAATACTGAGGGGGGCGTATTTTTGACGCTCATAAATTAGGAACTAAATAATTGTTAAAATCAATACAAAATGAAAGCCTACACCAACGGACGCATATTTACAGGCACTGAAATACTTGAAAATCAATGTGTTTTAACCGAAAACGATAAAATAATTGGTTTGGTTGAACCTGAAGACGTGCCAAATATAGCCGAACGCATTGATTTAGAGGGTCATTTATTAGCACCCGCTTTCATAGACATTCAAATTTATGGCGGAAACGGACATCTTTTTGGTGAATTTCCATCGGTTGAAGCATTGAAAGCGACTTATGAATATTGTCTTTCAGGCGGCGCAACGCATTTTTTACCCACTGTTGCGACCAATTCAGAAACAATTATGCTGGCTGCAATTGAAGCGGTACGCGACTATTGGGCGCAAGGCGGCAAAGGCGTTTTGGGTTTACACCTCGAAGGTCCTTATATTAATGAGGTGAAACGTGGCGCACACCTCATTGACCACATCAAACACCACCCCTCAGTATCTGACCTTAAAAAATGGTTAGACAAAGGAAAAGGCATTGTAAAAATAATGACCCTCGCACCCGAAGTTTGCAGCGATGAAGTTATTGATTTACTTCAATCTAATGGCGTACTCGTTTCCGCAGGGCATACAAACGCTACATTTGCGGAAGCGACGGCTGCTTTTGACAAAGGCATTCACTTAGCAACGCATCTTTTTAATGCCATGTCACCTTTGCAACATCGTGCGGCGGGTATGGTCGGAGCGATATTTGAACATCCAAAAGTGCAAGTCAGCCTTGTTGCCGATGGTTATCATGTTGATTTTGAAGTAATTAGAATCGCTAAAAAGGTTTTGGGTGAACGTTTGTTTTTTATAACCGATGCAGTTACTGAAAATACTGATGGGGCATATTCACATCATTTAGAAGGTGAAAAGTACGTTATTGCGGACGGTACATTGTCAGGTTCTGCTTTAACAATGGTTAAATGTGTTCAAAATGGCGTTGAAAAAGCAGGTATTCCTTTGGAAGAATCTCTACGTATGGCTTCGTTATATCCAGCAAAAGCCATTGGTTTGGCGCATCAATTTGGAAAAATAGGAAAGGGTTTTGCTGCCGATTTTGTTTTATTGGACAAAAATATACAACTAATACCTCTTGACACTAATTTCACGAATGACACGAATTGATTTTTATTCGTGTCATTCGTGAAATTAGTGTCAACAAACAATCTTTTACAAGTTATGAGTTTTGATTTTACAAAAAATATTGTTTTAGAAAACGAGCGCGTTTTGCTTCGCCCTTTGACTGTTATGGATTTTGAAAATCTTAAAGCGGCAGCCGCTACGGACGACAACATTTTAAGATATTCGCCTGTGACCATCGAAACACCTGAGAAACTGGCGTTTTATATTCAAAATGCCTTCGAATTAAGGACAAAACAAGAGCGTTACACTTTTTCTGTATTTGATAAGAAAGCGAATCAATACGCGGGTAGCACCAGTTTTTACGCTGTTTCAAATAAAGATGAACGTTTGGCGATTGGTGCAACATGGATTGGCAAACCGTTTCAACGCACAGGTTTGAATCGCAATATGAAATTTTTGATGATGCAATATGCTTTTGAAACCATGAATTTTGAACGTGTTGAGTTGCATACCGATGCCCGTAATCAACAATCTCGACAAGCAATTAAAGGCATTGGCGGCATTGAGGAAGGCATTTTAAGACATTTTACAGTGATGTCCGATGGTTTTAGGCGTGATACGGTTTGTTTCAGCATTTTAAAAAATGAATGGGCGGGCTTGAAACAGACTGTTTTTAAGAACTTTGCCCCTAAATCCCCAAAGGGGACTTTTTGAGGTTTTACCAATATTGCACTCAATTGAAAACAGTTTGCTTAGAAGTATTATCTTAACAAACTGATTTTCAACGCTTTGAATTATCCATTATCAACTATCCATTAAGTATAAATGAATCAGAAACCATTCATTGATGTTCGGAAAGTCATTGCAGATAAAAATAAAACATTGGCGCAAGCCTTGCCCAATTTCATTATCAATTACCTAAAACGTATTGTTCATGAAGATGAAATCAATAAATTTATTGAGAACAATGGGCATTTAAGGAATAATAATTTTGTCGAAGCCTGCTTCGCAGAAATGGGTGCAAGAATAACGTTTAAAGGTTTGGAAAATGTTCCTGCAACGGGTGGTTGTATCATTGCGGCGAATCATCCTTTGGGTGGTTTAGATGCCCTTGGTTTGATGAAGGTTGTGGGTCAAAAACGTCCTGATATGCGTTTTTTTGTCAACGATATTCTCTTAAATCTTCAAGGTTTTGGTGAATTATTCGTCGGTGTCAATAAGCATGGCAAAAATCCAAAGGAAAACCTAAGATTAATGGATGAAGTTTTTGCTTCCGACAACTGCGTTTTGTTTTTCCCAGCGGGCTTGGTTTCAAGACGACAAAATGGTGTGGTACGTGATTTGGAATGGCAAAAAAGTTTTATTACAAAAGCCATCAGCTACCAAAAGCCTATTATTCCAACTTTTATTGGTGGTGAAAATTCACATTTTTTCTACAATTTAGCCAATATTCGCAAAAAATTAGGCATCAACGCCAATATCGAAATGTTATATTTAGCCGATGAAATGTATCGGCAACGCAATCAAACGCTCAATTATGTTTTTGGTGAACCCCTCAGTAAAGAGCGTTTTACAAGAGATAAAAATCATTTGGAATGGGCGCAAGAGGTGAAGGAATATGTGTATCGGTTGGCGGAAGTTAGCGAGGCGAGGTTCTAAAACAAATGAAAATAAACTCTATTGTTATTTTAAAAATAATACTTATACGGTTCGTAAACAGAATGAAGCGGATTTATTGACATCGGAAAACCCATTTGCAATCGCTATGTTGTACTTTAAAACTTAAACTCTCAAAGAATTAAGTCGTTGTATTTCAATACAGTCTCAAATCCTTTTTCTTCAAAATAGCGTTTTGTCTCCTCAAGAGGTGTGTTACTTGTGGCAATTACAAAATCACCGCCCCATGCTCCAAGCGATTTTATTTCACCCCAGAAGTCATTGAAATACAAGAACTTAGCTCTTGGCAGTTCAATAAGGGAAGCGACTAAGCCTTCATGTTGCACTATCAATTTTTCAAAATCGGAAAGGTCAGTAGCGGTATAGAAACCGTTTGTCAAAGCCAAAATATCATCAAAATACTGAGGGGATAGGTTTTTCGCTTTTTCGCGATAGCGAGCAATGCCTTCTCTTGAATTTTGCTTTTGATTTAAAAATACAAAATAGAGATTATCAGCAAAAGGTGGTTTGAAATCCACTTCTGTATATATAGGTGTCTTATTTTTTCTCTCAAAAAAAATGGATTTACGCGCACCTGCACAGGCAATATCATAAGCAGAACCGCCAAAAGTCAAATCATTCAAGGCGAAAGGGTCAACATTTGCCCATTTTGCTAAGAGCCAAATCAAGGTAGAACTGGAACCAAGACCCCAATTGTACGGAAATTCTAAATTTGTGGTGAGGCTCATGCCTTTTTTGTCCGCCCAAAAGTTTGGTTTGAGTTTTTCTATCGCTTCAAAAGCCTTAATTAAGCCTTCGCTAAAATCCACAGTCCCATCCCATATTTTAACATACAGATTTGGAATTTGAAACAAAGCACTGTACCAAGGTGAACCTACAGGCGTAACTGAACACCAAAATAGGTCTTCTCTATGTATTTCAGGTTCATATTCAATAAGAAGAGATTGTCCTAATTTGGTCGGCAATGCTAAGGCAGTCGCACCGTCGAGGACGAAATATTCGCCTGTAAGTAAAAGTTTTCCGTTGGCGTGAAAAGTCATATTAAGTGAAAAGTGATAAGTGAAAAACGAAGAGTAAAAAACGAAAAACGATAAACGAAAAGTGAAAAATACTGAGGGGTGTATTTTTCACTTTTCGTTTGTCACTTACTATGTTTTACGGTGTTTTTTCTTAGCCGCAGGAAATAAAATATTGTTCAAAATAAGGCGATAGCCAGGGGATTGGGGGTGAAGACTCAAATCCGTTTCTGGGTCTTCAACATAGTGGCGATAATCTTCGGGGTCGTGCCCCCCATAGAATGTGAAAAAGCCTTGTCCAAGAACACCGTGTAAGTAACGTACCTCGTTATATGGTTTGTTTTCGCCCAACATCAAAACATCGTCTTTGATATATTTTTTCACGAAAGCTGTGGTTTGTCCCATGAAACCTTTAACTGTGCGGGTATGGCATTGCGTCAACATGGCTGGTATTGGGTCATATTTTGCAGAAAAATCGAACAGCGTAAAATAATCCGTTTCAGGTGAAGCAGGGCGACCATAGTTGTTGTCAATCGTTGAAAATTCATATTCCATGGGGTCGCGTGTGAGTTGAAAATCTTTGAACGCGAATGTTCTTGAATAATCCAATTTCTCTTGTGCATTAGCATCCGCGGGGTCGCCATCGTATATGGTTGCACAAATGTCCACCCCTTCGGCTGCAAGTGCAATGTCATAACTGTCGGTCGCAGAGCACATTGCAAACATAAAACCGCCACCGACGACAAAATCCTTAATGCGCTTAGTAACGGCTAATTTACACTGCGAAACTTTAGTAAAGCCAAGCGATTTCGCTAATTCTTCGGCTTTTCGTTGATTATCACGATACCAAGGGGCATGACCATAGTTGCGATAAAATTTGCCATATTGACCTGTAAAATCCTCGTGGTGCAAATGAAGCCAATCGTATAAACCCAATTTTCCATCCACTACTTCACGGTCATAAACAACATCGTAAGGAATTTCTGCATATGTCAAAACCATTGTAACTGCGTCGTCCCAAGGCTGAATTTTATTGCCTTTAGCATCTACATCAGGCGTATAAACAGCAATTTTAGGGGCAACTTCGAGTTTGATGTCGTCCATATTGACTTCTGGATTCGCTATTTCATTTTGAATGCCAGCGAATTGGGCGTCGCTCAGTACTTCATAAGTGACATTGCGGGTTTTACATTCTTTTTCAAAAGCCATTTGATGCGGGAATGCGAAACTGCCGCCACGATAATTCAAAAGCCAATGTGCTTCAATGCCTTTTGCCAGCACCATATATGTGATGCCGTATGCTTTAAGATGCTCTTTTTGCTTCAAATCCATGGGCAATAAAATCATACTTGCGCATAATTGAGCCAAACCGATAAGGGTAAACACAAGAGAAAAAAGTAATTTTTTCATATCAAAAAGGAATTTTTAATGGTAATACTGAGGGGGTGTTCAGCAATAGTATTAAAACGTAGGAACAGATGAAAAGATTTTATTTTTTAAAAATGACACTTGATTTTAGCCACAGATGCAAAATTACAAAACAAGGTTTTATTTTGCTTCAAAAATCAAATATTTAGGCATTCGCATACCTAAACCTTCGCATATCCGAATTCTCTCAAAACGATTAACCCACAACGACTAACGGAAAACTCTTCCAATTGGTCGAAAAAACGTAACCCTCCTGAGTCTCTTTGTATCAAAAAAGTGTTAGATTTGGCAGAACTATCATTTTTATTTCAACGGACTAAACTTTCTATTTATGAAAAATAAAACAACAGCGGCTTTACTTTCACTCATTTTAGGGGTTTTTGGTGTTCAATTCTTTTATCTGGGGCGTATCGGCTTAGGTATGTTTATGTGTATGCTCACTTTTTTTGCAGGTAAACCGCAGATAGCGGCTTTCGTTGGTTTCATCAGTTTTATCATATTATTGACCAAAAGTGATAATGATTTCAACAAAAAATATAATAAAGATGCGTGGCGTGAGCAACAAAACCAAGGACAACAAAGTGAATATACCATAAGGCAGCAAAGAGAACAGCAGTTTGCAGAGCAACAAGCGGCGCAACAAAACCGCGAAGCCCGCGCTCGGATGCGCCCGACAGCACCCCCTCAGTATAGAAAGCCTGAAAAATCTTCTGTTTCTCAAAAAGAGGGTTTGAAGCAATCGGCATTAACAAAATTTAAAGATTTTGATTATCAAAGCGCAACTGAGGATTTTGGCAAGGCATTGGCTATTGATCCTACAGATGTCGCCGTGCATTGGAATTTATCTTGCTGTTATTCCTTGACGGAACAAAAAGAGTTGGCGTTTTATCATCTTCAAAAAGCCACCGAGTTGGGTTTTAAAGATTATGACAAAATAAAGACCCACGAAGCGTTGGCTTATTTGCGAGTGCAGCCGGAATTTGAGACTTTTGCTCGAAATGGTTTTAGAATGACCGAAGATATGGAACATTCGGATATTTTGCAGCAACTCAAAGACCTAACAGCGCAACGAGAAAATGGACTTTTGACCGAAAAAGAATTTGCAGATATGTCGCGCCGGCTATACGAATGAGGTTATTTTCGGTATAAGTTTTTACGCCTATTTCAAAATGTAATATTGTGGGGTATTGTTTTTACCGTAGAATGTTCTAAATTTGGATATGGTTTAAAAAAAATCATACAAATTTTTGCTATATTGTGAAATAATTGGAAATTGCTTGAGTTAAGGATCACTTATCATTACAATTACATTAACAAAACTTAACAAGTTGCTGAGAACTATTGGAGATGCTACACTGTTACAGTTTAAACCAAAATACACTTACGCGCTATGATGGTAAAAGAATTAATATCAGAAGAAATTGTCCCTCTGCGGACATCGGATACAGGCGAGGATGCTTTGGCTATGATGAGTGACTTTCACGTCCGCCACCTACCGATTGTAAATGGTACACAGCTTTTAGGTTTGGTTTCAGAAGACGAAATTTTTGAATTCGACTCCGAAGAATCTGTTGGCTCTTATGAGCTAAAAATGCCCCATCCTTTCGTATATGAACGAAATCATATTTACGATATCATGCGTTTACTCAATGAGTATCATTTAACATTGATACCTGTGGTGGATAAACAGCATAACTATTTAGGGGTCGTCACACTCGAAGACTTGCTCAAGTTTTTTGCGAGCAGTGCTTCTTTTGATGAACATGGCAGCGTTATCGTATTGACTGTCAATCGTTACAATTATTCTTTGTCGCAAATTGCGCGTATAGTTGAGTCTGAAAATGCGATTATACTCAACTCTTTTATCACCTCCATGCCTGACTCAACCGAATTAGACATTACTTTAAAACTGAATCGTTCAGATATTTCAAAAATATTACAAAGTTTCAACCGCTTCGATTATGAAATCAAAGCCTCATTCAGTGAGTCGGAATATATTGATTCTTTACAAGAGCATTATGAATCTTTGATGTCATATCTGAATGTTTAAGACTTAATAAATCGTTAAATTCTTAACATTTTGCCCAAAACTGTCTGAAAGTTGTTTACTTTCAGACAGTTTTTTTTATGTTTGGTCTTCAAAATTTATTTAACTTTATATCCAACACTAAGTCTTTAAACCACCGATAAAATATGGAAAATATGAAAAAACTATTAACACTCTTTATCTTATTCCAAGGATTCAATGTAATAGCACAGACATTGAGTATGTCTGATGAAATTCCCATTGGCGGTGCCGACGGCTATGGATTTATAGGTAAATACAATGAACGCATTTTGTTTTTTTTACTAGACAATAAGGAAGTGAAATTAAGGGCTTATGATAGTAAATTGCACAAAATGTGGGAACGGGAGCTTGAGCCTGACCGCAAAAATTCCGCAACCATCCTTGAAGTTTTAGGAACAAGACAGGATTTTAATCTCATATATCAGTATCGGAAAAAAAATCATAACTATATTAAAATTCATAAATACGATGGACAAGCTAAACTCTTAGACTCGACAACGGTTTATGATTGGGGTAAGGAATTTACGTCGCCAAAATTGGAATTACTATATTCCGAAGATAAAAAATCAATCTTGATTTACGAAATTGTAGAAAGCCACCGCATCAAGGCTTTGGCTATCAATCTCGATTCACTACGCCCGATTTGGGATAAAACCATAGAAATAAAACCAGATTGGAATAAATTCGACCGTTTTGAGCAAATGATTTTTAATAACGATGCCGAATTTTACTCAATTGTAGAAGAAGACAACCGTTTAAATAGCGAAAAACACCGTTTTGAAATTACAAAATACAGTCCAAAAGAAGGTCAGAAGTCCTTTATATTGCCCATTACAGATATGGTGAGCTTGGATGTTAAATTTAGTTTTGATAATGTCAATCAACAATTAGTGGCAGCAGGACTTTATTCTGCCAAAAATTTTATACGTGCACAAGGTCATTATTTCATTAGCCTACCCCCTCAGTATATGGAGGGTGGCAGCTTCACTTTTGCTCTTCATCCATTCGACGATGATTTGGCTTCCGCACTTTTGGGTAAAAAAATAACAGATACTAAAGGTTTGATTGACCTCAAGGTACAAGATATCGTGCATCGGTTAGACGGCGGAATATTGGCTATCATCGAACAAGCAAAAGTGGTTGAGCGACGTTCCACCCCAACGCTGACGAACACTGGACGCTATTTAGGGGGCGGTGCGGCTGCATTAGGTCTGTCAATGGATTATTTTTATGAGAACGTTTTTGCGCTGTCTATCTCTCCTCAAGGTGACGCACAATGGCGGTCTATTTTTCATAAAAAACAAATTTCCCAAGATGATGATGCCCGTTTTTCTTCGTTTTTCTTAGCAAAAACGCCCACCGCTTTGCGTTTTTTGTTCAATGATGAAATTGAACGTTCAACAACTGTGAGTGAATTTGTACTTAATGGTGTCGGGGAAGGCGAACGACACGCTATTCTGAATACGCAAGGACAAGACCTTTACTTACGCTTCCGCGATGCTATGCAAATAGCTGCTAATGAAATCATCGTTCCAAGTGATGATAGACGACGTGTGCGGTTGGTCAAAATTCAATATTGACAACAATCTATAACTTATGCTCAAAGACAGAACCCCCTCAGTAAAAAATGGCTTTTTGCGTTGAGGCAACAGATTTTTGGGCAAAGTTTTTTTGTTCACTAAAAAACGCCTACCTTAGATTTTGATTTACACACACGTACAAAACATACATAAAAATTTAACGTAAATCATTTATTAATAAAAAATCAAAAATCAAGTCTACTGTGGAATGAAATAGGCTGATGGAAGGTAATAAAAAATACAATCATGTTCGGAAGCAAAAAAGCAACAGAAGAAGTTAAAACAACAGGCGTGAAACCAGCATTACCCTCAGGTGAAAATGCTCTTAACAGCCTTGTGCGAGGGACAATCGTTGAAGGCTCAGTCGTTGCAGAAAGCGATATTCGTATTGACGGTACGATTAGAGGCACTTTAACATGTAGCGCAAAAGTCATCATTGGTCCATCAGGTATGATTGATGGCGAAGTCAAATGCCAAAATGCCGTAATTGAAGGTAAATTTTACGGTAAATTACGGGTGAGTGATTTATTGAGTGTTAAAGAAAGTGCTGAAATTGTTGCCGAAGTCACAACTTCAAAACTATCGGTTGCTCCGGGAGCCATTTTTGACGTAACATGTAAAATGAAGACAGATACAAAACCACAACATAAACCAGTCAAAGAAGAAACAGTACAAGCAAACGGTGCCAGTAAAAAACAATAAGCCAGACAATCCTAAAAAACGCTCATCCTCGATAGCCCTGTTGCGCTATACAGATATTGCGTTTCGCATGGGCGTAACCATCGCCCTCGGTGCTTGGTTTGGTAAATGGTTAGATGGAAAAACTGGCATGACAAAGCCTGTTTTTCTACTTATTATGTCTATGCTCGCCATTGGTACAGCCATTTACATGGTCATCCGCGATGCGAACAAAATACGAAACGAATGACAATTTGAACTAAGCAACTCTATGAATCTGCGCTCATTCTTAACACTTTTAGCCGTTACAACGGCGATTGTTGTTATTCTCAACCTTATTTTACAACAATTTTTTGGCACTTTCGTGCAATACAGCAGCGTAACATGGTGGAGCTTGTCCCTGTTTATACCCCTCAGTATAGGTATGTATTTTTTTGGTCAACGGGCTTCTAACAGCGAAAACAAACTGCTTTTTCATAACCTCATCATCATCACCATTTTTGTCAAAATGTTCCTATCCGTTTTTGTTTTGTTGGTTTACAAAAAAATATTTCATCCTGAAACCAAAAACTTCACCCTACCTTTTTTTCTTGTTTATTTCATTTTTACCATTTTTGAGACCTATTTTATGGTCAAATTGGCTCAGAAAAAGCAATAGATAACCTCATTGATTAGGGTTTAGTTTTTCTGCAATGTGAATATTAAAAGTTAGAATTAGTATGAAAAAAAATTACCCATTTTTATGTGCCATTTTTTTCAACCTGTTATTTTTATCGTCCGTTGTTGCGCAGGAGAATCCAGTAAAAAAGAAAAGAACATTTATTCTCAATGGAGAAATCTTTGATGAGGCAAGGCAACCTATAGAAGGTGCAACTGTTGCAATTGAAAAAATCAATAAATTAACGGTTACAGATAGAAATGGTTATTTCAAATTCGAATTGACTGAGGGCGTATATACGGTCAAAGTTACTTTTGTTGGTTGCTACCCCAAATCTCAAAAAGTAGAACTGTTTGGCAATCAATTGATTGACTTGGTTATTATTAAATCGGTCAATGAATTGCAAGAAGTTGAAGTAGTTGACCAAGAGAGAGGCAAAAACGTCAACTCTACTCAAACAGGTGTTAATAGAGTCAGCATCGGGGTCATCAAAAAGTTGCCGACCTTATTGGGTGAAGTGGATATTATTCGCAGTTTACAGACATTGCCTGGGGTTACAACGGTCGGCGAAGGCGCGTCGGGTTTCAATGTTAGAGGCGGTAATATTGACCAAAATCTTGTTTTGATGGACGATATTCCCATTTTTAATACATCTCATTTATTGGGTTTTTATTCTGTTTTCAACCCCGAAGTTGTGAGAGATATGACCTTGTACAAAGGTGGTATATGATGGCATCAATGACTACTATATGCAGATAGAGCAATACAGCATTTCAAAAGAAAATTATAACTATTGGAATTTGATACAAGGACAAATTTCAAACTCTGGGGGTATATTTGATAACACACCCGCATTCATTCAAGGCAATGTGTTCAATATCAACGATCCTGAGGAACAAGTTTTAGGTATTTTCAACGTCATGGGAGCCGTAAAAAAAGTCGTTTATATTTCGAGAGATGTACCATCAGTAAGCCCAACATTGCCTTCGCCTCTTTCAGGCACAGTGATAACGACAAGAGACTGTTTAGAATGTAAAGGGGACTCCAGAACACCCATAAAACCAGAAGGTTGGAAAGAGTGATTCCTGTTTTTTGTTTTGATTATCAATGATTTGACTCTGTTGTAGCCTTAACTTAATTGTGTTTAAAATAATAAATTAAAATATGTACACAAGAAGAAAATACGCATTTTGGATGACATTTAATTGGTCAAAAGACCCCTTTATATATGGGTTTCTTTATGCCTTTGTCATCACATCTTTTTATTATTATACAGAGATAGACATTGCGCTGCCTTGGCAACCCCTCAGTGTTTTGGGCATAGCAGTCGCCTTTTACTTAGGTTTTAAAAACAACAGTTCTTATGATAGAACGTGGGAAGCACGGAAAATATGGGGGGGTATCGTCAATAACAGTCGAACTTTTGGGATTGCTACCACTTCGTTTATACAAGGCGATGATGCTGAAGCTATCAAAAAAAGGCTAATATATCGTCATGTGGCTTGGCTCACCGCTTTGAGATACCAACTGCGTTTGCTTAAAGAGTGGGAACACAAAGAAGAAAGGGTCAAAGGGCTTTACCTCCCTCATATTTGCGAAGAGTATTTCAATAAATTGGACGACGAATTGATGCACTATATACCTGAAAGTGAGTTTAATATATATAAATCCAAAACAAATACAGCGGCACAAATACTCGCAACCCAAGCCCACGAATTCCAAACCCTTAGGAGTCAAAACTATTTTAATGACTTTCAGCACATGGAATTTCATAAACTTTTAGGCACTTTTTATGATGACCAAGGACGCAGCGAAAGGATAAAAAATTTCCCTTTCCCTCGTCAGTATGCGTCAGTTGCTTACTGGACGGCTCTTGTTTTTGCCATCTTTATCCCCTTTGGTATGCTCGGCATTTTTTCTGATGAAGCTAAAACACATAATATTTGGTTAACTATCCCTTTTTCAGCCCTCATTATTTGGGTGTTTTTTCTAATGGAAAAAATTGGCGATTATTCCGAAAATCCCTTTGAAGGCACTTACAATGACGTGCCTATCAGCTCTATTGCCCGAGGCATTGAGATTGATTTGCGGGAAATGATAAATGATACAGATATTCCTAAGCCTATTTTGGCAACAGATGGATTTTTGATGTAGGTGTGTTTAAGGTTAATAGACAATACTTAGAGAAATCTTACTAAAAAAGAGGGATTTTTTTGAAAATAAAATGGATACTTAGAGAAATCTACTATTTTTACAGACATTTCTCTAAGTTTAAATTTTATCTCAATGGCACAAGTTATCATCGGTCGAGAAAAAGAAAAAGAAAAATTGGATAAAATTCTACAATCCAATCAAGCAGAATTTTTAGCATTGTATGGGAGAAGAAGGGTTGGTAAAACCTTCTTAGTCCGTCAATATTTAAAAACCAATCTCGTTTTTGACATTTCTGGCACTAAGGACGGCTCAAAAGAACAACAACTGCTCAATTTTTTTAGTGAATATCTCTATCGCACGGGTCGGCAAAAAGAAACAGCACCCCCTCAGTCGTGGCACGAAGCATTCGGCATTTTGGCTAACTACTTGTCTGAATTGCCCCAAACATCAGTAAAATATGCTGTTTTTTTAGATGAAATGCCTTGGATGGAAACACCTAAGTCCGAATTTATTTCCGCACTCGAATTTTTTTGGAATCAGCACGTATCGAAAATGGACAATGTGTTACTCATTGCCTGTGGTTCAGCGTCGTCTTGGATTAGGAAAAACCTTATCAACGCCCGAGGGGGACTGTATAATCGCATCACACAACGCATAAAATTAATGCCTTTTAACTTGTATGAAACAGCTTCGTTCATTCAAAGTATGGGCATAAATTTGCCTCAATACCAAATGCTTGAACTTTATATGGTCATGGGCGGGATTCCATTCTATCTAAAAGAATTAGAAAAAGGTAAGAGTTCGACGCAATTGATAGATGAAATTTGTTTTTCTCTACAAGGTTTGTTGCGTGAAGAATACACACAACTTTACCATTCGCTGTTTAGGAACGCTGAAAATCATATTACCATTATTGAAGCCCTCGCTGCTCGTCCGCAAGGACTGACGCGTGTGGACATTGCGAACGATACAAAAATAAGCGAGAGTCAACTTTCTAAAACTTTAGAAGAATTGTTGGAATGTGATTTTATCACTCTTTCTCCTCCTTTTCTGAATAAAAAGAAGGATTCTGTCTATAAATTGACTGATTTTTACTCCCTATTTTACCTAAAATTCATAAAACCCAATCAAGGAACAGGAAGTAAAATATGGGAGCAATTGTCAAAACAAAGCACTTATACCGCTTGGAGTGGCTACGCTTTTGAGAATATTTGCATGATGCACATTGGTCAGATAAAAGCAGCTTTAGGCATTAGTGGAGTCTTTACGAAGCACAGTTCATGGAAATTTAAAGGCAATGATGTTTTGCCCGGCACACAAATAGACATGGTCATTGATAGAGCTGACCAAATTATTCATCTATGTGAAGCGAAGTTTACTCAAGGGAATTTTGTACTTAATAATGATTATTCGGCTCAATTAAGGCTCAAAAAAACCATTTTCAAGCAGGCAACACAAACTAAAAAAGCTGTTTTTACCACTTTGCTAACGACTTATCCCGCCTTGAAAAATAAATATTATTTAGAGGAAATAGACAGTGAAATAACGATGGATAAATTATTTGAACAGACTAATTTTTAATAACAAGCTGATTATTGGTCTGACACAAATTTCACTAATTACACGAATGTACTTTATTCAATTCGTGTAATTTGTGAAATTCGTGTCTGCCTTAATACTTGCAAAAAATCAAATAGCCGCCGTAAACTGCTTTAAAAACCGCACGTCACTTTCAAATAATAAGCGAATATCAGGAATCGAAAACAAACGCAAGGCTTGGCGTTCGATGCCCATACCAAAGGCAAAACCTGTGTATTTCTTTGAATCTATACCGCAATTCTCCAAAACTTGCGGGTCAACCATGCCGCAACCCAAAATTTCGAGCCAGCCCGTTCCCTTTGTCAGTCGTGCATTTTCAGGCGTATCCGTGCCTAACCAAACGTCCATTTCAGCAGAAGGCTCTGTGAAAGGGAAAAATGAAGGGCGCAAACGGATTTTTGCCGCACCAAACATCTCTTGTGCAAAAAACATTAAAGTCTGTTTCAAATCTGCAAACGACACATTTTCATCAATATACAATCCTTCAACTTGATGAAATTGGGCATGGCTACGTGCCGAAATCGTCTCATTCCGATACACTCGACCGGGGGCGATAATGCGAATCGGTGGCTTTGTTTTTTCCATCACCCGTGCTTGTACGGGCGATGTATGCGTCCGTAAAAGCCATGTTTTTGAATCTTGAATATAAAAAGTGTCCTGCATATCGCGTGCAGGATGGTCTTCGGGCGTATTCATCGCTGTGAAATTGTACCAATCTGTCTCAATTTCAGGCCCTTCAACAACTGTAAAACCGATGCGTCCGAAAATATCAATAATCCGATTCATGACTATGGAAATAGGATGACGGCTACCCACAGGAAATGAATCACCTGGAGCCGTTAAGTCAATCGCAGTGGCATCAGCAGAATCTGCTTGTGTATCAAGCCATTCTTGCAATACCCCAAATTTCGTTTCCGCAGCTGTTTTAGCAGCATTGCACAATTGACCATACTCTTTTTTACGTATATTTTCGACCTTTACAATCTCACCAAAAAGCGGCTTGATGATATTTTTAGTGCCGATAAACCGCAAACGAAATTGTTCAATATCTTCTTTTGTTGCTGGCTTTATAGCTTCTATTTCTTCAATGAGTTGTTGTACTTTTGCAAAAATTTCTGCTGACATAATGAATATGGAAATGATGAATTATAAATGATAAATTTGCAAAACATTGATTTTCAATAGCTTTGCAAAATAAAGATGGTGACTTTATTTTTCACCATTCTTAATATAATGTATTTTTTGAAATAAGAAGCGCAAAACTACGGTTTTTAGTTCTTTAAAATCTCAGGAAGATTCTAAAATCTTACTTAGATTAAGTAATTGATCGAAATATTGAAAAAAATAAACCGCATAGAGTTCTTTCTTTTTTGGTGCCTCGTGCTGATTCAGTCGCTCGTTTGGTCACGATTTTTATTATCCATTAGTATATGGGGCATCGTTATCGTCGCATTTTTCAATATTCCCAAGGGAAAAGACAGCCAAATGACCCTTTTTCGATGGATTTTTGAATATTTACAGTTTTGGCATTGGCAACGCCCCCCTCAGTATTTTAACATAAATCGCTCTTTTTTAGCCTTAATAATCCCTTTTTTACTCGTCATCCTCAGTGGTTTTTGGTCAGAAAATCTGCCTTATTGGTTGAGCAGAGTGCAACTGCGTTTGCCTTTTTGCCTTTTGCCTTTTGCTTTTTGCCATATCCCTCCCCTCAGTAAACGGCAGTTTCAGAGCCTACTTTTTTTCTTTTTAATCGTTGTAGCCACCAACACGTTATTGGTTTTGACCAATTATGTCTTATATTTTGACACTATTACCCTTAAACTCGGGCAAGGTATTGCCATGCCTTTTTTGAAGCAGCACATCGCTTTCAGCATTATGGCAGCCTTTGCTTGCATTATCGGTCTTGAATTGTGGCGTTCCTCTTTTTTTATTAAATATAAATGGGAAAAAAATGTGATAGCCTTTTTGAGCCTGTTTTTATTTGTTGCCCTACACATTATAGCCGTCCGTACAGGTCTCATTGCGCTTTATGTGTGCTTAATACTGAGGGGGGGGATTTTTATATTTCAAAGTCATAAATATATTGTTGGATTTGCAGGACTGCTTGTTTTAGCCTTAATTCCTTACCTTTCCTATCAGTTTTTACCCAGTTTTCAACAACGAGTACATTATGCAATTTGGGATTTTGAGCAATATCAATTGGGCGACCCATCCTCAAAATCTGATTCTGAACGGCTTATTTCGCTTCAAATAGGCAGTGAAATTTTTTTAGAAAACAAAATCATAGGTGTTGGTTTTGGCGATATTGAACAAGAGATGAGCCGTATATATGAACAAAATTTCCCTAAACTGGAACCTAAATTGCCACATAATCAATGGCTTTTGACGGCTATGGGCTTAGGCATTATTGGACTTGTTCTATCACTCATCAGTTTTTTTAAACCCTTAATGGAAAGACAAAGATTTAGAAGTTTTACTTTTTTAAGCCTTCATGTTTTAATATTTGTTTATTGTATGACCGATATTCCATTTGAAGGCACTTTTAGTTTGTCATTTTATGTTTTTTTCGTGTGTTTGTTTTTAAATCAAGACGAAATTTAGATGTTAATATAAAATATGGTTAATAAAGCGAAATGGCTAAGTGTTGATGGGACAGTAAAAAAGCCCTATCATCTAAATTATCCTTTCAAACATCTTATCCATGACCCTTATGATTAAATCTCAATAAGGGTAAAGGAAACGCTTGTTATCTTTACATTTTACAGAACCAATTTTTTGACAAACATTTTTAATAACATGAAATTCACTATTCAACTAGGATATTTACCACACTTTTTAGGCGTTTTTTGCTGCATATTTTTGCAATTACCTTTCTTAAATGCTCAAAAAGGCATTCTGAAAGGTAAGATTGTGGATAGCCAAACAAGTAAACCCCTCAGTTACGCGAGTGTCCGCGTGCTGAAAAACAGTGACAGTACCTTGATAGCAGGCAATATTACGGGCGAAGACGGTCTATTTTCGATAGATATGCCGCTTGGACAAGCCTATGCTGTGGTGGAGTTTATTGGCTACGAGCCTCTGAAATTGTCTTCTTTTAGCTTGACAAAAGACCAATCCATGCACGATTTAGGTACTATAAAGCTGTCTGCCTCTACAACCAATTTAGATGAAGTGGAAGTTCGCGCTGAAAAAAGTACGATGGAATTGTCGCTGGACAAAAAAATATTCAATGTAGGCAAAGACCTCTCCAATGCAGGGGGTTCGGCAATAGATATTTTGGGCAATATCCCCTCAGTATCTGTGGATGTTGAAGGCAATGTGAAACTGAGGGGTAGCCAAAATGTGCGTATTTTGATAGATGGCAAACCGTCGGGTTTGGTGAGTTTTAAAGGCGGCTCAGGTCTGCAGCAGCTACAAGGCAATTTGATTGATAAAGTAGAAATTATTACCAATCCTTCGGCACGTTATGAAGCGGAAGGCATGTCTGGTATTATTAATATTGTCTTGAAAAAAGAGCAAAAACAAGGCTTTAACGGTTCTTTTGAAGTTGTTACAGGCTTTCCCGCCAATTATGGTTTAGCCGCTAATGTCAATTATCGGCACAAAAAAGTTAATTTTTTCATCAATTATGGTATGGCATATCGGCAACAACCAGGTGTGGGTTCGCAGTACCAAGAAGTGTATGCCAAAGACACAACCTTTATCTCACAGATAGAAAGAGATGGGACTATGACAGGTCTTCACAATAATGTTAAAGCGGGTTTAGATTATTTTTTCAATCCCAAAAATACATTGACGGCATTTTATGTGTTGCGACGAACGGATGTGCGGCGTATCACGGACTTGACATATAGAGATTATCTTTTCAAAACGGATAATCTGAAAACGATAACGATGCGGCAGCAAGACGAAAAAGAGCATGAACCACATTCTGAAACGGGTTTGAGTTACAAAAAGACCTTTGATAAAAAAAAGCAGGAATTGGTTGCAGACTTTCGGTTTTTAGATTATTGGGAACGTTCCGACCAAGTTTTTACCCAAAACAGTGTTTTTGCAGACGGTTCACCGAATACTGTTAGCAATAAATTGCAAAAAGCATTGAACGATGAATATGAAAAACAATACTTGTTTCAAGTAGATTATGTGCAACCCATAGGCAAAGAAGGCAAATTTGAAACAGGCTTACGCAGCAGTTTTCGGCGCATGATAAATGACTATATTGCTACGGAACAAGGAGCTAATGGCGCATTTTTCACATTGCCTGGGTTGGATAATTATTTCATTTATGATGAAAACATTCACGCGGCATATGCCATTTTAGGCAATGAACAAGGCAATTTCTCTTATCAATTTGGTTTGCGTGGTGAAATAACCGATGCCAAAACAACCCTACAAAAAACAAATGAAGTGCATCCACGCGATTACGCCAATTTGTTCCCAAGTGCACATTTTACCTATAAATTGCCGAAAGAGAACGCTATTCAGTTGAGTTATAGCCGCCGTGTACGCCGTCCGACTTATAATGAGTTAAGCCCTTTTGTAACGTATAGCGACAATCGGAACTATTTTGCAGGCAATCCTGCGCTCAATCCTGAATTTTCAGATGCGTTTGAATTGGGTCACATCAAGTATTTTGAAAAAGGGACATTATCCTCGTCGCTTTATTTTCGGCATACAACGGACAAAATTCAAACCATTAGACGGGTGGATAATTTAGGTTTTGCCAATACAATTCCTGAAAATCTTTTGAAAGAGGATGCTTTTGGGGCAGAGTTTACAAGCCAATATACGTTAGCGAAATGGTGGAAAATGGACAATAATTTCAATTTTTTCCGTGCGATTACTGATGGGGCTAATATCGGTACAACCATCGTCAGCGATACATATAGTTGGTTTGTACGGCATACTTCTAAATTTTCGATGCCACAAAATATTGATTTTCAAGTGCGTGGCAATTATGAAGCCCCACAAAAAACGCCACAAGGTGAACGAAAAGCCTTATATTATGTTGACTTAGGCGTGAATAAAGATATTTTGAAAGGCACAGGCACCATTACCCTCAATGTCTCTGACTTGTTCAATTCACGTAGAAACCGCTTTATTACTGAGGGGTCTAATTTTTATACAACTGGCAATTTCCTTGGCAGAAAACGGCAAATCAATTTGACATTCAGCTACCGTTTGCATCAAGCCAAACAAGCGGGTAAAAAGAGTGAGGAATGATGAAGTATGAAATATGAATTCGCCAGTACCTTTTTTCATCATTCATATTTCATCATTCATATTTCATACTTCATATTTCATACTTCATATTTTATAAAAATAACTTAACAATGAGCAACCTAACGATTACCTTTTTCGCCATCCTTTTTAGTGTTTTTGGCTTTTTTAAACAACCCAATCCGCAGCAAACAGCATCGTCAGCGATGCCAATGTGTCATACTGTGCCGCCCCCTGAAGGCATGGCGGCTTTTGCCCTTGACCCTGAATTTCAAGCATTTCACCCAGCACCACTACCGCTTAATTATGAAGGAAAAGGACAAAGCGTCACTTTCAAAACACCCGACGGTGTGGATGCCAAAGGCTACCTCATAAAAGCAAAGAAAAAATCGAAAAAATGGCTGTTTGTCTATCAAGAATGGTGGGGTTTGAACGAGTATATTATGCGCCAATCCGATGTTTTTTATACCGATTTAGGAGAAAATGTCAATGTTTTAGCCTTAGATATGTACGACGGAAAATCCAGTAGCGACCCACAAGAAGCGGGCAAACTGATGCAAGGGGCAAAACCCGAACGACTTGTTAATATCATGAAAGGCGGCATTATGTACGCTGGTAAAAAAGCGAAAATTGCCAATGTTGGTTGGTGTTTTGGCGGCGGTTTGTCATTGCAGTCTGCCTTGTTGGGCGGCAAACAAACGGTGGGTTCTGTGATGTATTATGGTATGCCCGAAAAAGATGTAGAAAAACTCAAAACCTTAAACAGCGATGTTTTAGGTTTATTTGCCACCGAAACACGTATTTCTAAGGAAGTTATTGAAGAATTTGCCGCCAATATGAAGACGGCAGGTAAAAAATTGGAATACAAAATCTTCAATGGTGTTCATGGTTTTGCCAATCCGAGCAATCCGAAGTACGATGAAGCTTTGTCAAAAGAGGCTTACGGCATGGCTTTGGGATATTTGAAAAAACGGTTAAAAGCATGAAGTAAAAACAAAAATGAATAATGATTATTCTTTTGTGATTGTTCTCAATAGGGCGAGCCTTTAAGGGTGTCGCCCTGTTTTTGTTTTACTACAAATCTCGTTAGTTTAATCCTTGTTTTTAACTACAATCATTAACCACCCCTCAGTATTTTTTAAGAAATCAAGTCCAACCGCCATAATAATTGACGCTCAATAATTCTATCAGCATGTCTTTCGACGACAAATGATATAGTGGTGAAATAATGCCTTGCTCGATTATCAGAACAAGGCATTTTTTTAATACCAAAAACATTGTTTTGCTTAAACTTTTACATTTTCATAGATATCAGCAACAGAAATAGAGCAGTCTAAAGATTTTAAAAAAACAGTGCTTTCCATATCTGTTATGTCTGTATATCGCCAAGTATCAGGAGTTTCGCGATAGCGTATTTGAATATGACATTTCTTTTGGTCAACCAAAACATACTCTTTGAAACAATCCAAAGTACGGTATTCCTCAAATTTTTCAGTGCGGTCATACTTTTTTGTGCTTTTTGATAAAACTTGAACAATGAGTATGGGATTAATCAATAAAACTTCATTTTTATCAAAATACTGAGGGGTATCACAGACAACCAAAGCATCGGGATATAAACCAAAATTCAGTTTTGGTAGATAAATAAGCTGTTGCCCGCCACGGATATAGTAAGTTTTATTTTTTTGCCTTAATGTTAACTTTAAAGCTGCTGTAATATTGGTCGTAATATCATTGTGTGATCCTCTTGCCATAGGTAGTTTTGTTATAATACCATTATAATATTCGTGTAGTTCTTTACTGTCTTCTTCACGATGCAGATACTCCTGCAATGTATAAACACGAGGCTCTTTATTCGTCTCTTTTGGTGTTGAGAGAACAGCTAAGGGCATATCAGATGGATAATCAAGGTTAGAATCGTTATACATAAGCAGTTATTTTTTTTACAAAAATAATAAACTTCAAGAGAAATATTCTTGTTATAAAGTAAATATTTGCCCTTTATAGAATAAAATTGGCTCAAAGAAGGCTATAAGCATGAGCCACCCGTGCCGCCAAACCCGCATTGTTTAAGACCAATTGAATATTGGTTTTCAAACTCAACCCCTCAGTACGTTGCTCAATTTCAGAGAGTAGAAACGGCGTAATAGCTTTGCCTTTGATGCCTTGGTCACGCGCACGGTCTAAGGATTTTTTGATGGCTTTGTCAATCATATGAGAGTCTGCCTCAAACTCATGCGGTACTGGATTAGCTACCACAACACCGCCTTGTAAGGGAATAGACCATTTTGTTTTCAGCATAATTGCCAGTTCATCCTCAGTATCTACGCGATAATCCACACCAAAACCACTTCTTCGAGTGAAAAAGGCTGGAAAGTTGCTTGTTTTATAGCCAATAACAGGGACACCATGCGTTTCTAAATATTCCAAAGTCAACCCAATATCGAGTATGGATTTTGCCCCTGCACACACAACAGCCACATTGGTTTGCCTCAACTCCTGCAAATCGGCAGAAATATCAAATGTCACATCTCCGCCTCTATGCACACCACCGATGCCACCAGTTGCGAATATGCGGATACCCGCCAGTTCAGCAATAATCATGGTGGAAGCAACGGTAGTCGCACCATTCATTTTTTTGGTTAAAATCATCGGCATATCGCGGCGACTCACTTTGGTAACATCCTGCCCTTGTTTACCGAGTATTTCAATTTCATCAACCGTCAAACCTGCCTTCATCACGCCATTGATGATGGCGATTGTGGCAGGTATTGCGCCGTTACTACGGACTTGTTCTTCCACTTTCAATGCCGTTTCAACATTCTGCGGGTAAGGCATACCATGCGAAATAATGGTGGATTCGAGTGCCACGACTGGTTTTTTGCTGGCAATTGCCTCTTTTACGGAGCGGGCGATGTGGAGGAGGTTTTTCATGAATCGTTGGTTTTATATAGTTGTCTATTCACAATCTGTGTTCAAACTAAGTTATTAAAAATCATCGTCGTCATCATCAATATTCATTTTTGCACCTGAAAGCTCAGAATAAGCGTGCATGTCACCTTCTTCTTTTGCAATAACCATCCCTTGTTTATAGGTTAAAAAAGCCGTTTTGGGCTGTTGTAAACGCTCATACAACTTGCCAAGATGGTAATATGTGCCGACATACTGAGGGGTCGTTTCTTTCAGTCTGAGATAATAATCGAGTGCATTGTCCTTGTCGTCCGCCTTCTCATATTCTTTGGCAATAGCAAACAAGAGAAACGGCTCGTTGGGCTGCGATTTCAGTAGGTCAAATAATTGGTCAAGTCTGGACATATTTTAATAATGAATAGTTGAAAATGGATAATGGATAATTTTTCTATTTGTATCATTTATGAGCGAAGATAGGAAAAAGATGTGTTTTTATACCCCTCAGTATAAATCAATTATTTTAGCGAATATTCGCTAAAATTTTTTTTTCGGCGAAAATATTTCCGTAAATTTGCTGCCGCAAAAGCAAAATTAAACCTTCATTTCATAAACAATGCTCAACTTTACGCCTTCAACCAAGATAACATTGCTTAAAATAAACAAAATATTTAATCCATAAATATCAAAATTAAAATTATGAAAATACTGGTCTGCGTTTCCAAAACGCCTGATACAACCGCAAAAATCTCTTTTAATGCCGATGCCACAGTATTTAATAGTGCAGGGGTTCAATTCATTATGAACCCTTATGACGAATGGTACGCCCTCGTTCGTGCGCTCGACCTTGCAAAAGCGACAAGTGGCACTGTGACCTTAATCAATGTGGGCAATGCTGAAAATGACCAAATCATCCGTAAAGGTTTGGCATTGGATGCGACAAATGCCGTTCGGATTGACCTTGACTCAAAAAGTGCAATGAATACAGCTTTCCAAATCGCAGAATATGCGAAAAATGAAGGCTATGACATTGTTTTTACGGGGAAAGAAACGATTGACTATAATGGATCGGAAGTGGGTGCAATGATTGCAGAATACCTTGATTTACCGTTCATTAGTTATGCGTCAAAATTAGATATGTCGGGCAATACGGCGACTATTGAGCGCGATATTGAAGGCGGCATCGAGGTTGTAGAAGTTGATACTCCATTCATTGTTTCTGCTGCAAAAGGCATGGCTGAACAACGTATTCCAAACATGATGGGCATTATGAAAGCTAAAAGCAAACCGCTTGCCGTCCTTGCACCCAAACCCTTTACCGATAATTCTGTCATTACAAAGTTTGATTTGCCACCTGCTAAAAGTGGTGTTAAAATGGTTGCGGCTGATGATATGGAGGAATTGGTGCGTTTGCTTCATGAAGAAGCGAAAGTTATTTAAATTATTGAAAATCAATTTATTGACAAAATAAAATCATCATATAATGAGTGTTTTAGTATTTTCGGAAAGTCCAAAAGGCAATTTCAAAAAAGCAGCCTTCGAAGCAGTAACGTATGGTAAAAAGGTAGCTGAACTACTCGGAACAGAATGTGCCGCTTTAACACTTGGAGATGTCAACAACGGTGGACAACTCGGTGCGTATGGTGCCGCAAAAGTATATAACGTAGCGGGTATCAACGATTTTGATGCGCAAGTTTATGCGGCAATCATCGCAGAGGCTGCAAAGCAAACAGGCGCAACAGTCGTCATATTGAGTAATAGTTCAATAGGCAAATCACTGGCTGGACGTATCGCTGTACGTTTAAATGCGGGTTTGGTATCGGGTGCGAATCAATTGCCGACGAATGATGGTACTTTCAAGGTCAAAAAAGGTGTTTATTCAGGCAAAGCGATTGCAGAATATACCATTTTGGCTGATACCAAAGTCATTTCGTTGATGGGCAATGCAATTCCTCCTGAAAAAACAGGTAGCGATGTCACTGTCACCCCCCTCAGTATTTCAGCCCCTGCAAGCCGTGTGCGCGTCAAATCTGTGAAAACAGCGGAAGGCATCGTGCCTTTACCAGAAGCAGAATTGGTCGTATCGGCAGGTCGCGGAATGAAAGACCCTTCGAATTGGGGCATTGTAGAGGATTTGGCAACTACTTTAGGCGCAACAACAGCATGTAGTCGTCCTGTTGCCGATGCCGATTGGAGACCACATCATGAGCATGTTGGACAAACAGGCGTAGCGATTCGTCCGAATTTGTACATCGCTATCGGTATTTCGGGTGCTATTCAGCATTTGGCGGGCGTTAATAACAGCCGTGTCATCGTGGTTATCAATAAAGACCCCGAAGCACCGTTTTTCAAAGCGGCTGACTATGGTGTGGTCGGTGATTTGTTTGAAATTGTGCCTAAGTTGACGGCGGCGGTGAAGAAATATAAGGCTTCGGCACATTAAATTTTGAAGAAACCCTCTTTTTACTGAGGGGGTAAATAATAAACAGCCGTTTTCGTTGGTGCGCGAACGGCTTTTTTTTGTGTTTTGTTCAATAAAAAATATTAAATATTGGAATTTAATTTGGAATTGTGGAATAAATCACTTTACTTTCGCATCATAAAGTTCATTGAAAAAGCTGTTTGGAAATAACTTATTCGAATATGAGACAAATGTACAAAGAATAGTAGTTTGTTGAGGTCTCGAGGCAACTGTAATTATCAGGGATAATAGATAATTTTAGTCAAAAAAAATATAAAATACGACTGAGTATTTTTACTCAAAAAATTATAAAAATATGGTAATAATTACCAAAAAAAAGCTGTATGACTTTGCTTTAATACATAGTGGTACAGAGGAAGCACTCGATGATTGGTACAGAAAAGCAAGATTAGCTGACTGGACAAATTTTCAAGATATAAAACAAACCTTTAATTCAGTTGACTATGCAGGAAATGATAGATATGTTTTCAATATAAAAGGGAATAAATATAGATTAGTAGCACTCATTCATTTCAATCGGCGAACTCTTTATATTCGTTTCATTGGAACACATAAAGAATACGACAAAATTGAAAGTGCAATTATCTAAAGCTAACGTATAAAATAACCAACAGTTTTTTAAAGAACCTTTACTTTTAAAACTTATTTAATAATATATGACAATCCAATCAATCTCTAACGAAGTAGAATATCAAGCAGCCCTTGACACAATCGAACCATTTTTGTTAAAAGGTTTTGACAATTTATCTATAGAAGAGGATGAAGAGTTGGCGCGTATGTCTGCACTCATTGAAGAATATGAAGCGGTTCACTATCCAATGCCTTTCAAACCGAAAACACTTGTTGAAATGTTGGAATTGAAGATGTTTGAGCGCAAATTGAAGCAAAAAGACTTAGCAAAAGTATTGCAAGTTACTGAAAACCGTATTTCAGAAGTGATGAATGGTAAAAGAAAAGTCAATATGGATTTGGCTAAACGACTGTATTCTGAACTTAATATTGATCCCCACTTCATCTTGACTTATGCATAATACTGAGGGGTGTGTTTTAGAAATTGAACAGCCGTTTTTGTTGATTCGAGAACGGCTGTTTTTGTTGTTACGCATTATAAAACTCCTCCTCTTCCTCTTCAAAAAACGCTTTCATCATTTTCTTTCGGTCAAATTCCTTTTCATTATTGGATAACCAAACAGTGGCAACCCCATTGCCGATAAAATTAGTTATCGCACGAGCTTCTGACATGAAGCGGTCAACGCCAAGTAGCAATGCCAAACCTTCTAACGGAATAACGTGAACAGCTTGTAATGTTGATGCCAAAACCACAAAACCACTGCCTGTCACCCCCGCCGCACCTTTTGAAGTCACCATTAAAATGCCAATAATCGTTAAGATTTGTTCCCAACTCAAGTGAATGCCGTAGGCTTGCGCCAAAAAAATGGTTGCCATAGATAGGTATATCGTCGTACCGTCGAGATTGAAAGAGTAACCCGCAGGAACAACGAGACCAACAACTGGCTTCGAGCAACCCATACGCTCTAATTTTTCCATTAAAGCAGGTAGTGCAGCTTCTGAACTCGACGTACCGAGTACGATGAGCAATTCTTCTTTGATGTATTTTAAAAAATCCCAAATTTTGATGTTGTACATTCTTAAAATCAAACCCAAAACGAGGAAAACGAAAATAGCCATGGTCGTATAAACCGTTCCCATCAGTTTTGCCAAAGAAAACAATGCGCCAACGCCGAACTTGCCAACCGTATAAGCCATACCACCAAATGCACCAATCGGAGCGAGGTACATAACAAAATGAAGTGCTTTGAAGACATATTTTGAGATTTTACTGAGGGGGTCTAAAACCACTTTTTTCCTTTGATATTTACTCAAAAAACTGCCCAAAACAAGGGAAAACAAAAGGACTTGCAGCGTCAAATTGTCTTTAAAAAACTGCCACCAACTGAAAGCTTTTGCGCCCGTCACGAATTTGGTTACGTCTGCACCTACTGCTTTTGTGGTGTCAACGCCTGCACCAGGTTGAATAACAAAAGCGACGATGATGCCGACGATGAGTGCCAAAGTGGTCACAACTTCAAAGTAAATCAAGGCTTTGCCACCTGTTTTGCCTACTTTTTTGAGGTCGCCCATGGCAGCGATGCCCAACGTAATGGTCAAAAAGATGATGGGATTGATGAATAATTTGACGAGGTCAATAAATCTATCACCTAAAAATTTCATTTCTACAGCGGTGTCGGGCCAATATGCACCTAAGACAGCTCCTGCAGTGATAGCGGTGAGAACCCAAAAGGTGAGGTTGGTTAGGACTTTTTTCATTTTGTTATTTTATAAAGTAAATGTAGTAAAACCTTTGAAAGTATAAAAGTCAATAAAATATTTAGTTAGGTTTATAAGATTAACAAGACCTTAACACCCATTTTCGGTTACGTTTTAAGGAGGTAAGCGTCTCTATAGTATAGATTTGATGAAACGATTTAAGAATAGTTAAAAATTTTGTTGAAAACAACAAGCCAGGAATTAAGTCGTTGTAAATCATTCTATTAACACATAATAATGTTTCTATGCTGTGAAATAACCTTTTAATAGTTTGGCTTTATTTTTTGGAAAGTACAACTTTTATATCTTAATTTTGCACGAATTGAAAAAGCATATTTTTAACAAATCTGAAAATTAAATCATTTAATATGAAAACCTTAATCGTTATTTTCTCGCTTTTGATGCCTCTATCTTTCGATCAGCCTAATATCGCTGCCGTTACAAAGGCATTGAGCGAAGGCGATGCTTCTACATTAAGCAACTACCTTGATAGTAGTGTTGAGTTGACTATTTTGACTACTCAAAATGTATACAATAAAGGTCAAGCCACGACTGTTTTGAATGACTTTTTTGCTAAAAACAAACCACGTTCATTCAATGCAGTGCATCAAGGTTCTTCAAAAGGGTCTTCATCTCACTATACAATTGGTGATTTATCATCAGCTACGGGTACTTATCGCGTTTATCTTTATTACAAATCAGTGGGTGAAAAACCTGTTATTCAAGAGATTCGTATTGAGAAATAAAAGACAAGATTACAGGATTTTACACATTCACAAGAGTTTTAAACTGTATTTTTAACATCAAATACTGAGGGGTCTAAAGTCATATGATTTTAGACCCCTCTCTATTTTTATATTGAAATCTTCTTAATTTTGCATCATGAAAAATATTCCAACTATGCTGAAAGGAACTGCCTGTGTCCTACTTTTAATGCTGTTGCATACGTCTTGTAACGATGAATTGAATCTCATTGAAACGGGCAAAGAAACGCCCATTGTTTATGGGTTTTTATCTCTCAATGATACGGCTACATATATTCGTGTCGAACATGCTTTTGTAGATGCCACAAAGCCCGCAGCCGAACTTGCCAAAGTTGCCGATTCTCTTTATTATGCCAACATAACAGTGACTTTGGTGCGCGTTTCAAACAATGAAAGATTTGTTTTGACCCGTGTAGATGGCAATACTGAGGGATATCGCCGAGACGATGGTATCTTTGCCAAATCGCCTAATTATTTGTATAAAGTTAAAAATTCGAGCCTTGCAATGCAAGCAGATGAGCAATGGCGTCTTACCATTCAGCGCAATGGTGATACAAAGATATTGGCACAAGCGACAACCAAAGTGATAGGTAATTACACTATTTTTGCGCCCCAAGCAGGGGCCTCTTTGTTTCTGACATATGACAACACATTCAATGTGAGTATTGAAACAACGGAAACAACAGCGAAATTTTATGATGTCAAAGTCATTGTGAACTATGATGAAGTGATTGGTTCGGTACGGACTGCCAAAAAAGCGGAGTGGCTTTTGGCAAGTGGTACACTGCGTCGTGGAACCGATATTCAGACTTCTTTTCGTCGCAATGCAAGGGATTTTTATACGTTTTTAGGGAATAATATACCTGTTAATGCCAATGCGACACGTTTTTTCAAAGACTTTGATATTGAAGTGACAAGCGGCGGACAGGAGTTGATTGATTTTGTCAATGTCGGTATTGCCAATATTGGAATTACAGGCTCTCAAGCGATTCCGACCTATACGAATATCGAAAATGGGCTTGGGCTTTTTACTTCACGTAACAAAACTGTGATAAAGGGTATGAAACTGAATGACCAATCAACGGATTTGCTGAAAACAGGTGAGTTAACTAAAGGTTTGAACTTTCGATGAGCAACCCCTCAGTAAAAAAGCAAAATCCATATTACACCTGGCGTAATATGGATTTTATTATTCAATTCAAGCATTATTACTCTTGTCCTAATGTCGTTTTGACTTCACCAAATTTGCTCAAACCACATTGCAAAAAGGCTTTATAAGCCTCTACTTCGGGCGTATATGCCGTTGGTGCATTCAATACTTTCAAATCAGGTGACACAAGCACATAGAAGGGTTGCGAATTTTTATTGAAAAAAGTGGCTTCCAAGTCCGTCCACATCTCCCCCTCAGTATCTTTTAGTTTACCGTCAAATTTTGAGGTATAAGGCATGTAAGGTGCTTTTAACTCATTTTTATCGTCAGTATAAAGAGAAATCAAGATGTATTTGTCGCGTATAAGATCCATAACGCCTGGTTTGTTCCAAACGTTTTCTTCCATTTTACGACAATTAGCGCAGTTCCAGCCTGTGAAATCAAGCAAAATTGGCTTGTTTTGTTTTTTGGCTTCTGCTAAACCTTCGTTAAGGTCATGGAAGCAAGGCAAATTTAAAGGACATTTTTGCGGATAAATGTAGCTGTAACCTGCGGGCGGTAAAATACCACTGCCCATTTCAGGCGTTTGGAATGTTTCTGTGGTGGCGTTGTAGCGGAAACCTAAACCGAGATAGGCGGCAATTGCTAATGATGCGACGACAATTGCACCACGCGGGAAAGTAAATTTTTTCTTTCCACTGTATTTGAATTTTAAAATACCTGCATGATATAAGGCTAAACACAAGGCGCAAACTATCCAAATCGCTAAAAAGGCTTCATAAGGCAGAAATTTCCAACCTTTAATGAGGTCAGCATTTGACAAAAACTTGAAAGCTAAAGCAACTTCAATGAAGCCCAAAGTCACTTTCACATCGTCCATCCAACTGCCCGATTTCGGTAAAGACTGCAACCATGCAGGAAACAAAGCAAACAGACCAAAAGGCAAAGCCAATGCCGTTGCGAAGCCCAACATACCAATAGCTGGACCCGCCGAAAAACCTATCGAAGTCGCTGTTTGTACCAATAAAGTACCGATAATCGGTCCTGTACAGCTAAATGACACGAGGGCAAGGGTGAATGCCATGAAGAAAATGCCGACAAAACCACCTTTATTGGAAGCAGCATCTGCTTTATTTGTCCAGCTTGAAGGCAATGTAATTTCAAAATAGCCAAAGAAAGAAACGGCAAAAACAAGGAAAAGTACGCCAAAACCGATGTTTACCCAAGGATTCGTTGATAAACGATTCAAAGCATCAGAACCAAAAACGGTTGTAATTAATAAGCCCATTGAGACGTATAATACGATGATACTGGCTGAATATAACAAGGCGTGGCGGATGCCTGTTGCACGGTCTTTTGAGCCTTTTGTAAAAAAACTGACGGTCAAAGGAATCATTGGAAACACGCAAGGTGTCAATAAAGCGAGCAAACCACCGCTAAAACCTAAGGCAAAAATCCACCATAAACTTGTTTGCGTCTCGTCTGCTTTTACGCCTACAGTCGTGCAATCATTAGTTTCATTGGTTTTGTCGAAACTGAAAAGGCTGGGTTCTGTTAGAAAATTGCTATTGGTTGGTGTCGTTGTTTGTATTATTGGAAATGATTCAACTTGTTCATTTCCAATGCCTTGTACTAAATTAAAAGTATATTTGACTTCCGTTGGGGGCAAACACATTTCGTTATTACAGGCTTGAAATTCAAGGAAACCATTAATGGGTTTTGTAATGTCTTTAACTTTTATACGTTGCGTAAATGTAGCAGTTTCAGAAAAATCCACGACTGTCATATTGTTAAAAACAGGTTCTTTATGTTGGCGACGTTTAGGGCTTTCTTCTTTTATTTTACCAATTAATTCGATATTATCATTTTTATCGAATTTAAAACTTGTGGGTATTGGTCCATCATCTTTTAAAAACTGCGAGTAAATATGCCAATCTGGGTCAAGTTTTGCCTTGAAAATGAGTTCATATTCCGTCTCAGTGTTTTTTTTTGATTCAAAAGTCCATTTTACAGGTTTTTGAATGTCATTGGTTTGAGGCGGTAAAGAGGCTGTTGTCGTGCCTGTTTTTATCGGTTGTTCGGCTTGCGGAATTGTTGTTGGATTGACTTTCGTAGGGTTTGATACTGAGGGGGTAGGTACAGCCGCACCGCCGCTGTTTATGCTTGCAGCCGCATTTATCTTATAAAAAAAATCCTGTTGATTAGGGGGCAAGCATTTTTCGTCGTCGCAAGTTTGCCATTCAACAGAACCTTTGATGTCGGTTGAACTATTGATTTTGACGCGTTGGATGATTTTTACTTCGTCTGAAAACTTCGTAATATTCATCTCAAATATTTTGTCAAAGCCTGATTTCTTATGTTCACTGACTTCAATTGCCTTCCCAAGGAGTTGATACTGAGGGGTCGGCTTGAAAGTCAAAGCTGTTGGAACGGGTCCATCGCCTACAAGGAATTGGGAATAGATAAACCAGCCTTTATCCAATTTGGCGGTGGCGATAAGGTCGTATTCTGTATCGTTGATTTTTTTTGATTCAAAAGACCATTTTACAGGGTTGAGGATTTGGGCGTGAATAACGCTGATAAGGAATAAAAGGGCGCAGATTGTACTTACTATTTTTTTCATCTTTGATATAGTCTGAATATATGGATATGTAGGAAACGTGTTTTTAATAAATGCAAAATTACATTTAGAAAACAGAAATACAAAAGGCAGCTTATCGAATATACGATTAACTGCCTTTTGAACGCCCTGAATAAAGAAAAGTTTTATAACTTATGGAGTAAGCATCGAAAAATGCCTTGTGAATTATCTGTCTTTCCACCTTTTAACTTCAAGATAAATTGTTTCTGTAGGTTTAGAAAACACAATTTTTGTTTCGTCGAAGGTTGGTCTTCTCCATTTAATATTGATATTATTTGACATGGCATAGGGTTCAACCGGAATGCCCATATAGTTTTTGTTAAGATCGTGATTATCATCAATATCATGATAACAGGTAACGGCATAAGCGCCATGTGGCATGTTAAAATCAAAACGAAGGGATTTATTATTGCCTACAGGTTTGTTTTGAGTAAAAGCATAGGCTTTTTTCTCTAAAAATTTATCAGGTGAGTTGTAGATTGCCACACGTACAGAGCCTGTCGGGGTATCTATGCCGTTAATAACAACGGTTAAAATACCATTGCTTTGGTTAGGAAGTGTAAAGCCGAGTAAAAAATAAGGGACAATAATGGAAAGGAGTTTTTTAATAAAAGTGCTTGTCATGGCTAAATTTTTGTTTTTGAACGAATTTAAGAAAAATTAGAATTAGGTTTAAAGCATGGATAGACGTTCTCAAAACGTTAAAAAGTCTCTCTCATTTCATTTGTTTACACAAACATTTGTTAAAAGAAATATGAATGAAGTATTATCATATAAATGAAAAAGCGAAAAATAAGTTTACAGGCTGGTTGTGTAAACATATCTTTCGCTTTTTTTACTGAGGGGGATTTAGTTTTTCACGCCTCCCTTCTATATGGTCGTAGAGTCTCTACATTTCTGTTTCGCCATTTAACTCACGCTCTATTTCTTCCATCAAAACAAACTCTTTACTTTCCTCAATAGTTGGTATAATGGTCAAAAAATCATCCAATTTAGCTATCTCGATGAGTTTCTTAACATAGGGATTGTTTAAGTTTGTCAAAATAAAGCTCCCTTCAGCGTCATTCCAAATTTGATGCCCCAACAAGATGGCACTTAAACCCGATGAATCTACATATTTAACATCATTCATGTCAATAATCAGATTAGGTATGCCTTCGTCGCACATAAAGCTAAATTGAGCTTTGAGTGAAGGCGCCAAAAGGGAGTTTAGGTTTTCGTCATGCAACGAAAATATGGCAAATTTTTCTTGTTTATCTACGGAATATCTCATTTCGAAAACATGATTATAGGTGAATTGTAATTAGTGATTGATTTAGAAGTAGCAAATTTAGACAAAGGGTTTAGAATGGGGCATGTTTTTCAACAAAATTTAGCGATATATTGAATTTGATATAGATTGACCTTGTTTTGAAAAGGAAAAGTAGTAAATTTGTTTCGATTGAGTCGTAAAATATTCTTGTTTGTTGTTAGGGATTTTGGCAGTATAAAATTTCTTGATTAAGAAAGAAAACCAATTCTGTCAGATTTTATATTCTTCTGCATGACATTCTTTCCGAAATGTTAAAATGTGATTCAAATGGCATCATTTTTTCAGTTGAATTTTGATTAATTGTTTTTTTTCATACTTTCGCAGAAAAGTATACATTAAAGCAAAAATTTGGTAACACATTTTACCCCCTCAGTATTTTTAACCTTGAGAGAACAAAACCTTGAACACCTTGTTTTAATTTGAAATTTACAACACATCACACGAAATAAAGATGAATAATAAAAAATTTTCGCCCCGTGTTAAACAGATTCTTGCTAATAGCCGCAATGAGGCTGTACGGTTAGGTCACGATTATATCGGCGCAGAGCATCTACTTTTGGGTCTTGTTATGGACAGAGATAGTTTGCCTGTGCGTGTTTTGAGTTCTTTAGAAGTGAATGTAGAAGACCTGCGATCTGCTATCGAACAGAATATTCAGCGTTATAGCGGTCCCAGTTCTCACTTGAATGTAGGCAATATCAACCTGAACAGTCAAGCAGAAAAAATCCTAAAATTCACAGTTCTGGAAGCCCGGGATTCTAAAAATGATGAAGCGCAACCCGAACATTTAATGATGTCTATTTTGAAACAAAAAGAAAATTTGGCATCGCGCATACTTAATCAGTTTTATGTAGACTACGAAACTTTCCGACAAGAGCAGGAATATGTCCGTGCCGAACACGATTATGGCGCACCTGAAATTTTCAGCCAAGCCGCTGGTAGTGGCGATAGCGACGAACAGTTTGAGGACGAAGACACCCGCTCTTTCCGCAAAGGCAATACGAAAAGTCGGACACCTGTCCTTGATAATTTTGGACGTGACGTGACTAAACTTGCTGAAGAAGGTCGCCTTGACCCTATTATTGGGCGTGAAGTTGAAATAGAACGCGTTTCTCAAATTTTAAGCCGCCGTAAAAAGAACAATCCTATTCTCATAGGTGAACCAGGTGTGGGTAAAACAGCTATTGTAGAAGGTTTGGCTTTGCGTATTATTCAGAAAAAAGTAAGCCGTACTTTGTTCAACAAACGCGTGGTTATGCTTGATTTAGCAGCTTTAGTAGCCGGTACAAAGTACCGGGGTCAATTTGAAGAGCGTATGAAAGCCATTATGAATGAGTTGGAAAAGAGCCGTGATGTTATATTGTTTATTGACGAAATTCATACTATGGTCGGTGCAGGAGGTGCAACGGGTTCTCTTGACGCTTCTAATATTTTCAAACCTGCTTTAGCACGTGGTGAACTTCAATGTATCGGTGCTTCAACTTTAGATGAATATCGTCAATACATTGAGAAAGATGGTGCGCTTGACCGTCGTTTCCAAAAAGTTATGATTGAGCCACCTTCTGTTGAAGATACGATTCATATTCTTAACAACATTCGTTCAAAGTACGAAGACTTCCACAATGTGACTTATGACCTCGATGCTATAAAAGCTTGTGTGACGCTTTCTGAACGTTATGTGACTGACCGTTTTTTACCTGATAAGGCGATTGACGTTTTAGACGAAGTAGGGGCAAGGGTTCATTTGAAGAATATTCATGTGCCTAAACATATTGAAGATCTTGAAAAACGCATTGAAACGCTTAAAGAAGAGAAAAATCAAGCTGTTAAAAACCAGCAATACGAACGTGCTGCCGACCTACGTGACTTAGAAACAAAACTAAGTCGCCAACTTGAACAGGAAAAACAACAGTGGGAAGATGAATCGAAATCCATGCACTACCCTGTGACAGAAGATGATATTGCCGAAGTGGTGTCCATGATGACAGGTATCCCCGTCCGTAAAGTGAGTGAAGGCGAAAGTAAGAAACTCGCTAATATGGGCAATGATATGAAAAAAATGGTCATTGGTCAAGACGATGCGATTTCTAAAATTGCTAAAGCCATTCAGCGGAATCGTGTAGGTTTGAAAGACCCTTTGAAACCCGTTGGTACCTTTATTTTCTTAGGTCCAACAGGCGTTGGTAAAACGGAATTGGCAAAAGCCTTAGCACGGTATATGTTTGATACACAAGATGCTTTAATACGCATAGATATGTCTGAATATATGGAGAAATTCAGTGTTTCAAGGCTTATCGGTGCGCCTCCGGGCTATGTTGGCTATGAAGAAGGTGGTCAATTGACTGAAAAAGTACGTCGTAAACCTTATTCTGTCATTTTACTTGATGAAATCGAAAAAGCGCATCCAGATGTTTATAACATCCTGTTGCAAGTACTTGATGATGGACAATTGACCGATGGTTTGGGGCGCAAAGTGGATTTCAAAAACACGTTGATTATCATGACTTCAAATATTGGCGCACGTCAATTGAAGGATTTTGGTCAAGGCGTCGGTTTTGCCACAAAAGCGCGTCAAGAAGCGTCAGACGACAATTCAAAAACGGTTATCCAAAGTGCTTTGAAAAAAACCTTCTCACCTGAGTTTTTGAACCGTATTGATGATGTTATAGTCTTCAACTCATTGGGCAAAGAGGAAATTTTCCAAATTATCCACTTGACATTAGCCAATGTAATGAAACGTTTGAAGAATATGGGCTTTGGCATGACATTGAGCGAAGAAGCCAAAGACTTCTTAGCCGAAAAAGGTTATGATCCACAATTTGGTGCAAGACCTTTGAATCGTGCAGTTCAAAAATACATCGAAGACCCACTCGCAGAGTTTATCCTCAACGAATCGCCTGCTGAAGGCAGTCAATTTGAAGCGGTGATGAATGAAGCAAAAGATGGTTTGTTGATTACATTGAAAGTAGAAGAAACAGTTAAAGAGCAAGAGTAAAGTAACGCCAAATTGCATTTGGCGCATAAAAAAATGAGGTTGTCTCTTGATTGGGACAGCCTCTTTTCTTTTGCCAATAGCATTTTAGTGTTAGGTCTAAATACTGAGGTGGTACTATGCAATTTTGAAAACTTCAAATCCTTCTTTTCGCCTCCGACTTAGTTTACTTTTTAAAATTTCTCTGAATAGAATTATATTCTTGAAAATTAGTTTTTTTAAAAATAAAAATGCTTAAATATTATGTCTTTTAAGCTATAATTCGTAATTCTAAAACCCATACTCTACCAGATAAGGTTTGATAATCGTATTTTATCAAAAAAAATCACTTCATTCTTAAAGAAAATTGAGAACTTTGTAGCCCTCCTTAGTAAATAGAGGTAATAAAGCCCGTTATACTGAGGGGCCCTTTTTATTCGACCAATAAATTATCTGATTGAAATATGACAACACAACATCTTGAAGCGGGCGAATTGCCACGCGGACTGTACACACCACAACTCGAATCCGATGCCTGCGGAACGGGTTTTATAGCCAATTTGAACGGCGTTCAAACGCATGAAATCGTTGAAAATGCACTCAAAATGCTCACTAATATGGAGCATCGCGGGGCTTGTGGTTGCGAACCTAATTCAGGGGATGGTGCAGGTATTATGATTCAAACGCCTCATGCCTTTTTTCAGAAAAAAGCAAGAGAAAACGGCTTCGAATTGCCCGATTTTGGCGAATATGGTGTCGGTTGTGTCTTTTTTCCAGCCGATAAAATTTTGCGAAATCAGTGCCGTACTTTGCTCAATGATTATATTGACGAAATGGAGTTTGATCTATTGGGTTATCGTCTTGTGCCTACGGACGATGAACTTTTAGGCGAAACAGCAATAGGCGTTCAACCGCGTATGGAGCATGTTTTTGTCAAACCACGTGAAACACCTAAAGACCGCTATTGGCTTGAACGCCGCCTATATGTGTTGCGCAAATATTCGACACACCGCATTCACCAAACTTTTCCACAGACTCAAGACCAGTTTTATATTGCTTCTTTTTCTTATAAAACGGTTTTATACAAAGGTCAGTTGACAACTTGGCAACTCCGCCCTTACTTCCCTGATTTGCACAATGAGGATTTAAAATCAGCTATTGCGCTTGTACACTCTCGTTTTTCGACCAACACAGTGCCTAAGTGGAAACTCGCACAGCCTTTCCGTTACATCGCACACAACGGTGAGATAAATACCATTATGGGTAATGTGAATTGGTGGAAATCTAAGGAGTTTATCATGGAATCTACTCAGTTTACGACTGATGAATTAGAAAAGCTATTCCCTGTTTGTGGTCAAGCCTTGTCGGATTCAGCGAATTTTGACAATGTTTTGGAGTTTTTAGTCCTCAACGGACGCTCTTTGCCACATGCTTTGATGATGATGATTCCAGAAGCATGGCAGCACGATGAGCAAATGGCAGAGTACAAAAAAGCTTTCTATGAATACCATGAAACGATGATGGAGCCTTGGGACGGTCCTGCGGGCATCTGCTTTTCTGATGGTATTTTGGTAGGTGCAACTTTGGATAGAAACGGTTTACGCCCTTTGCGTTGGGTATTGACGGACGATAATATGTTGCTAACGGCTTCAGAAGCGGGTATTTTGGATATTCCCCAAGAAAAAGTTGTCCGTAAAGGTCGTTTGCAGCCAGGCAAAATGCTGATAGCAGACCTCGACGAACACCGCATTATTGACGATGCTGAACTCAAAGAACGGATTTGCCAAAATCGAGACTATCAAAGTTGGTTGACAAAGCACAAATCTTTACTCAAAAATCTGCCTGATACTGAGGGGGTCTCTGATAATGATATTTTGACGCAGGATGGTAAATTCTTAACTGAAAAGCAACAACTTTTTGCATTTACAAAAGAAGACCTAAAAGTGTTGATTCAGCCGATGTCTAAATCGGGCGAGGAAGCGATTGGTTCAATGGGCGCAGACACACCTTTAGCGATTTTGTCGCAACGAACACAGCATTTGAGCTCTTATTTCAAGCAATTATTTGCGCAAGTGACTAATCCACCGATTGACCCTATTCGTGAGCGCGATGTTATGTCTCTTCATGTCAAATTAGGTGGCGGTGAAAATATTTTGATTCCAACAGAAACTTCCGCTCGTTTTATAGGTATGGATCAACCCGTTTTGAAAAATTCGGAATTGTTAAAACTTAAAAATATCAATCTCCCACATTTCAAAGCGGAAACGATTGACATTACTTTCGATTGTGAAGGAGAGAAGGGCAGGCTACAAGCAGCCGTTGACCAAATTTGTGGTGCATCGGAACATGCTGTCCGCAACGGGGCAAATATCCTCATTTTGAGTGACCGCGAGGCAGATATTTTAAACGCCCCCATTCCTTCGCTTTTAGCGGCAGGTGCAGTACATCACCACCTCGTCAAAAACGGTTTGCGCTCCATGTGTTCTATCATCGTTGAAGCGGGGGATATTTGGGAAACGCATCATTTTGCGACCCTCATTGGTTATGGTGTTCAAGCCATAAATCCATATATGGCGTTTGCGACCATCAAACATATCGTTGATACTGAGGGGATTGCTGAACAAAATGGTCATTCGGTTGATTATGCCATCGAAAAATACATCAAAGCTATTGGTAAGGGTTTGTTGAAAGTGATGTCTAAGATTGGTATTTCGACATTACAAAGTTACGCTGGCGCACAGATTTTTGAGATTCTCGGACTAAGCAGAACGGTTGTGGACAAATGTTTTACAAAATCGGTTTCCCGCATTCAAGGTGTAGGCTTTGATGGTATTGCAGAAGAAGTTTTGACCCGTCACCGTGTTGCCTATATAGATACGCCGCTTGGTTTGACAAAATCCCTTGAAGAAGGCGGTGTTTATCAATGGAAAAGGCGAGGTGAAGCGCATACTTTGAATCCCAATACGATTCATTTATTGCAATATTCAACGTCAACAGGCAACTACGAGACGTTTAAAAAATACTCAAAACTCATCAATGAACAGGACAAACAAGCCTTGACACTGAGGGGTCTAATGGCGTTCCGTAAAGGCAATCCAATTCCGATTGAAGATGTTGAACCAGTTGAAAATATCTTAAAACGTTTCGCCACTGGGGCTATGTCTTTCGGCTCAATTTCGCATGAAGCACACTCGACTTTGGCAATCGCTATGAATCGTATCGGTGGACGCTCGAACTCTGGTGAAGGCGGCGAAGACGAAATTCGCTACGACATCAAGGAAAATGGCGATTGGGAACGTTCGGCAATCAAACAAGTCGCTTCGGGTCGCTTCGGTGTCACGAGTTATTATTTGAGCCAAGCCGACGAGTTACAAATCAAAATGGCACAAGGCGCGAAGCCAGGGGAAGGCGGTCAGTTACCAGGACATAAAGTAGATGATTGGATTGGGAAAGTACGGCACTCTACACCAGGCGTAGGCTTGATTTCGCCCCCGCCACACCATGATATTTACTCCATCGAAGACTTAGCGCAATTGATTTTTGACCTTAAAAATGCCAATCGCAAAGCCGATATAAATGTCAAATTAGTCTCAAAAGCAGGTGTCGGCATCATTGCATCAGGCGTTGCGAAAGCAAAAGCGGATAAAATATTGATTGCAGGTTATGATGGTGGAACGGGTGCATCACCCCTCAGTAGTATCCGTCACGCAGGGCTTCCATGGGAGTTGGGTTTGGCTGAAACGCATCAAGTTTTGGTTAAAAACAAACTGCGTGACCGTGTGATTGTCCAAACGGACGGTCAGTTGCGGACAGGTCGTGATGTCGCTATTGCAACGATGTTGGGCGCAGAAGAATGGGGGATTGCCACCGCAGCACTCATTGTGGAAGGGTGTATAATGATGCGTAAATGCCACCTCAATACATGCCCTGTTGGTATCGCTACACAAGACCCAGAATTGCGTAAACGCTTCACAGGCAATCCAGAACACGTTATCAATTTCTTTACTTTTATAGCCCAAGAGTTACGTGAGATAATGGCTGAACTCGGTTTCCGCACCATCAACGACATGGTGGGTAAAGTGGAAATGTTGAAATTTAGAAAAGACGTAGGGCATTGGAAATACAAATCTGTTGACTTATCGCCTATCCTTTACAAAGAGCCTGCCGATGAGTCGGTAGGTCAATTCAAAGCAGTGGAGCAAGACCACGTTATTGAAGACGTTTTAGATAGAAGATTGATAAAAAAAGCGATGAATACGCTTGAAACAGGCAAACAATACGCTTCCGCAGTTACTATCAAAAATACAGATCGTGCCGTTGGTGCGATGTTGAGCTACGAAATTTCAAAAATTTATAAAGGCGCAGGCTTGCCGGATGGCACTTTGGTTTATCGTTTCAATGGTTCAGCAGGACAGTCGTTTGGCGTATTTTTGACCAAAGGCATCACTTTTATACTGAGGGGTGAAGGTAATGACTATTTTGGCAAAGGGCTGTCAGGCGGTAAATTGGTCGTTTCGCCTGATGAAAAAGCGACATTTGACCCATCAGAAAATAGCATCATAGGCAATGTGGCACTTTATGGTGCAACAGGTGGCGAAGCTTATATCAAGGGCATGGCGGGTGAACGTTTTGCAGTCAGAAATTCAGGTGCAAAAGCCGTTGTTGAAGGCGTTGGCGATCATGGTTGCGAATACATGACAGGCGGTTTGGCGGTCATTTTGGGTTCAACAGGGCGCAATTTTGCGGCAGGTATGTCAGGCGGTATCGCTTATGTCTATGACCCGAACCAAAAATTCCCTGCCAATTTCAATAACGATATGGCAGATATAGAAGCTATGGAAGACGAAGATTTCGAGAATGTCCGCACCCTTGTGCGTGAGCATTTCCGCTATACAGAAAGCCAAAAAGCTTTGACGATTCTGAATGATTGGGCAGATTTGAAAAAGCATTTCGTCAAAGTCATGCCACGTGATTACAAAGCGGTTTTGGCAGCAAAGAAGGAAAAAGAGTCGCTTGTAGTGGCTTGATTTTCAAATACTTAGAGATATTTTGACAAAAAATGCACCGCCTTACTGAGGGGGTGCATTTTTGTTACTACAAAAATCATTAATTTTGTACAATCAAAAAACGCTTATTTTTGTAAAAATAATTAGAAAATGACAACACTTATTTTAGAAATACAAGCAAAAGAGCAATTGGCAGAAGCCTATCGCTATGCGTTGCCAAGTACTAACCATAGATTAATGAATTCATCAATCTCTGGTTAGAACGGGCTTTGTTGCGAAAAAAAGCCAGCCATCTCAATTCCTTAATTTTTCAAAGAAAATAATTGTCTGAAAGTACCTTGATAAGGTGTATTTTGTGGAAAACTAACCCCCTCAGTATCAGCATAAAAATCGTATCTTTGCGAAACAAAATGTTTCGACAATGAAATTTTCACATCTCCATTGCCATACGCAATACTCGCTTCTTGACGGGGCGGCTTCGATTCCTAAATTATTTAAAAAAGCAGCAGCGGATGGTATGCCTGCCGTGGCTATCACCGACCATGGCAATATGTTTGGCGTATTCGAGTTCGTGGCTGAAGCGGCGAAACAAGGCAACACGGTGAAGCCAATTGTTGGTTGTGAGTTTTATGTGGTTGAAGACCGCACACGAAAGTCTTTTTCAAAAGACAAAAAGGACAAGCGGTTTCATCAGCTCTTTTTGGCAAAAAATACTGAGGGGTATCGCAACTTGACAAAAATGTGTTCGTTGGGTTTTATGGAGGGCATGTATTCCAAATATCCGCGTATTGATAAGTCATTGGTTGAGAAATATCATAAAGGGTTGATAGCCACGACTTGTTGCTTGGGTGCGTCTGTCCCACAAGCGATTTTGATGCACGGCGAGGACGCAGGGCGAAAGGAGTTTGAGTGGTGGCTCAATATGTTTGGCGAGGACTATTATATCGAGTTGCAACGTCATAATTTGAAGGAACAAATTTTGGTCAATGAAGTGTTGTTGCGTTTTGCCAAAGAATATAACGTCAAAGTCATTGCCTCCAACGATTCACACTATGTGGATCGCGAAGATGCCAATGCACATGATATATTATTGTGTATCAATACAGGTGAGAAACAATCAACGCCAAAACTTGATGATTATACTGATGAAGATGTTCAAAAGAAAAACACCCGTTTTGCGTTTCCAAACGACGAATTTTTCTTCAAAACAACGTCGCAAATGACGCAGCTTTTCAGCGATGTACCAGAAGCAATTGACAATACCAATGAGATTGTAGCCAAATGTGATATTTTGAAATTGAAGCAAGACATCATGTTGCCAAACTTTGTCATTCCTCAGAACTTTTCGAATCAAGACGATTATTTGTATCATTTGACTTATGAAGGTGCAAGGGAACGTTATAAAGACATTACCGCAGAAGTTGAAGAACGCTTGAATTTTGAACTTTTCACCATCAAAACGATGGGTTTTGCAGGTTACTTCTTGATTGTGGCAGATTTTATCAAGGCAGGAAGGGATTTAGGTGTGTTTATTGGTCCAGGACGTGGTTCGGCGGCGGGTTCAGCGGTTGCATATTGCATTGGTATTACAAATATTGACCCTATCAAATACAACCTACTTTTCGAACGTTTTTTGAACCCTGACCGTAAATCCATGCCCGATATTGATACGGATTTTGATGATGAAGGACGTCAAAAAGTCTTGGATTATGTGGTTCAAAAATATGGTAAAAATCAAGTGGCGCAAATCATTACATATGGCACGATGGCAGCGAAAATGTCTATAAAAGACGTAGCGCGCGTCATGGATTTGCCTTTGAATGATGCCAATGCTTTAGTAAAATTGGTCTCTGACAAGCCTGGTATTAAGCTCAATCGTTTGCTCAAAGCACCCCTCAGTGGGGAAGGTGGTTTGACCGATAAAGAAGGCTTATCAGGAGAAGATATTGACAATGCAAAACAATTACGTGAGATTTTAGACGATAAAAGCGACGCACGGTCAGCCGTTTTGCGCGAAGCCTTGATTTTGGAAGGCTCGGTACGTGGTACTGGTATACATGCGGCGGGCATCATCATTGCGCCCAAAGATTTGAGCGAAATTATACCCGTTGCCATATCTAAAGACTCGGATTTGCTTGTTACTCAGTTCGACGGCAACGTTATTGAAGATGCAGGTGTCATCAAAATGGACTTTTTGGGACTCAAAACGTTGACAATCATGCGAGATGCGTTGATTTTGATTGAACAAAATCATGGTAAAAAAATTAATATTGATACCATTCCGTTAGATGATGCAAAAACGTATGAACTTTATCAACGCGGCGATACCAATGCAACTTTTCAGTTTGAAAGTGCGGGTATGCAAAAGCATATGAAAGAATTGAAACCAACGAAATTTGATGAGTTAATTGCCATGAATGCTTTGTATCGCCCTGGTCCAATAGCTTATATTCCTAATTTTATTAATCGAAAATGGGGGCGTGAGGTAGTTACTTATGACTTGCCTGTCATGGAAGAATTTTTAAATGATACTTATGGCATATGCGTATATCAAGAACAAATCATGCTTTTGTCTCAAAAATTGGCTAATTTTTCTAAAGGTGATGCCGATGTTTTGCGTAAGGCGATGGGTAAAAAGCAGATAGCGGTTTTGAACAAAATGAAAACGCAATTTATGGCAGGTTGTCAATCAAACGGACATGCCCTCAGTATTTGTGAAAAAATATGGAGCGATTGGGAGGAATTTGCAAAATATGCTTTCAATAAGTCGCATTCAACTTGTTATGCCTTTGTAGCATACCAGACGGCTTACTTAAAAGCACATTATCCCGCCGAATACATGGCAGCTGTTTTGTCTAATAACCAATCGAATATTGATAAAATTACATTTTTCATGGAGGAATGTCGCGCGGCGAATATTTCGGTTAAAGGCCCTGATGTGAATGAGAGTAATATTAAATTTTCGGTCAATAAGAAAGGTGATGTACGGTTTGCGCTATCTGCCATAAAAGGCGTAGGTGAAGCGGCAGTTGAAGCTTTGATACAAGAGCGTAAAGAGAACGGCCCTTATAAGGATATTTTTGAGTTTGTACGTCGTCAAAACTTGAGGACGGTTAATAAACGGGTGATGGAATCGCTTACTCAGGCTGGCGCTTTTGATGGTTTTGGCATACCCAGAGCCACTTATTTTGCTCAATCTGACAAATATGATTCATTTATTGAACATCTTTTGCGCTATGGGGCGGGTTATCAATCGCAGAAAGCGGAGGCGAGTGTCTCTCTTTTTGGCGAAGCCTCAAAAGATGCGATGTTGGGAGACCCCTCAGTACCAAAGGTCGAAGAATGGAATTTGATTCAAAAATTGAATTACGAAAAGGATTGTGTCGGCATTTACTTGTCAGGGCATCCGCTGGATGATTTTAAAGTGGAGTTAGCTTATGGCAATACAACCTTGGATAAAGTTCAAGACCTTAAAAACCAACGTGTTAAGGTTGCTGCTTTTGTTTCATCTGTCAGTCATCGGGTTTCGAGAAAAGGAACAGGTTTTGGCTCGTTTGTGATTCAAGACTACAAAGGTTCGCAGGAATTTGCTTTGTTCAACGAGGATTATGCGCGTTTCAGTCCTATTTTACAACCCGGTGTTTCGGTGCTGATTGAAGGTGAAATGAAGCAAAAGTGGAATTCAGAAGAGTTTGAATTAAAATTAAAAGACGTAAAACAGTTGGCTTCGCTTGGCAATTCATTGACAGAAAGCATTACGTTGATGATTCCAATTGAATTAGTTACAGAGGGGTTGATTCAAGACTTAGAAAAAATGTGTCAAAAATTCAAAGGTAAACATAAGCTAAAAGCGCATTTGTTGGATTCGACGAATCGGCAAACGTTACATCTTTATTCGACGGATAGAAAAGTGAATGTGGATTCTGATTTTATTGCGGCTGTTGAGGCGAAGGGGTTGAGTTATAAATTGAATTGAGAGTTTGATTTAAATATAGGATTGGCAGAATGAGCCTTAAACGGAAAATATTGGTTGTTTAGTTGTAAAATAAGAAAGGAAAGTGCAATTTTGTTGAAATATTACGATTCTAATCATTGAATAAAAAATAGCAAATATATGTCAACAACACAAGTTCAATCAGAAATAGACACTCAAGGTTTGCTTCTGGGTGTTTCTCAAATGCCGATTAATGAATTAGAGCATTTTGCAAGAGAACTCAATGCACTCATCACACGAAAGAAAGCATCAGACCCGAAAAATCAAGAAAAAGTTTTATTTCATAAAATTAATCAAACTGTTTTGCCTCCTCAAAAGGCAGAACGTTATGCTTTGCTAATCCAAAAATTAGAACCAGACACAATGACTGAAATGGAGCATAGTGAATTTATGGATTTAGTAACCGAAGAAGAAACCTTACGCAATGAACGTGTTAAGTACCTTATCGAATTAGCTTAACTTCGCAATATGCCTTTGCTTCAATTGATGGATAGTTTAGGTTTAAATGTTATTTCCAATGGCTGATGCATATATCCCTGTTGCCATTCAACGGTTGGTTTTAGCCGAATCAAAAGGCTTTTGTGAATACTATTGGTTACCTTCTAACTTTTCGTCCAATTCTTTCCAATTCGACCATATTATACCTACCATTAAAGGGGGCTACCTGTGTTTACCAATATTGCACGTAGTTGTGCTGGATGTAATGGTTATAAACAAGACAAAACCCATTATTTTGACCCATTAACGCATCAATTAAGCCATCTATATAACACGAGAGAAGATAAATGGACAGAGCAGTTTCAATGGATTAATGATGATTTGATGGTTGATGGGTTAACAAATATAGGACGAACTACGGTTAAATTACTACAATTGAATCGTATTGGTGCTGTTAATTTGAGGCAACTTTTGAAAATGGCTGGCTTGCATCCACCTTTTTGAATGAGATTGTAAGATATTTACATCCGTCCAGTCAGTTGTCAAAAAAAATCATAAAAACGGCAACTTCGCCACCTTCGCAACCAGTTTTTTCCCACCCCCAAAAGCGATAAAAATCTCCGTTCCTTCCTTCTCAAACCCTTTTTTGACATAACCCATACCAATAGGTTTGTCCAAAGTTGGAGACGATGTACCCGAAGTCACAACACCAATTTCATTATTTTCGCCATCAAAAATAGTATAACCGTGGCGCGGCACACGGCGTTCATCAAGTGTGAAGCCGACGAGTTTGCGAGAGACCCCCTCAGTAATTTGGCGTTTGAAGGTCTCAACATTCACAAAACCACCTTCTTTTTTAGTTTTTGTAATCCAACCCAAACCTGCTTCTATCGGAGACGTCGTATCGTCAATGTCATTACCGTAGAGGCAAAAGCCTTTTTCGAGGCGCAAGGTGTCACGGGCGCCTAAGCCAATCGGTTGCATATTAAAGTCTTTTCCTTTGGCAAAAAGAGCGTCCCACAAGCGCACTGCCTCGCTATTATTGACATACAACTCAAAACCCCCAGCACCTGTATACCCTGTAGCTGAAATCAAGACGTTTTTGATACCTGCAACCGTCCCTTTTTCAAAATGATAATATTTGATGTCTGAAAGGTTCACATCGGTCAATGCCTTAATCACCTCTAAAGCATAAGGCCCTTGAACAGCGAGGAGAGCTGATTCGTCGCTGATATTGATAAGGCGTGTATCATAGTCTTTGGCATAACTTGAAATCCAATTCCAATCTTTGTCAATATTGGATGCATTCACGACGAGCATAAAGGCTTGCTCACCTTCCGAACAGTTGTCTTCCGATAAGCGATAAACCAATAAATCGTCCACAATGCCCCCCTCCCTATTCGGTAAACAAGAATATTGCGCTTGACCAATAGCCAGTTTTGAGGCATCGTTTGACGTGACTTTTTGAACCAAATCCAAAGCCTGTTTGCCTTTAACAATAAACTCACCCATGTGTGAGACGTCAAAAACACCTACGTTTGTCCGAACACAATGATGTTCTTCTTTGATACCTGAATAGGAAATGGGCATATTGTAACCTGCAAAGGCTGCCATTTTTGCACCTAAAGCGATGTGTGTTTCAGTAAGCGGTGTATTTTTTATAATTGTTGTTTCAGTCATAAGAAGTTGATTTTTAATAATTTATAATTGGTAAAAATTTAATTTATCGTCACACTTTCCATAATATCTCCTACTTCGAGTTTATAAACAACATCCATACCTTCCAACACTTTGGCAAAAATGGTATAGTTGGAGTCCAGGTGCAAAGTCGGGCTTTGGGTGATAAACCATTGACTACATTCAGTATGATTGCCTGCCGAAGCCATACCGACGTACCCCTCAGTATTGTAGTGCATCGGAGTTAATTCGGACGAAATAGTATAGTCTAAAGAACCATAGCCATCACCTCGTGGACATCCTGTTTGAACGACAAAATTAGGCACAACACGATGAAAAACTTTTCCGTTAAAAAAGCCTGTTTTGGCTAAATTGACAAAATTTCCTACTGAAATAGGTGCGTTTTGGCGTAAAAGCCGTAGTTTAATGTCACCTTTACTCGTTTTTATCAAGGCATTTGAAAAATCCGTCATACTCGACAACGTAATCCAATCAATGGGGCGAGGTGTCGTATGTTTTGGTTTTTTAAGGCTTGTCGAATCTGAAATTTTGACAATGGCATTAAAAATAGCATCGTAGGCTTCAAGCTGTACGGGCATTTTCAGACCTTGCAATACTTGATACAATTCAGGAATTTGTGCGCGCATAGTCAAACGATTCAACTCCGCTTCTGGCTTAATAATCGTCTCGGCGGCGACAGTGGCTGCGCCTGAATCACCTGAACGAATGATGTCAAAAAGAGCCGCTTTTAATTGATTTTTAACCCCCATAGAGTAACCTTGAAACATGCGATAAAAATCAGGCGCACAGATGATTTTTGCCAATGCCTCGGTTGCTGCCGTGCGCACTATGGGCGCATTTTCGGTTTTTAAAGCCTCTTGATGCAGCATTTGGTAGTTCCAACCGAAGTTGGCAAGACCCCTCAGTAAAACCGCTTTTTCATAGGAATTGACCGTTTTTTCATATAATATTTTCATCGCCGTATTCAAAGAGTCGCGGGTACGCGGATAAAAACGCAACCATTTGAGGGCGGCGCCCATCATCAAACGTTTGGTTGATGGTTGCAAGGTCTCGTCAGCCGCCGCTATTTTGTAGGCTTGTGCATCGCGTTCAATGCCATTTTTGACAAATATTTCGGCGGCTGTATTGGCGACATGAATATTGCGGTCGCGCAAAGCGGACGAGAGTAAAGGCTGAATATGGATATAAGGGATTTCGCTAACAGCGTTTAATATATTTATTTTGACCCTAAAATCGGTTTCTTTACGAAAAATACTCTCTAAAACGGGCAAAATACTGAGGGGGTTATTTGCCTTGCCCAATGCCTTCACCAAAGCCATGCGGATTTCGGTATGGCGTTCTGAAATGATAATTGAGGACAATATAGTGGTGACAGTGCTATCGTATTTCGCTTTTATTTTTGATAAATAACTCGCACCAATGAGCCGAACGGTGGGAGGAAAGCCTTGATTTTCAACAAAATACGTCATTTTTTTTATGGACTCAACATTGTAGCTATCCCTCAAGCCGTAGCGATAAATGCCATAAGCCTGACCTTCAAGGAGCAAAGTATCGGTCATTTTGAAGGTAGAAATACTGCATAAATCATGCAAACGAGCCGTAGTGCCGCATTTTCCGACAGCCTCCATAATAGTGGCATTGAATTTTGCAAATGTACCAACGGTATCATGTTTTTCATAAGCAGCTAACAAAATATTCTCTCCTCGTGTTTCGCCGATTTGTCCAATTGCATAAGCGGCGGCTATACGCACATCAATAAACTCGTCTTTGAGCAAAACAGCTAATGAATCAAGTGCCTTTTTCTCTTTTAAAGACCCAAACGCGGTAGCAGCCACATAGCGCAATGTTGGGTTTGGACTGTTGAGATAGTGCATCAGCGTATCAGGCGATTGCCGTTCCAGAAGATTGTAAATGTCTTGCACTTGTTTGTCTGAAAAATCAACAGCTGTACCTTCAAATTTATCTCTGTTGTACTCAGGTGGTACGCAAGCAGTAACAAATAGGGCGATTATAAAAAAGTAAAAAATATAAAGAAAAGTATTTTTCATTGTTAAAATTCTGATAATCAATACATTAAGTTTGATTTGAAAGATGTTTATTTTGGCAAAAATAGTGATAAGTATTGAGAAGTAAAGGAAATACGCGAAGGATGTTTGTGTTAATTTTAAATCAAAAAGCCATGAAGTTCCCCTAACGACAGGCCCATCAGTATGCAGAAGCGATTCTTTTATCCTTTAGAAAAAAGCTACTTTTACACCTTCATAATGTTTCAGTCATTGATTTACAATAAAATAAGACAAAATTTAACATGGCTCGTATTTCAATAGAGAATGCTCGCTTTAGGGCGTATCATGGTTTGTATGAAGAAGAACGTTTGATTGGCAATGATTTTATATTGGATATTTGGATTGATACCGATATTAAAGAGGCCACGGTTGTGGTAGAACACAATATTGAAAAAGTAGATAAAACCGTCAACTACGAATTGGTGTACGAAATATGCCGCATAGAAATGCGTAAACCTCAAAAACTCCTTGAAACGGTTGTCGAAGAAATCATTTATCGGTTGAAACAACATTTTACAAATATGGAAATGATTCAACTAAAACTCCAAAAACTCAACCCGCCTTTAGGTGGGCAAGTGGGGGCGGCGGTAATTTCTGAAGTAAAACGCTTTCAACAGACGTGTCCAAACTGTGAAAAAGACATGATTTGCTACAAAGAAGATAAATTTGATGACCTAACTTGTTGGTGTCATCAAGGCGCGAAGGATAAAATTCACCCACGGACGGAAGAAATCATTGCGCAACGCTTTAAAGATAAATGCCTTTGCGCTAAGTGTCTGAAAGAATTTGAAGGTTAAAGTTTATGATTCTTTTAACGTGCTTTTTTGAAAATCTGCGTCAAAAAGGTGTATTTTTTTTTTGTCATTCTGAACGAATTGAAAGAATCTGAATATAAATACATACAGATTCTTTCACTTCGTTCAGAATGACAAAAAGTTTATAACATATTGACTATTAATTATTTATAAATATTTATCCTATGTTCTATTGTTAGATTTTTCATATAAAAACATTTAAAAACAAAAAAGTAATGTTTAAAAAATTAGGTATTTTACTTGTCGCAACTACCTTAACATTGACGGCTTGCGAGGAATTGCAACAAGCAGCCACAACTATTTTGACCCAACAAGTTCTTTCAAATCAGGATATTGGCAACGGATTGAAATCTGCGCTTGAAATTGGCATTGGAAAAGGGTCTGATGTATTGTCGCAAAAAGGGGGCTTTTTTTACTCACCTTACAAAATCCTTTTGCCGCCTGAAGCGCGACAGGTGACGGATAGACTGAAAGTGATTCCCGGCTTTAATAAAGTTGAGGAAATCGTTTTAGAAAAAATCAATGCGGGTGCCGAAGATGCGGCTGCCAAAGCCAAACCGATTTTCGTGAGCGCCATCAAACAAATGACGTTTACAGATGCCTTAAACATACTGATGGGTGACAAAAACGCAGCGACTTCTTACTTGAAACGGACGACTTATGACCAATTGTATCAAGCTTTTAATCCTATTATCATTCAGTCACTCGATAAATTTGAGGCACGCAAATATTGGGGTGATGCGGTGAATTCTTACAATAAAATTCCTTTCATCACAAAAGTCAACCCCAACCTTGACGACTATGTGACCACTCAAGCCCTCACAGGATTGTTTGCGATGGTCGAACAAAAAGAATTGGCGATTCGGACGGATAAAGGTGAGCGTGTGACTGATTTGTTGAGAAAGGTGTTTGCAAAGCAGGATACCCAGTAAGATTTTTGGATTTAAGATATTAAGTACAAAGACCGTAGGCTGGTTGTCCTGTTGTGTTTGTACTTAATATCTAACCGTTTTCTTTGCGATATTGAATAATTGTGTTTGCTTTGCATAAACATTTGACAACCAAATGAATCAAGTAGACCCCTCAGTATTTTCTTTCAAAATGGGCCAAATTATTTTACAGACTAAGCGAGAAAACAAGCCACTATGCAAAACTTGAATGACTTACGGCATTTTTATAACCATACCATACATCCAGAACTGATGCGCATGGAACGGCAACGACACTATCTGTTGACCGTTATGGGCATTTCTTTTTTAATCATTTTAGGCATTATTTTCCTTCAATTCTACCTCAATATCCTTGTTTTAACCCTTGTTTTGATCATTCCGCTTGTGCTTTATATAACATATATGTTCAATGAATGGGAGAACTTTCGAGCAACCTTTAAGCCAAAAGTTGTCACTTTATTACTTGACTTTATTGATAATGATGTGACTTATAATGTGCCTTTAAAATATATGGAAAAGGCTTCGATTTCGCCCGCTGTTTTTCAAGCGAGTCGTTTGTTCAACTCTACTGCACCCGATTTTGTCGGCGAGGACTATATAAAAGGTGAAATGGGCGAATTGGATTTTGAGATGAGTGAGCTATCTGTCAAAGAGTTTTCGCCTGTGCGTAACCGACTCGATGATGTTTTTAGAGGTGTTATGCTTCATGCCCGTTATCGCCGCGAGGTGCAACCTGAAACAGGAGAAATACTGGTTTTACCACGCCATGAGCGTCAATTTCTGTCAAAAACCATAAAATCGTTTACGGCTCAAGGCGGTCGGCAATATGATAACTTAACGCAAAAATTTCTGCACACTTTTGTCGTTTATTCGACGGCAAATGCCAATACACGTGGCTTTTTGTCGAAAGAAATGCAAGAAGCGATATTAAAATACAGGGAAAAAGAAACAAAAGAGGTGTATATTTCATTTATAGGAAGCGACATTTATATCGCTGTCGCACAAGAAAAAGACTTGTTAGAGCCTGCACTGTGGCAATCCAATGTCAGTTTTGACCTCATTAGAGAATATTACGAAGATTTGACTTTGTTGTTAAGTATTGTTTTGGATATTGATGCGAATAATTAAACGTTTGGGAGATAAAAATAGAATTACCAAATTTTTAAAAATTTGGTAATTCTTGCTGTGCTCTCAAAATTAAAAACTAAAAAATACCTTTATAAAATGTTGAAAATCAAGAATTTAGTTTTATTTTTTATCGCTATCGGGTTGCTTGGCAACCTTACAGTGTCAGCGCAACAAACCGCCACTGCCATAGCGACCCCCTCAGTATCCAGCACTGAAAACGCCTTATTGTGGGAAATCACAGGCAAAGATTTGAAGAAACCATCTTACCTCTACGGCACCATTCACATGATACCTAAAGAGGACTTTTTCTTGAGCGATGAAGCTAAAAAAGCCATTGCTGCCAGCGAAAAAGTGACTTTTGAAATCAATATGAAAGACATGAGTAATCCAATGGCAATCATGGGCGTATTCATGAAAGCGATGATGCCCAATGGCACACGCCTACGCGACTTGATTTCTGCCGAAGACTATACGCTTGTCAAAAATCGTTTTGACTCAATCGGTATGCCGATGATGATGTTGGAACGTGTAAAACCCATGTTTTTGTCGGCTTTGATTGACGGCGATGGGGCGCAAATGAATCCACTCGACACCACATCCGCTAATCAAAAAACGGTGTCTTACGAATTTGAAATCATGCACATTGCCGAAAAACAAAAAAAAGAATTTGCGGGATTAGAGACCATGGAGTTTCAAATGGGTATTTTTGACTCTATTCCATACAAAGCTCAAGCCGAAATGCTTGTCAAATCCATCAAATCAGGCTCAAAAGAGGGTAACACTGAATTCAGTAAAATGGTAGAAATGTATAAAGCACAAGACATTGAAAGTATGGCAAGTATGCTCAATTCAAGTGATACTGGTGAAGGTTTAGGACAATATGAAACACTGCTCGTGACGACTCGAAACCTCAATTGGATTCCGTTAATGGCAAAAAGTATGAAACAAAAACAGACGTTTTTTGCCGTCGGTGCAGGACATTTAGGCGGAAAAAAAGGCGTAGTTAATTTGTTGAAACAAGAAGGCTATACCTTAAAACCTTTAAAGTAATAGAAATATAAATATTGAAAAAAGACGGTGTGACGACATTCACACCGTCTTTTTTGTATCTAAACATATTTCATATTCGTTTAGTGATGTTTCTGTGAAATCTTATCCTCATTTTTGGGCTTATAAAAATAATGAAGTATGACGACTTTACGAATAGGAACATTTCTTTTTTCTTTTCTTTGTTTAGTGCAAAATATTGATTGTCAGAATGTTACCACTACCAATGATGCAGGTGCATTGAGCGGCAGTTTGCAAGCCAATGGCAATTTTTATATCAGAGATTCAGCCATTGGGGCTGCCAATATCCCTCAGTATGACCGCCAACTCGTCGGGGCAGATGTGTGGTTGACGCTGAATTATACACGTTCAGGATATGATATTGGGGTTAGATTTGATGTATTCAATAACTCTCAACTTTTAAATCCGCGTGAATCCTATTCTGCGAATGGCATTGGTCGTTTTTACCTCAAAAAACGAGTGCATGATTTGACAATTTATGGCGGTTATATCTACGACCAAATTGGTTCAGGTATCATTTATCGGAGCTACGAAGACCGTCCTTTGGGGATTGATAATGCGCTTGTAGGTATTAATTTGGATTATCAATTAGGTGAAAATGCCAATATTAAAGCCTTTTCGGGCAGACAAAAACAGCAGTTTGATGTCTATAAATCCACTATAAATGGACTGAATACTGAGGGGTACTTTTCCGTGAAAAATGTTTCACTTGCCCCTGGATTTGGCATCGTTCACCGCACTTTAGATGATGCAACGGTCAATCAAGTTGTCTCTGCTTTGGCGACTTATACGCGTGCCGATAGCATTGGCGCAAAGTACAATACGTTTGCAGCAACAGTATACAACACCTTATCTACGGGCAAATGGACGTGGTATGTCGAAGCGGCTTACAAAACGGCGGAAGCCATATTTGACCCCAATGCACCAAAAGTCAATCGAGATGGTACATTGACGGAAGGAAAATTCGTAAATCGTTCAGGTTCAGTCCTTTACAGCAATTTGAGTTTCGCTACTGAGGGGGTCGGTATCACCCTTGAAGCCAAACGGACAGATGGTTTTACATTTCGGACAACACCTTTTGCTGTCTTAAATCGAGGCATTATTAATTTTTTACCACCGATGAGTCGCCAAAACAGTTACCGTTTGACTACTCGTTATGTACCCGCCACGCAGGAATTAGGCGAGCAAGCGGTGCAATTAGATATTAAATTAGCCCCCAACGACCACCTCAATTTTGATGTCAATGTCTCCAATATTTCGACCTTAAAAAACACCCTGCTGTATCGTGAAATTTATGCCAGTTGTCTTATCAAAAAAGAAAAAATGGACATCACACTTGGGCTTCAGTTGCAAACATATAATCAACAAATTTATGAAGTGAAACCACAAGTGCCTATGGTTCAAACAGTTACGCCATTTATTGAAATAAGAAAAAAACTAAATGAAACGAAATCTTTGAAAATGGAACTCCAATACATGAATACAAAACAAGACTATGGTTCTTGGTTATATGGCAGTGTGGAGTTGAGTATTGCTCCAAAATGGTCATTTTCAGCCAGTGATATGTGGAATGTTGTGCCGAAAAAAACGGCGAAGGCATTGCACTACCCCTCAGTATCGGTGGCATTTTCGCATGAATCGAATCGCCTCACCGTCAGTTATGTAAAACAAGTGGAAGGTGTTGTTTGCACAGGTGGCATTTGTCGTTTAGAGCCAGCGTTTAGTGGTGTAAAAGTGGGCGTAACGTCAGCCTTTTGAGTTTTTAGTATTATAGTATAAAATAGTTGGGAAATGAACCCTTTTTCATGTAAAACTACAAATTTGGAAAAGAAAGTTTCTAAATTTAACGATGAGTAGTGAAAATTCGCTAATTTCATTTTATTTTGCTCCACAAACAACGAAGCACCAATAACCAATAGACTAATAACCAATAACGACATGGCTCAAGCAATCTTTATTCTTATATCCATAGCTGCCTTTGGCAAGGCGTGGCAAAACTTCATGAAAGTCAGGCGTAATATCCTTTTAGGGCGCGACGAAAAAATTGGTGGTCATGTCGTCGAGCGTTGGCGGAATGTCTTTCTCATTGCTTTGGGGCAACGGAAAATGTTCAAACTGACCATTGCAGCGGTGTTACACTTGTGTATTTATGTGGCTTTTTTGTTTACGCAAGTGGAGTTGATTGAGATTTTGATTGATGGCGTGTTTGGTGTTCATCGGTTTTTTGCGCCTTATTTAGGTGTTTTTTATACGATTATCATTAGTACAATCGAAATTTTAAGTCTTTTGGCTTTAATTGCTACGGTCGCTTTTTTGTCAAGACGTTTTATCTTAAACGTTGACCGTTTGCAAAAAGCAGAGCTTAAAGGCTTTCCTAAGTTTGATGCCACATTGATTTTGGTATTAGAAATCATTCTTATTTTTGCCATTTCCTGTATGAACGGTGCGGATTCTGTTCTACAAACCAGAATACCAGAACACTACCACCCAGCAGGGCCATTTGCGCTTTCAAGTTGGTTGGGTCCTGCTATTTTAGGGAATTGGGATACGGATTTATTGGTGGGTTTAGAGCGTTTTGGTTGGTGGTTGCATTATTTTGTGGTGCTTACTTTTTTGAATTATTTGCCATTTTCCAAGCATTTACACATCATTTTTGCGTTTCCAAACACTTATTTTGCTCGACTCAATCCACGTGGTGAAATGCAAAATATGCCCATCATCATGAATGAAGTGCGCACGTCAATGGATATGGAAGCGATGCCCAATACGCCCGTTCTGACTGAGGGGGAGATGCCCACTTTTGGGGCAAATGATGTGTTCAGTTTGAGTTGGAAAAATATTTTAGACGCTTATACTTGTACGGAATGTGGTCGTTGCACAGCGGTTTGTCCTGCCAATTTGACAGGTAAGAAATTGTCGCCCCGCAAAATTATGATGGATGTAAGAGACCGTTCTGAAGAGATTGGTAAACACCTTGATAAAGGGGATATTCGGTTGATAAACAAAGAGTTATATCCTGATGCTACTGTTTTGACGGCTCAAAATTTTGCCGATGGCAAGTCTCTTTTTGATTACACGACCAAGGAAGAAATTAACGCCTGTACCACCTGCAATGCTTGCGTAGAAGCCTGTCCTGTTTTGATAAACCCCTTAGATATTATTTTGGAATTACGCCGATATGAGATTTTGACACTTTCGGATGGACCAAAAGACTGGACACCGATGTTTACAAGCCTTGAAAATACGGGTGCTGTGTGGCAAATGCCCGTTGAACGCGCGGCGTGGATTCAGGATATTAAGTAAGATTCTGAGGTAAGCGTTAATTATTTAAAGGTGAAAATAAGGGACTACACTCTGCCAAATCCACGTCAATATTTTGAAAACCACAATGAGAAAACCGAATAAAATTGCTAAAAACATGAGTGAAACAATAAAAATACTGCGTGTTGCCTTAGGTGGGTTTGGGTTTTCGACATAATATTGTTTCAATAAATCAACATTGCGGCGGTTTGCTTTAAAGTGTAAATCGAACAAATCGCCCAAAATAGGAATTGACCCCACTATGGCATCGAGGGTAATATTGCCCAGCATTTTGAGCAACATACCAACACCTACGCCGTGCCGCATCATTGAGAAAATCAAGATAGAGGAGATGCCAAAACTCAACCAATCACCTGCCGTTGGAATGAGACCAATGAGAAAATCAACGCCAAAACGAATTTTCGTAAACGGAATCCTAAATTGATTGTCGAGCAAGGACGATATTTTGTCAATCATTGCAAATTCAGGCTGTGGTGACCCTGGGGAAGCGTATAGAATGGGTTGTACTTGATTTTCCATATTTATATTTTTTATTAAATCAAAATTGTCTTTTAAACACTAAGAAAAACATGGCAACAAAAAGCGTCAACGTAAAAGTAAGACCCATTTGCAACGAAAAGGCATCTGCCAAAAAGCCAATAACAGGGGGACCAATAAAGAAACCAGCATAACCTATCGTCGTTGCCATAGCAATACCAACGCTTGGCGAGACCCCCTCAGTATTTCCCGCTGTTGAATACACAATAGGTACGACATTCGCTAACCCCAAACCGACACTGAAAAATCCCACTAAAACGATGTATTCATTCAGCACAACAAGAGATAAGACGAGTCCAAAAAAAGCTAATAAACTGCTGTAAATCAGTACTCTACGCTTACCGAAATTTGTAATAAAATTGTCGCCAAAAATACGACCGACTGTCATAGAGGTTGCAAACGCACCAAATGCTAAAGCTGAAAAGGGTTCGCTCATACCCAAGGTTTTGTTCATATATATGGCAGACCAATCAGCCATCGAGCCTTCGCCTGTCATCGCACAAAAGGCAATAATGCCCAAAGGTAGTATGGCTTTAGTTGGTAAACGGAATGTATGGCCCCCCTCAGTATGGGTATCCTTAGCATCCGTATTTGAGCTGTTTGCATCTTCGTCTTTTATTAAATGCCTCATTGCCCATGCCAATAACAAAGCGCATAAAGCACTGATAATCAACAGATGCGAAAATAAGGAAACGTTTAATTTGGCAAATACAGCCCCTGCCCCTGCGCCTAAAGCCATACCGATACTGAAAACCGCATGAAAAGACGACATAATCGGCTTACCATACAGGCGTTCGACGTATACAGCTTGTCCATTTATAGATACGTCTAATGCCCCGTTGTTCAGACCCAAAAAGAAAAACAAGCCGCCGATGAGCCAAATATTTGAAAAAAGCGGAATAGCTGGCGCAAACAGACAAAACCCCCAAGCGGTAATTTGACTTAATCGGTGGCTTCCGAAAAATACCGTCAACCAGCCAGCAAAAGGCATAGCGACAATAGCTCCAGCTGCCCAACATAGTAACAAAGTGCCAAGCGTTGCGTTTGAAATATCATACAAGCGTTGCAATTCAGGTAATCGAGCGACCCAATTGGCATACAGAAATCCTACAAAAAAGAAAAAAGAAGAAATGCATAAACGGTTGATTTTCATTTATTTATATAATTGACTTACATATTAAGTGTCTATGAAACGGTATTCATAAAGTGAATAAATTTGTAAAATGCTGCAAAGATGAAAAAAAATTTTGGCTGGCATAGTTTATGAACTTAAGTCCATCTGATTGTCTAAAAGTGTTAAGATTTTTTTGTTTAGAAATATACAATTTGAACTACCCCATCGTTTATTTGTTAAGTACAAGTAAACTGCTAAGATGGAAAACTGGATTACATATATACTGCCATCTTTATACTAAAAATAGCTATAAGATACTATTGCTTTTCACCCCATGATTCTTTAATTTTAAATGAGACATTCCTATCCTCACTTGTTTTTAAATCTAATTTCGAATGGATATAAATGGTTTTACAAAACAACACCTAAAAAAACACACAATCGGCATTGCGCTGTCTGGAGGCGGTGCAAAAGGCATTGCGCATATAGGAGTCATTCGTGCTTTGCTTAAAAATGGCATCGAACCGACTATTGTTTCAGGCACAAGTGCGGGTTCTATCATTGGCGCCTTATATGCAGCGGGTGTTCCCACTGAAGAGATGGAGCGATTAATCGCCGATTCGAGTATCATGAAAATTTTCCGCGTTTTTGGCATTCCCGGTGCAGGACTTGCAAAACTGGATTATTTGAAAGAACGCTTAGAAGCCTTTATAGCAGACGATAGTTTTGAAAACTTGAAATATCCCTTATATGTCTGCGCAACCAATTTGAATGTTGGCAAAGCCGTTTATTTCAATACAGGAAAAGTTTTTGAAAAAGTTGTCGCTTCGTGTTCTGTTCCTTGGCTTTTCAAACCTATCGAAATTGACGGTGAGTTGTATGTGGACGGAGGGATTACCAACAATATGCCCGCAGGTATTATACGTGACCAATGCGACATTTTGATCGGTTCTAACGTCAAACCTAAGGTACATGTGCAGTCAAATAAGGAATTGGATACATTTATGGGGATTACCCAAAGGGTTGTAGATTTGACTCTTTGGACGAACTCAAAACCCCATATTAAGATGCTGGATGTGTATATTGCGCCTGAAAAAGTTCATGAATTTAGTTTTTTCAGCATGTCCAAAGTGAAAGAGTTATGCGATATTGGCTATGAAGAGACAATGACTCAAATCCCTAAGCTGATGGAATTGATAGATGACCACAAGAAACAACATTTGATTTCTGCATCAAATAAGTCATAAATCAACCTAAGCCATTGAAAATACTGAGGGGTAGTTGTAGGGGGAATTTATACTCATTTGAAAAAGGTAAGCCTTAAATAATAACCTCAAATTATTCATAACCCATATTTTATATTTTTCATTTTTCGTTTTTCACTTTTCCTTTAGTATAACAAGTTTACCTAATTGACACTTTCTGAAACCCAACAATGATTATTCGTTGTTGCCTTAAGCAGAAATTTGTATGCTCTCCGTATTAACCCAATCTTGGTCAAATTTTTGATAATTCTTTTTGTTAAAAATAACTAATTTTGCGGCAAATAGTAATTTGTAGGATGTGGGCTAAATAAGTAAAAAACATATTTGGTTATCCTAAAAACCTTAAATTTCACATATTAAGAATTTTATGAGAAAAATTCCTCTTGATATAGTTGGTTTGCAACCCAGCATGACTCAAACCCATAACTATGCCGTTGTACTCGGTGAGCGCAATGGTAACCGACGTTTGCCGATCATTATTGGTGGTTTCGAAGCACAAGCTATTGCCGTTGCGGTCGAGCGTATGTTGCCGAATCGTCCTTTAACGCATGATTTGTTCAAAAATGCCTTAGAAACGTTCAATATTGATTTGCACGAAGTCGTCATTTCTAACTTGCTTGATGGTGTTTTTTATGCGCGTCTTATATGTTACAAAGATGGTATTCCACACGAAATAGATTCACGCACAAGTGATGCTCTGGCGATGGCTGTACGTTTCAATTGTCCTATTTTTACCTATGAATTTATCCTCGAAGCCGCAGGTGTTGTCTTAGATGATGCCGACGACACGGGTAGCAAAAGCGTCAGTAGTGAAGCCAGCAAAAGCAGGGACAGCCGTGCTTCGGATACACGTACGGCGTTAACGAATATGGACACAGATGAACTGAATCAAAAACTTCAAGAAATGCTTTCCAATGAAGATTATGAGCAAGCGGCTTTGATAAGAGACGAACTGAATCGGCGTAAAGGTTGATTTGAAATTTTGAACTTTGTAATAAAATATTGGGATATTGTCGAATAAGGGCAGTATCCCAATGTCTTTAATAGCCTATTTATAGTTTGAATATGTTATGTTTACAATAAATATGCGTTGTTTTGCTCGTTATACTGAGGGGGTAAAATGTCGCAGTAGCAACAAAATGTTTGTAACCACTGATAGATATCATTTGTCCTTTGATTCTTAGAATCAACATCTTTTTTATTAAATCTGAAAATCATCATAATATGTTGAATATCAAGGAACTACTGTGTGTGTTTGCACTTATTTTCACATACCCATTTTTATTAAATGCTCAAGACTGTGCCGATAAAGTGACGGCTAAAAGCGTCGAACAGCCCGATACTACGTTGTTAAGAAGCCTTTATAATGAAGCCGCTCTACGTTTGGCAACTGACTCGGCTTTGCGACATGGACAGGTCGGTATTGTTGTTTTAGATGTATTAACTGGACAGATATTGGCAGCCCAAAACCCAACAGCGAGTCTTATTCCAGCCTCAAATATGAAAATTGTTTCAACAGCGGCAGGTTTGGGTATTTTAGGTAATGACTTTCAATTTCGGACAGAATTGCAATATGATGGTACTATTCGAGACTCTGTTTTGTATGGCAATATTTTTATAAAAGGGTATGGCGACCCCACATTAGCAAGCCCTTTGATGGATTCTGTGCCAAGAATAAGTATTGTTTTAGATAGTTTTACGCATGAGATTCGCCGATTGGGTATCAAACGCATCGTTGGAAAAATTGTGGGCGATGGTTCAGCTTATGAAAACGGAACGGCTGTACCCACTTGGCTTTGGGAGGATTTGGGCAACGCCTATGGGGCTGGACCCAGTGGTTTGAATTTTCATGAAAATTTGTATGAACTCACTTTTCAACAAAATAAAAATGTAGGTACACCCCCCTCAGTATGGAGTGCAATGCCATATATCCCTAATTTTCAATTGATGAATGAAGTCAAAGGCATTGTGGGCGGTGGTGACGATGCTTATATATATGCTACACCCTACAGCAACATTGGCTATATTAGAGGAACAATACCGATTGGAACGGGTTTATTTAAAATAAACGGTGCGCTGCCCGACCCACCTTTATTTGCAGCCTGGCATCTTAGAAAAAACTTAATAAATAAAGGGATTGAGGTAACAGACTCGGCAACGACACAAATGGGTTTGGCACGACAATCCATACCCCTGACTTATCGAACCACTTTTTTTACTTGGTTTTCGCCTAAATTAAAAGATATTGTTAACAAAGCGAATCATGAAAGCGTCAATTTGTATTGCGAAGCTATACTAAGAGCTGTAGGTTTAAAGCAATCGGGCATGGGGTCAAATGACGAAGGGATAAAGTCCATTGTGCGGTTTTGGCAAACAAAAGGCATTGATACGGAGGGGTTGTTTATGCAAGATGCCTCTGGATTGTCGCCGCGCAATGGTATTACATCTTTGCAATTGGCATCTATGTTGCGCGCGGTAGCCCTTGATAGTCTGATGTTTATGCCTTTTTACAACTCTCTTCCTGAAGCGGGTAAGTCGGGTACTTTAAAAAGTATGTTCAAAAGTACCCCCTCAGTAAATGGACGGTTGAGAGCGAAAAGTGGTACGATTACGCGCGTCAAATCCTACAGTGGGTATGTGACCACAGGCGATGGACGGCTACTGGTTTTCTCTGCTATTTGCAACAATTTTACGTGTTCTCAAAGGGATATTCGCAAAAAACTGGAACAGTTCATGGTAGAAATCAGTCAATTATAGACTAATTTTTTATATAAAATTTTATTCTCTGCTAAGAAGTTACAAATATTCCCTCAATTTTAATTGAGTTTTCAAGGGGAGGGCTTACCTTTGGAAAAATTATGAAGCCTTATAAAAGTATGAAAATAACGGAGTTAAAAATTCTTTTTTTTGCAATATGCCTTATAGTCGTGCAGGCTTGCCAAGACAACCGCGAACGTCCTGGTGGCTATCAATCTACGGATTCACAAACGAGCGATACGGGTAAGCAAAAAAATAAGATAGACGATCTTCGCCAAGATTGGGAAAGCCGCGACCGCCTCGTATGGCAAAAACCCGATATGGTTATCAAACGACTTGGGGATTTGAGCCAAAAAACGGTAGCTGATTTGGGTGCGGGAACAGGTTTTTTCGCTTTTCGGCTTGTACCCATCGCCAAAAAAACCATTGCACTTGATATTGACCCTCGTTTTATCACTTTTATGGACAGTGCTAAAACAGAAATGAATTCGGAATTGCGTAGTCGTTTTGAAGCACGGCTTGTGGACGTGGACGATGCTAAACTAAAAAAAGGAGAAGTAGATGCTGTTATCATCGTCAACACCTATATGTATATTGGTGACCGTGTGGCGTATATGCAACGGCTAAGGCAAGGCATCAATAAAGGCGGATTGGTGTTGATTGTGGATTACAAAGAGAAAAATATACCGGTTGGTCCCCCCACCAATACAAAAGTGCCTTTAAGTGTAGTTGAAAAAGAATTGAAGCAAGCGGGTTTCAAAAATATTCAATCGGATGACACTTCGCTGGATTATCAATACATCATAACGGCTACGAATGATTGATAGAAAGCTTAAAATACTGAGGGGAGATAAAATAAAAACGCTGAATAGATGTGGCATCTATTCAGCGTTTTTATATTGAAAAACAATATTTTACGACACTCCATTCATCGCTACGACATGTTGTATTTCAGGCAATTTAGATTTAATGGCTTGTTCTATGCCCGCTTTCATGGTCATACGAGACATTGAGCAGTTTTCGCAATTGCCCAACCAACGTACCTGTAAGGTCATATCGTCTGTTACATCTACCACTTCTACGTTGCCACCGTCCACGGCTAAAAAAGGACGGATTTCATTGAGTGCTACGTTTACTCTTTCAATTAAGTGACTTTTATCTGCTATTATCATTTTTGCAATTGTTATTTAGACATAATAAACACAAAGTTAGCAAAAAAGTTGAGAATCTTAATGGATAAGAGAGAATTGACAAGGGTTTAGGGTCTAAATTATCCATTATTCCTTATCCTGATTTCTTGTTTATTAATCGCTGCGGCCATAACTTCTGGAAATCTATCTGGCGTACAAGCAAAAACAGGTATATCCATAGATGCCAATAATGCAGCATTATGCTTGTCATATACCGGCTTACCTTCATCATTCAAAGCCAATAAAACAATCAATGTAACCCCAGATTCTTTAATCGCAGCGACACGCCGGAACATGTCGACGGCATTGCCACCTTCAAAAAGGTCAGAAATGAGCAATAAAATCGTTTCAGATGGACTTGAAATGCCCCCCTCAGTATAAGTCAAGGCTTTGGCAATATCTGTACCGCCGCCGAGTTGTGTACAAAACAATAAATCTACAGGGTCGTTTAAGTGTTCTGTCAAATCTACAACTTCGGTATCAAAAACAATCATTTGGGTTTTGATAGAACGCAAAGAAGCCATGACCGCACCGAAAACCGACGCATACACCACACTCGTTGCCATCGAGCCACTTTCATCCACCAATAAAATGACGTGCCGCAACGCTTGTCCGCGCCGTCCACGACCGATTAAGGTTTCTGGAATAATGGTTTTAAGACTCGGTTGATAATGTTTGAGATTGGCGCGAATGGTTTTGTCCCAATCCATTTCGTTCATGCGTGGGCGACGATTGCGAACGGCACGGCTCAATGCGCCGCGGATTGCTTCGCGCAAAGGTTGATTAAGCTTTTTTTCCAATTCTTCAACGACTTTTCTAACAATGAGGCGAGCCGTTTCCCGTGTTTGGTCTGGCATGGCTTTATTGAGCGTCAAAAGGGTTGTGACGAGGTGAATATCGGGTTGAAAACTCTCTAAAAGCTCTGGTTGCAACAACATCTGATTCAATTCAAGCCGTTCCAAAGCGTCACGTTGCATGACTTGCACCATAGATGTAGAAAAATATTTGCGAATATCACCCAACCACCGATTGACAATAGGCGTTGATTTGCCCAAGCCTCCTTTGCGATCCCCTTCGCCACCATACAAGGCTTCGAGGGTCTCGTCCATGCCTTTTTGTAGTTCTGTTAAGGCGATTTGCTCATCTTCATAGCCGTCTGAACTGTCTTGATGTGACCCCTCAGTATCAGCATCTTTTCCAAGTATGAGCCGCCATTTTGTGAGTTTATCGTCCAATTTTTTTTGATTTTTTTTGACCACTGATTGAGCTTATTCAGTGGTCTTCTTTTCCAAAAGAGAAAACACAATCATCCCGCCGATACTGGCACCCAAGCCGTATATAATAGGTGGATACTCTGTTTCTGAATAAGTGCTGATGAGCCAAACCAATAAGCCTATAATCATGGCAGCCATAGCACCCCAAGCCGATGCTTTTTTCCAATATAAACCTGCAATAAGGGGAACAAAAAGCGAAACAAGACTTAATTCAGAGGATTGACGGACCAATTCATAAATACTTTTGTTTAAAGTGGCAAAAAAAACGGACACAACAGTAATGAAAACAACGCCCAAACGCATGATATATAAAAGTTGTTTGTCCGTCAAGTTTGGATAAAACGGTTTGACAAGATTTTCTCCAATAACGGTTGAGGGAGCGAGAATTGCACCGCTTGCGGTACTCATAATAGCTGACATCAATGCGCCAAAAAATAAAATTTGCATCCATAAACCACTGTGTTGTAAGACCATATATGGGATGAGCATTTGACGGGCTTCATCGCCCCCCTTCAGTAATTCGGGGTACATAATTTTACCACAATAGGCAATGACGATGGGCATGAGTCCAACAGTCAAGTACATAAAACCTGCAATATAAGCCCCCCAAACAGCCGTTTTTTCAGATTTGGCGGACATAACTCGTTGAAAAACATCTTGTTGTGGCACAGAACCCAAACCAACGGTTATCCATGCCGCAAAATAAGCGACGATGCTTTTAGCATCTGGATTGGGCAAAATACGAAAATGTTCAGGTTCTTGATGGGCATGATTCAAAAGAACTTCCCAGCCACCCGCAACGTTGACAGAGTTAATCATCACGAACACCATACCGACGATAATCATGATTGTTTGAACAAAATCCGTTATCGAAACGGCCCACATCCCACCAATATAGGTATAAAACATAATCATCGCAGCACAAGCGACGACTCCTGTGAAGATGGGGATACCCGTCAGTATATTCAAAATAGTGGACAGTGCGATGAGTTGTGCGGCAATCCAACCCCAGTAAGAAGGAATCATCATGACGGCAGAAAGCATCTCCGCACGAGGGCTGTAGCGACGACGAAAATAGTCACTAAATGTGTATAAATTGAGCCGATACAAGGGTTTTGCCATAAAAATGCCTATGAAAATAAGGCAAAGGGCTGCACCAAAAGGGTCTTCGATGATGCCCATCAAACCGTCATTGAGGAAGGCGGTTGAAGCACCCATCACGGTTTCTGAACCAAACCAAGTCGCAAATAAACCTGCAGCAACAACGGTCATCGGCATTCGCCGACCCGCCATGACAAAGTCGTTTGTGTTTTTGACGAATCGGGATGTCCACCAACCTATTAATACGGTGATAACCATATAAAGGGTTATGAATACAAGGAGGATATTGGTGTTTGTCAATGTTGTTCTTTGTTTTTAGGTTAATAAAAGTACGTTTTATTTTAAAAGCACTAATTTGATAAAATACTTGGTTAAGAATAAGTTAATCTCTGAAAAATTAAGTAAACTTCTCAAAATTATATTTTTATTAACCATTTTGTTGCATTATAGTGCAACTTTTGTAAATTTGTAGCATGAAATTTAGAACAATCACTTTTTACAAGCATTATTTTGAGGCATTTTTTGCTGAACAACGGCAAAAAGTCAAAGATAAAATAGTGTGGACACTTAAAGTCATCGAAGAAGTAGAGCAAGTGCCAGATACTTATCTCAAGCACTTAGTCGGTACAGATGGACTTTATGAAGTGAGGGTACAGGTAGGAAGCGATATTTTTAGAATTTTTTGTTTTTTTGATGAAGGTAAAATAGTTGTTTTGGCGAATCGCTTTCAAAAGAAAACTCAAAAAACACCACAAAAAGAGATTGAAAAAGCTATTAAAATTAAAAAAGAATATGAAGCCAATAAATAAAAATGTGAAAACACTCGACCAATTTGTTAATGAACAATATGGCGAAAAAGGAACTGAAATACGTGATACATTTGAAAGAGGATACGAAGCCTTCAAAATAGGTCTCCTCATTCAAGAAGCACGACTCACTCAAGGATTGACACAAGAAGAACTTGCAACTCGGATTGGAACAAGTAAAGGGTATATTTCAAAGATTGAGAACAATCTTAGAGATATACGGATTTCGACTTTACAAAAAATCATTGAGGCTTTGGGAGGGCATCTCAATTTGTCAATAACGATTTAACCCATAAAGCTATAGTTCACAAAATACAAGAAAAGAGGCTGTATCAAAAGGCAATGCTCAAATTTCGAAAACAGAATTTTATTTCGGAACTCGTTCAATCTTAGAAAGATTTTAAATCTTCCTAAGATTAGATGCTCGAAAACCTAATAATATTCTGTACGAAAAAACGAGTTTTACCTTTTGATACAGCCTCTTTTTGGTTATTGGTTACTCGTGATAGGTTATTAGTTATTTGAAACGTGGATTTTACTGAGGGGTCAAAACAAGTTTCAAGTAACTAATAACCTATCACGAGTAACCAATCAAGGCGTAAGCATTTGAGAATAAATGGTTTTTAATTGATCATTTTTCTCCTTGGAAATGATTTCAGTGAGCATATTGTAGAGATCGGTATATCCTGCACCTGCTTTACCTTTAAAAGATTTGCGCACCTCGCTAATCGCTTTAGCAGCCGCGAAACGTCGCCAAGGGGATTGTGTTTGGTTGGTGGCAATGTCTTTGAGTTTACTCATTTTAGCAATCACCTCAGCATCAGACACTTTCAAATTATCGAGCACTTTTACATAGCTGCCTAAGAAAGAAATGCTTGGCAAGCCATCAATTTTAGTAAAGTTACGCTCAAAAAATTCAACATGCTCAGGCTTAGGGTTTTCAGCATAAATAGAACCAATACCATTCACTAAGTCACTGTTTTCGTCGTTTTCATATTTCTTAGCTGCTGCTAAAGCCGCATCTGCATCTACTTTATAAAGGGCTTGTAAAGCCGATGAAATAACAGGGTAGGCAGGTTCTTTGTCCAAAATGCTGCGATACGTTGTTGCCCATTTCGCCTCTTTAGTCGCTGCTAACTTTGCTAACGCAGCAGAACGAGTGGTTGAGCGGGTATCTTTTACCGCCATATCTGCAATTTTGTCTAATACTGAGGGGTCGTCTTTAATGCGATAACCTTGAATGGCATCTTGACGAATTGCCCAATATTTATCGTCCATGGCTTTACGTAAAGTAGCTTGTGATTCTTTTGTGCTGCTTTGGCGCAGGTCTTCAATCGCTTCAATGCGTGCTAAATAACGAGGCGCATTGTTATACATAAAAATAAATTCCTCTTCGGTGTGGTTGTCCGTTTTTTGAGCGAGCAACATACGGTCGCCGTCGAAATCCACCAAGGCAGGTTTTGAAGGTGCATCAAACGTAAAAGTTTGTACGCGTTTAGTGATCCGAATTTTCTCCCGTTTAGCTGTTTGTCCTGCTTTTTGATAAATATCCACACTCACAGGCAATTCAAAAATAGCGGGTGTGCCGTCTTTCATTTCCTGTTTTTGCTCAACAGTCATAGTCACTTTTTTCTCTGTTTCGTCGTAAGCATAACTAATATCCAGCTGTGGATGACCTGAAGCATAGTACCATTGGTTAAAAAACCAATTTAAATCTTGACCGCTGACTTCTTCCAAAGCCAAACGCAATTGGTGTGATTCGCCTGTTTTGAATTGGTTTTCTGTCAAATATTTCTGTAACCCTGCAAAAAAAGCCTCATCTCCTAAGTAATTCCGCAACATATGCAAGATACCCCCACCTTTATTATAAGAGTGAGCGTCGAACATAGCTTCACGATTCACAAATTTGAAATCAACCAAATTGTGCACATTTTGCTCGGCTTGACCAAAATAACCATCCATTGCTTCGCGGCGGTGATAATCACCCGCATCCATGCCGTATTTATGTTCAAGCCAAAGACCTTCTGAAAAATCGGCAAAAGATTCATTGACTGTCAAGTTTGACCAGCTTTCCGCGGTGACCAAATCGCCAAACCAATGATGGAACATTTCATGCGCCACAACAATTTCATTGTAGTCTTTGTCAATCAATTCCCGTTCTGTGCCGTTCATAAACTCGCCATAAACGATAGCAGTTGTGTTTTCCATCGCACCGGACACATAATCACGTACAGTGATATGCGCCAATTTCTGCCAAGGGTATTTAACGCCCAAACGTTCAGAGAAAAACGTAAGAATTTCAGGTACATTTTTATAAATCGTCTTCGCATACTTCTCGTATTGCGGTTCGACATAATACATAATGTCTTTGCCTTGCCACTTTTCTGTGACGACAGCAAACTCCCCTGCTGCCATCATCACCAAATAAGGAGCGTGTGGCATATCCATCAACCAATGGTCAGTCCGCGAGCCGTCGGCGTTTTTCTTAGAATCTTTCAACAAACCATTACTCAAGGTTTTGAATTTGTCTTCGACGGTGATATATATTTCACTTGTCATTTTTTCATTCGGTTTGTCGAATGTGGGAAACCAACGACTGTTGGATTCCGTTTCACCTTGCGTCCAAATTTGTCTGGGTTTATCAGGTTCGCTTTCATCTGGATTGATAAAAAACAAACCTTTGTCACTGGTGATAGCCTCCGAGCCACCTACCTCGCCCTCATTGGGTTTGGCGGTGTATTCGATATACAAGGTAAACTTGTCGTTGCGGTTGAAGGTTTTACCCAAATCGATAACAACTTGTTGACCATTATAAGTATATTTCAAGGGTACAGACGCATTTTCAAAGGAAATTTTTTGAAAATCGAAATTCTTAGCGTCTAATGTCATAGAATTTTGTGGATAAAAATACGGCTTAGCGGTAATCCACGCCTTGCCTAAAACGTGTTGTTTTTTATAGTCAAACCGCACATCGAGTTTGGTATGTATAATATCGTTTGTCAATGTTGTTGTTGCACGATAAACGGGTAATGTATCGGGCATGGCTTCTGTTTTCATATCCTCCTCTGCCATTTCTTCCTCGGTCGAATCTACCTCTACCTTTATATCATCAGCCTTTACAATGTCTTTGGGTGTTGATACTGAGGGGGCCTCTTTTGCGACGTCCGTGGACTTCATTGTACCTTTAGTAGCCGTACAAGCGGCGAGGAACAGGAGCACTAAACTGAGTGCAGCCAATTGTTTTTTCATTATTTAAATATTTTTTTATGACGTATAAATGTTGAAATATGAATGATGAAGTATAAAATATAAATAACGAAGTTAGGCATTGTAATTTACTGGCTAACAATTCTTTATGATTATTTACATTATTAATATTACATATTCCATCATCCAACATTAATTGTTAGCCGTATCAGGTGTACCTTGTACAGGTTTGAATAGCCCTTTTTGCGGCAATGTTTTTTTTTCATTATGTTTAGATTGTAAGGGTGTTTTGTCAGATTCTGTCCCCATGCTTTTTTGTGGCATCGTTGCGCTTTGTGGTGATTGAGGCGTTGCGATCGTTGCAACGCTTTGTTTAGATGTCTCACAAGCGACTATGATGAGCATAGCCAAAAGGCTGAATGTTATGATTATTTTTTTCATGATTGAAATGACAATTTGAATGTTAAAACGATGCGTCGATTGGTTAGTAGATTATTAGTTATTGGGGAATTGGTTGTTAGTCGCAAGTTAATACCATTAACTCATTAGCTAATACCTAATAGCCAATCAACCAATGATTAAACTGCACAAATGTAAAGCGATATGTTGAACGTTTTGCACTTTTATGCGTATAAAACGCCAGATTTGATGCACTCAGTATGGTCTATGGTGCCGATAATGTCTTTTTAAAAGATATTGTCCAAATTACTGACTAATAATTCATCGAATTATGCAACTTTCTGAAAGTCTTTACAACCTAATACCCTAACTTTGCGGCGCAAAATCTGCCATTTCAATAATGATGAGATATAAATGATAGATGATGGGTTTACTGAGGGGTAGATTCATCATTCATATTTCATCATTTATTATTAAAAATTAAAATCATCTCGAATGAAACGCGACTCGCTCGTTCCGCAATTGATCCAACGCGAACTCGAACGCCAACGCAAAGGCATCGAACTCATCGCTTCCGAAAACTTTACAAGTCAAGCTGTTATAGATGCTATGGGCAGCTGCTTGACCAATAAATACGCCGAAGGTTATCCTGGCAAACGTTATTATGGCGGTTGCGATGTGGTGGATGAAATTGAACAATTGGCAATTGACCGTTTGAAAGAATTGTTTAGTGCCGATTATGCGAATGTGCAACCCCACTCAGGCGCACAAGCGAATGCAGCTGTTTTTTTGGCTTGTTTGAAGCCTGGTGATACAATTTTAGGCTTCAATTTATCTCATGGTGGTCACTTGTCACATGGTTCCCCTGTCAATTTTTCAGGCAAACACTTCCGCGCCACCTTTTATGGCGTAGAGGAAGCCACTGGTTTGATAGATATGGATAAAGTGGAAGCAACGGCTTTGGCTGAAAAACCTAAACTCATCGTTTGTGGTGCTTCGGCTTATGCGCGTGATTGGGATTACAAGCGTTTCCGTGAGATTGCTGATAAAGTAGGCGCATTATTATTAGCAGACATCGCACATCCTGCGGGTTTGATAGCAGCAGGTTTGCTCAATTCGCCGATGGAACATTGTCATATCGTAACCTCCACAACCCACAAAACCCTGAGGGGACCTCGTGGCGGCATTATTATGATGGGTAAAAATTTTGACAACCCATTTGGTCGCAAAACAGCAAAAGGTAATACCATAAAAATGTCGTCTATCCTCGACTCAGGTGTTTTCCCGGGTATGCAAGGCGGCCCTTTGGAGCATGTGATTGCCGCCAAAGCCATTGCCTTCCATGAATGTTTGCAACCTGAATTTAAAATTTATGGTCAACACGTCATCAAAAATGCCCAAGCGATGGCGAATGCCTTTGTCGCAAAAGGCTATAATATCATCAGCGATGGCACAGATAATCATTTAATGCTCATTGACTTACGCAATAAAAATGTCACAGGTAAGCAAGTACAAGAAACACTGGAAGCCGCAGATATTACGCTCAATAAAAACGCTGTGCCGTTCGACACGCAGTCACCGATGATTACATCGGGTATCCGTGTAGGTACACCTGCTATCACAACACGCGGCTTTCGCGAATCGGATTGTGTACAAGTCGTTGAATGGATTGACCAAATCATCGAAAATATCGGCAACGAAGCTGTGGTCGCCCATGTACGTGATGAAGTCAATGCCTTTATGGAGCGTTTTCCCCTCTATGAAGAAGTCAGTATTGCTTAACAAAAAGGCAAGAAACAAGCGGCAAGGAGCAATTTTTAGACCCCTCAGTATAAATTTGCTTCTTGCCGCATGACTTTCGTCCTTTCTATATTGCTTTTTATCAAAAAGTGAATTTTTTGCAACTTTTTATTTTTTTTTTTGTATTTTAAAGGCGAATTTTTCGTAAAAAAAATCAAAAACAAAATGGACATGATGAAGATAATTACAGTCGAATTCCCCTTCCAATTATTCCATGCAGGACGTTATATTGATGTCATTATCAACGGCAGACCTGCTGGGACAGTTGAAAATGGTGGCAAGCAAAAATTTGTTATCGCTTCTGAAGATGTCGCTGTCGAGGCACGCTACTCCATTTATAAGACTGAGCCTATTAAGTTAAGTTTGTCGGATAGGCAAGCGGCGCAACTGCGTGTGGGTACCTTTCGTTCTAATATGCAGGCTATTCTGACGGTTGCCTTCGGAGGGGCATTGTGTTGGTTTCGAGATTCGGTCAATGTCTATTTAGGTGTAGCGGTCATCGCTTATATGGCTTATATGGTCTATTTTTCCATTATTAATAAGAAGCGTTATTTGTTCGTCAAAGAAGTTTAATAATTTCAAAATTCAAAATTTCAGAAAAAGAGAAAGCAGTTTTTTGAAATTTTGGATTTTTGAAATGAATTATGGAATTAAAAAATCTCGTTGTACCTTTGTGGGCTTATTGCCAAAACAGGACAAAATGAAAAGCCCACAGGACAAAATATTTGATGAAGAGTTTTTGCCTCATGCCGACGCATTGGCAAACTTTGCCTATTATCTGACTCAAGATGAAGATGATGTGGATGATTTAGTTCAAGATACGTTTTTGAAAGCCTATAAAGCGGCTGCTCAGTACCAAGCGGGAACTAATTCGAAGGCTTGGTTGTTCAAGATAATGAAGCATACGTTCATCAATGAATACAAGCGCAGAAAAAGGCGCGGACAAAAAGTAACGTATGAAGAAATAGTCACTTTCCACGATGAAGAAGATTCACCATTAACCTCTTTTACAGATTTACGCACCGAGCTTTTTAATGATATGATGGGCGATGAAGTCATGATTGCAATAAATGAACTACCGCGCGATTATCGAACAATTATGATTTTGTGCTATGTCGAAGAGTTTCAATACGAAGAATTAGCTGCAATTTTTGATATTCCAATAGGCACTGTCCGTTCACGCCTATCTCGAGCACGTGGCTTATTGAAGGAAAAATTGAAGGGATATGCTAAGGAAATGGGCTATAATGAAGAAAATAAATAGTCCTACACGAAAAGATGAATTATGAATTTTAAGTATTGATTTATAAAGCTTTATGATTAAAAATCGGAGGTTTTTATTCATTTATTTTACTGACGATAAATTTTTTGATTTTTGTTATAATAAACATACAGTCATCATAGAACCATATTGTAGAATCACTGGGCAGCAATAAAAATACAGCATGTTGCCAACCAGTACAAATCAACCAACCAATGAGAGAGAATCAACAATTGAAAGACGACGTATTACAGCGTGTTAATCTGTATCTTGATGGTGCGATGACGCAGGAAGCTGCTTCAAATTTCCGTACAGAAATGAACCACAACCCAGCTGTCAGCGAAGCCCTCAATCACGAACAGTCGTTCCGCGACCTCCTCAAAAACAGCGTTCATCGGCGTAAAGCTTCTCCAAGTCTTATTCAACACATTAAAGATAAGATACGGACGGCTCCACACTGAATCGGGTGATCGCAGCAATTTTTCCCATTGAATATAGGTGAGCAAAAACGAGCGCATCTTACGTTTTTGTCAAGACAAATAAATTATATACACTTTTTAGACTTTTCAAACCAAAGGCTTGGCTCTACCTATTGTGAGACAAGCCTTTTTCTTTTTTCAAAAACCAAAAGACTACCTTTGGCGTTTTAATAGAACCCCCTCAGTATATTTCAAG
>JANOAU010000180.1:0-57355 GCA_031411275.1 Saprospiraceae bacterium | reverse complement strand
AGCCATTTTCTATAACGAAAATGGCTGTCTTTTTTAATTTTAATGACTATTGACAAAAGACTATTTTTTCATCGGCACATAGTTCTTTTCATATTTATTCCACGGTATTTTTTTATGATTATTATCACCAAAATAGGTAATAATCATTTCGAATTGTTCAGGAGAACGATACTGAATGGTTTGGATAAGGTTCATATTTTCATCCAAAAAAACCAAAGTTGGATAGACCATTTGTCCTTGCAAAAGGTTTGAAGCCAATTCATTAAATCCGACACCGCTTTGACTCACAAAATGATATGTTTTATTGCGAAAGTTAATATCGGAGCGTGTTTCTGCATCAAATTTAATCATCAGAAATTTTTCATTAAGATAATTTATTATCTGTGTCTGATTCAAAGCACATCGTTCTAATTGGCGAAACCCATCACTCCAATTCGTGAAGACTTCAATAAGAATCTTTTTTGGCGTTTTTTGTGCCACCTGTTCAACTTGGTCAATACCATACCATTGTATACGCTGCGCCTTCATAGGTAAAATTCCTGTTATTATAAACATAGTCAAGGCAAATAGTGTCGTCTTATAGCTTCTCATTATTATTCAATTTTAAAAAAATATTCTTATGAACAAAATAACCACTTTAAGACGGAATAACCAAAAGGCAGTTCTATACTGAGGGGTACTTTAAGAAAACTTTAACCCCTAACGTTAGGAGTTTCTAAAAATAAGTAATTGATTATCAAATAATTGCAACCTTCTTTCTAATTGAATGAAAGCAATTTTGGGCGCCGTAATGCCGCCATTTTGAATATTTGTGGTATTGGTTTTAAATACGCGTACCTCGTCCCATAGCTCCTTTTCCATAAAAGAATGGAAAAGTTGCGCCCCACCTTCGACGAGTAAAATACCAATATTTTGACTAAAAAGATCTTGTAAAATATGTTGAATCATGTTCTCGTCAAAAGGAACAGTCCGATATAATCTTTCCTCGTGGGGGACTATTTGATTTGAAAAACCACCCCCCTCAGTATAAATGAGTGTTTTGACTGAATTATCAAAAATATGTAAATCAGGTTGTAAACGTCGGTTTCGGTCAATAATAACACGGATAGGTGATGAACCGAAATAGAGTCTATTGGTTAATTCGGGATTATCCAAGGCAGCGGTGTTCGTACCCACCAGGATAGCGTCTGCTTCACTGCGCCATTTATGCACAAGGCGTTTCGCATACACATTGCTGATGGATATGGTCTCGTCTGGATGCCCCATAAAACCATCTGCTGTTTCTGCCCATTTCAGAATAATATATGGGCGTTTCGTCGAAATATTGTTAAAAAACGGTCGTAATGTTGGATGTTTGTTTAATGAGTCATTTGAAGGTAACACATCCACTTTAACACCATTTTGCCTAAGTTTTTCGATACTTTTACCCGCAACTTTCGGAAAAGGATCACGATAAGCGATGACAACACGCGGAATTTTATGGCGCAGAATTAAATCCACGCAAGGAGGTGTTTTGCCAAAATGGAAACACGGTTCGAGCGAAACATACATCGTTGAAGAAGTCAAAAGAGATAGGTGTGCGGGTTTGACGGATACAATTGCATTCACTTCGGCGTGTGCGCCTCCAAAAGGACTTGTCCAACCTTCTCCAATGATTCGGTCATTAATATCAACGATTACTGCGCCAACAGAAGGATTAGGTGAAGTGCTGCCAAAACCATATCGCGCAAGGTCAAAACAACGTTGAATATATCTATTATCATTAATCATAATTTTTATTTCTGGATAATTTGCAATTTAAAAAAAAAACGCCTAATTTTAACACAAAATTTACGATAGATAAAACTATAATCATCTCCATTTAGGTATAATAAATCATAGATAACAAGATGTGTTGTAAAATTACTTAAAAATTTATGGGAAAATAATTGTTGTATCTACATCTTTTTTTAATTTTGCTTTTATCGTATATGCATCTAAATTTTGAGGAATCGAAATATAAAACAATATTCACTCATCAAAAATAATTGAACGTGTTAGTAAAAATCAAGCTAAAAAACTCCGACGATAGTGTTATCGTTGACGACAAAGTCTATGAATACTTGACAACAGATTCGTATTTGTCTCAAGTAAAATTTGTAGATAATCTACGCAAACATTCAAGCGGATGCGTAGTATTTCAAAAAACGTGGAAAAAAGCAGATGGCAGTGGTTATAAAACCGAAACTATTTATCTCCACAAACTTTTAGGCGAAAAATTCCTCGCCGACCAACGCTCAAGTGTCAAAAACCTTGTCGGTGCTAAAAACGGCGATAAGTTAGATTGCCGCCTCGACAATATAGTTTGGCGCAGTCGTGCGGTTGCAAGTCGGCAACGGAAAACCAGTAACCATGTAGGTTATACGGGTGTGTATAAGGAAAACAACCGCTACCGTGCCGTCATTTCTGCCAACCGTAAATCTATTCATTTGGGCATGTTCGACACTGCCGAAGAAGCTGCTGATGCCTATAATCGCAAAAGTCGGGAACTTTTTGGTGAAGACGGCAAAGTGAATAAAATCAATCGTTAAAAAGTCAGCTTAAAAGATAAAAGGGAAAGAGGAAGTAAGAACTTGCACTTTCCCTTTTATCTTTTTGTCCCCTCAGTATTTTCATAGAAAAAAAACTGCTCTTTCAAGTTCATACTTAAAAGAGCAGTTTTTTTTCTATATCACCCATTTAAAAGCTGCTATTTCCCATCAATTTGGGCAATCGTAGCAATAGCCATTTTATTTGCTGGGTCAATGGCTAAAGTCTTATTAAAAAATTCTTTAGCTTTTACAAAATCCTGTTTCGCCGCAAAATATATACCCATGTAGTTATAAGCCGTTGGTGCATAACCCTTTGCACGCTCATCATCAGTCTTTGCTTCATAAATGGCAATAAGTTTTTCATAAGTCTCTTTTGCTATCCAAGCTGGATTTGTTTCAGAAGTATCTATTTGGGTTTGCGACAAACCTTTGAAGTAATAACCATCTGCACCATTCGGTACGATTTCTATGTACTTATCAGCGTATTTAATCGAACGCTCATATTCTCGAGTGACAGCATTTGTATAATACATAGCCAAAAAATAATCAGAATATGTTGCTTTACAATCTTTACCTACTTTTTCATCAAGCATCGCTAAGCCTTTTTTGATTTCTTTTTGAGCATAGTAAGTTGAAATAAGGCTTGAATAAATCTCACAGGTTCTTGAAGAATCTGCTTTCATCACCTGCATGTACATACTAATAGCCTCATCCATATTGCCCAATTTTTGAGCAGATTGAGCCGCATAATTGTAATCATAATCCACAATACGGTCAGCTGGCAACTTAGCAATCAACATTTTGGAAGCCTTGTTTGATTCTTCCATCAACATTTTCCAGTCATCGCCAAAAGGGCCTTTATAGTCTTTCGCTTTTTCAATCGTGAGGGCTTTTTCATAATTAGCCCAAGCCAACCAACGGTATACAGTTGGATATTTATCCGCATTAGTAGCTGCAAATTTCTTTGATTCAGCAATAGCACGGTCATAATCTTTGGCAGAGTAAGTCAAAAACTTGATAAAACGCAAGCGAGCATCTGGGTCTTCGATTTTTGTTCTTGCCAAATAGCAGTCCAAATCTCCTGTTACCTTATTAAATTCACCTGTGTTGTAGTGCAATTCAGCTAAAAGTTTACAAAAAGCGGCATAACTATCATCAATTTTACGACCTGCTTCAGCCTCTTCGATGGCTTTGTCAAATTTACTGGCACGTTGCCAAATCAAGGCACGTTTCAAATACACTTCAGGATTTTTAGGATCTTTTTGTGAAGCTGTTTCGTAGTCACTCATTGCACCACCTGCATCATTTTTCGCCATTTTAGCATCACCCATCTTAATCCAGACAATAGCCGGTTTAGGCTCAACGTCCCGCGCGCGGGTATAATTTGCAACCGCTTGTTCGACATTCGGCTGTGTACTATTCAAATAGGCATCGCCAATGAGCATATAAATATCTGGATGACCTTCTCTATAGGGTCTCGCTTTTGAGCTACGAATCGCATTGTCAAAAAGTTCCATCGCCTCTTTTTGATTTTTCTTATCAAGCAACAATTTGCCCATACCTACAAGGCAGTGTGGACTTTTCTTTTCGATTGCCAAACCTTTATTGTATTGCTCACGCGCTTTTTCCATTGCCTCTTGTGGACGTTCATCAATTAAGTTTCGATACTCGGCTTCACCAATCCAATAATAAGCTTCTGCTTGCTTTTCCGGTACTTTTTCTGAAGCAATGTATGTTTCGAGCATGGCTTTTGCTTCTTTGTAGTTCTCATTGACGATTTTTTTCTTAGCCTCGTCTAAAGCTGTTTGTGCGTTCATAGTCCAAGCAAAAAGGAGTAGCACGGCAAAAATTTGAATTTTTTTCATTGTCAATTTTATGTTGTGGATGTTGTGAAGAAATGGTTTTTTACTAACGTCGCTTTGAATCAGTATGTATTGACTTGTTTGGGTATCCATAAGAGATAAATACCTTAAAAAATATTTATTTTTACCCCCCTCAGTATTTTTTACAATCTACCTAAAAATTTGTCAAAATACACAAAATCAATACTTTCTATTCATTACTACTATTAAGACGCAGACCAACAAAAAGGTTTCTTCAATTTTAGTTAATGAAATTTTAAACTTTATAAATACTTATTTTCCGAATTAAAATAAAAAGATGCACAAAATTACAAAATGGTTGTGCCTAACAAAGGCAAATTGTTAAAAAATTTTATTTCGCCTTTACAAAATAAGGAAAATAAATTTTTCCTCAAAATTCAAATTAAAAACACTTTTCATGAGTCCCTTCTTGAGTTGCTGCTAATCTTAAGGCTGATTCTTTACCTCGCCAATCGGTTTGACCTTCATTTCCATGTTCCTCTCTTGTTGATTGACAGGCAACAAACCTGCTTTTAGAAGAATGGTTTGACCAATTTCACCATAGATAAAGGTTATAAAGCCCGTTGCCAAACCCGTCCGTCTCTCCCGTTGAATCATATAAACGGCTCTACTGAGGGGGTACTTGCCTTCTACCAAATTAAGTTGATAAGGTGTATAAAATGTTTTTTCCCCTGCACGTGAAATGCTGACGAGGCGTGTTTTTTTCAAATACTCATGTGTAACAGGATCATCTGAGTCTGAAATCCAACTCCAACCAATGACCCCTATAGCGTTTTCATGCGTCGAGACGTAATTGACAGCTTCGAGGTTTGTCTTCATCGCATAAGCATTTTTAGGCATCGCTTTTTCTCCTGACATTCTGAGTAAATAGCTCACTGTTCCAGAATTGGGATTGTCAAAAACAAGTGAAATATCGCCTGAACGCTTACTGCTGATTTGTGACCAATTTGTTATCTGTCCTTTCACAATGCCCAGCACTTGCTCATAAGTCAATGCTGTATCTCGATTGCTCGGATTTACGACGAGGGCAATGGCGTCGGTACAAATTTGCGTTTGCAAAGGCTCATAATTCATGCTTTTGAAAGCCGCCATTTCCTGTTCATCCAATTTTCGACCAACCATAATGACTTTTACACTGTCCTTATAGAGGTCTTGAATGCAGTCATATTCGGAGCGTTCCCGTATTGTCAAATGCACTTTTTCGTAGTGATGTTGAAAAATATCCGCTTCTGCCAATGCAATTGGTGTCAACGTTTCGTCAACTGAAACATTAATTTTACCAGATACAGGTGTATCAATTTCCTCATTCGACGATGCCGATTGATTGGCACAACCTATTGAAAAGCAAACAATTACGGTTAATAATAAAACCCATTTTTTCATTTTATAATATTATTTTTTTATTATTCTATGGCAGACTTATCCCAGCCTTTCCTTGCTCGATACATGCGGAACACACCATATATGATACACAATCCGCCAAAAATCCAACCGAAGGCTTTATTACCTGTCATCTGAAAACCCACATCCGTTGTGAGTACTATATACCCGATAACCAAATAGCCGATAGATATGAACATCCTAAAATAAAACGGCAGCATATTTTTTCTTTGCTCACTCATAATTTTTGATTTTTGGCAAAAATAGAAATTTTATTAGGAGTTAAGGATTGGGAGTTAAGACTTATTTTGAAAAATAATACACAACCCCCAATTTCCCACGGCATATTATTCCAATCTAAACTTTATCGGCAACGTATAAGCCACCGAAACCGCTTTGCCATTTTGCTTACCCGGATTCCATTTAGGCATCAACTGAATCACACGTACAGCTTCTTCATTTAAGCCGCCGCCCAACCCTCTTTTTACAACAACATCTCTAATTGTACCCTCTCTGCCGACAACAAAACCGACATAAACCGTCCCTTCAATATTGTTTTCGCGAGCAACAGCAGGATATCTTATATTGTCTGACAAAAACCGATACATCGATTTTACACCATCTTTAAACTCAGGTTGTTGCTCAACAAAGACAAATTTAGGGTCGTCATCCACGACTTTTTTATCTGTAGGCTCTGGTGGCGGCGGCAAAGAGACCGTTGGTACTGAGGGGGCTATATAAGCCGTCGTTTTTTCACCTTCTACGTTTTTGTTGCCGATTTGAATAGACGAATCGGATGGCGGTACAATGAGTGGCGGCTCTTTTTCTGTTTCAAGTGTTACCCTTGGCACTGAAAAACGTAACATAGCCATTTTTTTCACTGGCAGCGGTGGTGCGGGCGGCGGTATGATAGGTTTTTTAATTTCCTGTTTTGGCGGCTCTATCAACTTGACTTCTGTATCGTCAGTGAGTAGCTTTTTCGGAGTCATTTTCACTGCAATCAGAGGGCTGCTGATAAGGAAGAGAAAGAGTGCTAAGCCCCAAAAAGAGGCTTTTTTTATGTGTCTTGCATAAGCTTTACGCAAGACATAGGCGCCATAGGCTCGGTTGCGATGCTCGAACAAGATGTCGTCCAAGTCGCGTTCCAAATAATTTTCCATGAAACGGGAATTTTAAGAAGTGAGAGAAATAGTTGTTTTAAACCTACGACGCGCCGTTAAAAAGTAAGATGATACTGAGGGGGTGTTTTGGTGTGTGGAAAACTGCTTTTTTCAAATAATAAATCAATTTTTCATGCCTAAATACGCCGAATCTATTGCTTCCATCTTTGCCAAAGTAAAAACGGCATAGGTAATACTCAATTCGTCAATATTCTTACCTTTGCAGCCTTTTTTGACATAAAATACTTATAAAATCCAAAATAATGCTCGATAAAGATTATTGGAAAGACCGTTGGCAAACAGGCGCAACGCCTTGGGATTCAGGTGAAGCGACGGCACCGATTCGCGCATTCGTTGATTCTCTTGTTCAAAAAAAAACAGACAGAAGCCTCCGCATTTTGATACCTGGCGCAGGCAGTGGGCATGAAGCCGTCTATTTTTATCAGCATGGTTTTTATAATATAACTGTATGCGATTGGGCAGAAGAAGCCATTGCAAAATTGAAAAAACAACTCCCACAGTTGAAGGAGACTCAATTGATTGTCGGCGATTTTTTCGCCCTAAAAGGCACTTTTGATATGATTATCGAACAAACATTTTTCTGCGCGATTGACCCTGTTTTGCGCCCTAAATATGTTCAAAAATGTTTTGAGTTGTTGGATACTGAGGGGTCAATATTTGGTGTCTTGTTCAATCAAAAATTCCCCTTTTCAGGACCGCCTTTTGGCGGCACAGAGGCAGAATACCGTTCTTATTTTGAGCCTTTTTTCGACATTTTATCCATGAGTGACTGTCAAAATTCAATAAAACCAAGAGCAGGAACTGAACTATGGATTAATTTTAAAAAACATATCACGCAATAATTATAACGATTTTTTCGTTTAGCAAAATTAATTAATTGAATTATTGTCATTTACCAATTAATATTTCAATAACATTATATTTTTGTAAAAATTATGCCTTTTTTTTAGGTTCTTAAAAATTTTAACATTTTTGACATATCAATCCGTGAGTTTTTTTCTATCATTGCGTCTCAACTCATTTTATAATCATAATCGAATCGAAAAATCAGCTAAAAATATTTCTTAGGACACACAATTTTTTGATAATCGTTAGTAAAATATGAAAAATAAAATTACCGAAAAACAGGTTCAGTCTGTTTCGAAAAATCTCTTTATCAATTTTCTGAAACCACAAAATATCGTTAGACTCACCGCCGCTACGGCCATTGGCACGGCTGCTCTTTTTTTAACAGAAGCAACAAATTTGACATCATTCGTGACTAAAAATAGCAATGTCACGCCTAAGTTAAGTGCCTTGCCTGTTGTTTCACCTACGCTTAAGTACGGTTTTGCGCTTGATACATTCAACGTGATTGAAGACAAAATACAGCATGATGATGTTTTTACAGTCATGTTGACTAAACGTGGTTTGACGGCTCGCCAAGCGGACAGTTTGGCGCGTGTGGCTAAACCTTATTACAATTTTGAAAAAATTCAGGATGGCAAACCTTTTACGGTTTTGAGCCATGACCCACGCACTGGATATGATTATTTTATCTACGAACCCGATGCCAAGCGTTATGTCCTTGTAGATTTTAAAAACGTTTCGATTAAAGAGGTTAAACGAATAGTTACGACCCGCGAGTTTGAAATCGCAGGTAAAGTTAAAAGTTCATTGTGGGAAACGATGGTTGAACAAGGTTTAAGTTATGCCTTAGCGGATGAAGTGGAAGATGCGCTGAAATATAAATTCGACCTGCGCAAATTCAACGATGGCGATGAATACAAATTGATTTGGGAAGAAGAACTCGTTGAAGGTCAATCCGTTGGCGTTAAAAATTTAAAAGCCGTTTCTATAAAGGAAAACGATGCTGAAAAGCCTGTTTTGGCAATTTATTTCGACAATGGTAAGGAAAAAGGTTGGTACGAAAAAAGCGGTTTGCCTCTGCGTGATGGCTTTTTGAAGTCTCCTTTAAAGTATAGTCGCATCACTTCTCATTACAGTAAAAATCGTTTCCATCCTATTTTGGGCTACAATCGCCCACACTACGGCACCGATTATGCTGCACCCGAAGGCACCCCTATTTTGGCGGTGGCAGACGGCACGGTTACAGAAGCAACAAGCGGCGGTGGCAACGGCAAATATGTCAAAATTCGCCACATGAATCCTTACGAAACGCAATATCTGCACATGAGCCGTTTTGCAAAAGGTGTTTCGTCAGGCACAAGAGTCAAACAAGGACAAGTCATTGGTTATGTCGGTCAAACAGGTTTGGCAACGGGACCACATGTCTGTTTTCGTTTTTGGAAAAATGGCTCGCAGGTCAACCATTTGAATCAACGTTTACCGCAGGTGTCCACCTTTTCATCTTCTGACCGCGAAGCATTCAAAAATGTAAGTGACCAACTGGCCACACGTCTCAACAATATTCCTTTCCTCACTGACGAAGATGCGAAAAAATTGAAACGTGTATTTATGTCTATGCGTGGAAAACCTTAATTAGGTGATAAGTGAAAAATGAAAAGTGCCGTATTTGATAATCAAGTACGGCACTTTTCATTTTTCACTTATCGTTTTTCACTTTTCACTATCTTTGCGTCCAATTTATTATCAAACAATATTTCTTAATTATGAATCAAGCTATTAAAGTCTTCAAATTCGGCGGCGCATCGTTGCGGGATGTAGATAATATCAAAAATGTTGGGGACATTCTTCAAAAATTCAGTTCTGAAAATCTGCTTATTGTCGTCTCGGCAATGGGTAAAACAACCAATGCTTTAGAAGAAATCGTTTCGTCTTATTTTGAACGTGATGGAAAAGCCTTAGGTATATTACAAGGTATTCGTGCAAAACATGAAGCACTTATGGCAGAACTATTTGATGCACATGACGAGGTTTATGCTCAAGTCAACGATACTTTTGTCGAAATCGAATGGATTTTGGAAGACGAGCCACATGACGAATACGACTATATTTATGACCAAATAGTATCTGTAGGAGAATTGCTTTCCTCAAAAATCGTTGCGGCTTACTTAAATAAGATTGGTCTCAATACAACTTGGCTTGACGCACGTGATGTTCTAAAAACCGATGAAACATGGCGTGAATCGGTTGTTAATTGGCAAACAACATCTGAAAATACTCAGAATATCATAAAACCGCTTTTTTTTACTGAGGGGTCTAAATTTGTGATGACACAAGGGTTTATTGGCTCCACAAAAGATAATAATACGACTACATTAGGTCGTGAAGGTTCTGATTATTCGGCAGCGATTTTCAGTCATTGTTTGGGTGCGTCAGGCATGTATATTTGGAAAGATGTTTCTGGCGTATTGTCAGGCGACCCGCGCATATTCAACGATGTTGTTAAACTCGATAAAATCAGTTATGAAGAAGCCGTCGAAATGACTTATTACGGCGCAACAGTCGTGCATCCACGCACCATTCAGCCCTTGATGGTCAAAAATATTCCTTTGAATGTCCGTTCTTTCCTTGACCATGAGGCTGTTGGTACCATCATTTCGGCAGAAGCCCCCCCTCAGTATCCACCGATTCTAATGGCTGAAAGACACCAAATATTTCTTAAAATATCGAATAGAGATTTCACTTTTTTAGTCGAGTCGCACATCCGTGATTTGTTCGAGATTTTTACAAAATATCATATTTTTATCAACCTTATGCAAAATTCTGGGGCATATTTCTACATCAGCATGACCCATGCCCCCGACCGCGAGCGTTTATTGATGCGTGATTTAAGAGAAAAATTTGAAGTCGAAGAGCATCCAAAATGCGATTTATACACCGCTCGACACCCAACGCCTGAAATTCAAGCTACCCTTAAAGAAGGCAAACGAGTGTTATTTGAAAAAACAATTCCCGACACCTATCAAGTGCTGGTTGGCTGATTGGTTATTTGTGAATTGGTTATTGGTGAATTAGATATCCGTCAAAATCCATAACCAATTCACCAGTAACCAATTCACCAATAACCGTTAACTAATAAACCAATAACCAACATGGCTAAAGACATTGAAAATCAAGCAGATGTAGAGCTGCTTGTCCGTACATTTTATAGTCGTTTACTCGATGACCCCTTTATGGCTCCTTTTTTTGAAGGCATAAATTTCGAGGCTCATTTCCCCCGTATGATAGCATTCTGGTCATTTATTCTGCTCAATACTGAGGGTTTTGGTGGCAATGTCTTCGATGCACATCGCCGTTTGGCGATTGATGACAGGCATTTTGAACGCTGGATTTCGACGTTTCACGCAACTGTTGACGACTTATTTATAGGTAATATAGCTGAAACGGCTAAGACTCAAGCGAGTGTGATTGGATTTGGGTTTCAGTCTAAAATGCGATTTTTAAGAGGTGAAAATACACTTTGAGATTTTAGGATAGAAAGCACAAAGACATTAAGATGCTCCATGAGGAGTCTTAATGTCTTTGTGCTTTCTATCCTAAAATCTGTAAACTTATTTATTCTCCAAACGATTCATATCAGAATAAAAAATCAACATCCACTCATTGTCACGCTTCAAAAAACGGCGCATTATGCCGTATTTCGACTTTTTTTCAATAATAATTTCATTCACCATAATCGGCATAGGTTGCTCAAATTCACGGATATACAACGAATCATTGAATTGCGCTAAACTTTGCATAACCCATTTGTCCGATGTCCAACGAAAATCAGAGACATTTTTAACGCTATCAGACAGATTGCCCGAAGGTAAACCTTCAAGCGGGAACTGAATATGCGCCAATTGGTAGGCTTTATCGTTGTGAAATCTATTATAAAACGTTACAAAGTCTTCTGAAAGACCTTGTGCGTCTTTTTCCGACAATTTTTTATCGTTTTTACAACTCGTTAAAAACAAAACAACACATCCCAAAATAACCCATGAACAATGACTAATTTTTTTCGATTGCATAGACTAAAATATGATTTTTAATTTTTTGATAATAAATATCGAACCAATGTAAACGATTGTCTTTTTCAATAGACCCCTCAGTAATTTTTGTTGCGTGTATCGTCTCATTCACTCTGAAATCAAAAGGTTTTATGACAAGATGTTTTCTAAAATCCATTGCTTTTTCGCCATACGCCTTAAATAGGGCTTCTTTAGCACCCCAATAAACGTGAAGATGTTCCAAACGATTGTTAGGGTCGAGGTTTTTAAATTTATTCTCATTCATAACGCGTGCCGCAACACGCTCTACTTTGGGCGTAAGATATTGAATATCAATACCAACCACATGCTCACTGATAATACCCGCCACATAATCCCCCGAATGACTCAATGACAAATTCAAATCAGAATCTTTAAAAAAAGGCTTACCATTCTCATTTTTCACAACCGAAAAAGCCCAACCTGTTAGTTGCCGCAGCAACAACTTACCAGCCAGTTTTTCCAATTTTTTATGCCCTTTAACTACATTTATTTCAGATTGTTCTGCATCAGTGAGATGTAGTTTATCAATAAAAAAACCCTCTTCTTCTGTAAGATGCCAGATACCCAAACGGCCATGCGGTTCTGTGATGATATATTCTTGTAGTGGCATTTTATGTTAGCAATTTTTGCATGAAAATACAAAAGTACAATAAAGGACTTGGTTTCAAAACTGTTAAACGAACGTATATCATTTACTACGTTTATAGGAATACAGCTACTAAGTTTTCTATCTTTGTCATCTATTTTTCTTTTAAAATTAAAGTTTGGAATAACCAAAAACACCTCATTTCGTATTCAAACAACAAATATGCTAAAAAAAGTATTGCTCACAGGAGCAGATGGTTTTCTTGGAAACAATATCGTGAGAGAATTATTGAGTCGGGGTTACGAAATCAAAGCCTTTATTGAACCCGCCCGACAGCCCACTACCCTTGAGGGATTACCGTATTTGACTTTTTTTCGCGGCAATTTATTGAACCCCACTGATGTGGAACAAGCGATGGCTGACTGCCCTTTTGTCATTCATGCAGCCGCCAACACAACCGTTATTCCTGCAAGGTCTGCTATCATTCGGCGCGTCAATGTTGATGGCACGAGTCATATTATTGCAGCAGCCATTAAGTATAAAATTCAACGATTGGTCTTCATTGGAACGGCTAATACTTTTGGTTTTGGTACGAAAGAACAGCCAGGATATGAAGGTTTGCCTTATACGGGCGCACAATATGGGTTGGACTATATGGACAGTAAATACGAGGCTTTTTTGGCATTAATGACCGCCGTTAAAGAAAACCAACTCCCTGCAGTGGTTGTTAATCCGACTTTTATGCTCGGCCCTTATGATGTTAAACCCAGTTCGGGAGCAATGATTGTCAACCTTTTTCAAGGCAAAATACCTGGTTATTCGAGTGGTGGACGTAATTATATTTATGTCAAAGACGCAGCTTGTGGTGTCGTCAATGCATTAGAAAAAGGTAAAATTGGCGAAAGTTATATATTGGGTAACGTCAATTTGTCCTACAAAGAAGCCTTTTCTCTCATCGCTGATACGATAGGTACAAAACGACCGTCCCTCTATTTCCCTGCTTTTGTTACAAAAGTGTTTGCGTTATTACTGACTTTTATGGCAAACATACAAGGAAAACAGCCCAATATCAGCTATCCAATGGCTAAAATTGGTTGCCATGGTCATTATTTTACAGCCGCCAAAGCTATTAGAGAAATTGACTTGCCACAGACCCCCCTCAGTATTGCCATCCGTGAATCGTTTGAATGGCTTAGGGACAATGGATATTTGGAAAAGTGATTGATAAGTGCAGTTAAATTACTAAGGGGTAAACCTAATGGTATTATGCTTTCAAGAGAGGATTCATCGCAAGTTCATCCTGCACTTTTTTTACAAAATCAGTATCAACCTCTAAGATATCGGCAATCTGCGCGTTTGAGAAGTTTTTTAATTTAAGCATATTAACAATGGCGATACGGGCAGTTTCTTGTCTCCCTTCTTCAATGCCTTTTTCAATACCTTTTTCAATACCGCGTAATTCGGCTTTTTCCTCAGCGATTTCAAAAATGGTTTTAATATTTGTGACCATATTGGCTTCTAATTTTTGTTGAACAATTTGATTAAATTTGTCTGCCTCCAATTGTGAGCGTCTTTGAACATATTCTAAAAGCATTTTGAAAAATGATTGAAAGACAATTTCACTGGAAGAAGTTTCAACAAATTTAAGTATTTCTGCCAAATTATCTTGAAAAAACTTTTCATTATGGGCAAATTTTAAAGCGATAAAAGCAGACCTCAAGATTTTGATATCAATCATTTGTTCTATTTCCTTCTTGCTCATGCTTGTAATATCTATAAAAATATAGCGAGGAGCGGGTAAATATTTCAGTATTTCAGGTGGCAAATAAGGCTCATAGTCCTCAAAAACCATTTTTTTTGTCCATTTAGTTTTACCATGATAAAGAATAATGGGAATGATGATACTGGGTTTTCTTTTGTTTTTTAAGTCAGAACCAATGATGGCATAACGATACCTTTCAACCTGTCCTTCGATGGGGTCGGTAGGTTTTGAGCTTTTATGTTCCCACAGAAAGCAAAAACGAAAATGTGGTAAATCAGGTAAATTCTGAATTTCCATAGGCAATCGCTCTTTGTACAAGGCACATTCGTGGATACTGTCAGAATATTGAGCCACCAGTTTGTTGTCTATATGAACATCTGAAAGTGATTGAAGGGTTGAAAAATCAATATATTGCTGTAAATCATTCGGAAGAAACCGATGCAGGAGTAACAGCACCAATTCATTGAGACTCAAAATACCTTTGATGAAAATATCATGGTCTCGATTACGCGTTTTATTACGATTCGCCATAGTTGTTTATTATTGAAAGACAAAGATAACCCTAAATTTATTGTTTCGTAATATTCTGAATTATTGACACAAATAATTGTTTTTATTATAAAAGTTAAATCATAATGAAAAATAAGGTCGTTATCATTACAGGCTCAGGTGGCGGCATAGGTAAAGCAACGGCTATTGAATTTTGTAAAAACGATGCATTTGTCATGTTAAACGGGCGAAATGCGAAAAAATTAGCCCAAACAGAAATTTTACTGAGGGGTATGGGCTTCAACGTTTCCTCATTTGCAACCGATGTAACAGACTTTACAGAATGTCAAAAATTAATTGAAAAGACTTTAGAAACCTTTGGTCGTCTCGATGTGATAGTCATGAATGCTAGTCTTTCCATGCGCGCCCGATTCGATGAAATGACTGCCGAAACCTTCAAAAAAGTCTTAGACAGTAATCTTTATAGCTCAATCATGCCTGTGAAAGCGGCTCTTGATGCCATTATTGAGTCAAAAGGCAGCATCGTTTTCATAGGTTCAGTTGCAGGGTTTTATGGCTTGCCGAGTGCCTCTGCTTATTCGACGGGCAAAATGGCTTTGACGGCTTTTTCTCAAAGTTTGCGGGCAGAAATGACTCCAAAAGGTGTTCATATAGGCATTGTTTATATCGGTTTTACGGAAAATGACGCCGATAAGCGGGTTTTAGATGCCGAAGGTAAACTTGTTCCCGTTGCACCACGCTCAAAAATGATACAACAAACGCAAGAGCAAGTGGCAAAATCCATTGTTGACTTAACGGTTCATCGTAAAAATCATGTTATTTTGTCATTTATTGGCAAATTAATGGCATTTATAGTGAGATTTTTCCCGTTTATTCTACATTATAGTATTCAGTGGAAAATGAAACGTGAAAATGAATAAATTTACTGAGGGGGGTGGTTTTCCGAATTTCATTGTACGTTTTTTACTTAAAAAAGTATAATTTTGTAAAAAATAGAAAAAAATATGAGTGCTTTAACAGCTATTCCACCTCAAAAAAAAGCCAAAATGTTGAAGTTCCCGCAACCTAAACTATTGACTTTCAAAGACTACGAGCGATTGACACCGCCTGATAGTGGGAATTATGAACTACACAACGGAAAAATTATTTTTATAGCATCACCACTTGCATCACACCAAACATTCGCTTTTCAGCTGACATTACGCATCGGTAATCATATAATGGCGAAAAAACTTGGAACGCTATTATTTGCACCAATGGATGTGATTTTAACACCTAACGATACGGTTCAACCTGACCTACTTTTTATTACAAATGAACGTCAGCATATTATTGACAGACAAGTGAAAGGTGCGCCCGATTTTATCGTTGAAATCCTTTCAGAGAGTAATAAACCCAAAGAAATGAGTTATAAAAAATATATTTACGAGACAACAGGTGTACGCGAATACTGGGTCGTAAATATTGAAAAACAAATAATTACGCAATATCAAAACATTGAAGGTGAGTTTTTTCCACACAAAATAGCCCAGCGAGATGATACTTTGACTTCATTTGTAATCGACGGTTTTCAGATTGCTGTCAATGATGTTCTGCCTTAAAAACGATATTTATAGATATAAAACTTGCTTTGCTAATTGAATTGCAAAGCAAGTTTTTGTTTTTATACGTCATTTAAAAGCAAACAAACTGTACTTTCGCATCTGAATTAATAAAAAATACTGCGGGGATTAAAAATGAGTCATTCACATCCAAACAAGCATATTCCATATTGCCTTAACTGCCACTACCCTTTGGCAGAAATGGATAGCTTTTGCCCCAATTGTGGACAAAAACCGACAGACGGCAAAACATCCATGCACGATTTGGTGCATGAGTTTGTGCATACCCTCTTTCACCTCGACGGCAAGTTTTTTACGACTTTGAAACACATATTTGTTCCCGGCAAATTAACGGTTGAATTTTTCAAAGGGCATCACAAACGCTATGCACATCCTGTTCAGTTGTTTTTGGTTTTGGGCGCATTGATGTTTGGTATGGTGGCTTCTTGGACCAGCAAGTTTGAAAAATTGACTGAAGAAAGTGCCTATAAATCACGTCGAAAAGTAGAAGAAAAAGCCTTTTTACGCCTTATTGATTCAATCGGTAAAGCTACTGCCCCTGTTTTTGAAGGAAAACAAACCAAACGAACCTACGACACGCTCTTGATGAGGACATACCATCATTGGCTCAAAAATGAATCCGTTGTTAAAACCGATTCAACAAAAAAAGCAAAGGAAAAAATAACAAATAAGAAACAAAAAGATACGCTTTACACCTTTGCAGGGGGAGCTTTTAAAGTGACAGAGGATGCGGAAAAAGAAGATGATGACCCAAATGGGAATATAACAGACACACAAGGCAAAACTACTCAACAAATTATAAAAGAATCGCTTGACTTAAATCGCAAACAACAAAGTTTAGAAGATATGTTAAACCATGAAGATTCAACAAATGTGAGCCAACTCTACTATGCCAACCTTAGGATACCAACAGCTGAACTGTACGAACTCAGTGCAGATGAAATTCTGGATAAATACAACATCCATGATTTTTGGAAAAGACTATCACTAAAGCAAGGTATAAAAGTGCAACAAGACACAAAAAATTTGGTGCATTTTGTTATGGGTAAACTTTTATGGTTTACGTTTCTACTCATTCCTTTGATGTCAGGTTTGTTTATGTTGTTGTATCGAAAAAAGAAATATTTCGTAGAACACTTTATCTTTTTCATGCACTATAATATCTTTTTATTCGCAGCATCTATTCTTATGATATTTATAAATACTAAGTTTGGTTTTTCAGGGCTGAATAATTGGTTTTTTCTGGGTGTTATGGTTTTCTTTTATTTTGCTATGAAAACCTACTATCAACAAAGTTGGCGAAAAACATTTGTTAAATATTGTATTGCTAATTTCGGATACTTGTTCTTTTTCATTTTAATTATGGTAGTTGGTTCTATACTTAGTTTTCTTTTATTCTAAATTTTTTATTTTATGACAGATACGATATCACCCCCTCAGTATAATGAAAAAAGTACAACACATTTTGAGACCATTATTGGTTTAGAAGTGCATGTGCAATTAGCGACAGCTTCAAAGGCTTTTTGCGCTGATGCCGTTCAGTTTGGTTCTGACCCAAACACGCATACTTCCGTCATTTCATTGGCTCACCCAGGTACTTTGCCGCGTGCGAATCGTCGTCAAATCGAGTTTGCAACCCGTTTGGGCGTAGCTTTGGGCTGTAAAATCAATGAAAAATCGTATTTCGATAGAAAAAATTATTTCTATGCCGACCTACCAAAAGGCTATCAGATTACACAAGACCGCACACCGATTTGTGTGGGCGGCGCACTCGATATTACATTTATTGACCCTAAAACACATAAACCAAGGACAAAAACCATCGAAATCCACCATATACACATGGAGGAAGATGCAGGCAAATCCATTCACGACCAAGACCCCTCAGTAAGTTTCATTGATTTGAACCGCGCCGGTACGCCGCTTTTAGAAATCGTGACGCAACCCGATTTGCGGAGTGGTGCAGAAGTAGATGCGTTTATGACGGCGATGCGTCACCTCGTCCGTTGGCTCGGCATTTCGGATGGTAATATGGAAGAAGGTTCAATGCGGTGCGATGTTAATATTTCGATACGACCCGAAGGTATGACGGCATTTATGACCCGTTGTGAAGTAAAAAACGTCAATTCAATGCGTTTTGCCCGTCAAGCCATTAAATATGAAGTCAGTCGTCAAATCGGTATTGTTACAACAGGAGGTGAAGTGGAGCAGAATACGCTCAATTTTGACCCTGCCACAGGCAAAACAACACCTTTGCGGAGCAAAGAAAATGCACATGATTACCGCTACTTTCCGGACCCCGATTTACCGCCTGTGGTCATTACACCTTCTTTTTTAGCAAAAATAAAAGCAGAAATGCCCACGTTACCTTGGGAAGCGCGCATAGAATTGACTGAAAAGTACGGTTTACCTGAATACGATGTGAATTTTTTGACAGAAGAAATCGGTGTTTTTAACTATACAAAAGTATTCTTCTCGGAACTACAAAATCCGAAATCGGACATAAATCCTACCCCGCAGTATAAAGCCGTATCAAATCTCATTATCAATAAAATTCTGCCTTCGGCGTATGAATTGAAAATTGAATTAAAGGATTACCCATTAACAGTCAAACAATTATCTGAATTTTTAAGTTTGATTGAAAGTGGTAAAGTGTCTAATTCAGCAGCCTATCAAACCTTATTTCCGACGCTTTTGAACACCCCCTCAGTATCGGCAACAGAATTAGCAGAAAAACTTAATTTATTTCAAACATCCGATACGGACTTTTTAGAAAAAATAGTTAAAGAGGTATTAGAAAAAAACCTGCAAAAGGTGGCTGAATATCGGAAAGGTAAAAAAGGCTTACTTGGTTTTTTTATGGGTGAAGTGATGAAGGCATCAAAGGGGAAGGCTGAACCGAAAATGACTAATGCCTTGGTATTGAAAGAGTTAGAAAAATGAGTGTGAGATAGACTTAGAAAAATTATATAGAGGTATAACATTTGGATAAAAATGCTAATTTTGTCAAAAAACAAAATTTATGCACAACGAAAACGGACAAACGACTCACACAATCGAAGAAGTGGCGGCAAAACTCGGCATTTCTAAGTCGCTCATTCGTTTTTGGGAAGAAGAATTTGACTTGCACCGACATGAAAATGGTTTATTAAGTTGCTTAGAAATGGAGGAAATAAAAGCCATAAATAAGATGATACAAGAAAGAGAAATGGCTTTAGAAGAGGCTAAAATCGCTTTTTCACACGATAGAAAATTGTTAGAAGTCAAATATAGAACACTGCATCGGCTTATCGAAATAAGGCAGTCACTCATAAATCTGAAAGATAAAATAACGGAAAACGGCACTTCGTCTGATTGACAAAGTGCCGTTTTTTAGTTTTCGCGCTTCATCAAATCATCGGCAAAGCAGCGCATATAATTTTTCTTGTGGATACTGAGGGGGGTCATTTCAAGGTGTTCAAAGGCTATTTTCAAGTATTTTTCCATTTCTAATTCTGCAAAACGACGAGCACCTGTGGCTTCAAAAAGTTTTTTAACAGCTTCAATTTTAACCGATTCTTCAATATTTGTATTTGACATAAAGCCTTCTAATTGAAACTCTTGTGTCTCATCAGCTAATTCAAATGCTTTTAAAACCAATAATGTTTTTTTATTTTGAATAATGTCGCCGCCTACTTTTTTACCAAATTTCAGAGGGTCGCCAAACGAATCGAGTATATCGTCTTGAATTTGAAAAGCAATGCCAATGTTGCGCCCAAACTCATAAAGGTAGGTAGCAGACCCCTCAGTAGCACCACCCAACAGCGCGCCCATTTGGAAAGCAGCTGCAATAAGTACCGATGTTTTGAACTCAATCATGCGGATGTATTGCGGAATCGTTACGTCGTCACGCGTCTCAAAATTCATATCCATTTGCTGTCCTTCACATACTTCAGTTGCCATTTTATTAAAAATCTGAATCAACTGAATCTGTTTTTTGGGTTCGCCCTCAGTACACATCAAAAAACGATACGCCCAAATCAGCATCACATCACCTGAAAGAATCCCTGAATTGACCCCGTATTTTGTATGTACGGTCGGTTGACCACGCCGCAGAGGTGCCGCATCCATAATATCGTCGTGCAACAACGAAAAATTATGAAAAACCTCCACTGCCATCGCTATGGGCAAGGCTTTTGTTATATTGTCGGAAAACAACTCACAACCCATTAAGGCTAACAAAGGGCGCAAACGCTTTCCACCAATACTAAGAATATAGTTTACAGGCTCATAAAGTTCGGATGGCTGTTGCGAGAACGACTGTTCTTCAAGATATTTCTGAAAAAGAATTTGATATTCTGGAATCGAGTGCATCATTATTTTTTTTGCAATTTAGGGTGTGACAAAATAAAATCCATAAATCGCTATTTGTAAATCAATTAGATGTCACAAATGGACATTTAGGACAAATATAAATCGGCAACACATTTATTTCTTGGTCTTTGGACAAAAATAGGCACTGAATTTGATATTTAATTTTTTAATAAGTAAAAAATTACCCAATTTTGGGACGAATTTTGCAAAGAGCAAGTCAATACTTATTCCGAATTCCAAAAAATTTTTGACTTAAATCTAATTTTAACAATTATAACCTATGCAACGATTTTCAAAACCTGTTGATATTTTACTTGTCGAAGACAACCCAGGTGATGTCCGATTAACTCAAGAAGCGTTCCGAGAAGCACGAATGCCCATAAAAATTAATGTTGCTATGGATGGCGAAGAGGCGATTGCCTATTTACGCCGCCGTACACCTTATCAAAATGCCACACGCCCCGATTTAATTTTGTTGGATTTGAACATACCTAAAAAAGATGGTCGGGAGGTTTTAGCTGAAATTAAATCCGACCCGTTTTTGCACGATATTCCTGTCGTTGTTTTGACGACTTCTAATGCTGAGCAAGATATTCAGAAAACCTACAATCTTGAAGTTAATGCTTATATCAACAAGCCTGTTGACTTCGACCGCTTTTTTGATATTGTACAAAAAATCGAAGACTTTTGGTTGATGACTGCGATTTTACCATCGGCATTGAAATAGTTATGAGTTATGAGTTATGAGTTATGAGTTATGAGTTATATTTTTAAATGTTTGATTATCAATAGATTGTTTTTTGTTTTTTTTAGTTCTCTGATAATTTTTGTGGTCAAAATACTGAGGGGTGATGGAGCGGATGTTTTTGAAGAATCTGATGCGTATTTTCTAAATTTGACTATAAAAATCATGAAGAACTCAATCCTTTATCCTATTTGAACATAATATTATAAGCTACCTTCCTCCCTGTAAGCACTGTTGAACATACACAAATAGAGAAAACTTTATTTTTAACAAGGTAAACGACTGAACTTAAATCCTATGAATACCAGACAGGCGACGCATATCCTGCTCATCGAGGATAATCCCGGCGATGCACAACTCGTAAAAATATATATGAAAGATTCCGCTTTCAAGTATGAAATGTTTCATGCTGAAACGCTTTTTGAAGGTCAAGACATCATTCATAAACAGGAAATTGACATCGTTTTGCTTGATTTATCATTGCCAGATACGCAAGGTTTCAAGACATTGAATCTGTATTTAGAAAAAGTACCAGATGTGCCTGTCATTGTGTTAACAGGTGTTAACAATGAAATAGTAGGCTATCAAGCTGTAAAAGCAGGAGCGCAAGACTATCTCGTTAAAGGTCAATTTGAGGGTAAACTCTTGGGGCGTTCTATTCGTTATGCCATTCAAAGGCACAAAGAGGTTCAAAAACTTGAAGAAACCAAGCGGGAAATGACCATTAATGAACGCCGAATTGTCAAAGCACAACAATTAGCGGGGTTTGGAAATTGGGAAATGGATTTGGTATCCAGTGAAATGATTTGGACTGATGAAATCTATCGTATTTTTGGTTTTCATCCTGGCAGCATCACAACGGGCCTTTCTGACTACATCAATTATGTCCACTATGAGGACAAAGAGGCAGTGGAGCAATTTTTTGAAAGTGCTATGAAAGATGGCAAACTCTACAAAATAGAACATCGCATCGTCGTGGACGGCACGTCTATTAAGTGGTTGGCTATACACGGGCAGGTATTTTGCGATGATTTGACAAACCGTACCATGCTTGTCGGTGGCGTTCAAGACATTACAGAGCGCAAAGCTAACGAACAAATGATAATCCAACAAAATATCAATCGCCAAACTTCCATGATGAAAGATGAAGCGATGCAGGATATGAGCTTCCACATCAGGACTCCCCTCAGTAGTATTGTCAATTTGTTGTATGTCATGGAAACAACGACCATTTCACCGCTCCAAACAGAACTTGTTGATGGCTTAAAAACCTCGGTAGATGACCTGTCTTTGATGATTAACAATATGCTCAATTTTTCAATGCTCGTCAGTCAAAACTTGAAGCCTGAGAATGAGGAAATGCCTATCATTGACTTTAGTAATTCCTTGAAAAAAGTCATTCAAAATAAAGCCGATAATGCAAAAGTTAAACTCGATTTTTTGCTTGGCGAAGATTTGCCAGAAAAAATTATAGCGGATAGCAAAAAAATTACACAAATTATTTACAATCTCATTGACCACGCCACCCGTTACACGCCCACGGGTAACAATGTGAATATTAACCTTGATGTTGTGAGTTCTGATAAACAAGCTGATTTACATATCAAGACATCCTATATAGGTAAAACATTAACTAACAATCAAATAAAAGAACTATTAGAGGAAAACAAAATCCTTGAAACAATTAAAAATGACGTCAGTGAAAACGATAAACAACAATTATCGCTTGCGATTGTCTCAAAATTAGTTAAAATCTTAAAAGGCACTTTTAATATTTCTATAAAAGACACGGACACCACTTTGTTCGAGGTTACTCTACCTGTCAAAGAAGTAAGAATGGTGCAGTTAGATGCTTCAGCACCTGACGAACCGCTTAAAATCTTGTTGGTTGAAGACCACTTCTTAAACCAAATGGCAACTAAAAAATTGTTGATGAATTGGTCACCTTTCGTCACCATTGATATTGCAGAAAATGGTTTGATTGGCGTTGAAAAATTCAAAGCGCATGGCTACGATTTGATTTTGATGGATTTACAAATGCCTACAATGAATGGTTTCGATGCCACTGTACGCATCCGTGAAAAATCTACCGTTCCCATTATTGCCCTCACAGCGACAGCAAGTAAACAAGAGGCTGACCATTGTTTTGAAATTGGCATGAATGATTATGTTAGTAAACCATTTAAACCCAATGAGTTATACATAAAAATTATGAATGCTTTGGCGACGGCAGTGGAAAGCGTTTGATGAGCGTTTTTTGTAAATAAATCATCTCAATTTTATACTTAAAAATTGAGATGATTTATTTTAACATAAGATACTATGTTAATATTAATTACTTCTTTTTAGTCAACTCCAATCTAATTGTCTCAACCAAAGATAAAGGAACGTCAAGCTCTTGTGCAATTTGAGCATCTATTAAACCTGTATTTCGAATCAGCACCTCAATCGTTTTATGTTTTGTGTCTTGTATTTTTTTACGAGTATTGGCTTCACCGATAGCAATACCAATTTCTTTTCCAATTTCTTTTCCAATTTCTTTTCCTTTCGCCAAAGCTTCTTCTTCGGCTACGTCAAATATTGTTTTAAAAGCAGTTGCCATTTTTTTATTAGGATTTAATTGTTCAACAATTTGATTAAATATTTTGCCTTTTAATTTTGACCTTCTTTGTGAATAGACCAAAAGCATTTTCAAATAGGTCTGAAATAAAAGTGATGGCTTAGAATCCTCCACAAATTTAAGCATTTCTCCCAAATGTTGCTGAAAAAATTCTTTGTCTTGTGCATGTTTAAGCGCAATAAAAGCGGCACGAAGCTCTTGTAAATCAAGTGCTGCGGCAATATCATCATCACTCATGGCTTGTAAATCAATAATGATATATTTTGGAAATGAGACATATTCTAAGATGGTATCGGGTAAATATTTAGCAAAATAGTCATACAGGGGCTTGTAATGCCATCTTTGTGCGCCATGATAGATCAAAATCGGTATTACAATACTTGGCGGTTGTTTATTGTTGATATCTAATAATTGAATACTACGAACATAATCCTCTATTTGAAAGTCAATAGGTCTTTTAGGAATGCTGCTTTTAAACTCACCTAAAAAACAAAATCTGAAATTCGGTAGTTTTCTTTGTCCTCGAATAGATTTCGGGATCGCATCTTTATTCAGAGAAGCCTCATAAATAGTATCGGAAAAGGTGATTTCTAATGCATCGTCCACATGTGTATCCGATAACTGTTTCAAAGTTGAGAAATCAATATACTGTTTGAGGTCTTTTGACAGAGCATATTGTAAGATTTTCAAGACCAATTCTGGATAACTGAATATGCCTCTGACAAAATCATCGTGGTCTTTGTTCCGTTTGCGGTTGACTGCTTCAGTTGTGGTTTTCTTCATAATGTTTAGTTTTAAAATAAAAGAAAGGCGAATTTATCAAAAGAATATTGATTTTAAATCAAAATATTTTCTCTAACTCAAAAGGTTATCTAAATTAGCAGTCATTAATAAAAATCTACCCTTTATACTGAGGGAGTACTTCAACAAAAATCAAATTTCAATAATGATGATTAAATCACATTCTCTTCTTTTCACTCTTCTCTTACCGATTTTTTTTATCGGAAGTTTATTGTTTAATAACGATTTTACCTCTTTTTCTGGGCATTCCAGTAAGGTTATTTTAAGTGATACTCTGACAGAAGATGAAAAACGGCTGCCTGAAAATGCTATAAAAAGTCTCAAAGTCGCAGACGGTTTACGCATACAACTCTTTGCATCTGAACCCGTTATGACCAATCCGACCAATATTGATGTGGATGATAAAGGGCGTGTTTGGGTTTGCGAAGCCTTCAATTATCGCCCTGCCATAACAGGTAAAGAGACGCACAAAGCAGGCGACCGTATTTTGATTTTGGAAGACACCAACGGCGATGGCGTTTCAGACAAAAGCACTGTTTTCTATCAAGGTTCAGAGGTAGAATCACCTTTGGGTATTTGGGTTATGGGCAACCAAGCTATTGTATCACAAAGCCCTTACGTTTGGCTTTTTACAGATGAAAATGGCGATAACAAAGCCGATAAAAAGGAAATTCTGCTGCAAGGTATGGGCGGTAAACAACACGACCACGGTATGCACGCTTTCACTTTTGGACCCGATGGCAAGTTTTATTTCAATTTTGGCAACGAAGGGCAAACCCTTAAAGATGGCAAAGGCAATGTGTTGAAAGACAAAGAAGGCAAAGAGATTTCCTTGAAAAATTACCGCATGGGTATGGTTTTTCGCTGCAATCCCGATATGACAGAAATTGAAGTCTTAGGCAATAATTTCCGAAATAACTACGAAGTTTGCGTAGACAGCTACGGGACAATGTGGCAAAGCGACAACGACGACGACGGCAATAAAGGTGTGCGCATCAATTACGTCATGGATTATGGCAACTATGGCTATACCGACGAAATGACAGGCGCAGGTTGGCAAGTCAATCGCACCAATATTGAACCTGAAATACCACGCAGACATTGGCACCTCAACGACCCAGGTGTTATGCCCAATTTGTTGCAAACAGGCGCGGGTTCACCTTGTGGTATGGTTGTTTATGAAGGTGATTTGCTGCCCGAAGTATTCAGGGGTCAAATGATTCATGCCGATGCGGGTCCAAATGTGGTACGCTCCTATCCTGTTGTGAAAGATGGCGCAGGTTACAAAGCCTCAATTGTCAATATCGTAGAAGGCGTAGGCGATCAATGGTTTCGTCCCTCGGATGTGTGTGTTGCGCCCGATGGTTCTTTGATGATTGCCGATTGGTATGACCCCGGTGTAGGTGGACACCAAGCAGGAGACTTGAATCGCGGCCGCATTTTCCGTGTTTCGCCGTCGAATACGCCTTATAAAATACCTACTTTTGACTACTCCACTACTGAGGGGGCTATGAAAGCCTTAGAAAATCCGAATTTATCGGTACGTTGGAAAGCATGGAATGCGCTGCACAAGGCAAGTGAAAATGACCAAGTAAAAATAATGGCGCAATATACCCAAGCCACAAATCCACGTCTTAAAGCACGTTTGTTTTGGATTTTAGCAAAAGCGAAAGGGGGTGAGAAAATGATTGAAGTAGCCGCTATGGATGAAAATCCTGACCTTAGAATTGCAGCGATTAGGGCTGCTCGTCAAAGTAATTTAGATATTACAAAACTCATCAAACACCTTGCTGCTGACCCTAATCCGCAAGTCCGTCGTGAGTGTTTATTGGCATTAAGGCACAACAAATCTCCTGAAACACGGTCACTTTTGACTGCTTTAGCTTTGCAATATGACGGAAAAGACCGTTGGTATTTAGAGGCATTGGGTATTGGTGCAGATGGTCAATGGGATAATTTATTAGGTTCAATCGTAGCGACCACAAGCAATATTAAACTATCAGAAGAGGCATTTAAAGATATTGTTTGGCGTTCGCGTGGTGAACAATCAGCTATGTTTTTAGGTGCTTTAGCAAGTGATAAAAAAGTGCTCTTGAAAGACCGTCTGCGCTATTTCCGTGCTTTTGATTTCGTGCCAAGTAAAAATAAATCAGACGTTTTATTGAAACTTATAAAGGATAATGAAACGGCACAACCTGAATTAACGCCCATTGCTTTGCGCCATTTAGATGCTGATTTTGTTAAAAATAATGCACAATCCAAGGCAATTCTAAGCAAATTGATGAATAATCTGACAGGAAAGGAATATTTAGAATTTGCCGACCGCTACGCATTGCCTTCTGAAAATACACGTTTGGCGACTATGGTTTTCAAAAATGATGATGCGAACAAAGCGGCTGCTATTTTGCTCAAAAATACTGAGGGGGTCGCTTTATTCAATTCCGTTATCAATAACAAAAACCGTGAAGCGGATGCCGCTAAATTGCTCACCGCCATACGTGGTACTGGTAGCAAAACGACTTTGGATATGTTGAAGGTCATTGCTTTTGATAAAAACAAATCTGTTTCTCTGCGAAAAGCTGCTTTTGAAGCACTCGGTGGTAGTTGGGGCGGCGAGGATTTGGTTTTGGATTTATTGAAAAATAAAAAAATCGAAAAAGCCTATATTCCGTCTGCCGTTCAAGGTGTGAGCCGTGCTTGGCGTATGGCTGTTCGACTTGAAGCCTCAAAATACTTAGGTGGCGAAGTCAAAGCAGGAAAAAAAGTACCTGCCATCCCCGATTTATTGAAACTCAATGGCGATGCTAAAGCAGGTGTTGAATTATTCAAAACTTATTGTGCAACGTGCCATCAAGTTAACGGAGAAGGGGTCGATTATGGACCCAAATTATCAGAAATTGGTTCAAAATTGCCACGAGAAGGTCAACTTTTAGCCATTCTGTATCCCGATGCGGGTATAAGTTTTGGCTACGAAGGCTGGGATATTAAGATGAAAGACGGCTCCATGCTGAGGGGTATGATCGCAAGCAGAACTGAATCTGATTGGATGATAAAAATGCCCGATGGCGCTTTGCAATCCTACAAAATCAAAGATATGGTGAGCAAAAAGCAAATTGGCACATCGCTCATGCCATCTGGTTTTCACGAAGTGATGACCCAACAACAATTAGCTGATTTGACAGCCTACTTAATGACTTTGAAAAAGAAAAATTAAATAACGAATTTTATGGGAACACGAATTTCACAAATTACACTAATTAAGTTCCTTTCAGGAGGGCAAAAATTGGTGTAATTTGTGGAATTCGTGTCCATTATAATATTTATAAAAATTACGATTTACATTAGTAAACAAGACATCATGCTTTTGAGGATAATTCTCTTTTTTTCGCCCCTCCTATTTTGGTCTGGCGGTGGTGATAAAAAACCAAATGTAACGACCCCTCAGTATGATAAACCTTTTTCTCTTAAAAAAGAAGAAAAAGCACAATTACATACCCTCAAATTGATGTTTGCAGGAGACATTATGTCACAACTGCCACAAATTGAATCGGCTAAAATGGACGCAGGACAATATGATTATGCGTCTTGCTTTCAGTACATAAAACCCATTTTTGATCAAGCTGACCTCGTTTTTGGCAATCTCGAATGCACTTTGCCTGGGTATCCACCCTATACAGGATATCCCAATTTCAGAAGCCCCGACCAATTAGCCGAAGGGTTAAAAAAAGGTGGTTTTGATATTTTAGTTACCTCAAATAATCATGCGCTCGATGGTGGTTTAGAAGGTTTGAATCATACCATTGAAGCAGTCAGAAAACAAGGATTTTTACAGACAGGTACTTTCACGGATGCGGTGCGTCGCAAAATTTTTTATCCTTTCATTGTTTATAAAAATGGTTTTAAAATCGCTCTCTTAAACTATACGCATCATACCAACGGCTATATCACTACCCCGCCTGCTGTGGTCAATCGTTTGGTTATGAAGGACATAAAAAAAGACCTTAAAGAAGCCTTGCGTATGAAACCCGATGTCATCATCACATTCCTACATTGGGGCGAAGAACATGAAATCAACGAGAACAGCAATCAACGAGAAATTGCTCGCCTGATTCATTCATGGGGCAGCGATTTAGTCATTGGTTCGCACCCACATGTGGTTCAACCCATTAAAAATGAACAAGTTGTAATCAATAAAAAACGTGTTGACTACTTGACCGCTTATTCATTGGGCAACTTTATTTCGTCTCAACCTTTCATCAATACTGAGGGGGGTATTGTGTTTGAAGTTAACTTAGAAAAACAAAATGGGCAGGTCTTTATCAAAGATTATTATTATATCCCCGTGATTCGTTACACCCCTTATCAACAAGGTCGTGTACAGTATTTTGCCTTACCTATTTCGCCCATAGAAGGGCATGAAAATGACCTCAATATGCCTACTGATGAACGCGTAAAAATGGCAAATTTTGCCGCAAAAACCCGCGTACATTTAGGAAGATTTGGTGCTGTAGAAAGGCGATTTGAGTGGGGAGATATTCGGAATGTCATACAAGCATTTTAGTGGAATTTGGTTTTACATATATCATCAAGTAGTTTTTAGTATAACAAAGACAGACTATTTAAATACATTTAGTTTTTACAAATTCTAATATTTGCTCAGACCAATCAATAGCATCTTTTAACTCTATTTTGTTAGGTTCAAATTCAATATCTGGATATCGAAATCTAACATCTAAACCATTTGGAGAAGTGGATAAAAGATCTAATTCTTGAAAATTGCTGTCTATATTTATACAAATTTTAAGAATTTTTTCTAAATCATGGGTTTTGATAAGCGGTTGAAGGCTATATACACCATATCCTTTCAATGCTTTTTCAGCACATTGTTGAGTATGATATATAGCCGTATCATAATAGGCTATATCGAATAAAGCTTTTGCTGTATCTAAATCACGTTGAGCTTTTTATTAGCCAATCCTTATAAATCGCCATAAACTAATTTCCCTTCTGTTTTGATTTTATGTTGCAGTGTCGAAGGGTGTTCTGCCCTCTCTTTAAAGAAGAATTTATGATTTAACAAAATATCGGTTGAAATATCCATATTTTTTAGAGCTTGTTTGCCTTTGATATGCAAAGCTAAATTAAGATGTATATCGTCATTGACAACTATTAAAAAATCCAAATCACTATCTGTATGTGGTTTACCTCAAGCATAAGACCCAAAAAGGTAAATTAAAAGGGGCTGATAGGTTTCTGCTAAACGTTTTACAGCTTCTTGTATTTGTGATTTTGATATTTTTTTCATTTTAATAGCTTAACCTGATTTTAATATAAAGCAAAAATAAGTATTTTTTTTAAAAAATAGTACCCCTCAGTATATTACCTCATTTACCCCGCCTAGTTTCTAAATTTGTATAACTTTGCCGCCTCTTTTACATAATCCATATTTTATATTCAAAATAACTATGAAACTCAATTTACAAGAAGGCGTTTTTATTCAAATCGCAGGAACTATTGGTCAATACAATACATTACCCATTGAAATATTGGTCAAATTGATGGAAAATATGCAAAGTTTGTTACAAAACATTGCGATATCTTGTCTTGATGAATCTCAAAGCATTGACCTTAATCAATTTAAAGTTGAACTCAGTGATTTCAGAGCAGGCAGTGCCGTGCCTAAGCTCACTTTCACGCCCCGTTTTCAACAAAAAATCGTTGCCGCCGATTTCGCTAAACAGCGTGTAGTAGTTGCAAAAGAATTGGAAAACTTAGTGAAAACTGCCGCTGACCCGCGTAAACTCAATGAATACCTCCGTGTGCGATTTAAAGACGTGGAACGTCGTAACAATATCGTGCATTTATATCACGCCTTTACAAATGCGGCAGGTAACAGCCCTATGGCAATAGTGAATATGAAAACCGATGGACAGGTCGAGCCTATTTACCCTATTCGCCGCATGACCATTGGGCAAAGAGATGCTTTATTGGTTGACATCAAACAAGCAGAATCCATCACGGAACATGAAATGTTCTATCGGAAAGTACAAATCACAAGGGTTAATGGTAAAATCACGGGCAAATCAAAAATATTGGCAGAATATATAGTGAATGCCGCAACGGAAATTTCATATTCCTTTGACTATATCCAACACGAAAACAACACTTACGCATTGCATGACCGACTCCACTGCAAAGTTGAACGCGATGATGATGATAATTATATTATAAAATCCGAAATGTTAGACATTTTAGGCAAAGGCGAAACGGAAGAAGAAGCGGCTCAAAACTTTGAACAAGCCTTTGATACTTTATTTCAAAGCTATAAAGAATTGAACGAAGAAGCCCTAAATGAAAGGCAATTACGCATTAAGAATCTATTGCATTTACTGATAAAATCGTAGCAATTACTTTCAACATATTAGTTTGGGCGCATAAAAAAAGTCCTTGTAAACTGACGTTTTCAAGGACTTTTGTTTAAAATGTGATCCGGATTGGACTCGAACCAATGACCTACTGCTTAGAAGGCAGTTGCTCTATCCAACTGAGCTACCGGACCATTTCTTTAAACAGCGCGCAAAATTAGTCCTATTTCTTGAAAAATCAAGAGAAAATACTGAGGGGGGTAAAAAAAACTTTTCAATAGGCTTGATTTGTTCATTTTTCAGTAGCTTTAAACCTCAAATTTTAATGATGAATGATGAAATATGAATGATAAACTGTTATACTTTATCATTTCTATTTCATCATTCATACTTCATCATTCATATTTCATCATTATCTATGTCCTTACCCAATACGCAACGTTTAGTGGCACTTGATGTTTTTCGCGGTCTGACGATTGCGCTTATGTTTACAGTCAACAATCCAGGCACGTGGTCGTTCATTTATCCGCCTTTGGAACACGCCAAATGGTCGGGATGGACACCGACGGATTTTGTCTACCCTTTTTTCCTTTTTACTGTGGGGGTCGCTGCTTGGTTTTCTTTGAAAAAATATCAAGATGGTGCGCCTCGAGCTTTGTATTTTAAAATTATTAAGCGAGGCTTTATGATTTTTGCGATTGGTTTGGGTTTGACTTTATTCCTCAATTCCTTGCCTAATTATCATAACTTGCGGATAATGGGCGTTTTACAGCGTATCGGTATTGCTTATATGTTGGGTACATTGATTTGTGTGTCGTTTAGCAAAAGACATGTCGCAGTCATTGCAGCAGCTATTTTGTTGGGCTATTGGGCTTTGATGTATTTTTTTAGCGACGCCACCTACCCTTTTGGCTTCCATGATGGTACGCAATATTTAGGACTTGAAAACAATATTGTTACCAAATTTGACCGTTGGGCATTGGGCGCAAACCACCTTTATAAAGGTTATGGGGGCATTCCTTTCGACCCCGAAGGTTTACTTTCGACACTGCCAGCAGTCGTTTCAGTGATATTAGGGTATTTTACGGGTATGTTGGTGGATGCGAAACCTGACCGTCGCGCATTGGTAAAAGTAATGTTTTTATGGGGTATAACAGCGTTGGCAGTTGGTCAAATTTGGCATTTTGCTTTCCCAATCAACAAGCCGATTTGGTCCTCGAGTTATGTCATTTTCATGGCTGGTTTTAGTTTAGTTATCAACGCCGCTTTGATTTGGTTGATAGATGTTCAAGGTTGGCGCGGTTGGACAAAACCTATTTTGGTATTAGGCATGAACTCGCTTTTAGCGTTCATCATTGCGGGTGTATATGTCAAAACGATTTCAAAAATAAAATTTGACAGTGGTTACGAAACCGTCACACAGGCGTGGAACAACAATGCCGTCGTCCCAAAACGCATCGGCGGCTATCAAAAACTCTACGAAACCTACTTTTCTCCCTTGACAACGGACTATCAGACCCTAAAAAGCGTTAAGGACAAAGTGATTACAGAAAAAAACAACCCCTCAGTATGGGCAGACTTTGAGGCACATCAAAAGCAAAGTTCTTTGCTTTTTGCCCTGTTTCATGTCGTCTTATTCTGGGCAATCTTGTGGATATTCTATAAATTTAACATCTTCCTCAAAGTATAAAACATTCACCATTAAATTATTCACCATTTACCATTAAAAAAAATGCGTTTAGATAAAGTAAAATCATTAATTTCAGATGGCAAAACACAGCAAGCGATTGACCTATTGCAGGAAATTTTGAAGGACAAAGATAAGGCATTGCTCAATCAAACTTTATTGTTGGAAGGTCAACTCAAAGAATTGCAACGCAAAATGCAGCTCGGTTTACAAGATGCTTCGGCGGATTTGAATCGCATTAGTTTCACGCTGTTATCTGTTTGCGATGATGCATCCAATTTGGCAAATATTGATGACGATACATCCGATACTCCGTTTTCCGATGATGAAAAACCGAGAGGTTTATTGGCAAATCCTTTGGCGGTATTCGGCATTATCGCCGCTGTGGGTATTGCCATCGTCCTAAGCATTGTCTTTTTTGTTAATAAAACAAAGGTTATCAAACCTTTGCCTTTACCCATCGTTGAGGAAGTCAATTCTGAAATAACGTGGCTGGCAGTACCCCCTTCTACAATCGTTTTAGAAAGATATTACGGCAACGTCAAAGTGGATATTTTATCTATTAAAGCGACCACAAAAGATGCCCATACCAAAATATTAACCCTTAATATGCAGTTTAATTGTCTGAAATCATCATCTGGGGCTTGTATTATCAATTATCTAAGATTCCAACTCGTTGAGCCAAATGGCAATAAAGTAGTACCTATGGAGGATGTTTATTTTGCTGAAAACCCAAAAGATGGTCAGCAATTTGGGGGGAACGTGGCTTTTGTGATTCCAAATGAGTTAAAACAAACAGAGCTACAGATATATTATGTGGATAAAATGGAAAAGACTTTGGTGACCGTAAAACTGAATGCACCAAACCGATAAATAGCTTATTGTCAATTTTTTAGAAATTTAAAAAAACATAAATTATACTTACCGATTTTTCAAAAAGAAAACACGTATGAAAAAAAATATCTTTATTGCCTTCACGTTGGTGGCGATGATAACCGTATTTAAGGCATCTGCACAACAAGAGCAATCGCTCAATTTTATGACCAATACCTGGCAAGCACACCTAACGAACCCCGCTTTGTTGCCTTCTAAAAAGCTGTCAATCGCCTTACCGAGTGTTTATTTTAATATCAATAGTCCTGAGCTGGTTCTGAATGATTTGATTATCAATGAAAATGGTTCGCGGAATTTGTATCTCAATAAATTGTATGCACCCGAACGTCCTAACTTGACACATATAAATGGTCATGTGCAGGTGCAAACATTGGGCATTGCCTTTCCTGTAACTGATAAATTGAGTTTAAGCATTTATCAAGCAGGGACAGCGAACCCCTCAGTAACGTATCGCCGTGACCTCGCCCAATTGTTTTTTAAAGGAAATGCAGACTTTTTAGGCAAAACAGTTGCCTTTGGTTCATCTACAAATGGTGATTTAAGGAGTGAAATAGGCATTGGCGCAACTTATCATTTACCTGTTTTCACCATTGGTGGGCGCATTAAATTTCACAGTGGTATTGCGGCTATTTTTACAGAATCTGATAAATTAGATATTACTTTTAACCAAACAGATTATAGTCTTAAATTCAATACTAATTTTTCCGTCATATCATATTCTCCTAATAAAATTACAAATATCCGACAATCATTAGATGTTGTAAATCAAGGACTTTTCTCCAAAAACAACGGCGTATCGTTCGACCTTGGTGGCTCCATGAAATTAGGAAAAATACAGATCAACGCCAGTTTGATAGACATTGCTGGAACAATTAATTGGAAAGACAATGCAAAATCTTATGCCTCACGCGGCGAATACACATTCAAAGGAAAAGACATAAATAACTTCAATCAATTTTTTAAAATTGACTCCTTAAGTTCTCAAACATTCATTGATACCCTCAAAAAGGTTGTGGGTTTAGTGGAAACCACAGGCGACATCAGTTACACGCAAAAACTACCCATGAAACTCTATATCAGCGGCTCGTATCAATTCAACGACAAGCTGTCTTTGGGTGCATTGCTTTACAACGAAAGCGGCGGCTCAACAACTTCTCAAACAGGTTTTGCAGTGGATGCAACGGTTCAAGCAATAGATATTCCTAAGATTTTGAAGGTTCGAGCGGGTTTGACCTATGGTTTACGCAATGGAAAATTTAACAATTTGGGTGCGCACGTCACTGTAAATGCGTTTAAAGTCTTTCAAGTTTTTGCTGTAACGGATAATATTTTGACGGCATTTAAGCCTTACAACTCGAATAGTGCGAATGGACGGGTTGGTATGGGGCTAATTTTTTAAAAATCGGTCTATTTACTGAGGGGTATCACAGCGAAAAACGCAAACTCATTCGTGGATGAAAACTCCGCCAAGACGATAGATTTGTTCCCCAACGATAAAAAACAGCGGCACCAAGACCGAAGTTTCCGAAGTTTAAATAATTGATTTTCAATAAATTATCTAAAATCAAACCGCTTTCTATAAGCGGTTTGATTGGTATTGAAAATGTAATGCCTTGATGCACTTCGGGGTGAGACAATTCGCCAAATGCCATATTTTGAGCGAGGCTCAATTGGGGAGATGACCATTTTGAACGGTATAAAATATTGCCAAAAGACTGCGCCACATAGACATTCAAAAACCTATCGGACAGCCAAGTAGCCGTGTCGCCAAAGGTTTGAAAAGTGTTGGGTATATAAACAAAAAACAAACCTCCGTTACCACTTTGATTGAGCGTAAACAGCTTCGCTAATGGCACATTCCCTTTGACTAAACCACCTTCGACGCGCCAAATCAAGCGTCCCAAGCGGCGAATCATGGTTGTTTGATGCAATGCCATGAGCCATTTATCATACGCATAAGCCCCCCTCAGTAAACCGTCAAAACCACGTGTGTAACCGACCTCGATGACAGGTATTTTATTGATTTCGTTTATGGTTTCACCTAAAAACGAAGGGTTTTGCTCATTAAAAACGTATTTTAAGTAGGTTGAAAACTCTGTGAAACGAAAATTAGTGGCTATTTCTCCCCTATTTTTTTCAAAACCATAGGCATAATTGGGTTGTAAAAACTGTTGTTGTCCTATCAATTTCAAAAAAATGCGCTTACCGAGGCGGCTGCTAAAAGCGGCCGCTAATGCGTCATTGGTGTCAAAACGATTGGCGTAAAGGCTGCGTGAAATGAAACCTGTGGGGTCTAATTCGGACAAAGCACCTGGCTCTCGAATATCGTGAATATAACTCAATTGAACGGCTGTTTGCCAACCTTGAGCCAAGCGCAATTTGATATTTCCACCATATTTCCAAGCGGAATCTCTTAATCCATAACCTGCATAAATACTTGATTCCCAAAATTTTGGGCGACTAAAAGCGGCGGCAGGGGCATTTGTTAAACCCAAACCAAGTCTTATGTTTTCGTAGTTATTGGTCTTTATCAATCGTTTCAAATCAAGGCTTATGCCACTCTGTTTGATGGGTAATTTGCCAGAAGCTAAGGCGTTCAGGGCTTTTGCCCAAAAGTCAAAACGTTTTTGGCGGCTGATGCTGTCCATCCAATTGTAGGTGCGCAACTCGCGGATACTGAGGGGGGCAACGGCGCGAAAGGGCAACCACACGCTGTCTGATTGACCAAAGGCATTTTTTTCAATAATCAGTGGTGCTTCAGGGTTAAAATCCTTTTGCTGCAAAGGTGGATTGATAGATACATCTGAAATATAGCTGCGTCCAACAATGCGTGCGCCGAGATAAGGCAAAGGATATTTTGGAAAATCGAGTTCAAAATTGAGTTGTTCGGGAAACCATTGTGTGGCAGTGGTATCAAAACGGTATTGTTGCTCAATTTTAAGGGTTGATATTGAGGGATTCGCTGGTTTTGCACGGACATTTTGAAGCGCCCATTGTCTTGAATTGATGTGCAGAACGCCTGTTAGTCCTTCAAAAACCTTTCCTTTTTGAGGATGAAAAGAAAGGATAAAAAGGGTGTCAATGCCTTGATAAAGCGTGTCTTCGATATTAAAAAAATAAAGATTTGCGCTGCCAATACTGATTGGATTAACGTAATTTTTATCTAAAACACGTAAAAAATCGCCATAAAAAGAAAAAGGTTGAATCATATTGGCCAAGGCAACCATGCCAGCATTTGGGAAGCCACTGACCCGATTTAATATGACTCGCTCAAAATTATCGTTTGGAAAACGGAAACGACGTTCTGTGACCGTCTCCATCAAAAAGGCTTGACGGTCGGCGTTTTGGGCAGCTGATTTTTCAAAGTGCTCTTGAAGGTTTTGGTTGCGTTGGCTTGAAGTGTCTCTTTTAGTGATATAGTGAGCAAACGCAGAATCGTTTGGCACAAGCTCAAAAGCGACTTTATTGTAGGTTTTGCATTGAAAAGTGGCTAATTTTTCTGGATTATTTTTATTCCGATTGGCGACAACAAGTCGTATGATGCGATTTGCAGGGTTTTCACCAGCCGAAATGGTGACTTCTGAAATCAAATTATCGGCATTTTTGAGGATTATACTGAGGGGTTGGTTTGTACCATTTTTTTTCAAAAAATCTGCATCTAAACGACGTGTTTGAGAGCCGATACACCGAAAAGTAAGGGATTGAAGGGGTATTTTTGAAGAAATTGTGAAACGCCCTTCAATGTCAGAAAGCACGCCTTTTGTCACATCATCATTGGGCAGAATAGCGACGAAAGCTAAAGGCTCCCCTTGGGTATTTTTCACGACACCTTGATAGGCATAGGTGTTTTGTGAAAACACAACTTTACAAGGTAAGAGTAAAAACAAAAGTAGGAGTTTGTGAAAAAAGGGCATAAACTGGCATTTTGAATTTTTAATAATGTCCCTAATAAACGACAAAAACACCCCCTCAGTATTTTGCCCTCTTTGATAAAAAAACGGCTGCAAACACCTAAGTTTGCAGCCGTTATGAGTCATAATACTCAATTTAAAAACTTATAACTTAGTGATTTTCACTGACTTAACATCGCCATCATTGCGACGAATTTTGAGTATATAAGTACCGCTTGGCAAATTGTCGGTATTGACTTGATAACGCATTTGATCACTTGTGAACCTTTGGGTCATGACAAGGCGACCGATGTGGTTATAGATTTGGATCGTGCCTTCAGCGTTATCGGCATCTAAAACTTCAACAAAAATAGAGCCTTGGGCTGGATTCGGATAAGTTAAGACACTTTGTCCGCTTTGACCCATCAGCACTTTTTTCGCTTCTGTGGTTTTAATGTCCACATTGTCCATTGTTACTTGATGAATACGATAGAAGCTCCGTCCCATTTTAGGTTCCATATCTGCAAAACGATAGAGGTTATTCGTTTGATTTTGAGAAAGCACTGTACCAATCATTCTAAAGTTGATACCATCTGTTGATTTTTCAATCAAATATTTGCTTTCAACCTGCTCATTAGAGGTTGCCCAATCAAGCATGACTTCTTTTTGTTGAACAGGATTGGCATTGAAACCAACGAAACCACCAAATGCCCCTTGACAAGTTGTCACATTCACAAAGATGCTTCTCGTTTTGACGCATCCGAAAGAGGAGACGGTAAGTTTTACTTCTTTTAATCCTGTTGAAGTAAATCTCACTGTTTGTACTCTATTAAAAGTGACACCTGGGACACCACCTGTAAAGATCCATTCATAAATGGTGCCTGCTACATTTTGCTCTGCTGTGAAAGTGACATCTTGATTTAAACAAGCAGTAGTTGGACCAAAAATATTTGCAAAAGCTCTTAAAGTAATGGTTATTACATTTGTCTCTTTATAAATACAATTACTACGACGCACGCACCGAACGAAATAAGTCGTTCTGTCGAGTGTCGGAATAAGATTGATTGGCAAATTCCGGCCTGTTGCGTTAGGTATAGCTGTCCATGTCGTCGGATCAAATATATCTGTTGCATCACTGTACATCCATAAATACTGGATTGGATCAACGTCTGAACCACCAGATGCAGGAATGGTCTCTGAAATTTGTTGTAATTCGCTGTTATTACAAACTGTTTGATTGCAGCAAATTGTACCCGCATTGGTAACATTATTACAAGCATTGTTAGGAATAACAATAGCACAAATTGAGCTACAACCATTTGCGTCTGTAACAATAACACTATAAGAAATTGCGCTCAAACCTGTTATCGTTTGTGTTGTGGCTCCTGTACTCCACAAATATGTATAAGGTGCTAAACCCAATGAGGCAACTACTCTCGCTTCTGCATCATTAGTGTTATTGCCTGTCATTTGCTTAGTAATCGTGATATCGCACCTCAAATTAGGTGAGGTTGTCGCTGGAACGGTGGATAAAAGGAAATTCGTACAACCTTTGGAGTCCGTCACCGTCACTGTATAGCTACCGCCAGCCACATTGCTGATATTGGCTGTGGTGGCACCATTGCTCCACAAATAAGTATAAGGAGCTGTACCTCCTGAAACAGAGATTTGGACACCACCGATTGCTCGGCAAGTGGCATTCGTAATTGTAGATGTTATCGTAATCGCTGTTGGTTGAGTGATGGTAACAGATTGTGTTGAACTACATCCAGCTGCATCAGTTACAGTTACTGTATATGTGCCGGCTGTCAAACCTGTAACGGCTGCGGTGGTACGACCACTGCCCCAATTGTAGGTATAAGGGGCTGTGCCACCTGTTGCGGATGCTGTTGCTGCGCCATTATTGCCACCAAAGCAAGATACATTTGTCACGGCAGAAATAGTAACCGTGGGACTATTTGCTGCGCTTATCGTTTGACTTGCTGTTCTAACACAGTTGTTGGCGTCCGTAACAGTAACTGTATAAGTGCCTGAAATAAGCCCACTAACAGAAGCCGTTGTTGCGCCATTACTCCATCTGTAACTATACTGAGGGGTACCTCCAGTAGCAGTAGCGGTCAAGCTACCATTGCTGCCGCCACAAGTTGGATTAGTAAAACTAATACCGATGACGATAGCCGTTGGCTGGGTTATGGTCACACTACTTGTCGCTGTGCAACCACCATTTGTGGCTGTAACAGTATAAGTACCTGCCGTCAAATTGCTGATTGTGGCTGTATTGCCACCGTTGCTCCAAGCATAAGTGACTGTACCTGAACTACCAGTGACTGTTGCAGAAGCCGACCCATTATTACCTCCATTACACGTAACATTTGTAGAACCGACTGATAAACTTATACCATTTGAAGAAGTCACCGTCACTGTTGCATTGGCTCTACAGCCTTTAGAATCTGTTAAGGTTAAGGTATAAGTGCCTGCTGCAAGGTTTGAAATTGAACTTGTTGTACCACCATTAGACCAAGCATAAGTATAAGGAGCTGTGCCACCTGTAACCGTTGCAGAAGCCGAACCATTATTTGAACCGCAAGTTGTTTGATTGACAGAAGTTGCAATATTTATGGCTGTCGGTTGCGTCACAGTTATTGTTTGAGTGGAAGAACAACCGGCTACATCTGATACCGTTACGGTGTAAGAGCCAGCTGTCAGGTTAGCCAAAACAGCGATATTTCCACCATTACTCCAACGATAGGTATAAGGGGCAGAACCGCCCATAACCATTGCCGTTGCACCACCATCATTGCCACCAAAACAAGTGACATTTCTAACATCAACTGTAACAGCTAATGAAGAAGATGTTGTAATGGTTGTTGAACCTATCGCTGTACAGCCGCTGCCGTCCATGACAGTAACGGTATAAGTACCTGAACCGAGTAAGGTGATAGTGGATGTCGTTGCGCCTGTACTCCATTTATATGTAAATGGGGCTGTACCTGTTGGCGTAGCGGTAGCCGTTCCGTTAGCAATACCACAAGCAGCATTTGTGCTTGTAACACTGACAGTCAGATTGCCCGCCGCATTCACTATCGTGCTGGCTGTATTGACACAACCATTAGCATCTGTTACGGTTACGGTATACGTTCCTGCACCTATACCTGTAATAGCAGCCGTTGTGGCATTTGTATTCCATTTATAAGTAAAAGGCGCACGTCCTCCGCTTGTGACACTTGCAGTTGCAGAGCCATTTGTTGCGCCGCAAGTTGCATCTGTTTTGTTAATACCGATTGTAAAACCAGCATTTGATGGCACGACAACTTTAGCCGTGCGATTACAGCCACCTGCATCCGTGACAGTAACAAAATAATCGCCGACACTCAAGCCTGTGGCTGTGGTGCTTGTTTGACCGTTACTCCATCTATAGGTAAATGGTGGACGACCACCTGTTGCTGATACGGTTGCAGAACCCGTTGCACCTCCGCCGCACGCAGGAGCAATGACTGATGTTGAAATAACAATCTGAGGCGGATTAACCACTGTTCCAGTAGCTGAACCCGTGCAGCCATTCGCATCTGTTATGGTGACGCTGTAAGTACCCGAAGGGATACCTACAATGGCAGAGGTGGTGGCTCCTGTATTCCACCGATAAGTAAAAGGTCCCGTGCCGCCCGTAGTCAAAGCATCAATAGCTGCATCGCAATCACCAAAACATTGCAAAGTGCCAACACGCAACGATACACTGAAAGCACCTGGTACACTGACGAATCTGACCGTGGAACAACCTTTTGAATCCGTAACAGTGAGGTTATAACCGCCACCAGGCAGGCTCGCTTGCGTTGCACCCGTACGACCACCGCCCCAATCGTATGTATAAGGTCCCGTACCGCCAGAAGCAGCTGCTGTAACAGCCCCACCTGTACAAATATTGGCGAAATTGACCGATATACTGAGGGGTGCTGGATTAATCAAGGTCACAGAGGCAGTACCAGTACGACCCGCCGCATCCGTAGCCGTAACCGAATAAGTGCCACCGCCAATACCTGACAAAGTGCTACCAACAACACTATTGCCCCAACGATATGTATAAGGAGTAGTGCCGCCGGAAGCGGTAGCAGTCGCAGACCCATTTGTAAAACCACTACATGTGGGATCTACTTTTGTGATTGAAACACTGACTTGTGCAGTAATAGGAGTAAGAAAATTGGAAAGAAAAAGAATGAGTGCGATGCTCATCAACCCAGTTCCCTTTCCGAAGAGGGGACGCCTCGTCTTCAGAAGATAATTCATAGCGTAGGATTTTTTTTTGTTTGTTGTAAAAAATTTTGTTCAAATATTATAATTTAGCACGTTTGAATAAGATACTTGCCTATGCAAAGATTGAGGTAATTTTCATTAATTCCTATTGTTCTATTAAATATTTATTAACAAAAAACCTATAACAATAAATTTTATCTTGGTTTGGGGCGTTTATTCTACATATATGATTTATGTCACTACAGTAAACCGCATAAAAACTCATTTTATGTTGCCCATCAGTATATTTCCTCTTTTTTCCCAAAACATAGTATAACAAAGTATTGTTTCTTTATTTTTACTAAAAATGCGTCAATTAATTATTCTAATTTTACATAAAACACTATTATTCAATATCTTACAAAACATTTGAATAACGATAGTTGATTAACATTCACCAACTCAATCACTCTAATATTTTTCAAATACATTCATATGGAAAAATCAGAATCTTCTTTTTTTGAAAAATCTTTTAACCCGATTTCGCAAGGTCTCCTTATTTTTGGTTTTGCTTTTATTGTTATGCTTATCGCAAAAATATTAAAATGGACTGACTTAGCCGATATTGCTGGACAAGCCTTTTGGATCATTGCAGGCACGTCTATTCTCCTTTTTGCCATGTTCAACAGCGTTCTGAGTCTTTCTACTAAAGACATGAACCTATACTGGACACGGTCAATTCCTACATATGCTGCTTTAATGGTTTTGAGTGGTGCCTTGGCGTATCTTTTCTCAGATATGACGATACATGAGGCAGGGACGTTTCGGTGGATTTTTATGGTCTTGACATTTGGGTACTTACTTTTCCTTTCTATGATGCGTTTTATGCGTAAAATTGTTGACCTCGCTCAAAAAGAAGACAATAACTGGATGAAGCGCATGAAATAAGAACACGCTAATTTAAACGTAAAAAAAATGTTGAGTCACTTTTTTCCACAGTTTTTTTTCATTTTTTTTAATATTATTATTTTAATTCCGTGGTTAGAAAACTTTTGATACTATTACAATAAGAATAAATTAAATTAAACCCTCATGGCAGAAAAGCATTTTTCCCGCAGAAATATTGACTTCACCCTCTTTGAAGTCCTTGATGTTGAAGACTTAACGCATTACGAGTTTTTTAATGCACATGACAAAGAAACCTTCGGAATGGTCTTAGATGCCATGACCGATATTGCCGAAAAAATTATGAAACCCGCTTTTGTTGACTCCGACCGACATCAACCTGAATTGGTCAATGGCGAGGTGAAAGTCCATGCAGGCGTTCACGAATATTACAAGGCTTTGGGCGAAACAGGCTTGTTGGCTGCACCTTTTCCTTTTGAATACAATGGCCAGCAGCTACCCAAAGTCGTCAATGCCGCTGCCGAGTTTATTGCAGGTGGGGCGCACAACAGCTTTATTATGTATTCTGATTTGACAAAAGGGGCCACTAATTTGATTGTCAAATTCGGAACAGAACAACAAAAACAACAGTTTGCGCTCAAAATGGTGTCGGGTGAGTGGACAGGTACGATGTGTTTGACCGAAACACAAGCAGGCAGTTCCTTATCGGATGTGGCGACGTCGGCTTCTCCCCTACCCGATGGTACCTATAAAATCAAAGGTCAAAAAATATTTATTTCGGCAGGTGACCACGATGTAACCGACAATATTGTTCACCTCGTTTTAGCCCGCATTGACGGTGCGCCTCAAGGCACAAAAGGTATTTCCCTATTCATTGTGCCTAAAAAACGCTTTGATACTGAGGGGGGGCAATTGGTCTCAAATGATGTGAGTTCCATAGGCATTTATCACAAAATGGGACAGAAAGCAACGCCTGCCATGCACTTGGGTTTTGGCGAAAAAGACGATTGCATCGGCTATCTACTTGGTGAACCGAATCGAGGACTGCCTCAGATGTTTTTGATGATGAATAGCGCACGACTTGGCGTAGGTTTGGGTGGCATTCACATTGCTTCGGCGGCTTATTATGCTTCTTTGCAATACGCCAAAGAGCGACCACAAGGACGGCGACTCAATGAAAAAAGTGCATTGGGTGAACCAACAACCATTATTCACCATCCTGATGTCAGACGCATGTTGCTGTTTCAAAAAGCCATTATGGAAGGTGGTTTATGCCTCATTTTACAATGTTTTAAATATTTGGACTTGGAACGTGTTGAAGAAGACCCCTCAGTAAAACAACACTACAACGACCTTTTGGAGTTGCTCACGCCCGTTGCCAAAACTTTTGGAGCAGAAATGGGTATGCTTGCCACCAATCAAGGCGTTCAAGTTTTAGGGGGTTATGGCTACACCGAAGACTTTGAGTTGGAACAGTTAGCACGCGATGTCCGCATCATGAGCCTCTATGAAGGCACAACGGGCATACAAGCCCAAGCTGTTTTAGGTCGTCAAATCCCGCGAAATGGTGGAAAAGCTATTGATTTATGGATCAATGAAGTTAAAAAAGACATAGCAGTCGCACAAACACGCGATACTTTAAAACCGTATGCCTTATTGTTAGAAAACAATATTAATGACTGGAAAAAGACGACACAACATCTGTTGTCGGTGGCTGCCAAAGGCGATTTTGAAGTCTATCTATCAGATGCCACGCTTTATATAGAATTATTTGGCATTTTAAATGTCGCTTGGCTGTGGCTCAAACAAGCAACCGTGGCTCAAAACGCCTTGAACGATAAAAATCCTAAAGGTGACGAGCAGCAGTTTTATGCTTCTAAGATTCACACTATGCGCTTTTATTTCCATTACGAATTACCGAAAGTGAAAAGCCTCACAATACGCTTGTTAGATGAAACTCTTTTGACTGTTTTCGACGAGGGTTTTGAACCGCTGTGTTGAAAAATATGAAATATGAAATATTATTTTATTTATTAGTAAAATCATTTAATTATAAGATACTGTAAATTCATAATTCATATTTCATATTTCATATTTCATATTTCATATTTCAAAAGACTTCCCTTTATCTTTGATTCCCGCTTTATAAGAAGCCAACATCTCTTTTTGATGGGTTTTCAAATCAAAGTCATTCGGGTCAAATTCGTCAACGCCTAACCATTCGAGCATTTCTTCATGTTCTTCATGGTCAGGATTCGACAAGGTTTCTTTCAAGTCCTCATAACCCCAAACGCCGCCGCAATCTTCGGGCGGACAAGCCCCTTTACCCTCCACGAGCAAGGGATAGGTCTGTTTGGGATCAGGTGGCAATATTTTTTCTAAAGTAACCCGATGCATCCAACCGTCTCCAAAGTCGTACTCATACATAATGTGTGCTTTTTCACCCTGCAAAACGCTATTCAGCTTAATAGTTCGCTCATCTATCATGTCCTCATCCTCTTCCGAAAAAGGGATACCGTAATATTGCCCACCAATCATAAATTGATGCAAATGGCTGTTGTACCATCCCATAGCGCCTTGAATACAGGCATGTAGTAAATATAGGCTGATATCCGGTGGGACTTGTAGTTGCCGCCAAATCGGTGGTTTGGTCGCACCTTCTAATTGTACTTTCAGCTGATAGATATTGGTCATTGTTTGTTAATTTTGATGAATAAATCAGGTTTTACTGAGGGGGTTAATGTCTGTAAAAATACAAAACTGTTCTCATTCCAAATCGCTTTTTTTAAACTTTTAAGCTTAAAATAAAGTTTATGAGTTGTGAGATTTCTGTGATGTCTAAAACGCACCTTTGCAATATGAAAAAATATCTGTTCAACAAATTTAAAAAAGTCACGATGAAAATCATTCTTATGTCCGTCTTTGCCATTGTCATGGCTTGTCAAGTAAAAAATACCCCTCAGTATGTCACTGCTGCTTCCGAAGCATCAGCCGTCATGGTGGCGGAAAGTGATACAACCATAAAAAAAATCGTCAAATCTGAAGCTGAATGGAAAAAGCAATTGGGCAATGGTTTGGCTTATCAAGTCCTACGCGAAAAAGGCACTGAACGCGCCTTTACAGGCAAATATTGGGACAACCACGAAGAAGGCACTTATTATTGCGCCGCTTGTCATTTACCACTTTTTTCAAGCAAAACAAAGTTTGAATCTGGCACTGGCTGGCCTTCGTTTTATGAACCGCTCAAAAAAGCGTATGTGGACGACCACCGCGATGTCAGTTATGGTATGGTGAGAAATGAAGTTGTTTGCGCCCGTTGCGACAGCCACTTAGGTCATGTTTTTGATGATGGTCCTAAGCCCACAGGCTTGCGGTATTGCATGAATTCTGTCTCTTTGACGTTTGAGAAAAAATAGATTAAATGACTGTAAGGCTGTATGGTTAAATTGTTGATTGTCAACACCTTGACAAAACTTTAAAAATAATTAATAATGAACAATACAAATCAAAAATTCAATGTCTTGACACCCGAAGAAGAGCGTGTCATTGTCTATAAGGGAACAGAATATCCTGGAACGGGCAAATTTAATAAACATTACGAAGCAGGTGCATATATCTGTCGCCGTTGCGATGCGCCTTTATATCGGTCAGAACATAAGTTTGATTCAGGGTGCGGCTGGCCTTCATTTGATGATGAGATAGAAGGTGCTGTAAAACAAGTACCCGATAAAGATGGTCGGCGGGTTGAAATTGTATGTGCCAATTGTGGTGGGCATCTCGGTCACATATTTAAAGGTGAACGCTTTACACCCAAAAACGCACGACATTGTGTCAATTCCGTTTCGATTGATTTTGTCCCTGCTGAAAAAAAATGAATCAATCATTTTTGTACTCATAAAAAATAGCCCCCTCAGTAATTTAAGGGGCTTTCAATCATAATAAAGGCTTAAAATATTTCGTAATTATTTAGGTCAGACACGAAATACACGAATGATTTTCAATCAATTTATAATGTAAAAATCATAGTAAAAATTCAACTTTAATTTGTGAAATTCGTGTCTGACCTAAGTATTTACAATTTTTCAAAACTGTCCTTCCTATTTTTCATTAGGTAACAAAACAGTTGCTGTTTTGAAGGGAAATATCTTTATATCAACCCAAACTTTGTGCTGAACATAAGGCTCTGAATCAAGATAAGACTGAAAAGCAGCATCTGACTCAAATTGCAGCACAACCGTAGAACCAATCATATTTCCTTCCTCATCGAGCATAGCACCGCCCAAAATAAAATTACCCGCTGCTTTATAGGGCGACATATTTTCAAAATGGGCTTGACGGACGGCTAATCGGCGATTCAAGGCTTCTGAATCCGTGTCATCAAAGGCGTGTATAACATATTGCTTCATTTTTATAAACGTTTAATCAGTGACTAATGACAAAATACCCCCCTCAGTATAAGACCTTAAAAACGCGATTTTTCAAGAATAAAATCAAGGTTAACATTGTTTTCAATCATCTCAACCGCGCGTTGCACTTTCCAAGGCGTTTGTAAATTGATTTTTACTTCGATACGTGAAATTTTTAAGACCGCAGGATAAGTCTCTAACATCGTTCTAACAAGAGGTATTTTAAACTTTTCGATAAATTCAATAGCGACCGCATTATATTCCCCATAACCTGTCGTAATAATACCCGAAAAAGGCGATTCAGCCCAATCATTTTTTTCCATAATAGTTATGGTATCCTCAATCGCTAAATCTAACCGTGTTGCACCCACGACAAGCAAGGTATTATTCCGCTTACCAAGCAATTCTTCATAGGAAATCAAAGAACCCGCCAAAATGCCCTCAACGGTATTGAACAATTTATCCTTATTGTACTCCACACGCCCTTTCACACTGTCGGTAATAGCTTGTAAATTCGGATAGCTCATTGACTTATCAAAGGGTAAAATACCTATCAAAGGAATATTATGCTGTTGAAGCCATTTCGACACATAATGCTCGACTTTTGCTCTTTTTTCTTCTATTACTTTATTCAAAATGACACCAATAACAGGTATTTGAAGGCGGTAAAATTTTTCGAGACACATACTCATCATGTCTATAGTGTTGCCAATGCCCCCCTCTGCGACCATAATTAAGCCCGAACCATTCAATTTAGCGACATCCGCATTCGACATATCAACCACAGAACCAACGCCAGGGTGTCCTGTACCTTCAAAAATAACAAGGTCATGCCGTTTGTGTAACTCATTGGCAGCATAAAGAATATCTTTTTCGTAGTGATAATTTTGAGGATTTTCAATATAATCAGAGGTCGCACCAGAGCCTAAAATAACAGGGCTATGCAAGGCTGGATCCACTTCAAATCCTAATAAATCAGCAAAAAGAAGCACATCTTTGTCAACAGTTAAGCCATTGTGCAAGACATAACGTTGTCCAACAGGTTTACAGTAACCCACATTTATGCCTCTGTTACGAAAAGCTGAGGCAAGTCCAAGGGTAGAGGTTGTTTTTCCGACATGCTGTGAAGTAGCAGCAACGTAAATACTTTTATAAGACATAATAAATATTTTTGTTATAAGTTGATTTTAAGCATTAAAATTATATTCTTTAAAAAATTAATAAGACATAAATTTAGGGTTTCTTTTTTGAACCCAACGCATCATAATCATCAAATCTCATTAACAATTCATTATGATATACCGTGTCACATTTTTTGCAAAACCGTACACCATATATATAAACTGTTAACACTCAATATTTTAATACTATAAAAGGAGGGTCTGAAAAAATAAATGTTAAAACATCTAAAAGAAATACTTGTTAATAGTTTGTATTTTCTTGAACAAAGAACTAACTTTGTTTTGAACTTAAATAAACAAGTAAAGACTATTCGACCTTTCTAATATTTTTTTCAAATTGGGATTTTATTTATCTATCTGATATATTTATGTTAAATATCATCCCTCCCTAATGTGGTTTTGAAAGTTCATGTGATTATAATTTGTTGTTTTGGAACCGTCTCGATCCCGAGGCGGTTTTTTTTATGGTCCTACCCTACCCTCCAACAGTATTTACACTCCCCTAAGCCTGCACATCCACATATGCCATTTGAACTTTTATAACAAATGATTTGTTGTAGAACCCGAGTTTTGCAATATGAAATTATTGTAAATAAATAAATTTGCAGAATATTACTCATTAATACGCTGCAAATTTGCAATTTCAATCGTTCATAAATGAAAGGCAAATTAATTTCAAAATTGAATTCTTAAATCTTTAAATTCTTAACAATGGAAAAAGAATGGCGTAGGCTCAACGGACAACGCATCGAGTTGCCCATAAAACAAGCCGTTGAGCGTACAATCGTCGAAGAAACGGCGTTGGGCAATCGATTGAAAGTTTGTATTGGCACCGATTCGCAGGTACGTGGTGAAGATATTCATTTCGCCACTGTCATCGTTTTCTTGCGCGAACGCAAAGGTGGATTCATGTTTATTCACCACGATTTAAGCAAAAAACAAATGAGTCTGCGTGAACGGATGATAACAGAAGTTAATAAGTCTGTGGAAGTAGCGTATGCGCTTTGTTCATTATTAGACAAATATGACATTGCACTGGAAGTTCACGCCGATATCAATACCGACCCTTATTTCCAATCAAATATTGCTTTGCGCGAAGCAATGGGTTATATTTTGGGGATGGGCTTTACGTTTAAAGCCAAACCAGAGGCTTTTGCATCCTCCAGCTGCGCTGACAAAGTGGTTTGATATTTTTTAGAGAATAACAATTTAATTATATATAAGCCGCCTTGAACTTATCAAGTCGGCTTTTTATTTTATAATTTTTTTCTAATTTGATTCAATCTTTTGTTAAAAAAATCGTTGTTGCTTAACTCAAAGCTATTTTTAGTATAAAACACTCTGTAGGCAAATACAACCAAACTTTTTCCCTCTGTAAATAACGTATATGAAAATATTACAACTTTGCAAAAAATTCCCCTTTCCTTTAAAAGATGGCGAGGTGATAGCTATCAACACTTTAAGCAAATCGCTCACAACCACTGGTGCAGAAGTGACTTTGCTCACGATGAATACGAGTAAGCACCCTGTCAATGTCGCTACTTTACCCGACGAGTTTAAAAAAATCTATAAAGCCGTGTACGATGTACCGATTTATAACCATATCACTGCTTTAGGTGCCTTCAAAAACCTTTTTGAAAAGGAATCTTACCACGTCACACGGTTTATCAGTCACGATTTTTCAAAAAAACTGGTCGAAATACTGAGGGGGGAACAATTTGATGTTGTTCAATTAGAAACCGTTTTTTTAGCACCTTACATAGACATCATCCGCGAAAATTCAAACGCTGTCATTGCTTTGCGTTCGCACAATGTCGAACATGAGATATGGAAACGGGTCGCAGAGGTCACTAATTTTTTACCAAAACGCTGGTATCTCAATTTTTTGAATAAAAAACTACGCCGTTTTGAACTTGAAAATACAAAAAAATGCGATATCCTGTTACCTATAACAGAACGTGACCAACGTATTTTTCGTTTATTGGGTTTTAGAGGGGCTTCGGTCGTCACCCCTGTTGGTTTGCATAGCCGCGATTATGCGCCCAATGTTCGGAGTTTTGAACGCCCCGTCACGCTGGGCTTTATTGGCGCACTCGATTGGATGCCCAATCAAGAAGGTTTACGTTGGTTTTTAGATAAAGTATGGTCACAAATTGTCTTGAATCAAGACCCTAAAAAGCCGCATTTTCAGCTTCATATCGCAGGTCGGAATGCACCGAGTTGGTTAAAGAACCTCAAAGCGGACAATGTTGTTTTTCACGGTGAAGTGTGTGACGCTCAACGATTTATGAATCAACATTCAGTTGCTATTGTTCCCTTATTCAGTGGTTCAGGTATCCGTGTCAAAATTTTAGAAGCCATGATGTTGGGACGTGTCGTCCTCACCACGTCTATGGGCTTGGAAGGCATACCTGCCCAAGACGGCGTGGAGGTTTTAATCGCTAATTCAGATTATGATTTCATCGAAAAAATAGAATTTTGCCGCAAACGCCCCGATTTACTGAGGGGTATCGGCGAACGGGCGCGTCAATTTGCCGTTGAAAATTTTGATAGTCTTGAAATCGCGGCTCACGTTCAATCGGCTTACAAATCCTATTTGGAAAAAAGAAAGGTTAATATTTAATCTATGAGTTTTCAATCGTGCTTCTTAACTTTACGGCTTCATATTGAAATATAAGTTCCTAAAAGTGCCAAACTAATCAGTATGGCACTTTTTTATTTTTAAGATAAAATACTGACAATCAATGCTTTCTCATATAAAATCGCTTTTAAAAAAATTGCCCATTGCCTTCACTAAAAACCAACAGTACGATGCTCAAACGGTCAAAATCTTGAAAAAAATATGCCGTCCCGATTCCAATTGTATTGATGTGGGTTGCCATAAAGGCGAGATGCTTGACCTCATCTTGAGATATGCCCCACAAGGACAACACGACTGTTTTGAGCCATTACCAGACCTATATAAAGGTTTGATTCAAAAAAAATATCCTACAAATTGCCGTTTTTATGAAGTCGCTTTAAGCCGCCATACGGGGACAACCAGCTTCAACTATGTTGTTTCAAACCCATCGTACAGTGGCATTTTGCGCCGCCGTTACGACCGTCCAAATGAAGAAGACACCTTAATAACAGTAAAAACAGAATTACTTGACAATATAATCCCGCTTGATAAAACCATAGATTTCATCAAAATAGACGTAGAAGGCGCGGAACTGCTCGTTTTGGAAGGCGCACAAAAAACGATTAATCGTTGCCAACCCATCATCGTATTTGAGCATGGATTGGGGGCATCGGATGTCTATGGCACAACGCCGCGCCAAATTTTTTCTTTTTTTGAAAAAAACAATATGCATATATCTCTTATGCGTGATTGGTTGTCCGCAAGCCCCCCCCTCAGTATCGAAGCTTTTGAACACCAATTTAACACCTCCCAGAATTACTACTTCATTGCTCACCCAATTGGTTAATTGTTACTGGTTATTCGTTATTCGTTACTGGTTATTCGTAAAACCTTAACACCAGTAACGATTAACGAATAACCAGTAACCATTAACGATTAACGAATAACTATTACTATTTTTGCGGCGTGAAAATACTCGTATTGACTTCTCGATTTCCCTATCCGCTTGAAAAAGGCGATAAGTTGCGTATCTACTATCAGATGCGTGAGTTGCATCGTGCAGGTTATGAGATTTATTTGGTTTCATTGACAGAAGAGACAGTAAAAGAGATTGATTATCAAGTGGTTAAAGCGTTTTGTAAAAAAATATTTGTATTGCCCCTTTCTCGATTTTCAATATTTTTAAACATTATGGGCAATATACTAAGGGGGGTAAAACGCCCTTTTCAAGTGGCTTATTTCTATCATTTAAGCATCCAAAATGCCATTGATACCATCATCGAAACAGAAAAACCTGACCTCATTCATTGCCATCTTGCCCGTATGAGTGCCTATATTGAGCATGTGAACTTACCCAAAACCCTTGACTTTATGGATGCTTTTGGGGCAGGAACGATGCGTCGGTGCGATATTTCCCCTTTTTATATGCGCCCTTTTTGGCGTTTTGAGGCGCGTTTGATGCAGCACTATGAGCAATATGTAGCTTCTAATTTTGATTTTTCGACCATCATTTCAGAGCAAGATAAACTACGTTTATCTTGGACACCAACAGACACAAAAGTACATGTCATACCGAATGGTGTGGATGTTGATTTTTTTGATATATCTGATTTTAAAAATCAAAATAATACAATAGAAAAAAAATATGACATCTGTTTCGTTGGCAATTTGGGTTATTATTCTAATGTCGAAGCAGTCCGTTTTTTAATCAAAAAAATAATGCCCTTAGTAAAAGCTCATAAACCCGAAGTAACGGTTTTATTAGCGGGGGCACGACCCACGAGTGAAATTTGGAGTTTTGAAAATGAACATATTAAAGTCATCGGTTGGCTCGACGACATTCGTGAAGCTTATGCCCAATCCCGCATTTTAGTCGCCCCATTGATGCATGGGATTGGTCAACAAAATAAGATATTAGAGGCAATGGCGATGAATGTGCCTGTCGTGACAACGCCGCGTGTGAACAATGCGGTTGGCTCAACTTCTGAAAAGGATATTTTACTCGCCGATACTGAGGGGGACTTTGCAGAACAAATACTGCGATTATTGCAAAACATTGATTTACAAAATGTTATAAGCAAAAATGGACGTATATTTGTTCAAGAAAATTATTCATGGCACGCTGCCACCCAGCTTTTTATAGGCTTATTAAATGAAAAAATTATTGAAAAACAACCAAACTAAATTTGGTATTTTTGGTTTATAAATTCAAAACTAAATTATGATAGATTCGATGCTCTTGCCAAGTCTGAAAAAAGAAACCAGTTTGAATACCATTAAAGAAGCCATTGCGGATATACGTGCTGGAAAAATCATCATTGTTGTGGACGATGAAGACCGTGAAAATGAAGGTGATTTTATCTGTGCTGCTGAGTTGGTTACGCCTGAAATGATTAATTTCATGGCAACACATGGGCGGGGTTTAATCTGTACGCCGATTGAAGAACACCGCGCTGATGAACTCGAACTGAAGCCGATGGTGCCTGAAAACACAGCCCTACACGAAACGGCTTTTACCATTTCGATTGATCTTTTGGGACATGGGTGTTCGACGGGTATCAGCGCTTATGACCGTTCAACAGGCATCCGTTGGATGACAAATCCAGCTGCAAAAGGTTCTGATTTTGCACGACCGGGGCATATTTTTCCTTTGAGAGCTAAAACAGGAGGCGTTTTGCGGCGCACAGGGCATACGGAGGCGGCGGTTGATTTCTCACGCATGGCAGGTTTGTATCCTGCTGGCGTATTGGTTGAAATATTAAATGAGGACGGCACGATGGCACGTTTGCCCCAGCTTCTTAAAATAGCACAAAAATTCGATATGAAAATTGTCTCTATAGATGATTTGGTGGCTTATCGTATGCAAACAGAAAGCCTCATTAAGCGGGAAATGAGCGTCAAAATACCTTCAAAATATGGTGAATTAGAGGTTTTTGCCTACAAACAACTCACTTCTGGCGACATACACTTAGCCATCAAAAAAGGCAGTTGGACAGCTGACGAAGCCGTAGCGGTACGTGTGCAAAGTTCAACCGAGCCGAATGATATCTTAGGCAGCCTATTTGACAACACCGAAACCACCTTGCACAGTGCCTTTGACATTATTGCTCAAGAAGGTCGTGGTGTTTTTCTGTATATCCAACAAGCCGAAAAAGGTCATTCGATGTTGCAACGTTTGAAGGCATACAAGGCGCAACAAGAGCGACACGAGACCCCTCAGTATGCCATAGATGCACGAGATTATGGTGTTGGGGCGCAAATTCTAAATGATTTAGGGGTTTCTAAAATCCGATTGATTACCCGTTCTCAAAGGCGGCGAGTCGGTTTGATTGGTTATGGGCTTGAAATTGTTGAAATAATTCCTTTATGAATGGTTAATATTTTAATGGTGAATATTCACCATTAAAATATTAACCATTCACCATTAATATTTCCTATTTTCTATGACTATTTTTAAAAATCCACTTGACCCAGAGAATATTCAGGTAAAAAAAGCGATTCGGCAATGGGTGATTGTCCGTTTTACATTGGATGAATCTGTTTATATTGATATTGTAGAGCATCAATGTTCTGAGGCGAGTTGTGTACATGCTGAAACGGTTATTTCTATCGAAAATACTGAGGGGTCTGAGTCTTACAAAATAGCTAAACCATTGGTGTATATTCGGAAAATAGATGTGGCAGTGATGCAAAAAATGGTGTCGAAAACGGCAGTGCATCGGCATTGAAAGAAGCGAATGGGGCGGTTCATTCCACTTCACACTATTGTAACCTTAACGTGGGTCTTAGGAGTCATTTTGACCAAAGGCTCAATCATATTGAATCATGTACTAAGAGATGAATTTATAAGAGAAGTGGGTAAGTGACAGTGTTACACTGATTTTTAGTGATTGAACAGATAGCAATTTTTCTCATTTTTCATATAAATATGTTAAAAAATATGCCCCTATTTTTGCGTAACACTTTGTAAGTCAATATATTTGTTCAAGATATGAATTTACTTTAACCAATAACTTTATCGAAAACAGCTAACTAAAAATGAAGACGATAATCCAGTCAAATCCTAAGTTTAGATTTATAGTCAAATCTAATACGACAATTTCCATGCAGACATGTTTTTGAATTAATGATGTACTCAATGAGTCATACGCCGTATGTCCAACTTTTTCTTTTTAATTATCAAACAAACACAATCGTAAAAATCAGTTAGTAAAATTTTTCATGCTTTTTTGTATTGTAGCTCTTCCATGTATCGCATGGAAGAGTTTTTTTGTGTTTATTATTTTACTTGAAAAGTGAAAAACGGAAAGTGAAAAAAATATAAAACGTTAGTTATGAATGATTTGATTCTCTTATTTTAGGCAAACCATTTTCAAACGAGTATCTAAAGGCTTAACATATAGGCATTCTCAAAAAACAGAATAAAAGTAGTTATTCCCTTAGACGTTTAATATTAAATATTGAATTTATAAAAAAAACAATCATTTACATTTGAGATTGCAAGACTGATACGCCTTTACGCTTTCTGTTTCTGAAAAAAATCGTAACTTCGCCCTCCAGTTAGTTTATATTCTAAACCAATTCAATTATTAAATAAATGGGAGATCCGAAAGGCTTTTTGAAATTCACACGTGAATTGCCAAAAACACGCCCTGTCGAAGTGCGTCGGCACGATTATAAAGAGTTGTATCAACCTTTTGCAGAAGAAAAAACGAATGAACAAGCGGCTCGTTGCATGGATTGTGGTGTGCCATTCTGCCATAATGGTTGTCCATTAGGTAATATAATTCCTGAATTCAATGATGCTGTTTATCGTAAAAATTGGTCAGAAGCTTATGAAATATTGAGTAGTACCAACAATTTTCCGGAATTTACAGGACGCATTTGTCCGGCACCCTGCGAATCGGCTTGTGTGTTAGGTATCAATCAACCGCCTGTTGCCATTGAGCATATCGAGAAATCTATCATTGAACACGCCTTTGAAAATGGTCTTGTCAAAGCCACACCCCCCTCAGTAAGAACAGGTAAAAAAGTGGCTGTCATCGGTTCGGGCCCTGCGGGTATGGCGGCAGCGGCACAACTGAACAAAGCGGGTCATTGGGTTACGGTATTTGAACGCAATACACGCATTGGTGGCTTGTTGCGCTATGGTATCCCTGATTTCAAGATGGAAAAATGGATTATTGACCGCCGCCAAAAAGTGATGGAAGAGTCAGGTATTATATTCAAAGTAAATGCAAATGTGGGTTTCAATATGGATCCACAACTCATTTTAGATGAATACGATGCGGTGGTTTTGACGGGTGGGTCTACAATTCCACGCAATTTGCTTATTCCAGGACGTGAACTGAACGGCGTTTATTTTGCGATGCAATTTTTGGAGCAAAACAATAAACGTGTAGCGGGTGACGATCCTGCAAAATTAGGTGAACCACTACTTGCTACGGGCAAACACGTTATCGTCATTGGCGGGGGTGATACAGGGGCAGACTGTGTCGGTACATCCAATCGCCATGGTGCAGCATCCGTAACTCAGATTGAAGTAATGGGTAAACCGCCCCTCGAAAGAGCCGCCTCAACGCCTTGGCCCAACTGGCCCATGATGTTGCGGACTTCTACTTCACACATCGAAGGGTGTGAACGCCAATGGGCTATCAACACTAAAGCTTTTATGGGTGACGAAGACGGCAATCTGAAAGCTATGAAAATTGTCAATATCGAGTGGAAAGACGGCAAAATGGTCGAAATTGAAGGCACAGAACAAGAATTGCCTTGCGATATGGTGTTCATCGCCGCAGGTTTCTTACATCCACAACACGAAGGCATGTTGGCGCAACTCGGCATCGCACTCGATGGACGCGGCAATGTGGCGGACAATAATTACCAAACCAATAACCCGAAAGTGTTCACAGCTGGTGATATGCGTCGGGGTCAATCGCTCGTTGTGTGGGCAATGTCCGAAGGTCGTGAAGCCGCTCGTGCCGTTGATGAATACTTGATGGGTCATTCAAATTTGGAAATGAAAGACAATTCATTGACTAAAATGATACTGACAGAAGTTAATTTCGATTAAAAAAATAAGCAGAATTATAAATGCTCTAATTGATTCATAGCGAATGGGTTAGAGCATTTTTTTTGACTTAAATATACACATAGAAACATAGGAATTTTCACATAGAACCACATAGTATTTCTTAAAAACTATGTGGTTCTATGTGAAAATTCCTAT